>CAYNEK010000039.1:0-26342 GCA_964396175.1 uncultured Polyangiaceae bacterium | reverse complement strand
TCCTGGGCGAAGAGGCCCGCGAGGATCTCTTCGCGCGTGCGGTGCGCGCCTCGTCCTCGCGCCGCCCCGCTTGATCCTGGGCGAAGAGGCCCGCGAGGATCTCTTCGCGCGTGCGGTGCGCGCCTCGTCACTCGCGCCGCGGAGCTCGCTGGGCGGGGCCGGCGCAGGGATCCACGCGCGCTCAGCGCGGGAGGCGCTCGTCGAGGAAGCGCTTCATCTTCGCGAGGGTCTTGTCGTCACGCGAGAAGGACGGCGCCTCGTAGCTCGACGACCACCCCGAGACCTCGCTGAGGAAGGCCGAGCGCACCTCGGGCTTGGTGAGGATCTCGTCCACGGTGCGGCCACGCGCGGCGCCCTTCCCGAGGTTCTGCACGTACTTCTCGAGGCGAGCGTAGTCGACTCCCAAGAACTCACGGACGAGGACGGCCTCCTGCGCGAGCTTCGCGACGTGGGTCGAGGATGAGCCCGCCGCCGAGGCGAGGGCCGCCGAGACCCGCATGACGAAGGCGTCGTCCAGGTAGCCGAGATCCTCGATGCCGTCGGGGATGAGATCGAGCGACTTGAAGAGGTAGTTCGCCGCGCCGGCGCCGAGGCGCCGCACCGCCTCCGACTCGCCGTCGTCCGCGAGCACGCCCGCGAGCAGAGAGACGTCCTCGCCGAGGGTCTTCAGCCAGGTGGGGAAGGCATCGAGAAACCGCGCGTTGTCGCTCATGGCCTCGCGAGGCTAACAAAGAGCCCACCCAGAAGGAACCGGCGATTGCGAGGCTCACTCGCTCGCCGCGGCGAGCTCGACGGACTCGCGCTCGCCGAGATCCGTCGCGACCGCGTAGCCGACGCCACGCCGCTCGACGGCCGCGATGTTGACCCCCGCGACGTTGCCCGAGAGGACGGGGCGGTTGCGGACCATGAGCGGGAGCAGCGTGTGGGACTCTTGCTTCACGCGCTTGGCGTCGTAGACGTACACCGTGACGCGGTGTCCGCCGCCCATCGCGTACTGGAGCATCGCGGCGCGTGAGCTGCGGATGGGGAGCACGCGACCGCCCATCCACTGCGCGCCGAAGGCCTGGAACTTGGGCGGCTCGACGGGCACCCCGACGAAGGGATCGAACTTGCGGACCTCGTCCTGTGCCGTCACCTCGGGGGGGAGAGGCGACTTGTGGAGCGACACGAGGTCGTCGAGGATGCCGTCGAGCGGGACCGCCGCGGCCTGCGACGTCGGGCGAGCAGAGGCGTCCGCGTGCGACGAGACGTCCTTGTCGGCCGGCTTGCCCGACTGCGTCGCGTAGACGAAGGCGGCGGCGGCGGCGGCGACGAAGGGCATCACGTGCCTCACCCGGAGGCGCGAGCGCGGGGGTGTCCGGAGGGGGCGCAGCGGGACCACCATCCTCGCGGGCGCGGATGCGAGCGGCGCCGGCGGGGCGACCACCTCCACGTCGAGGACGGCGCGCTCGTCGGCGAGCCGCTGCCGGACGCGCTCGCGCAGCGACGAGGACGCCTTGGGCGCCGCCGCACGGAGCGACGCACGGAGCGCGCCCCGGAGCGCGATCTCCTCGCGGCACGAAGCACACTCGGTCACGTGGGACTCGACGCTCGCGAGCTGGGCTGCGTCGAGCTCGCCATCCGGGAAGGACGCGACGAGCGGCGCGAGACGTCGACAGGAGGAGGGGAGCATCTGGGTCACGACATCGCCGCCTTTCGCTTCGCGCGGTACTCGACGAAGTCCACCGCGCCGCCCTCGACCTCGTGGAGGATGCCGAGCGCCTTGGCCTGCTCGTAGAGCCGCTCCTTGAGGATGGCGCGGCCCCGGTGGAGCCGGGACATCACCGTCCCGATGGGACAGCCCATCACGGCGGCGATCTCCTTGTACGACAGCTCTTCGACGTCCGAGAGCACGACCGCGACGCGGTAGTCTTCGGGCAGCTCGTCCACGGCCCGCGCGAGCTCCTCGCGGAGCAGCGGGGCGAGCGCGTTCTCCTCGACCGCGCGCATCCCCCGGAGCGTCTCGGCGCCGAGGAAGCTGTCGTTGAGGACGTCGGCGTCGGGGCTCTCGATGAGCCGCTCCTCGCGCGCCTTGCGCTTGTACTCGGTGAAGAACGTGGTCATGACGATGCGGAGGAGCCACGCCTTCAGGTTGGTCCCCGCCTCGAACTGGTGGAAGGCACGCAGCGCCTTCACCATGGCGTCCTGCACGAGGTCCTCGGCTCGGGATGGGTTGCGCGTCAGCCGACACGCGAGGCCGAACATCGCATCCAGGTGCTGGAGCGCGTCCTCCTCGAACGCGTCGCGAGCGCTGGGTGCGGGGCCGTTCGTCATGTCGCGGGGAGAAACGACCGTAGGATAGCGCCTATTCCCGAGACGCGCGCTTTTCGAGGAGGGCGAGGCGCTTCTCGAGGTCGGCCACCCGCTGGGCGAGCCGGCGGAGATCGTCGGCGCCGCCCGCGGCCTGCGCCTTCGGCTCGGTCTTGCCCGAGGCGCCCGGGAAGAGCGATTTCACCCGCTCGTCGAGCTGCTTCATCCGCTCGTCCATGGCGGCCTGCCACTCGTCGAGGGTCTGCTGGAGCCGGTTGCGCGGGGCAGGGGCCGCCTGACCCTCGGTCGCGGGCGGCGGCTCGGCGGCGGGCCTCTCGGGGCCACGCGGGGCGGCACCCTTCGCCTGATCGCCCGAGATCGGCGCGGCCTCGTCGTCCTTGTCCCCCATGAGCCGCCCGAGCGGTGACTCGCGGAGCTGCGAGATGAGCCGGTCCTTGAGCCCCGAGAGCGCGGGCTGCTTGGGCTGGCTCTTCACCTCCTCGCTGAGGATGAGGGCGAGCGTCGCCTCCGTCTTGTCCTCGCGGCTCGCGTTGTCGAGCACCTGCACGTCCTCGCCAGAGCGCACCATCTCCGCGATCTGCCCGAGCGTCACGTAGCGTGAGTCCTTGGTGTCGTAGAGCTTTCGGTTCGAGTAGCGCTTGATGACCCGCTTCGACTTCGGCTGGGCGCTCGGCTCGGTGCTCATGGCCTCCATCCGACCCCTCTTTACGCGGAGCGTCAAGGGGCGTCAGTCGAGGCGGTGGACGTCGCGCGACGCGGGGACGAAGACGCGCCCGGCCCCGCGCTCGCCCAGCTTGCCTTGGAGGACGTCCTGGGCGCGGCGCTCGCCGTGGACGAGGAACACGTCGCGGAGCGGGCCGCGCTCGCGGACGGCGTCCACGTACGCGAGGAGATCGTGCTGGTCGGCGTGGGCCGAGAAGCCGTTCAGGACGTGGACCGCCGCCCGCAGGTCGCGCTCGACCCCGAAGATGCGCACCCGGGGGCGGCGCTCGACGATGCGGCGCCCGAGCGTGTGCTGCGCCTGGAAGCCGACGATGACGATCGAGTTCTTCGGATCCTCGACGGTCGCCTTCAGGTGGTGGAGGATCCGCCCGGCCTCGCACATGCCGCTCGCGGACAGGATGATCGAGGGCCTGTCCGACTGATCGATGCGCTTCGAGTCCTCCTTGTCCTCGACGTACCGGAGGCTCTCGAAGTCGAAGGGAGAGTCGGCCGCGAGCAGGCGTGCGCGGGCCTCGTCGTCGAAGCACTCGGGGTGCAGCTTGAAGATCTGCGTGATCTTCACGGCGAGCGGCGAGTCGACGAAGACATCCATCTTGGGCATCTCGCCTCGCCGCCGGAGCCGCGAGATCGCGTAGAGGATCTCCTGGGCGCGCTCGAGCGCGAAGGTCGGGACGATCACCTTCCCGCCGCGGGCGTGCGTCTCCTTGAAGATGGCGGCGAGCCGCTCATCCATCTCTTCGTATGGCGCGTGGAGCCGGTCGCCGTACGTGCTCTCGATGATGAGCGACGAGACCCCCTCGGGCACCTCCGGATCGCGGAGGATGGGCATCCCCTTGCGGCCGAGATCGCCGGTGAACGCGAGGCGTCGCGTCGCGCCGTCGTCCTCCACGTCGAGGACCGTGACCGCGCTGCCGAGCACGTGCCCCGCGTCGTGGAAGGTGAGCGACACCCCCTTCGCGATGGGGAGCGAGAGGTGATACGGGAGCGACACCATGTGCGAGAGCGTCCGGACGACGTCCTCGTGCGTGTAGAGCGGCTCCACCGGATCGAGATCGTGGTTGCCGCGCTCGATCTCGCGGTTGATGTGCCGCGCGTCCGCCGCCTGAATCATCGCGGCGTCCTCCAGCATCGCGGCGGCCAGATCGCGCGTCGCCGGCGTCGTGAAGATCTTGCCGGAGAACCCGCCGCGCAAGAGCATCGGCAGCGCCCCCGAGTGATCGATGTGCGCGTGCGACAGGACGACCGCCGACACGTCGCGGGGACGCACGGGGAGGTTCCGGTTGCGATCGAAGGACTCGCGCCGCCGCCCCTGGAAGAGCCCGCAGTCGAGCAGGACGTTCGCGTGGCGGGTCCGGACCAGGTGCATCGAGCCCGTGACGGTCTGCGCGGCGCCGAGGAATTCGATCGCGGGGGTCTGCATCGTGCGCAGCCTAGCGCGTCGCCGCGGCCCGACGAAGCTCGGCTCGTGCTACGAGTCGGGCCGTCCAGCATGACCTCGGCCGAGCACCTCGTCGGAACGAACGCGCTCGGCGAATTTCGGCTGGACCGCGTCGCGTACGAAGACGGCGCGGTCGCGGTGTTCGCGGCGCGGTCCGTCGTCGACGGCGGAGACTACGCGGTCGTCGTCGCGAAGTCGGTGCTCGTCGAGACGAGCGCGTCGGCGCTCGCAGAGGCCGTGACCCGCGCCTCGCAGCACGCGATCGGCCAGCGGGGCCTCTCGGCGCTCCTCTCCGTGCGCACGGTCGACGTCGAGGGGACGCCGCGCGTCGCCGCCGTCCGCCGCGGCGAGCCGGGGCGGCCCGTGACCGAGGTGCTCGCCGCACCGCGCCCGCTCGCGGAGATCGTCGAGGCGCTCTCGCCGGTGGTGAGCACGCTCGAGGCGCTGCACGACCAGGGCGTGGCGCACGGCGCGGTGTCGACAGCGACGATCACCTGGCGAGACGACCGGCTCACCGTCGACTGGTTCGGGCTCGCGATGGCGTGTGAGGTGGCCTCGGGTCCGCGGGGCGCGCGGGCCCTCCTCGAGCCCGCGTGGTGCCCGCCCGAGGTGAGCGGCGTCTCGCTCCCTGGACCCTACAGCGACACCTGGGCCCTCGCGAAGCTGGCGCTCACCCTGCTCGTCGGCGACGCGGAGGCGCAGCGCGGCCTCGCGGCGCTCGGGCTCCCTGGCGCGGTCGAGGACGCGCTCCGGCTCGCGCTCGCCGAGAGCCCCTCGTCGCGGCCAACGCCCGCGGCCTTCCTCGACGGGCTCGCGCGGGCCTCTCGGGCGGGACCGAGCGCTGCCGTCGGGGGAGCCCACGCGCCAGAGCTCCGGCCGTCCCATGGTGTCGCGCAGATCCTGGGTGGCCCGCCCGAGCCCGATCCTGACGCGGCAGGGCCACCCTCCCAGCCGCCGCCATCCGCCGTGTCGAGGGGTCGTGGGACGCGGACAGTCGCGATCGGGCTGGCCGCGACGCTCGGGGTCCTCGCGCTGGTCACGGCCGGCGCGCTCGTCTGGTCGCTCTCGGTCCGACCGGCTCCTGGCACGCCGCGCAAGCCGGCGCCCTCGGCGTCCGCGACGACCGCCCCCGCGCCCCCGACGGTGAGCGTCGTTCCGGCTCCTCGCGCGACCGCCGCGCTCGATCTGTCGCCCCCGCCGCCGTCCGGTCCAGCGACCTACCCCAAGGACGCGGACGCGCTCTTGCCCGTCGCCGCGGACGCCGCGGTGCGAGGGAGCCGCGACGCGCTCGTCACGCTCGTCGTCGCCGGCGCGTTCACCTGCGAGTTCACCGCGAGAGAGCTCGCGCTCATCCCCGCGCTCGAGGCGCAGTTCGGCGCCGATCTGCGCGTCGTCTTCTTGCAGGCCGAGGAGCTGTCGGATCCGTCCGAGGCGGCGGCGGCCCTCGCGGCGCTCGCGATCCGCGAGAAGGCAGGAGCGGCGGCGTTCTGGCGGTTCGTGTCGCTCACGGCGGGGAAGAAGCTCGATCCCGGGCGGCTCGAGGAGCTCGGGATCGAGGCGGGCGCGCCCGCCGGGGTGGTGACGACGGCCATCGAGGGGCGTGCGGGAGCCGCGCGGCTCGCGCGGGACGTCGAGATCGCGGCTCGGCTCGGCGTGAAGGGGACCCCGACGCTCTTCGTGAACGGCATCCGGCTCGACGGGTTCCGGTCGTACGTGACGCTCGCGACGCTCCTCGCCGACGAGCGTGGACGCACGGCGAAGGCGAAGACGCGCGGCGTCCCGGCGGCCGAACTCTACGCGGCGCGCGTCCTCGCGAACATCACGACCTCCGAGGGCGAGAAGCGCTACGGCAAGTGAGCCGCGGAGAGACGTGAGCGCGCGCCGCCTCAGGTGCTCGGCCGAGGGCAGCTGCGGAGAGACGTGAGCGCACGCCGCCTCGGGTGCTCGGCCGAGGGCAGCTGCGGAGAGACGTGAGCGCACGCCGCCTCGGGTGCTCGGCCGAGGGCGAGAGGCGCCACGACGCGTGATCTGCGGAGGTCGCTCCGGCGCCCAGGGCCGCCCGCCGGCGCCCAAGTGGCCGCCGCGCGCCTCCGCGGCGGCGCGGGTGTGGCGCGGCGCGAGAGAATCAGCGCCCCGTCACGCCACGGCGCCCAGGGGCAAGGAACGACGCGATGGGTGACGGCCTAGCCCCACCTCGTCTCCACGAGCTCGATGATCCGGGCCATGACCGTGAGGCGCGCGCGAAGCTTGTCGTCCGCCGCGACGACGGTCCAAGGACACGACGCGGTCGACGTCCGATCGATCATGTCGCACACGGCCTGCTCGTAGGCAGGCCACTGCTTGCGGTTCCGCCAGTCCTCTTGCGTGATCTTGAAGCGCTTGTACGGCGTCTTCTCGCGCTCCTCGAAGCGCCGCAGCTGCTCCTCTTGGCTCACCGCGAGCCAGAATTTCGCCACGATGGCGCCCGCCTCCGTGAGCTGCTCCTCGAACTCGTTGATCTCTCGGTACGCGCGCGAAGAGTCCGAGACGGAGCAGAGCGCCTCGACGCGCTCGACGAGCACGCGGCCGTACCAGGAGCGATCGAAGATCGCGGTGTGCCCAGGGCGCGGCACGTGCCGCCAGAACCGCCAGAGGTACGGCTGCGCGCGCTCCTCTTCGGTCGGCGCCGCGATGGGGACGACGCGGTAGTATCTCGCGTCGAGCGCGCGGGTGACGCGGCGGATCGTGCTGCCCTTGCCGGCGGCGTCCATCCCCTCGAAGACGAGCACCAGCGACGAGCGCCGCATCCGCTCGTCCCGTGAGAGCGCGTTCAGCCGGGCCTGCGCGAGCGCGAGTCGCTCGTCGTAGGACTTGCGCTTCAGGCGGGTCTCGGGCTGCTCGAGGACGGCGAGGAGGTTCCGCCCGTCGGCCGGGGGCGCGGGCGGGGGCGCGGGCGGCGCGATCGGCGGCGGCGCGCCGTCGAGGCGGCTCCGCATCGCGTCGAGCAGGAGCCTGCCCGCGGTGATGGAGCGGTACGCGGGATCGGCGCCCTCGATGACGTGCCACGGCGCCTCGCCGGTGCTCGTGTCGCGGAGCGCCCGCTCGCACACCTCGACGAACTCGTCGTACTGCTTGAACCGCTCCCAGTCGCCCGGGCCCACGCGCCAGGCGGTCCTCTCGTCGGCGAGGAGGGCCTTGAAGCGGCGCTTCTGCGCGCGCTTCGAGAGGTGGAACCAGAGCTTGAGGATGACGGCCCCCTCGGCGACGAGCATGCGCTCGAACTGCCGTATCCCCGTGAGCCTCCGCTCGAAGCTCGAGCGCTTGTCGCCCCCCATGACGCGCCCGAGGATTGGATCAGTGTACCACGAGCCGAAGAAGACCGCGATCTTGCCCTTGGGCGGGAGCGCCTGCCAGAAGCGCCACATCGCAGGCATCGCGCGCTCGGCGGACGTCGCGGGGCCGAAGCCATGCGTGCGGATGTGGCGCGGATCCATCCACTCGTTGAAGAGGTTGACCGTCTCGCCCTTGCCGGCTCCGTCGACGCCGTTCACGAGGACGACGACGGGCGCGCGCGCGCGCTCGAGCAGGGTGTACTGCGCGTCGAGGAGCGCCTGCCGGAGCTTCGGCTCCTCGCGCGCGTACGTGGCCTTCGACAGCGCGTGGCCGATCTCGGCGGACTTGAACATGCGACGATCGAGCGTACCAGCCGAGCCCCGTCCGCGTGAAGGGTACGCCTCGATCCGTCGGGGTACCCACGATGCACCGAGAGAGCGAGGCTCGATGGACCCAAGACGGCGGGCCACTCCGTCCGCGCAGGACCCACGGTGCGTCGCGAGAGCGAGGCTCGACGGATCCAGCGCAGCGGGGTACCGCGCTCAGCGCACGCCCACTGGCTCGAGGTGATGCGCCCGCGCGAGGAGCGCCGGAGCTGGGCTACCCCGCTCAGCGCGCGCCCGATGGCTCGAGGCAATGCGCCCGCGCGAGGAGCGCCGGACCTGGATCAGTCGAGGGCGCGCCAGAGGTACCACGCTGCGGCGGAGCGCCACGGACGAAAGCGCGCGCCCAGGCGCTCGACGGAGGCCACCGTCGGGAGCTTCCGTGACCTCGTGAGAACCTGCGCGCCCTTCCGGATCCCGAGATCCGTCGAGGGCCACACGTCCGGCCGCCCGAGGTGAAACATGAGGAACATCTGCGCCGACCAGGGGCCGATGCCCCGCACGCGGACGAGCCGCGTGACGATGTCGTCGTCCGAGAGCGCGTCGAGCGCGTCGAGTCCGAGGGATCCCGCCTTCTCGGCGAGATCGAGGAGAGCGGCGCTCTTGCCTCGCGAGAGGCCCGCGTCGCGGAGCAGGTCGGGCGAGATCCGCAGGAGCGCGCGAGCGTCTGGGAAGGTCCCTGGCGGGAAGAGCGCCTCCAGCCGAGCGAAGATCGTCGCGGCAGCCTTCCCCGAGAGCTGCTGGTGCACGATCGCGTGCGCGAGCGCGTAAAGGTGCGATCGCTCGGACGTGAGCTCCATGCGGAAGGGCCCGACGCGCGCGACGAGCGCGGCCATGCGCGGATCGGCCGCGGTGAGCTCGTCGAGCCCACGGCGCGGGAGGCGCGCCCTCACCCGAGCGCCGCCTCGATCCCCTCGCGCGCCGTGGCCACGACGACGAGCTGCTCTGCCTGCTCGGGGGCCAGGAGCCTGTCCGCGGTCGCGCGATGGATGAAGGCCACGAGGCCGTCGAAGTAGCCCTCGTGGTTCACCAGGACGCAGCGCTTGTCGTGGAGACCCAGCACCGCCCAGGTGAGCGCTTCGAAGAGCTCGTCGAGCGTCCCGAAGCCGCCAGGCAGGGCGATGAAGGCCCGGGACAGCTCGGCCATGCGCGCCTTGCGCTCGTGCATCGTGCGGACGAGCGTGAGCGACGTGAGCCGCGTGTGCTTGAGCTCGCGCTTGTCGAGTCCGTCGGGCAGGACCCCGTGCACCTCTCCCCCCGCGGCGAGCGCGGCGTCCGCGACCGCGCCCATGAGCCCGGTCGCGCCGCCGCCGTAGACGAGCGGGACGCCCCGCGCCGCGAGCAGGCGGCCGGCCTCCTCGGCGCAGGCGAGGTGAGAGGGGAGCCCCGCGCGCGCGCCGCAGAAGACCGCGACGCCTCGAGGGCTCACTCGCCCGCTCCGCAGAGCCCGCGCGGATCGTTGCGCGCCTTGCCGCGATCGAAGGTGATCGGGCAGGCGCCCATGCGGCGATCGAGCGTGTCGAGGAGGTTCAGCACGAGGGCGTTCGACCAGTCGCGCGCGCCGTCGACGCGGACGCGGATCGTGCCTCGCGGATCGATGAGCCACGTCTCCGGGTAGAGCCGCGTGCCGAACTTCCCAGAGACGACGGCCGCGTCGGGATCGACGAGCGTCATGAAGTTCGCCGGGCGGCCGAGGACCGTCTCGAGGGTCGCCTTCGCGTCGGCGGCGGAGCCGTCCGTCGAGATCGTGAGGACGACGGCGTCGCGTCCCTCGCTCCGCAGAAGGACGGCGAGCTCGTCGAGCGAGGGCATCTCCTCGAGGCACGGGCGGCAGGTCTTCGTCCAGAAGTTGAGGATCACCGTCTTGCCGCGGAGGCTCGACATCCGCACGGCGCGCCCCGACAGGTCTTGCAGCTCGAAGTCGGGGACGGTCCGGTCACGCCCCGCGTACTGCGGCGCGAGCGCGCACAGCGGGGTGCACGCCGCGCGCGCGTCGCCGTCCTGCACCACCGAGACGAACAGATACACGCTGGTGGCCGCGAGCCCGATGAAGCCCAGCTGGGCCACCGTCTTCACGTCCACGGCTCAGACGATCCGGCCGTCCTGCCCGAGGCGGTGGTCGCTCATCGAGAGGGCCTTCGCGAGCGCCTCGCGGTGCTCGGCCGGGACGGTCCAGCTCCGCTCGCGGAGCCCCTCGCAGATCTTGTTGCAGACCCGGACCGACTCCTCGCCGATCGCGCACTCGGCGAGAGGCCCCACGCTCGCCTCGTCGGCGGCGGAGAGGAGCGTCGTCACGGCCTGGAAGCGCACGGGCTCGCTCACGTCGGTGAGGAAGCGCTCGGCCTCCTTGCGAGCGTCCTCGTGCTTCACGCCGTCGAGGGCCGCGAGCAGGTGCAGCTTCGGGTCGACGTTCCGCTCGTACTCAGTGTCGCGCACGGCCAAGAGATCGATGATCTCCTCGACGAACTCCTCGTCGGAGAGGAGCTGCTTCAGGATCTTGATGGGCCAGTTGAGGCTCTCGGCGCGCTCGCAGAAGGCGAGGACCGGCTCGACCGAGCCCTTGCCGCCGGCGAGTACCCCGCGGAAGGCGACCTCCTTCTCCTCCTGGTCTTGCGTGCCGGGCTCGACGTGGAAGCTGAAGCGCCGGAGGAGCGCCGCCGTGGCCTCTGGCGTCGCGATCCTCGAGAGGTTCTCGAGGGCGTCCATGCGATCGTAGGGCTGAGCGAGCCGCTCGGCGGCGGCCTTGGCGAAGCGGGCGACGTTCTTGTCGCCGCCCTTCGGCGGCTCGGAGGCCGCCGACTTGGTCTTGAGGAAATCGAAGATGCCCATGGATGTGTGTCTAGTCGAGCGTGACGGCGATGAGCTTGACCTCTCGGCCCTGGAGCTCCACCCGGAACCGCACGGGCTTGCCCTGCTGCTGCGCCGTCTCGTTCTCCGAGGCTTGCATCTTCGTGACGAAGGCGTCCATCGTGATGTGATCGACCGGGTCGCCCACCTGACGCTTCGCGGCGATGTACTCGTCGAAGAGGCGTCGATAGTAGGCGTCCGCGGGCTCGTGCTTCAGCGCGACGCTCTGGTCGACCGCGATCGCCTCGCGGAAGTCCTCCTTGGAGGGGGGCCGGCTCGGGCGGCCCTCGGCGTCGGTGTCATCCTCGGGGACCCCGAGGAGGGAGTTCAAGAGGGTGTTGATGCGGAAGACGAGGCCGCCGAGCTCGTCGTGCTCGAGCTCGATGCGCTTGTCGGTCTGCCCGTTGATGACGGCGAGCAGGGTCTCCTCGATCTGCACGATGGGCGCCTCGATGTACTTGCCGAGCATCGTACCCGCGAACACGCTGATGGCAAACCCGAGACCCATCATCCCGAGGATGGGCCAGAGCAGGGTCCAGACGCTGTCGACGATGGAGATCGGCGCGAAGGCGACGACGACCGCGCGCTTGCCGTCGCCGTACCCGCGGAGCCCGAGCGCCGAGGCCGCGAACGACGCGGGCGCACCCTGGAGGGCCGCGACGCGGTCGGACGGCTGCACCTGGAGGGTCTGCGCGGCGGCGATCGCTTCCGCGTTCATGCCGCTCGACTTCGCGACCAGCTCGCCCTTGCCGTCGTGCTCGGCGATGATGGCGATGCCCCGACCGCTCGTCGCGTCGGCGATGCCCGAGAGCCGCCCGTCCGAGATGGCCGTCCCGAGGAGGAGCGCGCCGATGGCCTTGCCGTCGTGATCGCGGACCGTCGCAAACGACACGAGCATCTGCTCGTTGCGCGCCTTGCTGAACCAGGCGTCGGACCCGGTGCGGCCGTGCTGGATCGCGTCGAGGAGCGCGGGGTGCACCTTGCCCATGTCGTCTCCCCGCATGAGCGTCGAGCCGTCACGACCGAGCGCGATCCCCGAGGCGTCGATCATCGCGACGAGGGTGGGCGTCGCGGTCGGGAACTCCTGCCTTGCGCGGCCGATGCAGTCGTTCGCGTACGCGGTCGCCGCATCGCTCCGTACGCTGTCCTTCTCGCGATGGAAGGGCTCTCGAGCCTTCGGATCGTTGGCCTGCTCGGACAGCCACCGCTGCATGGTGAGCGCCTCGACCTGGAGGAGGGACACGGCGGCGGTGGTCGCGCGATCGGCCTCGGCGCGGGCGCGGGCGGGGTTCGCCACCGTGTCGCCGAGGAGGAGGCGCATCGCGACGAAGGAGGCGAGGCCGACGATGGCCACGATGACCGAACATACGGCGATGATCTTGAAGCGCATGGGTTCGCCTGGGGGGGGGACGGGACGCGACGCTCTCGCGGATGCGCGCCCTCTCGGTGGAGAATCGCGCGGCACGGTACCACCCGTCTCCCCCTCGCGTAAAGCACGCCGCTGCGCGGCGCGTCGGGTCGGCGCAAGGGCCGGGGAGCTCGGCGCGGCGCGCTGGGTCGGCGCGAGCACCGGCGAGCGTGGCGCGGCGCGCTGGGTCGGCGCAAGGGCCGGCGAGCTCGGCGCGGCGCGCTGGGTCGGCGCAAGGGCCGGCGAGCTCGGCGCGAGTCCGCGCACGTGGGGTCGGCGCTGAGCGCGGCTGGGGGCGCGGCCCCGCGTCAGGCGGGGGGAGGCGCGTGGCGGGGCCAGGGCTGCGCACGCTCGAGCGCGCGACCGAGGGCGAGGAGGAGCGCCTCCGAGTAGGGCTTCCCGGCCAGCTGGACCCCGATGGGGAGCCCATCCGACCCGAGCCCCGCCGGGACGCTCACGGCGGGCTGGCCGCTCACGTTGAACGGCGCGGTGAAGGCGCCCATCGGCGCCGACGACCGGAACACGCGCTCTCCGTCGCCCGAGAAGGCGCCGACCCTGGGGGTCTTGATGGCGACCGTCGGCGTCACCCACACGTCGGCGTCACCGAACCACCTGAGCACCTCCTGCCCGAGCTCGTGGGTGCGCTCACGCGCGAGCTCGGGGGAGATGGAGCGGCCGAGCGCGCGGAGGAAGCGCGTCGCGGGCTGGAGCTCCGCCTCGTCGACGACCGGCGCGCGCGTCGAGAGCCACGCCCAGATCGGGATGAACCTGTCGAGATCCGCGGCTGCGAGCGGCGCGCCCTCCTTGACGTCGTGGCCCATCGACGCGAGGAGATCGCCGATCCGGCGCGTCGCGCGCGCGATTTCGGGGTCGGTCGCGACGAGCGGGCTCGCGGTCGTGACGCGGATCCGGAGGTGCGGGGGCGGCCGCCGAGACAGCTCGAGGAAGGTCGCCGGCGGGCGAGGCGCCCAGTGCGGCGTCGACGTCGTGATCCCCGCCATCACGTCGAGGAGCGCGGCCACGTCGTCCACCGTCGTACCGAGCGGCCCCTCGACCGCGAGCGACCAGCTGTCCGGCAGCGGGAAGGGCGACCGCACGCGCCCGCGCGAGCTCTTGATGCCGAAGAGCCCCGAGAGCGCCGACGGGATGCGGATCGAGCCGCCGCCGTCGCTCCCCTGCGCGATGGGCACCATCCCCGCGGCGACCGCCGCGCCCGCGCCGCCGCTCGAGCCGCCCGGCGTGCGATCTCGGCGCCACGCGTTGCGACACGGCGGGTGGATGTCCGTCTCCGTCACGGGCAGGATGCCGAGCTCGCTGGTCGCGGTCTTCCCGACGATCACGAAGCCGCCCTCGCGGAGGGTCGACACGGTGGCGTCGTCGCGCACCGAGTAGAAGCTCCGAAAGGCGCGGGACCCGAAGCGGCTGAAGAGACCGCGCGCCAGGTTGAGATCCTTCACGGCGATGGGGACGCCGAAGAAGGGCGGGTGCTCGCGGCCGCGACGGTGCCGCCGGTCGAGCGCACGGGCCTCGAGGATCGCGCGCTCGTAGGCGAGCTCGACGAAGGCGTGTGTCGCCTCGTTGCGAGCGTCGATGCGGTCGAGCGTCCAGCGCACGAGCTCCTCCGACGCGATCTCGCGCGCGCGGACGAGCGCGGCCTGCTCGAGGGCGGATCGATCGAGGACCTCGTCCATCACGCCCCCGCCCTGCGCATCCACCGCGCCTCGAGCTCGGCGCGCTCGACGCGGCTCATCCGGGTGACGAGGGGCCGGAGGCGGGCTGCGTCCCGAACGGCCTCGCCCCAGCGCAGGAGGCCACGCGGCCCGGCGTGGTACGAGATCGTGGCGAGGTGCTCGAGCGTCTTCGGCAGGGTCCGGACGAGGAAGCGCGGCGAGGCGTTCTTGACGAGGGTGCGCATGCGGTTCGTGTGCATGAGGGCGGCGAGCCAGCCGGCGTCGTGTCGAACCGAGCTCCCGTGGAATTTGTGCCGCACGATCGACCGTGGCACGAGCTTCGCGCTCCAGCCCGCGAGGCGCGCGCGCCAGCCGAGATCCGCGTCCTCCGAGTAGAGGAAGTGCCCGCGATCGAACCAGCCCGTGGGCAGCCGCACCTCGTCGAGCATCGCGCGACGGTACAGGCACGCCCCCGCGGTCGGACAAAATATGTCCTCCTCTGCGTCGCGCGGCGTCCGCCACGGGGCGCCGAATTCGCGATCCTTGCCCGTCCCGTTGGGCAGGATCTCGAGGCCCGTCGAGTTGATCTCGGGCGGGTCCTTCTGGAAGAGGAGCACCGACTGGAGCATCCCGCACCGTGGCTCGGCGGCGAGGGCGGCGTCGACGAGCGCCTCGGCCCAGCCGGGCTCGGCGACGGCGTCGTTGTTCAGCATCGCGACCCAGGCCGTGTCGGTGGCGGCGATCCCGCGGTTCGAGCCCTCGGCGAAGCCGAGGTTCTCCCCGGTCTCGACGAGCCGGACGGCAGGGAAGTCCTGGCGCACGAGCTCGGCCGAGCCGTCGGTCGAGCCGTTGTCGACGACGACCACGTCGAGCGCACGGTGCGTCTGCGCGGCGAGGGACCGGAGGCAGGCGGCGAGATCGTCCCGTGAGTTCCAGTTGACGACGACGACGGCGAGCTTCACCGGGCGCGCTCCGCGACGAAGTACCACTGCGGCCCGCCGAGGTGGCCCGTGGAGAGCGACCACTCGGCGAGGACACGCGCGCGGAGCCCCGCCTCCTCGAGCCGCTCGACGACGTCGAAGCCAAAATCGTGGAAGACGAGCGAGCCCCCGGGGTCGACGGGGTTCCCATGGAACTCGGGTGGCGCGAGGTGCTCGACCTGGCCGCCTTCGAGGCGCGCGCGCACGGACGAGGCGGGCCTCCGCGCGTGGAACGGGATCGTCATGATCATCCCGCCCCCGGGCCGGAGGACCCGCGCGACCTCGCGGAAGCCCGCGAGGACGTCGGGCACGTGCTCGAAGACGTCGTTGCTCACGATCCAGTCGACGCTCTCGTCGGCGAAGGAGAGCGCCGTCACGTCCTCGTGGCGGACGCCGCCCCTCACCGTCCCCGAGGCGACGTCGGGGCCGAGGTACTCGCTGCCGTGGAGCGAGATCCCGGCGACCGTCCGGAGCCACGCGAACATCGGCGTCACCTGCTCCATCGCGTAGACGACGTCGCCGGCTCGGACGCGCGCGGCGAGCTCCTTCGCGACGAGGCGCTGGCGGTTGTTCAGACGACAGCGCGGGCACGCGAGCGTCTCGCGCCAGTTGGGCGCCGATCCGAGGAGCCGCGCGCGCAGCGACGCGTGCCGCGTGACCTCGAAGCGGACGACCTCGCGACAGACGTCGCACGCGCCGAGCAGCGACGCGCGGCGCCGGGGCCACGTCGAGCGGGCGAGCGCGTCCTCGAGCGACGACCGGAGCCGCGTGTCCTCGGCGTCGAGGACGGCGAGGAGCTCCTGGTGTGTGCGCGGGGCGAAGGCGGTCATCGGCGGGCGGCGAGCTCGCGGAGCTCCACGAAGAGGCGCTCGGCGTGCGCGGGTGAGAAGCTCCGCTCGATGGAGCGGCGACCCGCGCGCGCGAGCCGCTCCCACGTCTCCCGGTCCTCGTGCGCGCGCACCACGAGATCGGCGAAGGCGGCTGGATCGTCGGCGACGAGCACCTCCTCGTCGCGCACGAGATCCATGCCCTCGACGGCGAGCTCGCTGGCGACGACCGGGACCCCGTGCGCCATCGCCGAGTTGATCTTGCCCTTGACGCCCGCGCCGAAGCGCAGCGGCGCGACCGAGACGCGCACCCGCCCGAGCACGTCCGCGAGATCCTCGACGAAGCCGACCGGCTCGACGCCGTCACCTCGGAGCCGCGCCACCGCCTCCGGCATCGCGCTCCCGACGATGTAGAACGCCGCCCCTGGGAGGCGGTCCTTGCACCTGGGCCACACGTCCTCGACGAAGTGCCGCACGGCGTCCGCGTTGGGTGCATGGCGGAAGCCACCGACGAAGAGGACGCCCCGCCGCGCCTCGAAGGGCGGCCCCTCGGGCAGCGCCTCGTGGATGTTGCTGAGCACGCGCACGTCGGCGCTCGGCTCCTCGGCGAGGAGCGTGCGGCGCTCGTGCTCGCTCACCGTCAGGGTCACGTCGGCGCTCCGCGTCGCCCAGGTCTCGAGCGCTCGCCAGTCGATCGACGCGTCGGTGGGCTGCCCGAGCTGCTTCGCGCGCGCCTCGCGGACGAAGTGGAGGTCGACCGTGTCGAAGACGAGGAGCGCGCGCGGGGCGTGGCGTCGGACGAGCCTCGCGAAGCGCTTCGCCGTGAGCGGCCTCGAGAGGACCACGACGTCGTACGACGCGCCGTGCGCCCGGAGGTGCCGCGCGGGGCTCGCCGAGAGCGGCGGGCGGAGCACCTCGACGCCCGCCTGCTCGAGCGTGCGCGCGAGCTCGTGGTGGCGCGGCTGCGGCGGCGCATACGCGTGGAACGTCACGCGGAACCCCGCGCGCACCGCCGCGAGGCACGCGCGCTCCATGCGCACCGAGCCCGAGTCCTCGCGCACCATCGGCACCGTCGCGTCGACGAGGAGCAGCCGCGGGCGTCTCCCGTGATCGCGCGCGACCCACGACGAGGTGCCGGGCGGGTGGTGCTCTGTCGCCAGCGTCGTCGCCCAGCGCTCGCGGAATTTCGCCTGGTTCTCCGTCTGGTAGCGCTTCAGCCCCACCTTGGGATCGCGGCCGTGGGAGACGCCCTCGTGGTGCACGACGACCGAGCGCGGCTGGTAGAGCACGCGTCGCCCGGCCGCTCGCACGCGGAACGCGAGATCGGTGTCCTCGTAGTACGCGGGCCGGTAGTGCGTGTCGAAGCCACGGAGCGACTCGAGGAGATCGCGCGGCAGGATGATGCTCGCGCCCGAGCAGTAGTCGACGTCGCGGAGGTGGTTCGTCTCGGGGTCCTGCGGGCTCCGGAGGCGCCCGTAATTCTCCCCCGAGGCGTCGCGGAAGACGATGCCGCCCGCCTCCTGCAGGCGCCCGTCGGCGTAGACCAGCTTGGACCCGACGAGCCCCGCCGTCGGGTGGAGGCGGAAGGTGTCGACGAGCGCGTCGAGCCAGCCCGGGAGCACCTGGGTGTCGTTGTTGAGGAAGAGGACATATTTTGTCATGGCTGCCCGTGCCCCGAGGTTCGACGCGCCGATGAAGCCGAGGTTCGTCGGGCTCTCGACGAGGGTGAGCCCCTGGAGCCCCCGGAAGAAGGCGCCGCTGCCGTCGGGGGACGCGTCGTCGACGAGCACGGTCGCGAAGGGGGTCTCGTCGGGGAGCTCCGCGAGCGCGCGCAGGCAGGCGGCCGTGTACTCTGGCTTGCCGTACGCGGGGACGACGAGCGTCACGAGGGCGTCTTCGCGCGCGGGGAGCCGGCCGACGTGCGCGCGCGCGTCCTCGGCCGACCGGATGGCCGCGGGCAGCGGGGGAATGGCGGGCGGCGGCGCGCGACGGCGGACGAGCAGATCGCCCTTCGTCGCCGCCCAGCGCTCGGAGAGCGAGGAGCCGAGCGCGTCCTCGAGCCGTCTTCGGAGGCTCATCGCCCCACCATGAGGTACTGGTAGGTGAGCGCGTCGAGGACCCCGTCGAGGCGCGACGGCGCGCCGTCGAGGACGCGGCGCCGCGGGCGAGGGAGCCGGAGCCGCGGCGTGTAAGGCCAGTCGTCGAGGGCTCGCTGGAAGGTCGTGAGCTCGTAGCCCGCGCGGGGCAGGAGCGCGCGCGCCGCCTCGTGATCGAAGAAGCGCAGGTGCGATCGATCGAGGATGCCCTCGGCCTGGTAGCGGAAGCGCCCCTGGAGCAGCTCGGCTCGGACGCGCCAGTGCGCGACGTTCGGGATGCTGACGACGACGACCCCGCCCGGCGCGAGCGCGCCACGGTACGCGGTGAGCACGGTCCACGGCTCGATCGTGTGCTCGAGCACGTCGGCGAAGACGACGCAGTCGAAGCGGCCCGCGTCCTCGGGCGGCCCCTGGGCGGCGTCGCGGCGCTCCACGCGATCGAGCACCCCGGTCGCCTTCGCGTGCGCGTCCGCGGAGAGCTCGACGCCGACGATCTCGATCGCGGGCCGCTCGCGCTTCAGGAGGGCACCGAGCCGCCCTTCGCCGCAGCCGACGTCGAGCACGCGCCGCGCCCCACGCGGGACGAGCGCCGCGATCTCCACGCGCTCATGGGAGAAATACTCGGGCGTCACGCGGCCGATCCCTCGCGCTTCTTCACGGCGAAGGCAAAGACTTCCTCGGCGCCCGATCGATCGAAGAGCACCGCCCCGATGGCGAAGAGCGCCGCCATCGCGAGGACGCCGAGGGCGAGGGTCAGCGGCTCGGCGACGAAGGGCGCGAGGAAGCGGCGGCCGACGAGCCCAGCGACGACGGCGGGGACGAGCGGCCGCGCGATGGTGCTCACGACGCGGACGTCCGGGAGGATCCGCTTCGCGACGACGATGACGAGCACGTTGCCGATCACCACGTGTGACGCGTACGCGATCGAGAAGCCGAGCACGCGCTCACCGTCCGGCCAGAGCGGCACGGTGAGGAGCACGGCCGCCCAGCTCACGGTCGTCCACACGACGCTGAGCCGCACGAAGATCCCGGGCCTCCCGAGCGCGTCCAAGGCCGCCCCCACGATCGGCGAGACGAAGCCGACGACCAGCGCCGCCGAGAAGACCTGGAGCGCCGGCGTCGCCGGCACCCACTTGGGCCCGAAGAGGACGCGCAGGAGCTCCGGGCCGAGCGCGAGGACGAGGCTCCCGAAGTAGAGCGTCCCGTAGGCGCAGACGCGCACGTGCTTCGTCATCTCGCGCGACAGGGTGGCGGGATCGTCGCGCATGCGCGCATACAAGGGGAAGCCGACGCGGCCCACGATCTCGACGAGCTTCAGCGGGAAGTACGCCGTCTCCTGCCCCTTCTGCACGAGCCCGACGCGCGCCGAGCCGAGGACCACGCCGCCGTACATCGCGGTGACCGACGCGTTCAGGAAGCTGAGCGCCGACTTGAGCTGGAAGGGGAGCCCGAAGGTGAAGAGCGGGCCGAGCGTCCCCCGGACGAGGCCTCCGCGGGGGCGGTAGGGCGCGAGCGCATAGACCGTCACGAGGCCCGCGAGCGCCGACGCGATGGCGCCGACGACGAGCGACAGCTCGTGGAAGCCGAGCGCCGCGAAGGGCACGACGGTCACGTAGAACGAGAGCTGCCCGATGACGTCCACGAGCGCGAGCTTGCCGAAGGCGAGCTGCCGCTCGAGCTTGATGCTGGGGACCGCGCGCGCCATCCCGAGGAGGAACGTCACGGACAGCGCACGGAGGAGCAGGACGGCGCTCGGCGGGAGGCTCGGGTACCGCGCGACGACGTACGGTGCGGCGACGAACACGCCCGCGACGACGACGAGCCCGAGCGCGAGCTGCGCGTAAAAGACGCTCGCGAGCTGCTCATCCGTCGGCTCGTCCTTCTGCTGGATGAGCGCCGCGCCGAGCCCGCCGTCGCCCACGATCGCGAAGAAGGCGAGCGCCGTCTGCACGATGGCGACCACGCCGAAGTCCTTCGGGTCGAGGAGCCTCGCGAGGACGACCCCCGCGACCAGGACGAGGACCTGGAGCACCGCGGCCCGCGCGCCCAGAATGAGCATCGCGAGCCGCCCGCGCCGCACGATCTCCGCCGAGCCCGCGCCGCCGTCCTCGGGGGGTGAGGTCGGCGCGTTCATCCCCACGACGGTGCACCGACGGAGGGCGAGGCGGTCATGGCGCGCGGTCCATGACGCGGCTGGCGGCATGCCTCGGCGATGGGGCAGCGAGGCGCACGCGTCCAGCTCACGGGCCGCGACCCATACCGCGCCGGGCGTGCGGCGGCCAAGAAGGCACGCCGCACGCCCGAGCGGCTACGTCAGGAGCAGCCCATCGAGTTCCCGCAGTTCAGGCATTTGTAGCAGGAGCCGTTGCGTACGGTGATGTGGCCGCAGGCGTCGCACACGGGCGCGTCGCCCATCATCTCCTCGAGCTGCGCGTCGAGCGCCGAGGCCGCGCTGTCCCCGCCGAGCTCCGTCGCCGACGGCGAGGGCAAGAGCGCGGACGGCGCGATGGACAGCGGCTCCGAGAAGGGATGCTCCGCCGGATCGTGGATCTTCGGCTCCGGCTTCACGTGCGCGAGATCGTAGCGCTCCAGGTACTCGACGCCGAGCACGCGGAAGATGTAGTCGACGATGCTCGTCGCGAGCTTGATGTTCGGGTGACCCTCGACGGGGCCCTGCGGCTCGAAGCGCGTGAAGGTGAACTGCTCGACGAAGGTCTCGAGCGGCACGCCGTACTGGAGCCCCACCGAGACGGCCATCGAGAAGCAGTTCATGAGCGAGCGGAAGGCGGCGCCCTCCTTGTGCATGTCGATGAAGATCTCGCCGAGCCGCCCGTCGGGGTACTGCCCCGTGCGGAGGAAGATCTTGTGTCCGCCGACCCGCGCCTCCTGCGTGAAGCCCATGCGCTTCTTGGGCAAGCGGACGCGCATGCCCTTCGGCGAGGTGAGCTGCACCGGCGCGAGCGCCTGCGGGCGAAGAGCGACCGGCGCGGGCTCGGAGGTCTCCGCGGGCTCGGAGGTCGCCGCCTTGCTCCCCTTCGACGTCGTCGAGAGCGGCTGCGACGCCTTGCACCCGTCGCGGTAGAGCGCGACCGCCTTCAGGCCGAGCCGCCAGCCGGCCTCGTAGATCGAGCGGACGTCGTCGACGGTCGCCTCGTGGGGGAGGTTGACGGTCTTCGAGATCGCGCCCGAGAGGAAGGGCTGCGCGGCGGCCATCATGCGGATGTGCGCCATCGGCTCGAGGAAGCGCTTGCCGATCTTGCCGCAGCGGTTCGCGCAGTCGAAGACCGGGTAGTCCTCCAGGCGGAGGTGCGGCGCGCCCTCGATCGTCATGCGCCCGATGATGGTGTCGTTGGCCTCGTCGATCTCGGCGCGCGAGAAGCCGAGGTGCGCGAGGAGCGAGAAGCCCGCCCCGCGCTTGTCCGCGGGCGCGCCGAGCCGCGCGAGCGTCTCCTCGCCGAAGACCCAAGGCGCGAAGGCGAGCTCGAGATCGAAGGCGCCAGGGAGCGCCGCCTCGACCTTCGCGAGCTCGTCGGCGGTGAGCCCGCGCGCGAGGAGGGAGGCGCGGTTCACGTGAGGGGCGCCGAGCAGCGTGCTCGTCCCCGAGACGTACGCGACGATCTCGGCGACCTCGGCAGGGCTGTAGCCGAGCCGCGCGAGCGCGCCGGGCACGGTCTGGTTCACGATCTTGAAGTAGCCGCCGCCCGCGAGCTTCTTGAACTTCACGAGCGAGAAGTCGGGCTCGACGCCCGTCGTGTCGCAGTCCATGAGGAGGCCGATCGTGCCGGTCGGCGCGAGCACCGTGGTCTGCGCGTTCCGGTAGCCGTGCTCGGTGCCTGCGGCGACGGCGGCGTCCCAGTCCTCGATCGCGGCCTTCCAGAGCGCCGTGGGGCACGCCTCGCGATCGAGCTGGTAGGCCGCGTCGCGGTGCTTCCGCATGACGCGGAGCATGGGCTCCTTGTTCTTCGCGTAGCCGGCGAAGGGGCCCTTGGCCGCGGCGATGTCGGCGCTCGTCTTGTACGCTTGGCCGCACAGGATGGCCGTGAGCGCGCCCGCGACGGCGCGCCCCTCGTCGCTGTCGTACGGGAGCCCGAGCTCCATCAGCAGCGATCCGAGGTTCGCGTAGCCGAGGCCGAGCGGGCGGTAGTCGTGGCTGTTCTCGGCGATCCGCTTCGTCGGGTACGACGAGAAATCGATGAGGATCTCCTGCGCGAGCAAGAAGACGCGCGCGGCGTGCCGGTAGGCCGCGACGTCGATGCTGCCGTCGTCGCGGAGGAACTTGGTGAGGTTCAGGCTCGCGAGGTTGCAGGCCGAGTCGTCGAGGAACATGTACTCGGAGCAGGGGTTCGACGCGTTGATGCGATCGGTGTTCGGGCAGGTGTGCCACGCGTTGATCGTGGTGTCGTACTGCACACCCGGATCGGCGCAGCCCCACGCGGCCTCGGAGACGAGATCCCAGAGCGCGCGCGCCTCGTACGTGTCGACGACCTCGCCCGTCGTGCGAGCGCGGGTCTGCCAGCTGCCGTCGGCCTCGACCGCCCGCATGAAGTCGTCGGTCACGCGGATCGAGTTGTTCGAGTTCTGGCCCGAGACCGTGTGGTACGCCTCGCCGTTGAAGTCGGACGGGTACCCGGCCGCGATGAGCGCCTGGGCCTTCTTCTCCTCGCGGATCTTCCAGGTGACGAAATCGTGGATCTCGGGGTGATCCATGTCGAGGCACACCATCTTGGCCGCGCGGCGCGTGGTGCCGCCCGACTTCGTGGCGCCCGCCGCGCGATCGAGGACCTCGAGGAAGCTCATGAGCCCCGAGCTCGTCCCGCCGCTCGAGAGCTTCTCCTGCTTGCCGCGGATGGCCGAGAAGTTCGATCCCGTGCCCGAGCCGTACTTGAAGAGGCGCGCCTCGCTCTTGATGAGCTCGTAGATCGCCATGAGATCGTCGTCGGCCTTCTGGATGAAGCACGCCGAGCACTGCGGGTTCGAGTACGCGTCCTTCGTCTCGGTGGCGGCGCTCGAGGCAGGATCCCAGGCGAAATTGCCGCCCTGACCCTCGATGCCGTAGCGGTGGTACAGGCCGCAATTGAACCACACGGGGCTGTTGAACGCGCCGATCTGGTGCACGAGCATGTACGAGAGCTCGGCCTCGAAGGTGTCGGCGTCCTTCTTCGCGGCGAAGTAGCCGCCGAAGGCCTCACCCGCCTCGCGGATGGTCTTCGCGAGCCGCGTGACGACGTCGCGCACGCTCGTCTCGCCACGGTCCTTCTTGCCGAAGAGCCCCGCCTTGCGGAAGTACTTGGACACGACGATGTCGGTCGCGAGCTGCGACCAGCTCGCGGGCACCTCGGCACCGTCCATGCGGAAGACCACCGAGCCGTCTGGGTTGGTGATGACGGACGAGCGGCGCTCGTAGATCACCTGGTCGAGCGGATCGGTGCCCGCGCGCGTGTACTGCCGCGCGATCGTGACGCCCCGCGCCTTCGCCGCGCCCCGCCGCTCGCCCTTGCCGCCACGCTTGCTCTTCTCTGCCATGCTGTCCGCCGCGCTGGTGTGTCCGTTGGTCTTCGATGTCGCCGTCGCCATGTCCGCTCGTTCTCCGCTGGGTCTCGGGTGCTGGTCAGGGTGTCGTCCTGGGGAGGGGGCTGCTCGTGCGATCAGGTGTGGGGGCTCATGATCACTGAACAGCCAGAAGAAAGCAGCCGCGTCGCGCCGGGACCGCAGGGGTGGCTCGAGCGTCCCGAGGATCTCCAGAGCTTCTCCACAGACGGGCGGAGCCGGGGGACCTTCGGACGCTGCCACCCACTACCCGTCGTGAGGTAGCTGGGAAGGAAACCACCATTAGTCGTGGTTTCGTCGAAAAAGCCAGCGCAATCTCTCGACCCATCGACGAGGCCGTCGAGGCTCGTCCGGGCGGTCCAGCAGCCGCCGTCGCAGGGGCCGACGCCAAGCCTCGGATTGTTCAGGTGGATTTTCGTTCACGGAACGCTTGTTCCGCGCTCGCGCGCGTCGACGTGGAGCGCGGCGGCCGACCCTCGTGAGCCGCGTGGCGGCTCGCCGAGTGTGAAACTCCTCGGAGCGTCGACGAAGCGCGCGGTGGCCCGCCCTCGTGAGCCGGCGCCGCGCGGACCCGCCGAGCGGGCGTTGGTAGCCCTCCGCGCGCGACGGATTTCGAGGTCGAACCTCCGCGCTCGTGCTCGCGGGGCGGGGCTCAGTAGCCCTTGCGCGCGACGGCGAGATCGCCCGAGAGCAGCTCGAGCTTCGAGCTCGTGACGAGGCAGGTCGCGGTCTTCTCGCGGACGCGGAGCACGCGGATCTCGCCGACGATCTCGTCGGGGTAGTCGGGATCGCGCGAGGTGCCGCGCACGTCCTCGAGCTCGTTGCCCGGGTTCGCGTTGTTGCGGACGCTCTTGTCGGAGAGATCGCCCGCGCCCGAGAGGCCGCGCCGCCACGGATCGCCGCGGCGGAGCACGAAGAGGCGGTTGCCCGCGACGAGCCCGTCGTCCGAGCCCTTGTCGAGGAAGACGACCTGGTTCTGCCCATAGAAGACCCGCGGCTGCACCGACACGACGATGCGTGCGGCGAGCTCGACGCGGTTCTTCGCGGGCGGCACCACATCGAAGCGCCGCCCGACGGGCCCGACGCTCGCGCCGCGCTCGATGACGTCCAGGCTCTCGACGATCTTGCCGCGCGCGATGCGCTTGTCCTCGTCCCACATGTCGATGCGCACGGTGCCGAGGATCTGCACGACCGCGCCGCCGCCGACGCTGCGGAGCGGGCGGAAGATGGTGAGCTCCTGGTCCTTCTTCGGCGTGTGATCCTTGCCAATCTCGACGTAGATGTGGTCGCCGTCCGTGAGGAGCATCTTGTCCTCGGGCGCCCCCGAGATCTGCCCCCAGACGTCCCGGCGCGGATCGTCGACGTACCCCTGATCGCGGAGGAAGATCGTGTTGGGCGGGACGACGCCGCGGCGGTTGATGATGCCGCTCCCGAGCGTGCCCGTCGCGCGCTCGTCCCCGCCGTCGTTGCGGAGCTTCACGTGGTCGCCCGGGTAGATCCAGTGCGGGTTCTGGATCGCGGGGTTGTAGCTCCAGATCTTCGGCCACATCCATGGGTTCCGGTAGTAGTAGCCCGTGATGTCGAAGAGGGTGTCGCCGCGGCGGACGACGTGGAACGCCGGCACACGCACCGCGCCGCCCGAGAAGACGCCGGCCGCGTTGCTCCCGCCGCGGAAGCTCGTGCCCCCTCCCGGCCCTCCTCCGAGATCGAAGCCGTCGCTCTTCCCCGGCGCGTAGGCGCGCGCGCTCGAGGGGAGCCCCGCGTTCGGGTCGAAGGTGGGCTGCTTCGGCGCCGGTGGGGCCGTGACGGTCACGTTGACGGCGGGCGGCGGCGCGGCGGGGGCCGGCGGGCCCTCGGCGAGCGCCGAGGGCGTGGCGACGAGCGTGCCGACGAGGAGGGCGAGCGAGGAGCGGGACGTGCATGCCATGGGGGGATCTCGGGGGTCACTCCGCGGGCGCGCGCTTCGACGCGTCGCTCGAGGGGTACTTCTTCTTCAGCTCTTCGAGCAGGGCCTTCGCCTTGTCGGCGTGGCCTGCCTTCTTGTGGAGGAGCGCCTGCTTGAGGAGCGCGTCGGGCGCCTTGTTTCCTCGCGGGAAGCGCGCGACGACGCCCGCGAACTCCTCGAGCGCGCGCGCGTCGTCGCCCTTCTGCGCGTACGCCTCGCCGATCCAGAACATCGCGTTGTCGGCGCGCTCTCCGTCCGGGTACCTGACGAGGAAGGCCGTGAAGGCCTCGATCGCGTTGTCCCAGCTCTTGCTCTTCACGAGCTTCATGGCCTGCTCGTAGTCGCGCTCGGGGTTGCCCTTGCGGGGGCCGTCGGCCTTGCCTCCCCGGGCGGTCACGGGCATCGGCGCGCCGTCGTCGACGTCGACGGTCTCGTCGGGCTGATCGGCTCCGCTCGGCGTGAGCACGACCACGCGGAGCGGCGGCTTGTCTCCCCCGGGCTCGGGCGCCCCCGTGGACGCCGAGCCAGCCGGCGCGGCGCGGCGCTCGCGTTCGAGCGCCTCCAGGCGATCCGACATCCCCCGCTGGTCTGCCTGGAGCCGCTCCATCTCGGCGTGGAGATCGGAGAACTCCTTGTCGATCATCGCCTTGCCGGACGACGCGCACCCGAGGGCGAGCGCCAGGCCGAGCGCGGGGGTCAGCAGGAGGGGCCGAGGGAAGGCCATGCCCGAGAAGGCTAGCCCTCGGCCGCGTATCCGGCCAAGTTCGCGTAAGAGCCCGCCGTCGTGCGGCGCGCTCACCACGAGCCGTGGCTGCCGTGCGAGCCGTGGCTGCCGTGCGAGCCGTGGCTGCCGTGC
>CAYNEK010000038.1:0-43992 GCA_964396175.1 uncultured Polyangiaceae bacterium | reverse complement strand
AGCGGCGCCGACCTCGCGCGGCCCGGGCGCTCAGCTCGCCCGCGCGACGGAGCGGAGCGGCGGCTTCCCCGTCGGGTACTTGAGCGCCGCCTCCAGCAAGAAGGGCATCGCCGCCCCGTAGAGATCGAACCCCGGATCGAGCTGCTTGCCGATCCCCTCCGCGACGAGCATCGCGAGGTTGACCACCGTGAAGACCGGATCGACCTGCACGCGGTGGCGCCGGAGGATCGCCATCGCGCCGCCGACGGCCTCGGTGACCTCGATCTCGTGGATGGGGCGGCCCTTCAGCCGGCCCAGGTGCGCCTCGATGTCCCGCGCGAAGGCCGCGAAGTCGTCGCTCTTCACCTCGGGCGCGTACCCCCAGAAGAGCTCGGCCGCGCGCTCGCCGTCCGAGAGGACCACGGCCGTGAAGGTGTCCACCCAGGGCTTGCGGAGCTCCTCGGGGATCTCGGCGCAGAGCCCGGTGTCGATGAGGAAGACGCGCCCGTCCTCGGTGAACATCATGTTCCCCGGGTGCATGTCGGCGTGCACGAAGCCGTCCAAGAACACCATCTTCGCGATGGCGCGGAAGCCCGCGAGCGCGAGCCCCGGCCTGTCGACCTTGACCTCGGTCGGCTTGATGCCGTGAACGAACTCCATGACGAGCACGCGCGAGGTCGAGAGCTCTTCGACGAGCGCGGGGAGCGCGACCTTGGGATCGCCGGCGAAGTTCGCCGTGAGGCGCCGGTTGTTCGCGGCCTCGATGCGGAAGTCGACCTGCTGGCGGAGCGCCTTGGCGAAGGACTCGACCGCGCCGGGGATCGACATGTACCGCACGCCGGGGAGCACGTTCACGAGCCGTGCGCCGAAGGTGAGGAGCGCGAGATCGCCCTCGATGTCCCTCTGCGCGTCCCTGCGCAGCACCTTGACGGCGACCTCGCGCCCGTCGTCGGTCACGCCGCGGTGGACCTGGGCGACGCTCGCGGCGGCGACGGGCACCTCGTCGAGCGTGACGAGCCGCCCGAGCCTCTCGCCGAGCTCCTCCTCGAGCACGCCGCGCACCTCGGAGAAGGGCGCGGCGGGCACGTCGTCCTGGAGGCGCGCGAGGCCCGCGATGACCCCCGGCGGCAACAGATCGGGCCGGGTCCCCAGGATCTGGCCGAACTTGATGAAGGTCGCGCCGAGCGTCTCGAGCGCCCTGGCGAGCGTCTCGCCGAGGAGGCGCGCTCTCTCGTCCGGGGGCCGTCGTCCGCCGAGGAGCCGCCGCGCGAGGTAGCGGCAGACCGCGAGGGCGAAGACGAGCGTGATGAACCACGCGCGGAAGAAGAGGAGCAGGGGCCTCACGGAGCGCGGAGGCGCCCTTATCGCCGAACGCGCGCGGCGGCGACCCGCGCGCTCAGACGAAGCCGGCCTTGCGCGTCACCGCGGGAGCGGCGCCCTCGATCGATGCGGCGAAGAGATCCGCGAGCTCGACGACGTACGTCTCGCCGCGCGCCGTCTTGGCCGTCACGATCCCGCCGTCGAGGCGGAGCGAGCAGATCTTCGGCACGCTGAGCGACACGCCGCCGTGCGACGCGTAGAGCGTGATCGAGCGGCCCTCGGGCACCTCGCTGCCGCCCTCCGTCTCGGTCGTCTCCGCCGTCCTCAAGATCGCTTGGAGCGTCGCTTTGTCCATGCGCCTCGCCATGGCGCGACGCCGCCCCGGGGGCAAGCCGCGCCGCTCTCTCCCACGGTCAGCGGGGAGGCGGCTCGGCGTACCGGCGGTCGTCGCCGGGGAAGGGGCGCGGATCGCGGCGCCACGGGCGGTCGGGCTCGACGAGGACGCCGCGTCGGACGAGCCCCTCGCGATCGTCGTACCGGAGCTCCGTCACCGAGAGCGGCCGTGAGCTCGCGCGCTCGAAGGGCGTCTCTCGGACACGGCTCGTGCGGTCCTCTCCCCACTTCGTCCCCATCCCCTGCGCGCCGTCGTCCCTCGCCTCGCGACCTGCCCGTGGCGCCGCGCCCGCACCCACGGGCGGAGCCGCCGCCTCGGCCCTCGGGCTCGGGATGTCGACCGGCGCCCTCAGCTCTTCCTCGAAGAGCGCGACCCCGATCACGCCGACGTCGCGATCGTCTCCTTTGCGCGCCGCGTACGAGTCGCGGACCGACGAGAACCGGAAGGCGGCGACCTCGTCCTGCGAGCGCCGAAAGCCCGCAATCCGCGTCGAGCCGTACGGGGGCACGATGTACCCGCGCCGCTCGAAGGCCGCCGGCTTGCCGTCGAGGACGTCGAGCCCGTCGACCGACACGACGGCCTCGATGCGCCGTGAGGTCGTGTTCGTCAGCTTGATCTCGTACCGCTGCCCGAGCCCGCCGAGCACCCAGGTCGTTCCGTCCTGTCGGTAGGTGGGGAGCGTCGTGTCCCCGCCGTCGACGAGCTCGACGCGCACCGGCTGAGGCGAGGTGTCTGGGCGCGGATCGCGGCGTCGAGCAGGCTCACGCACGCC
Source organism: uncultured Polyangiaceae bacterium (assembly GCA_964396175.1). GTDB lineage: Bacteria > Myxococcota_A > Polyangia > Polyangiales > Polyangiaceae > CAYNEK01. The sequence continues at coordinate 41,527 of CAYNEK010000038.1, read as the reverse complement.
CGTGCGCGTCGGCCCTGCATCCGCCTCCGGCGCCTCCGCCAGGCACGAGGGCCCGGCGAGCGCCACCCCGAACAGCCCGACCACCAGCCCGACGGAGAGGAGTCCCTTGCGGCTCATACTCCCTCGTGACGTGCGGCCAGGCCGATCCGATCTGTCCGCGGAGCCGTTCCCGTGACCGAACCGGCGTTTGGGCTCACGCCTCGTGGGGGAGCTCGGCGCGCTCGCGTCCATCGACTCGGTGACTCGACGGAAGCGCATCGGAGTCGTGACCCTGTGGGGGAGCTCGGCGCGCTCGCGTCCATCGACGGCCGTGGGTGTGTGGGCGCCGCTTCTTCGTCGCCGCCTTGATCGCGGCTGTCAGGAAAGGGAGCCTTCGACGGCCGCGGGTGTGTGGGCGCCGCTTCTTCTGCGGGGCCGACGCGCGTCGCAGGCGGGCGGGGCGCAGCCGCGTCCAGGATGAGCGCGCTGCGCACGAAGCGCGGCGAGGCCCCCGCGCTCGGACCGAGAGAGCGACGGGAGCCTCGTCGAGGGACGCTGCGCTCGCGCAGCGAGCCGGATCAGCGCTTCGAGTACTGGAAGCGCTTGCGAGCGCCGGGCTGGCCGGGCTTCTTGCGCTCCTTCTTGCGGGCGTCGCGCGTCAAGAAGCCGGCGCGCTTCAGGGTCGGGCGCCGCTCGGCGTCGGCCTCGATGAGCGCGCGAGCGACCCCGTGACGGACGGCCTCGGCCTGCGCCGAGTGCCCGCCGCCGAGCACGGTCGCCGTGACGTCGAACTGGTCGAGCACCTCGAGCAGCTCGAGGCTCTGCTTCGCCACCATCTGGTTGGTCTGGCGCACGAAGTAGCTCTCCGAGGGGAGCCCGTTGATGGTCATCTTGCCGGAGCCGGGGGCCAGCCAGACGCGCGCGACGGCGGTCTTCCTCTTGCCCGTGGCCTGGATGCGGTTCGTCGTGGTCATGTCGTCGTCCTCGCGCTCAGGCCGAGAGGGCCTCGGGCTTCTGTGCCGCGTGTGGGTGATCCGCCGTGTCGTAGATCTTGAGCTTCGTGAGCATCTGCCGGCCGAGGATGCTCTTCGGGAGCATGCCCTTCACGGCCTTCTCGAGCGGGAGCTCGGGCTTTCTGGCGAGCAGGTGCCGGTAGGTCTCGCGCTTGAAGCCGCCCGGGATGCCTGAGTGCCGCACGAACTCCTTCTGGTCCAGCTTGTTCCCGGTGAGCTTGACCTTCCCGGCGTTGACCACGATGACGAAGTCGCCGGTGTCGACGTGGGTCGTGTAGGTCGGCTTGTGCTTGCCGGCGAGGAGGGTGGCGACGCGGCTCGCGAGGCGGCCGAGGGGCTTGCCGGTGGCGTCGATGACGTACCACTTGCGGGTCTCGACGGCCTTCGCGGGCTTTTCTTGGAACGTGCGTTGGGACATGGCAGAACGGCCTTCTTGAAGGGGGCGGGGAACTAGCAGCGGGCTCGGTGCGCTGTCAAGTCGCTCTGCAACGTGATCGCAGGGCACGGAACGGGTGATCAGCGCTCGTCGAAGGGCGCGACCATGAGGCTGTGGACGAGATCGTCGTGCAGGCGGCCGGCGAAGAGGCCGTTGACGATCGCGTGGAGGATGGGCGCGCGGACGCCGTGCGCCTTCGCCCAGGCGTCGACCGCGGGGAGCAGCGAGAGCGCCTCGATGCGCTGCCCCGCGCGCGCCTTGGCCTCCTCGATGGGGACGCCCGCGGCGAGCGCGCGCCCGAGGCTCGTCTCGGGGCGGTCGTCTTGCCCGGCCGCCGCAAGGAGATCTCCGAGCCCCCCGAGCCCGAGCAGCGTCCGCTCGTCTCCACCAGCGGCGTACGCGACGCGAGACGCCTCGGCGACGACGCGCGACACGAAGGCGGCGACGAGCCCCGGCGGGACGCTGCGACCTTGCGCGTAGCCGATCCCGATCGCGTAGCAGCCGGTGAGGGCGCTCGCCCACTCGAGCCCGACGAGATCGCGCGTGCCGTAGAGCCGGAGCGACGGCGAACCGAGCGCCTCCCGCGTCACGTCGATCACCTCGGCGAAGCCAGAGGCCACCACCATCACGCTCGGCGAACCGCGCGACAGCTCCCCGGCGAGCGCTGGGCCCCCGAGCGCCCCGAGCCGTCGCGCCGGCGTCCTCGCGTGGAGCACGGACGAGATCGTCGAGAGCTCGCTCGAGACGAGCCCGCGCACGCCGTGGATGAGGAGCTGGCGCCCCGAGAGGTGTGGCGAGAGGAGATCGGCGACAGTCTCGACGACGCTCGTCGGGACGGCCAGGACGACGAGCCCCGCGCCCTCGGCGTCCGCGAGATCGCCTGCGCGCGCGCCCTCGGGTGGAGGCTCGGCTCGGCGCGACGCGAGCACGACGTCGCTCCCGGCGCGGGCGGCGGCGCGGGCGAGCGCGCGACCCCACAGCCCACCGCCGACGACCACGACGCGGACGCCGGTCATCGGGACGCCTCCCTGCGCGGCGCGAGCGCGTCGAGCGCGACCCCGTGGGCGGCGAGGCGGTTCTGGTAATAGAAGACGAGCGGCGCGTCGCCGATCGCGAGCGTGTCGCCGCGCTCTTCGACCACCGTCGCCGTGTGCGTGCCGCGGAAGGCTCGGAGCGCCTCGTCCACGATGCCTCGCCCGGTCGCGGATCGGAGCGCAGAGGCGAGGCGGACGTGGCTCGCGGCCTCTTCGGCGCGCAGGGTGTCGCGCAGGCGCTCGGCGTCCTCGGCGAGCTCGGCGCGAGAGACCTCGGCCTTCCGTCGGATGCGGAGCAAGGTGAAGATGTCGTCGGTCCTCGCCGCTCTGCGCAGGCGGTTCATGAGGCACGCGGCGACGATGTGCGTCGCGAGGACCACCGTGTGGCGGAGATACGATCGGCAGATCGCCTCGCCGAGCTCGCGCGTGTACGCGGCGTCGCGGTCGTCGTCGGGGCCGATGACACCCCTCGCGCTCGTGACGTACGACACCGGATCGACGGAGCGTCCGCCGACGCGGGACTCGCCGCGCTCGTCCACCGGGTTCCCGAAGGGGTCGAGCGGCTCCCCGAAGCGCACGACGACGCCGCCGTCGTGGCGGAGGAGCTTGGTCGAGAAGGCCGCGACCTTCTCGACGCGCGACGACTCGTCGTCCTCGATGATGAACCGGCTCTTGCCTGCCTCCTGCAAGAAGTCTCCGATGAGCGTCTCGGCCTCGAGGGTCACGAGGTAGCTGATCGTCGCCGGGACGAAGAACACGCGTCGGGGGCGTCCTCCTGCCGCCGTCCGCGCGAAGGCCTCGACGCCCGTGCCCGCGAGCCCGAGCTTCAGCCGTCGCTCGACGCCGCCCGACCGGGAGCGCGTGCCGCCCGGGAAGAAGAGCGAGTGGTAGCCGCGCTCGAGGAGCACGCACGAGTACGCCTTCAGGACCGACTTGTAGAGCGCGTGCCGGAGGCGCCGATCGACCTTGTACGCGCCCAGGTTGTGCATGAAGAAGGAGAGCACCGGGTTCGTGAAGAGGTTCTTCCCGGCGCCGTAGGTGGCGGGTGGGAGCCCCGCGAGCTCGAGCGCGTAGCCGAACACGATGGAGTCCATGTTCGAGAGGTGTGTCGGGACGTAGACGATCGTGCCGTGCTCCGCGAGGCGCGCCACCTGGGCGGTCGCGCCCTCGACGGTGATGCGATCGACGAGGCTCTGCGCCGAGAGGAGCCGTCGAGGTGAGGTCGCCGTCCGCAGAGGCGACAGGAGCGCCCCGAGCACGGGCGGCATGAGCCGCGTCGCGACGGAGAAGACGCGCGGATCGAAGTTCCCCGCGACGTCCCAGGCGTGGATCTCGGCGAGCGCGCGCACCTCGTCGCGGAGGCCCGCGGCGTCGAGCGCGCCGATCCGCTTCGCGAGCTTGGTCCACCGGGCGAGCTCTCCTGGCTCGCCGTGGGATGCCGTGAGGCGGCGCATCTCGTGGTAGATGGCGTCCCCGAGCGCCGCGAGCGGATCGGTCACGCCCCCGGTCACGCGCCGCACCACCTCGGCCACGATCTCGGGGCGGTGGTGGTTGAAGTCGAAGATGGGGGCCCGGGCGCTCATGCGGCTCGTCGGGCTCGACGGTACATGAATGCGGCGCGCCGAGCGAGCGCCGCGCCGAGGTGCGGGCGCCGCGGTCCGTCGCGGGGATCGAAGGAGCATGAAGGCAGCGCATCGGGCTCGGCTCTTCGGGTATTTTCGTCCGGCGGGCGATCGTCGACTTGTCGAGCTGCCCTCCTTCCCGTAGGCTGACGCGAAGCACGCCTCATGCGGTCTCTCAGCGACATCAAGCCCGGTCAGACGATCGGACGCTACGAGTTTCTCGTCCCGGTCGCGGAGGGTGGCATGGCGAGCGTCTGGGCGGCGCGCATGCGCGGGACCCATGGCTTCCAGAAGACGCTCGCCGTCAAGATGATGCTCGGTAGCATCTCGGACAACGAGACGTTCGAGCAGATGTTCCTCGACGAGGCGCGCATCGCCTCGCGCATCCATCACCCCAACGTGGTGGAGATCCTGGATCTCGGCGACGAGAACGGCGTCCTCTACATCGTGATGGAATACGTCGACGGAGAGCCGCTCTCCGCGATCTTCCGCACGGCCATCCGCAAGGGCGGGATCCCCCTCGGCATCGCCGTGCGCATCGTCGCGGACGCGGCGCTCGGGCTCCACGCCGCGCACGACCTGAAGGGCGACGACGACCACCCGCTCGGCTTGGTCCACCGCGACGTCTCGCCGCAGAACATCCTCGTCTCGTACGACGGCAACGTGAAGATCGTCGACTTCGGCGTCGCGCTCGCCAACACGCGCGGCTCCGAGAAGACCGAGGTCGGCACGGTGAAGGGCAAGGCGTCGTACATGGCGCCCGAGCAGGCGCTCGGCAAGGCGCTCGACCGGCGGACCGACGTCTTCGCGCTCGGGATCGTGCTCTTCCAGGTGACGACGGGCAAGCACCCCTTCAAGGGCGAGAACGACATCGTCACGCTGCACAACACCATCGAGCGGCCGACGCCCGCGCCCTCGACGCTCGTCCCGTCGTACCCGAGGCCGCTCGAGGCCGTCGTCATGAAGGCGCTCGAGAAGGACCCGGCCAAGCGCTACCAGTCCGCCGCCGAGCTCGAGGCCGCGCTCGATCGCGTGATGCCGCCGACGGCGCCGCGCGTGCGCCCGACGGACGTCGCCAAGTTCGTGCGCGAGATCGTCGGCGACCGCGGCGAGCGGCGGCGCGACGCGCTCCGCCAGGCCGTGAAGCTCGCCGACGAGCACTGGGCGAACGTGGCCGAGGCCCAGCGCCTGCTCCAGCGCCCGGTGCACGACATCGGGATGACGGGGCAGTTTACCGCCATCAACGCGCTCAATCTCCCGAGCGGCCTGTATCTTCCTCCGGGCTCCTTTGGCCCTGGGGGGCTCCCACCGCTCGGCGCGCCCCCGTCTCCGCCGAGCCTCCCTCCGCCGACGTCGCAGACGCAGCCGTCGATCACGGCCGTCGCGACCCCGGGCGTCTCGTCGACCACGCCGCCTCCCGCCGACACGAAGTCCGCGTCCAAGGCGCCGCTCGTGCTTGGCGTCCTCGCGTTCGTCATCGTCGGAGGCGCGGGGGCTGGCTACATGGCGATGAAGGGCAAGCCCGCGGAGCCGGAGCACCCCGTGAAGGTCGCCGCGCCGCCGCCCTCCTCGGCCGAGGCGTCGTCCGCGCCCACGGCGAGCGCGGTGGAGACGGCCGCGGCGCCCCCCGCGAGCGCGTCCGACGCGGCGGCCGGCTCTCCTGGCTCCATCGATCTCACGGCGCTCCCCACGGCGACGACGACCGAGCGACCGGGGCGTCCCGGTGTCCCGGTCGCCGTGGGTGGACACGGCGCTCCGCCGGCCGCAACCACGAAGGACGACCCGCCGAAGGGCGACCCGCCGAAGGGCGACAAGCCGAAGCCGCCGGGTGGAGGCTTCGTTCCGCCGCCCCTCGTCAAGCCGGACTTCTGACGCGCAGCGGGCGCGCCCCGCGGACTACAGCTTGGCGACGATCCCGGTGCTCGCGAGCATCGAGGCGTAGGTCGCGCCGCCGCTCACGACGACGCTCCACGCGTAGTGCGCCCCGACGGGCTCCTTGATGGCGATCGGGGGAGTCCCCGGCCCGAAGGACGACGAGATCGTCACCACCTGCGCCGTCGCGCTCGTGAAGCTCGTGTCGCCCTGCCAGCCACGGAACCCGCCCATCGTCACGACGCCTCCGTCCACGGCGACCGTGAGGAAGGCGTCGGAGGTCGGCGAGGGGTTGTGCTTGTACACGGCCTCGAGTGCGAGCGAGTCTGCGTCGAACCGCGCGAGGAAGGAGAAGGCGTCCGAGACCCCGTCCGTCCCGTAGCCCACCGCGAACAGCTTCCCGCCCGATTGGGCGAGCGCGCGCACCTCCGTCCAGCCGGCGGCGAGATCGAGCTCCTTCGAGACCGCGTCGGGTGTGCAACCGCAAGGGGCCCCACAGTTCTTGTCCGGGAAGCGCGCGATGACCCCCTTGGCCGATACGCGCCCGCCCACGAACACACGTCCCTGCGGGTCGCTGAGCGCCCCGAAGAGCACCCCAGCCTCCCCAGGGAAGGGCGGGAAACCACAGAAGCTCGTCGAGCCGACGGCGCCGCCCACCAGCCAAGGGGTCTCCTCGGCGGTCCCCACCTGCGACGCCCCCGCGAGCAGGCCGTTCCCGCTCGGGGTGAGCGCCATGTCCCACACGGCGTCGACGCCGTTGGAGCCGAAGAGCGGGGTCTCCCAGGTGAGGGCCAGCGGCGACTTGGCGAGGGTGGCGATGTAGCCGTCGTCGGCTGTCGAGCCGACCACGAAGAGCCCGCTCGGGGTCGGGACGACGCTGAGAAGGTTCGCGCCCGCGCCGCCCACGGTGGCGGACGAGAGCAACGCGCCGTCGCACGTCGAGAGCGCGGCGATGGCCCCGCCTGCGTCGGCGAGCCCGGTCACGAAGAGCGTCGCGCCGTCGAGGGCGAGCCGCTCGGGCGAGAAGGTGAGGGGAGCGGTCCAGGTCGCGGGGCACTTGGGAGCGCACGTCCCGCCAGCGGTGCAGACGTCCGCTGGACCGCAGGCGCCACAGCTCCCGTTGCAGCCGTCCGGGCCGCACTGTTTGCCTCCACACTGTGGCGTGCAAGGGCTCGAGCCGGCCGTGCCGCCGGCGCCTCCCGGTGCGCCGGCGTCCCCCCCCGTGGCGCCTGCCGCGCCGGCGGGAGAGCCCGCCGCGCCGGCGGGAGAGCCTGCCGCGCCAGCGGGAGAGCCCGCCGCGCCGGCGGGAGAGCCTGCCGCGCCGGCGGGTGCGCCCCCTCCGCCGCCGGTGCCCGAGCTGGACGGAAAGCCCGAGGCCGCGACGCCCGCCGTGGCGCCGGCGCCGGCGGCTCCGGAGGTCGCCCCCGCCGTCCCCGCAGACGAGCCGCCGCTCACGCCGGCGACACGCGTGGTCTGCTCGGCATCGCCGCCGCCCGAAGCGCAGGCAGCCAGGACGCACAAGCAGACGAACGCGAAGGGCGAGGCACGCATGACCGCTGTACTCTACCGAAATCGCGCCTGTCGAGGGGAACTCCTCGACCCGCCGAGCGGCGCTCCGCGGGCCCTGACCGCGTGTGTCCCGCGAGTGGCGCTGCGCGACGATGGACGCCGCCGCGCTGCGCCAGCTTGCCCCTCTGGCGATCGACGCCCGCGCGCGAGAGTTGGCCCGCCCGGATCCGGGGCGGTACATCGCACGGCCGCTCCTCCGCTGGATGGCCACGCTCTTCGCGCCCCGCCGCCTCGACGCCCGCACGAGGTCCGATCCGCCGCCTCCCCCGCGCGATCGTTCGCGGCTCTACGCGCGTGGCAGGGAGGCCTCCGCGCTCCTGCTGTGCTTCGCCGCGGTCTACACGGCGCTCGCGCTCCTCTCCTTCCGAGCCGATCCGGCCGATCCCTCCCTGGTGGGCGCCGACTGGGTCGGGCCGGTCGGCGCCGCGTTCGCGCGGTTCTTCGTCGGGACCCTCGGGATCGTCGGCGCGCTCGTGCCGGTCGAGCTCTTCCTTTTTGCGTGGCCGCTCCTCCGCGAGCGCGCCTCGATCGCGACCCTCGCGCGGCTCTTCGGCGATCTCGTCGTCCTCTTCGTCCTCGCCTCGCTCGTCCAGATCGCGGCGGCCGGCGGCACGGCCTTCGGCCAGATGCCCATCGCGGGCGGCGTCGGCGAGCTCTTCGGCGAGGTGCTCCGATCGGCCTTCTCGACCGTCGGCTCCTTCCTCGTGGGGCTCACCTCGATCGGGCTCATCTTGATCGCGCGGCAGTCGTTCTCCTTCATCGGCTCCGCGCAGCGCGCGATCACGGGGACGCAGACGGCCGCGGAGAAGGCGCGGACGGGCGCCGCGCTCGTCGCAGAGGCCTGGAAGAGCGCCGCCGAGCTCCGACGTGAGAGGGAGCGCCGCGCCGAGCCCGAGGTGCACGACGAGGACGCGGCCGACGCCATCATCCTCGGCGCCGAGCCGGAGATCCCCGAGACGCCCTCGTCTCCCGGGCTGAAGGTGCTCTCTCCCGTCGAGCCGAAGCTGGCGGTCCTCGCCGACGACGCGGTCACGCCGCCTCCGCCGAGCGAGCCGCGCGTGGATGAGGCGCCTGCCTCCGCGGACGAGGCGCCCGCGCTCCTTGCCCCCGAGCCCGCGCTCGGAGCGAGGATCCGCCTGGCGAGCGAGCCCCCTCCGCCCGCCGAGCCCGCGGCCTCGGAGATCCAGATCGTCGATCACGTCGCCGAGCCCGACGTCGAGCCCGAGAAGCCGAGGGCCAAGCGTCGGCGGCTCGTCGAGGAGGCGCCCCTCGAGATCGCCTTCACGCTCCCCTCGACGGACCTGCTCGCGCCCCCACCGCCGAACGTGGTGCGCGAGGACCGTGACGCGCTCATCCAGCGCGCCCGAGAGCTCGAGCGTGTCCTCGCGAACTACGGCGTCAAGGGCACCGTCGCCGACATCCACACGGGCCCGACGGTGTCGACCTTCGAGGTCGTTCCGGCCGAGGGCACCAAGGTGTCGAAGGTGGCGAGCCTCGCCGACGATCTCGCGCTCGGGCTCTCGTGCAAGGTGCGCATCATCGCCCCGATCCCCGGCAAGAGCCGCATCGGCTTCGAGCTGCCAAACAAAGAGCGCATCCCCGTCAGCCTCCGCGAGCTCGTCGAGGATCGACGCTTCACCGAGCTCTCCGCGCCGCTCCCCACGGTGCTCGGTCGCGACATCGTCGGGGCGCCCTTCTACGCCGATCTCTCGGCGATGCCGCACGTCATCGTCGCGGGCGCGACCGGCGCGGGCAAGAGCGTCGGCCTCAACGTGATGCTCGTGTCCCTCTTGATGCGGCGGACGCCCGAGGACCTGCGGCTGCTCATGATCGATCCCAAGGTGGTCGAGCTCGCGCCCTTCGATCGCATCCCGCACCTCCTGCTGCCCGTCGTCACCGACATGAAGCAGGCGTCCAACGCCCTGAAATGGGCCGTCGACGAGATGGAGCGCCGCTACCAGCTCTTCGCGAACGCGGGCACGAAGAACATCACGACCTACAACGGCTGGGTCGCACGCGCGCACGCCGGCGAGCTGAAGCAGTTCGCCGCGCCGCCCGAGCCCTCGACGGTGACGGACGACGGCGTCCTCGTCGAGCTCGGGCCCGAGCGCGAGGCGCCGAAGCTCCCCGAGAAGCTCCCGTACATCGTCATCGTGGTCGACGAGTTCGCCGACCTGATGATGCAGCAGGGGAAGGACGTCGAGGCGGCCATCGCGCGCCTCGCGCAGAAGGCTCGCGCCGCCGGGATGCACGTCATCCTCGCGACCCAGCGCCCGAGCGTCGACGTCATCACGGGCATGATCAAGGCGAACTTCCCGACGCGCATCGGCTTCCGCGTCGCCCAGCGCGTCGACAGCCGCACCATCCTCGACGAGATGGGCGCGGAGCACCTCCTCGGTCGCGGCGACATGCTCGTCAAGATGAACGGCACGAACGACGTGCGCCGTGTGCAGTGCCCCTTCGTCAGCGAGGAGGAGGTCCAGGCCGTCACTGATCATCTGCGCAGCCAGGGCGAGCCCGTCTACGACGAGAGCATCGTCAAGAACCGCGACGAAGACGGTGATTCGTCGGGGGAAGACGAGGACGGGGAGCTGGACGCGAAGTACGATGACGCCGTCCGGGTGGTCGCCGAGACGCGGAGGTGCTCGACGTCCTGGCTTCAGCGAAAACTCGGACTAGGCTACAACCGCGCCGCGAAGATCGTCGAAGTGATGGAGAAGCGCGGTGTCGTGGGTCCCCCAAATGGATCGAAAGATCGAGAGGTGTTGATTGGTCCCCTCTGACGCACCGCCCGACGAGAGCGGCGAGTTCGACATGTCGTGCGCCGAGCGTCTGCACGCGCTCATCCGCTGCGCTTGCTTCGAAGGCTCTCAGGACGAGCGAAAGGACTGCATGCTGCGGATCATGAACCTCCTCACCGCGCCGTCCATTCCCGACGAGCTTCGCGCGGCTGCGATGGGGACCATCGAGCGGCTCGCGCGCCGGCGCCACGCCGAGTCGCCGTGCCAGTGCGGGCTCGACGAGATGCGCCGCCGCATCGGCTGACGCAGGGTGCGTCGCCGTGCCAGTGCGGGCTCGACGAGATGCGCCGCCGCATCGGCTGACGCAGGGTGCGTCGCCGCCCGCGTGGGCCCGACGAGACGCGCCGCCGCGTCGGCTGACGCAGGGTGCGTCGCCGCCCGCGTGGGCCCGACGAGACGCGCCGTCGCGTCGGTCGATCGTGCCTCCTTCGCGGGAGAGCGCCGCGGTCCGGGTCGTGGTAGGTCCGCGCCCGTGCGTCGCACCTTCGCGCTCGCGGCCCTCGCGATCTCCGTGTCGCTCGCGTTCCCCGGCCGGACCGCCGACGAGGATCCCGTCGTCGTCCGCGTCGGGAAGGACACGATCCGCCGCTCGCAGATCGCCGAGCGCCTCTCGGCGGTGCCCGCGTTCCAGCTCTCGGCGCTCGCGAGGACGCCCGCCGAGGCTCGCCAGGCCTTCGTGAAGACCGTGCTCGTCGAGGAGCTGCTCTTCGCCGCGGGCGCCGAGGCAAGGAAGCTCTCCGAGCGCCCCGATGTCCGCCGCCGTCTGGACGACGCGCTCCGGGCGGCGACCATGGGCGCGCTTCGCGAAGAGGTCGCGAAGCGGGGCGTCACTCCCGAAGACGTCGCGAAGTACTACGCGGACAACCAGCCCAAGTTCCAGACACCCGAGCGCATCCTCCTCCACCGGATCGTCGTCCGCACCAAGGGCGAGGCCGAGTCGATCCTCGCCGTGGTCATGAGGCCCGGTGGCGAGAAGCAGTGGCGTGAGCTCGCGAGGGACAAGTCGCTCGACAAGGCGACGTACGAGCGAGGCGGCGACGTCGGCTTCATCGACGCCGAGGGGAAGTCGAACCAGCCGCTCGTCAAGGTCGAGCCGGAGCTGTTCGCCGCCGCGAAGAGGGTAAGAAACGGCGAATTCGTCCCACAGCCCGTCTCGGTCGGTGACGCGTTCGCGGTCGTGTGGCGGCGGGGCTCGACGCCGGCCGTCCACCGCAAGCTCGAAGACGAAGAGGCCCCCATCCGAGCGCTCCTCCTCCGCGCGCGCACCGAGGCCGCGGTCACCGAGACGCTCGAGTCTCTGCGCAAGGCGCAGGTCCGCGACGTCGCCTACGACTCGCTCGGGCTCGTCGAGCTGGAGCAGATGGGCGCTCGGGATCCGGGCGCTCGTCGCGTGATGTCCGCCGAGCCGAGGACGCCGAAGAGCCCCGAGCCTCGCCCCGGCGCCGACGGCCTTCGGTGAGCCAGCGTGGCCTTCGCCCCCTTCGGGGCAGCCGCGCTCCTCGCCAGCCTCGGCGCCGACGGCCTTCGGTGAGCCAGCGTGGGGCGCCGTCGACGGAGGAGCCAGTGGGGCTGGTCGCTCGTCCCGTAGGCGCGCGCACGTGGGGTGTCCGCGACCGTCTCGAACCTCACGGCAGACGTAGGACCCGTAGGCGCGCGCAGGTGGGGTGCCCTCATCGCGACAGCGCGCACGTGGCGAAGGCGAGCGCGAAGAGGGCGAGCCAGAACGGCCAGGTCCCCGCGAAGGATCGCGCGTCGTCCAGCAGCGCGCGACCCGCGCGGCGACGGCTCTCCTTCTTGCCGACCAGCCGGCGCAGCTCCGCGCCGAGCTGCTCGCGCTCGTCGTCATCCATCGGATCGTCGCCAGCAAGGAAGCCCTCGTGGTGCTCGAGCTCATGCCGGATCGTGACGTCGATCTCGCGGAGGACGTCGTACGGCTCGTCGCGGTACATCGCGCGGAACGTCCGCGTGTACACCTTCACGCACGGCGGTGTCGTGAGGGTCCCCTCCGTCGGCGGCTCGTATGCGCCCAGCAGCGCCGCGCCCCCGTCGTCCACGTCCGCCGGGCCGTGCACCACCGCGAGCTCGACGGTCGAGAGGGCCTTCGCCGCGCGCCACCGCACGAACGAGCGCACCACGAGCTCCTCGAAGCGCTCCTCCGAAGGGAAGCCAGGAACCTCTCGCGGCACGGCCGGCGGCGGCTCCCACGGGAGCACCTGGCGTCGAGGCGCTGGAAGCTGGGCGCGGAGGTGGCACGTGGGGCACGCGGGTGCGGCCTCGAGGCGAGGCGGAGACAGCTCCAAGGCGAGCAGCTCCTCGACGTCGTCGTGGAGATCTGGATCGGCGGCGATCGCGCGCGCGAGCGCGGCGGGCGAGGTCACCTCGTCCAGCGCCGCGATCCCCAGCGTGACGAGGACCTCGGGGTCGTCGACGCTGCGTCCGAGGACGGGTCGCAGCTCCTCCACCGTCCGCTCGGCGAGGAGGACCCACGAGATGCCCTCTCCCTGGCTGTCGGTGAGCGCATGCGGACCCTCGTCGAAGGCCGGATCGATCTCGGGATCGTCGAGCTCTCCATCGAAGAGCGGCCCGAGCTCGACGAGGAGCGCGGGGCGACACGAGAAGACGGTGTCGCAGTTCTGACACGGGACGTGGACCTCCTCTTCCTCTGCGGCGCCGGCCTGCGCGAGCACGATCGAGAGCGCCGTGAGCTCGCGCACCCGGAGCGCGTCGATCGCCACGCCCGCCAGGCGCACCTCGCCCGCGTCGAGCGCGTGCACGACCGCCTCGGGGGTCAGCGGGAAGCTGTGGTGGCCCTCCGCGACGCTCACCCGCGCGCGCACCTCGCGCGAGAGCGACAGGACCGCCGGGAGCCGCACCTTCACGGCGTGAGGACGCTCAGTTCGCCTTCACGGCGCACGAGTTCCCGTCCACGACGTACTTCGTGCCGCCCGAGGTGAACGTCCATACGGCGTCGTTGTACTTGGCCTCGAAGCCGTACCGGGCGTCGACCGGGCCCGCGGGGTTCATCCCTGCCTTCACGGCGGCGCGGTGCGCGGCGGTCCAGACGCAGTTGGGCTCGGGGATCGCGCGGTCCTGCGGCGTCCCCGGAGACGACTCGGGAGACGATGCGTTCGCCTTCACGGTGAACTGCACGCGCGTCACCGTGCGCTCCTTCCCCTTGGGCTGGCGTGGATCGAGCTTCTCGACGAGGAAGCGCACCACGACCTCTCCGTCGGGCTCGACGACGCTGACGAAGCCGTTCTTCGCGTGGACGACGACGATCTCGTGGAGCTTCGGCTCGCCGTCCCAGGCGGCGTGGCCCTTCTTGATCTCGGGCAGAAGATCGGTTGGATCGACCCGCGCCGCGTCGGCCACCGCGACTCCGCCGATGGACCGCGCGGGGGCGGGCGTCGTCGCCGTGGCGGACGGTACGGGCACCGCCTGGGGTGGCTTGCTGAAGAGGAAGAAGTACCCCACGCCCAGGCCAGCCGCCGCGACGAGAAAGACCGCCGCGACGGCGGCCCCGACGACGACGCCGGTGCTCGAAGACTTCTTGGGAGGCGGCAGCGAGCGCCCCATGCGCGCGCGCTGGATGTCGGAGAGCCCGACGAAGGCGGCGCCGCCGTGCGGCCCCGTGCGAGGCTGCTCCGTGCCGCAGAAGGGGCATCGCCCGCCGCCCGTGCCGATGGGGGCGCCGCACTTGGTGCACTGGATGGGGGCCGAAGCCTGCTGCTCAGGGGGCGGAGGCTGCATGGGGCCTCAGGGTAGCGAAAAATCCTCGACGGCGGCGACGATACGTGCCCGGTCGCCGCTCTTGCGGAAGAGCAGGCCGAGCTCGTCGCCGAAGAGGCGCTCGCCTCCCACGCGAGGGACGGCGAAGTGAACGCGGACGTACAGATCCCCTGGCATCATCCAAGGGGGGCGGGTGTCCTCGCGTGCGAGTCGGCGGCCCGCTCCGACGACATCGAGCACCTCGATCCGGTCGACGAACGCTACGGTCGCGAGCTTGTCGTAGGCGAGCCTGCGGAGCCGCTCGATCCAGAGGGGTGCGAGCTGTCCTGCGGGGCGGTCCATGGTGATGAAAAAGGTCGCTTCGTCGGCGAGCGCGGCCAGGACGCGTCGTGGATCGCGGGCCACGGCTGCGCGGAGGAACGCTCGGGTCTCCTCGAGCACTTCGTCCTCTCCCAGCGCCACGGTCAGCGCGGTGGGGCGCTCCCCAGTCTCTCCGACGGCGCGGCCTGCTCGCGCCTCGGCGCCTTCGCGCTGCACCGGCTTCGCGCTGGGCAGCGCCTCGACCGTTCGGAAGTCCGGCGCGCGGGGGGTGCACGCCGCCGCCGTCGCAGCGAGGAGCAGCGCGTAAGAGCGCTTCGACGAGGGGATCGTCCGCACGGCGTACGGTGACGATGCTCCGCTCTGGCAGCGATGTAAACCCCTCCGGCGCCTCGCGGAGATCGGCGACGAGGACGGTGAGCCGCGCGGACGCGATGTCGGGGACGCGGGGTCGGTCTCGCTCGTCGCCGAGGACGAGATCGGAGATCTCGAAGGCGCCCTTCGCCGTGCGGAAGGCCATCGCGCCGCCGCTCGTCGCGCCGACGAGGTAGTCGCCCGGCGTCACGAGGACGTTCATGCCGAGCGGCGCCTCTCCCTCCTCTTGTGAGAGCCGGTCGACCAGGGCGAGCGTCGCGCGGAGCGAGGTCGTGACGAGCGGCGGCGGTACGGCGAGATCCGCGAGCGCCCCCGCGTCGTGGACGAACGAGAGGAACAGGTGAAAGAGGAGCTCGCTGTCTGTCTCTCCGCGGACGTTGCGGCGGAGAAATTGCGGGATCGAGTCCAGCAAGCGGCCCCGCATGGCCTCGAAGCCGGCGAGCGTGCCCGTGTGCGCGAAGAGCCACTGCCGGAAGCGGAACGGGTGGGTGTTCTCGGTCGTCAGCGCGCCGACGGTCGCCTTGCGGACGTGGCCGATGAGGGTGTCCGTCTTCGCCTGCGCGACGGCGGGAGCGAGGTCGACCTCGCCGCGGTCGTCGACGGGGCGGCGACGGAGCAGCACCTCGCCCCCCTGGTAGAAGCCGATGCCCCAGCCGAGCGTGCCCGGCTCGCCACGCTCCGTGAGCAACGCCTCGTGCCGGAGCGCCGCGCGCGCGATGAGCTCGGGACGGTTGGCGAGGAATCCGAACAGGCGTGCCATGTTGAGCCTCTCTTGGGTCTACCAGGTTGGACGTGAGACGGAGGACGATCGATCCTCAGTCGTCATCAACCTGGTGACGAGCACGAGCCGTGCCAAGGTCGTCGGCGACTCGAGGGCCACCCCCTGTCTCCACCACGTCTGTGCTCAACCGGCCAAGTATCCGGCGTGTCTCGGCGCGCGCGCGGCGCCGTGACGAGGCGATCCTCGCTCGCAGCCACAGCGTCGCGAGCAGTGCCGCGGCGATCGAGACGAGCCACGGCGTCACGGCGCGTCCGTCGAGGGGTGTGACACGCTCGTCAGAACCTCCTCGTCCTCACGAGCCGCTCGTCGACCTTGCGATCCTCGTGATCGATGATCACGATCTCGTCGAAGGCCCCCGCGTCGGTCCATGGCTGCTCGAAGAAGGCGTCCAGCGCCGTGTCGATCGTGGTGGCGCCGTAGGCGCGTCCGGGGAGCTCGACGGCGAGGGATCGCGCGAGCAGCTTCGCGCTCCGATCGATGACCTGCGCGGTCGCCTCGCGGAGCGCCGCGCCGTCGAGCGAGCCGAGCGCCCCCGCGCCGACGAGCAACACGCGCGGGAAGGGGAGCCTCTTGCCTCCGCCGAGGAGGCTCGCCTCGCCGCGCTCGCCCGTCACGAAGCCCGCGAGCGCGAGGTGATCGAGCCGGCCCGCGAGCCGGTACGAGAGCTGCCCGACCATGCCGCGGAAGGGGCGCTCGTCGTCGAAGACGACCCCCACGAAGAGATCCACGTGGGCCTCGGTGCGGCGCCGGAGATCGCTCGGCGCGGCCGAGAGCCGCATCAGCGCGCGCCCGCGAGATCGGCCACCTTGTCGAGCACGCCGTTGACGAAGGCGGCGGAGTCCTGGCTGCCGAAGCGCTTCGCCAGCTCGACGGCCTCGTCGACGACGACCGCGCGGGGGACGTCCCCGTGCCGGAGCTCCCACGCCCCGATGCGGAGGATGTTCCGGTCCACGCGGGTCATGCGCTCGAGCCGCCAGTTGAGGCTCGCCCGGCGGAGGAGCGCGTCGAGCGCCTCGAGCTCGTCGCAGACGCCGCGCGCGCACTCTTCGGCGTACGCGCGCGCGTCCTCGGGGCACTCGAAGTGCCGAAAGAAGTGCGTCATCACCCGGCCGAGATCGTCGCCGGCGACCTCCCTCGCGAAGAGGATCTGCAGGGCAGCCTCACGACCTCCTGTGCGCGCGCCCATCTGCTCTCACTTCGCGGGGACGCGCCCCTTCTTCTTGCTGCTCGGCGTGCGCGCGCCTGCGTCCGAGAGCGCGAGGATGCCGCGGACGACGCCCACCATCTCGATCGCCGTGCAGGCCGCGTCGAAGCCCTTGTTCCCTGCCTTCGCGCCGGCGCGCTCGACGGCCTGCTCGATGGTGTCCGTGGTGAGCACGCCGAACGACACCGGCACGCCCGTCTCGAGCTGCACCGCGGCGGCGCCCTTCGCGGCCTCTCCCGCGACGTAGTCGAAGTGAGGGGTCGCCCCGCGGATGACGGCGCCGAGCGCGATGATCGCGTCGACCGAGCCCGAGTCCGCGAGGTGCGCGATCGCGACGGGGAGCTCCCACGCGCCCGGCACGGTGACGCGCACGACGTCGTCGAGGCTGCCGCCGTGTCGCGCGATGGCGTCCTCGGCGCCGGCGACGAGGTGCTCGACGATGAAGTGGTTGAAGCGCGCCGCGACGATCCCGAAGCGGGTGCCCGGGGAGATCGTCAGCTTGCCTTCGATCGAGCGTGGCATGCGCGGACCCTACTTCGGAACGACGGGGACTTGCTCGACGATCGTGAGCCCGAAGCCCGACAGGCCGGGGATCTTGCGCCCGCTGCTCGAGATGAGCCGGATGTGGCGGACCCCCAAGTTCCCGAGGATCTGCGCCCCGATGCCGACCTCGTGGAGCACCGGCGCGACCTCGTCTCCCGGCGGGAAGAGCGGCCCCGCCGGCGGGAAGTACACGAGGACCCCGCGCCCCTCGGCCTCGATGAGCGAGATGGCCTGCCGCAGCGTGTGACCGCCCTCTCGGTCGGTCGACGCGAAGAGATCGCGGACGAGCGCGCCGCGATGCATGCGCACGAGCGTGGGCTCGGTCGGTGAGATGTCTCCGCGGACGAGCGCGAGGATCTCGGCGCCGCTCGCCTCCACCTGGAAGGTGATCGCGCGCCACGTCGAGCCCACCTGATCGAGGACGATCGACGCCTCGGACGTGCGCCGCACGAGGCGGTCCATGCGCATCCGGTACTGGATGAGATCCGCGATGGAGAGGACCAGGAGCCCGTGCTCCCGCGCGAAGAGCTCGAGGTCCGGCATCCTCGCCATGGTGCCGTCGTCGTTCATGATCTCGCAGATGACGCCGGCCGGGGTGAGCCCCGCGAGCCGCGCGAGATCGACCGAGCCCTCGGTCTGCCCCGTGCGGACGAGGACCCCACCGTTGCGCGCGCGGAGCGGGAAGACGTGCCCGGGCGTCACGAGATCGTCGGTGCACGAGCGAGGATCGGCCGCGACGCGGATCGTGTGGGCGCGGTCGTGCGCGCTGATCCCCGTCGTGACGCCCTCGCGCGCCTCGATGCTCACGGTGAAGGCGGTGCCGAGCGCCGGGCCACGCCGGCCGTCGGACTGCATCATCGGGAGCCTCAGCGCGTCCACCTGCTCCTCGGTGAGCGTGACGCACACGAGGCCGCGCCCGTGCTTCGCCATGAAGTTGATCGCCTCGGGCGTCACGAGCTCGGCGGCCATCGTGAGATCGCCTTCGTTCTCGCGGTCCTCGTCGTCGACGAGGATGACCATCCGACCCGCCTTGATCTCGGCGATGCAGCGGTCGACGTGGGAGAGCACTCGGTCTTCGAGGGGGGGCGTCATCGTGGATCCGTGAAGCCCGCGCGGGCGAGCGTGTCGTGGAGGTCTCTCGAGTTCGCGGTCCCCGAGAGCAGGCGGTCGACGTAGCGCGCGACGAGATCGACCTCGAGGTTCACGCGCGCGCCCACGCTGCGGCGGCCGAGGGTCGTCTTCGACAGCGTGTGGGGCACGAGCGTCACCGAGAAGCCCCGGGCGTCGAGCGCGTTGACCGTGAGGGAGACGCCGTCGATGGCCATGGAGCCCTTCTCGGCGATGTAGCGCGCGAGGCCTGGCGGCGCGTCGAACCAGAGCTCCCTCGCGTCGCCGACGGCGCGGGTCGAGCGGAGCGTTCCCACGCCGTCGACGTGCCCCGAGACGAGGTGTCCGCCGAGGCGGCTCGTCGCGAGGAGCGCCCTCTCGAGGTGCACGGGCGCGCCGACGTCGAGCTCGCCGAGCGTGGTGCGGGCGAGCGTCTCGCGTGAGCAGTCCGCCGCGAAGACGCCTCCTGTGAGCGTCGTCACGGTGAGGCACGCGCCCATGACGCAGACGCTGTCGCCGAGGTGGAGATCGAGGAAGGGGGTCTCGATGTCGAGCCGCGCGCCCGACGGCCGCGCGGCGCGCGCCGTCACGGTGCCGACGGCTTCGACGAGGCCGGTGAACATGCGAGAGGGCGCCTAGTGTCCTCTCGCCCGAGCGGCAAGCGCCTGTCCTCACGATCGCGCGGGCGGGCGCGAACGGGTGGTGGGCGGTGGGCGTCCACGCCGCTCGGGGCGCTCGGGCACGACGAAGGTGGGCGCAGCGTACGAACGGGTGGTGAGCCGTGGGCGTTCTTGTACTAGACTGCGGGCTGGCGGCATGGCCATCCCGGCTCCCAAACCCACCGACGCCGAGGACGTGTCCTGGGCGCTCTCGACGGCGGAGACGCTCTGGAAGCGAAACGAGCGCGTCGAGGCCATCTCGTGGGTGAAGCGCGCGGCCCGCGCTGCCGGCGAGGCCGACGACGATCTGCGCGCCGTCGAGCTCGCGCGGGCCGCGGTGGAGCTGTCCGAGTCGTCGACCCCGCGACCTTCCGCTGCTTCCATCGAGGTGGAGGTCGAGGTCCCACAAGGCGAGGCGTCGGTCGAGGCCGTCGATCCCGAGGACGTGGCGACGAGCGCGCCTCCTCTTCCTGCGCCCCCGAGGCCGCCGCCCCCGCAGAAGGCGCCACCGAAGCCCCCGCCACCCCCACGAAAGGGGACCCCCAGCGTGTCGGGTGCCCCACCGCGGCCTCCTCCCGCGCTCGCGCAGAACGGCGCCGCGACGGACGCGGCACCCAGCCCGTCGGCCGCCGCCGCCTCGCTCCCCCCGCCCGACGACGAGCCGGCCAGGCCGCCCCTCGCGGCGAGCCTCGGTGCCCCCTCGGGCGGGCCCCTGGCGCCGCGCGCGCCCGTGATCGCCGGGGTCGTGTCGGCCTCGGACGACGACGAGGGCCCGCTCCTCGAGGCCGAGCCGCGCGCGCGCCCCGCGCCCCTTCGGACCTCGAGCCAGACGATGCCCGGTGGGTTCGGGACGGACGTGACCATGACCGTGAAGGCCGCGCCTCCACGGCAGACCCTCGAGACGCTCCGCCGCCTCGGGCAAGCCAGGACGAAGGTGGAAGAGGTCCCTCTCGCTCCGCGCACGTCCGCCGTGGCGGCTCCACCTGCCGCCCTGCCGGTCTCATCGTCTCCGCCGTCGCGCGAGCCGGAGAGGCTCTCCGAGGCGCTCCCTCCGTCCCGTCTCGAGGCGCTCCCGGAGCTCGGCGATCTGCCTGACGACGTCCGCGCGTCGCTCGCCGCCGCGGCGGCGGTCCTCCGGGTGAGCGACGCCCCGGTCGAGTTCGGGCTCGCGCTCGTCCTCGAGGGTGGGGTCGACGTGGTGCCCGTGGGCGCGAGCTCCCCCGCCGCGCACCTGGGGCAGGGCATTCTCTTGCTCGACCGCTGCTCGGTGCCGAGCGATCTCGGCCTCCGGTTGCTTGCGCCGGGTGGCGGCGCGAAGGTCGCGATCTGGACCGCCGCGGTCGTCGACGAGCATCTCACGGGGTGCCCGTGGGTCGAGGACGAGCTGAAGAGCGCGGCCAGCCTCGTGCATGCCCTCGCGGGGATCGAGCGGGGCGCGCTCGGGCGCCGCATGGACCCCGGCGTGCGCTACGAGCTCACGAAGACCCTCGCGGTGCGGATGGTGCCCGAGGGCGAGGTGGTGGCGTTGGCGGGCGAGCCGGTGCCTGGGATCCTCGTCGTCGGTGTGGGCGAGCTCGAGCTCGTCCAGGGCGAGCAGGTGACCGGGAAGGTGCGATCCGGGGAATTCCTGTTCCCCCTCGAGGTGCTCGGCGGTGCGAAGGCGCAGCGCACGGCGCGCGGCGGAAAGGGCGGCGCGCTCGTGCTCGCGGGGGACCGCAAGCGCACGCAAGAGATCGTCGTCTCGTACCCCGCGCTCCTCGAAATCCTCGCCGGCTGAGCTCGCGCGCGTGTGATAGGATCTGCCTGCGGGCCTTGACCGACGCTCCTCCGGCCGCCCCTCCCGAGCCCACCGATATCTTCCGCGTCGGAGACGTCCTCTCCGGCACGTACGAGATCCGGCGCGTGCTCGGCGCCGGCGGGATGGGCCAGGTCTTCGAGGCCCAGGACCTCCGCCTGAACCGCCGCGTCGCCGTGAAGGCGGCGTGGCCTCACCTCGAGGACTCGGCGGTTCGCAAGGAGGCGCAGGCTCTCGCGGCGATCCGCCACCCCGGGATGGTGGCCGTCTTCACCGTCGCAGAGCACGAGGGCGTCGAGTATGTCGTGATGGAGCGCGTGCTCGGGACGAGCCTCGAGACGCACCTCTACCGGCGTCAGCAGGCGGGGGAGCCGCTCACGCCTCTCGAGGTGGTCGATCTCCTCATCGCGATCACCGACGCGCTGACCGCCGTCCACCAGGCGGGCATCGCTCACCGTGACGTCAAGCCAGCGAACGTGATGCTCGCGCCCGGGGGCCGCGTGGTCTTGATGGATTTTGGCTTGTTCTTGCCCGAATTCGAGGTCGCGCTGCAGTCCACGATCGCCGGATCGCCGCAGTACATGGCGCCCGAGGCCATCACCAACACCGTCGAGCCGGGGGCCGGGGCCCTCGTCGATCTCTACGCGCTCGGCGTCCTCGCCTTCGAGATGCTAACGGGCGATCCTCCCTTCCTCGGGGAGACGCCGGACGAGGTCTGGGACAAGCACCTCTACGAGCCCGCGCCCGACGTCGCCGAGAGGCTCCCGGAGCTCCCCCCGCCGTTCGCGCGGCTCATCCGGATGCTCCTCGAGAAGGATCCGTCGCTCCGCCCGCAGAGCGCCGACCACGTGCTCTTCCAGCTCCGGGCGATCCGCGCCGCGATCGAGGCCGAGGAGAAGGAGGCGCCCTTCAGCGTCCTCGTCGCGGACGCAGACCGCGAGCTGCAGCGGGTGCTCTCGTCGTACATCAAGAAGGCCGTGGCCGACGCGGAGGTGCGCGTGGTCTCGACGGGGAGCGCGGCGGTCGACAGCGTCCGAGCCCAGCCGCCGGACGTGCTGCTCCTCGACCTTCACCTCCCGCGGATGAGCGGGCTCGAGGTCTGCATGTACCTGCGGGGCGAGGGGTTCGCGCCGGGCTGCGACATCACGATCTTCGCCTCGGGCGCGTCGGAGGACGATCTCCAGCTCCTCCGTGCGCTCGGCGTCGGACAGTTCCTCCTGAAGGGGGCCGATCTGGCGACGCGTGTGGGCGAGCACGTCCGCCACGTGCGCCGCACGCGTCGCGATCCTCGACACGGCTGACGCCCGGGTGCGCCCGACCAGGACGGCCCTGGTGCGGAGCCAGGCGCTCTCTGGCTCGAAGTGGACCGATCCCTCTTTGGAGACGCCTCACTTCGAGAGCGCTCACCTCGTACGGAAGGGGTCTGCCTCGACGTGGACCGATCCCTCCTCGGAGGCGCCTGGCGTCGTGCTCTGGCGCTCGGCCTCGATGCGGACGAGGTGCTCGCCGTGCCCACCGGGTGCGGGGTCTCGATCGGGCGCGTGCCCTGGAGTGTGCGTCGACGGCGCGGACCCGCGGGGTGACGATCGGGTGCGGGGCCTCGATCGGGCGCGCTCGGGTGTGCTCTGGGCGCGTCAGGGCAGGGTGATCTTGATGCGGATCCAGGCGCTCTGCAGATCGACGGGGTACGGATCCCAGATCCAGTCCGGGCGGTCGGCGCCGTCGGGGAAGGCAGCGCAGAGATCGGTCCCGCACCCCCACGGCGAGGCGTCGCCGACCCGGGAGACGCCGTTGTAGCCGGCGCGCATCGCGGGGCCCCACGTCGCGTCATCGAAGAACGCCGAGCACCAGTCGCTCTTGTCCGACGAGATGAGCTTCGGGTAGTAGCGCCACGGGGTCTCGGTCCACTCGGGATCGGTCTCGACGTAGGTCTTCCCGCCCGGGACGCCCCGCGTCGGGAACTTCTGCCCGGCGACCTCGAGGTACGCCGCCATCGCGGTGATCACCATGCCGGTGTCCTTGCCGCTGATGCCGACCGCGTTGGGCCCGGAGGTCATGACGAAGGAGTAGGAGTCGGTCTTGGTCCACGTGCTGGCGGCGGGCCCGAGGGTGAAGTCCTTGCCGTTCGCGCAGATCTCGGTCGCGGCGTCGTCCACGGTGACCACGAGCGTCGCGAGGTACTCCTTCTTGCCGTCGCAATTGGAGTCCACACCCTCTTGAAAGTCGGTCGAGCCAGGATAGATTTTGGGGTTGGTGTCGTCGCAGTCTCCGCCGCCGTGCGCGCAGAGAGCGCCCGCCGTGACGCCCATGGTCGCGTCGCAGTAGCCGTCCTTGTCGTCGTCGCAGCCGTCGTCGATGGTGCCGTCCTGGTCGTTGTCGACGCCGTCGCAGATCTCGGGGGTGGGGCCTGCCCCGGCCTGCCCGCCGCCCGCCGTGCCTGCGCTCGCGCTGGTCCCGCCGCCGCTCGTGCCCGCGGTGCCCGCGCTCGATCCGGCCTGCCCTGCGCCGCTCGCGCCTGCTTGTCCGGCTCCCGCGGAGCCCGCCGACGCGCCGGCCTGCCCGCCGCCTGCCGTGCCCGCGCTCGATCCGGCCTGTCCGGCGCCACCCTGGCCTGCCGTGCCCCCGCTCGATCCGGCCTGCCCCGCGCCGCCCTGGCCCGCGGTGCCCGCTTCGGCGCCGGCGTGTCCGGCCTGGGTCGACCCCGCGTGACCAGCGCCCGACGCGGCGCTTCCCCCCGAACCTTCTGGACCGTCCACGCCGCCCGTCGAGCCTCCGCAGGCGAGGAGCGCGACGAGCGGAGCCACGTGGACGAGGATGCAGCGAGCGCGAGACATGCTCGCAGTCTAGGTCACGAGCCGCCCTCGTTCACGCGCTCCTCGCGCGCGGCGTCCAGCCGCGTGACGACTCCTGCTCTCGCGAGCGCACGCTGGGCATGGCCTCGACGCGACGCGTGCGCATCGGCAGCCGCGCCCCGAGCGCCCTGCCGCGAGCGCGTCCTCGGCGTCGGTGTGCGCTCGTGTCAGCGCTCGCCGGTCGAGCCGAAGCCGCCCGTGCCTCGTCGGGTGCCGGGGAGCTGATCGACGGGTGTCACCTCGCTCGTGTCGTGGCGAACGATGACGAGCTGCGCGACGCGCAGGCCCGCCTCGAGCGCGACGGGCGCGTCCCCGAGGTTGACGAGCGGGACGCCGAGCTCGCCGCGGTAGTCCTCGTCGACGACCCCCGGGCCGTTCAGCACCGTGAGGCCGTGCTTCACGGCGAGGCCGCTCCTCGGGCACACGAGGCCCGTCGTCCCCTCGGGGAGCGCGATCGCCAGGCCGGTCCACGCGAGGACGCGCGCGCCGGGCGCGAGGGTGAGCGCGGGTGAGCGCGTCTCGCCGAACGCGATCGCGACGAGGTCGTAGCCGGCGGAGCCGGCAGTCTGGCGGGCGGGGAGGACGGCGCCTTCGAAGAGCCGACGGACGGGGATCATGGGCTTGAATTCGCCTCGAGCGGTTAGCTGAGGTAAGGGCGCGCCGATACGTCCAGCGCCGGTCCCCGTGTCGAACGAGCCCGCATCGCCCTCCCTGCCCGCCGACCGAGCGCCCCCGAAGGCCGCTGACGAGCCCGCCGTGGCGCCCGTGCCCCCCGTTCGGAGCAGCCGGGCGCGCCGCGTCGCGAAGTTCTTCGGCTGGTCGGCGCTCGCCGGGGTGATCTCGATCGCGCTCCTCTGGATCGCCATCCACCGCTGGCCGAGCCTCGCGACGAAGCTCGTCGACGGCGCCCGCGCGGTCGTCGGCCCGAGGCCCATCGCGTGGCTCGAGGACGTCGCCTACGGCCTCGAGGATCGGTACAAGCGGTGGCGGTACGCGGACGCACCTCCGGCGAGCTACTGGGCCCCCGCCTCGACGGAGCCGCCGCCGAGCCCGGCCGCCTCGGGCTCCCCAGCGCCGCCCGCGGACGACTCCTTCCCTCCGAAGCCCTTCGCGCCTCCGCATGCGAACGTCGCGACCCCGTCCGACGGGCACTGGATCCCCATCCCGGATCCGGCGGACCCTGGGAGCCCAGCGGTGCTCGCGAAGGCGCTCGTGCACCCCGACAAGGCGCGCTCGTTCGCCCTCGTCGCGGTCGTCGCGATCGATCTCCGCCACGTGCGGGTGCGCGCGGTCCCGGGCTTCGGTGAGCCGGCGTCGTCGAGCGTCCCGCGGAGCCAGCGCCCAGGGATCGTGGCGAGGGAGGATTTCGGCGGTCTGCTCGCGGTGTTCAACGGGGGCTTCCAAGCGCAGCACGGCGCCTGGGGTATGATGGTCGGCGGCGCGACGCTGTTGCCGGCGCGGCCCATCGGCTGCACCGTGGCTGGCTACAAGGACGGCTCGATGCGCGTGTCGGTGTGGAAGCGCATCGCCGACGGCGAGGCGGACATGGACTTCTTCCGCCAGACCCCGCCGTGCCTCGTGGAGGATGGCGTGGTGAACCCCGCGACGGTCGCCGAGAAGAACACCGGCTGGGGCGCGACCGTCGACGGCGAGACGATCATCCGGAGGAGCGCGTTCGGCCTCGACGAGACGCGCAAGATCGCCTTCTACGGCATGGGGGACGCGCTGAGCGCCGGTACGCTCGCGCGCGCGATGTCCGCCGCGGGGGCCAGGGACGTGGCGCAGCTCGACGTCAACTGGGCGTACCCGCGCTTCTTCTTCACCGACGGCGCCGCCGAGCCGCGCCTCCGCGAGCCGCTCGCGACGACGAAGAACTGGAAGCCCGAGGACTACGTCTCGAAGGCGCAGTTCCGCGATTTTTTCTACCTCGTGAAGCGTCCGGCGACGCCTGCGCGAGAGTGAGGCGCGGAGCGAGGTCTTGAGCGCTCCGTCGCTCGTGGCGCTCGTCGCGGTGGTCGCGCTCTCGTTCGCCGTCGAGGCGACGATCGGCTTCGGCGCGACGGTCATCGCCGTGTCGCTCGGCTCGCTCTTCCTGCCGATGCAGTGGGTCCTGCCGGCGCTCGTCCCGGTGAACCTCTGCCTCTCGCTCCTCCTCCTCGCGAAGAACGCCCGCCACGTCGACGTCCGGCTGCTCGCGGCGCGCGTCGTCCCGAGCATGCTC
Organism: uncultured Polyangiaceae bacterium; assembly: GCA_964396175.1. GTDB lineage: Bacteria > Myxococcota_A > Polyangia > Polyangiales > Polyangiaceae > CAYNEK01. The sequence goes on along the minus strand of CAYNEK010000038.1, from coordinate 15,617 downwards.
CTCGGCCTGCCGCTCGGCATGTGGGCGTTCTCGGCGCTGCCAGAGGCCGTGCTGCGCAGGTCGTTCGGGGTGTTCTTGCTGCTGCTCTCGGTGCCGATGGTGCTCGGGGCTCGCGCGGCGACGCGGCCGCTCCGAGGCTGGGTCTCGACCTCGCTCCTCGCGTGCGCGGGCGTCATCCACGGGGCGTTCGCGACCGGGGGGCCCCTGGTCGTCTATGTGCTCGCGCGCAGCGAGGCCGGGAAGGCGGCGTTCCGTGCGACGCTCGCGGCGCTGTGGGCCGCGCTCGCCGTGGTCCTCGTGGCGCGGTACGCCTGGGGTGGTTACCTCGATCGCGAGCGCGCGCTCCTCTCGGCGAAGCTCGTCGTCCCGATGGTCCTCGGGCTCGTCGCCGGAGACGCGCTCCACGGACGCATCGCCGAGCCGTCGTTTCGCAAGGCGGTGAACGGGATGCTCCTCGTCTTCGGTGCGATCCTGGTCGTACGCGGCTGACCGCGCGCGGCCGCGCGCGCGGCGGGCCATGGCGCACCCCCCCCCGCGCGAGCTCGTGGGTCGTGCGCGCCTCGTCGCGAGCGGCCGCGCGCGGGCGGGTATGGACGCGGCCTCGCGGGTCGTTCGCGTGGCCGCAGGCGCCCTCGATCGTGAGCAACCGCGCGCCGGCGGGCGTCAGCGCTCGCGCACCATCACCCACGCGCCGCCGTCCGAGTCGCTCTCGGCGAAGCCGAACGTCCCCTCGAGCGTGTCTCCGCGCCGCGCGAAGGCCGCCCGTCCCTCCGTCGGACCAGAGGCCCAGCGGCACTCGAGGCGGTCCCCCCGGGCGGTGCAGCGGGCGAGCCCGCGCGGGTAGGAGAGCTGGACGAGGTCTCCCCGCTGGGTCGCGACGGTGAGGCCCCAGCTCGTCCGGTAGCGGCCCTCGTAGGAGCCCGCGCCCTCGCGGCACCCGACCCCCACGGCCAGCGCGAGGGCCCAGAGGCCCCAGCTTCGCGCGGCGCGGAGGGGGCCGTCTCTCATGACTGGAACGCTAGCCGATTCGGTGCGAGAAGATCGAAACCATCCATGACGATGCTCGCCCGCACGCCGGCGCTTGCGCTCTCGCTCTCGATCACCCTCGCGCTCGCGGGCTGCCATGCGCAGCAGCAGGCCGCGCCGCCGCCGCCGCCGCCCGCCGCGCCGAGCATGGACATCGCCGGGCTCGTCGAGAAGCTCCGACCCACGGTCGTCAACATCACGACGACGAGCTCGCGCGATGGCGGCATCCTCGGGCGATTTCGCCCGCGCACGCCCCCGGCGCGCTCGCTCGGGAGCGGCTTCATCGTCGACCCGCGCGGCTTCGTCGTGACCAACGTGCACGTCATCAAGGGCGCGACCGACATCGTCGTGAAGCTCGCCGACGATCGAGAGCTTCCCGCCCGCGTCGTCGGCACCGACCCGAAGCTCGATCTGGCGGTCCTCGAGATCCCCGCTGCGCCGAACCTGCAAGCCGTGACGCTCGGGGACTCGGACCAGCTCCGCGTCGGCGATTGGGTCATCGCCATCGGCAACCCCTTCGGGCTCGGGCACACCGTCACCGTCGGCATCACGAGCGCGAAGGGGCGCGACATCGGGGCGGGGCCGTACGACGACTTCATCCAGACGGACGCGTCGATCAACCCGGGCAACAGCGGCGGTCCGCTCTTCAACCTGAAGGGCGAGGTCGTCGGGATCCCCACGGCGATCCGGCCCGGCGCGCAGGGGATCGGCTTCGCCGTGCCCGTGAACGCCCTCCGCGACATCCTACCACAGCTCCGCGAGCGAGGCACGGTGCTCCGCGGCCGCCTCGGCGCCATCATCCAGCCGCTCACGGACGAGCTGGCGCGCGGGCTCGGGCTCGACCGGCCTCGCGGCGCGCTCGTCGCCGAGGTCGAGCCAGGCTCGGCGGCGGCGCGCGCCGGGATCCAGCCGGGCGACGTCATCCTCGAGATCAACGGGCAGGAGGTCCACAAGAGCGAGGAGCTCCCGCGCATGGTCGCGCGCAACCGCCCCGGGACGCTCCTCGTCCTCACCGTGTTCCGGAACGGCAAGATCGAAAAGCTCCAGGCGATCCTCGACATCCTCCCGAGCGACGACGAGCAGGCGCTCGAGCCGCAGCGCGGCCCGCGTCCGATGCCCGCGCCGGATGGGAGCACGCCACCGTCGGCGCCGAACCTCGGCCTCGTGCTCGAGGACGCTCAGGGAGGGGGCGCCGTCGTGCGCGAAGTGAAGCCAGGGAGCGTCGCCGACGGCCTCCTCGCGCGCGGGGACATCATCGTCGAGGTCAACAAGGCCAGGGTGTCGAGCTCCGCAGACGCGACGAAGCGGATGGAGGGCGCGAAGGGCGGCGTCGTCATCCTGACCGTGAAGCGCGGCGAGGATCAGCGCTTCGTCGCGCTTCGGGTGAAGTGAGCGTCCACCGAGCGGCGCGGCTCAGCCGCTCGGTTGCATTCCGCGCGCGCGGGTGACGAGCTCGAGGTCCGCGCGGCGTCGGCCGAGCTCGTCGTGGTCCTTCACGGGGAGGAAGCGCGAGCGCACTCCGGTCCGCGGCACACGGACGAACTGCGTCGGGAGGTGGAAGGTGAGCTCTCCGAGCAATCGCTCGCGCTGGATCGCGACCCTGTCGCCGACCTTCTTCTCGACGACGCAGTAGGTGAAGGGCGCATCGTACCGGAGGATCGCCTCGGCGCTCGCGAGCATCGTGTTGGTGTTGAAGACGTCGATCTGGCTTGCGTCGAAGCCCTTGGGGAGCCGGTACTCTTCGGCGATGACGGGCCTCCCGCCGACGCGCACCGGGACGCCTCCCCTGTCTCCCGCCTTGTCGACGACCTCGACCGACAGCTCCTTCTTCGCGTCGAGGTGCATCCCGAGGAGCGCTGGGTCTATGGTCGCGCCGAGGTTGTCGAGGTTCGTGATCCAGAGCGTCTCGCCGCCTCGCTCGAGGAAGCGCGCGAGGAGCTCGCTCCGGCGGAGCGCGTCCGGGATGTCGCCGTGCCCCGTGGGGTACACGGACACCTCGCCGGACGCGTCGCGGAACAGATCCCCATCGCGCGTCAGGCGGAGCGACACCTCTTGCGGAAAGAGCGCGACGGAGCGGCCGTCGAGGGCGTCGCCGAGCGCCGCGCGGATGGCCTCGTCGGTGGCCTCGCTCGTCATGAGCCAGAGCGGCTGCTCGACCTGGGTCACACGCGAGAGGTGCGCTCGCCCGCGCAGTCGCGCCTCGAGGAACGTGAGGCCTGGAAGCACCTCGACGAGCGCCTTCACCGCGCCGCCCATCCGGGTCGCCATGCCCCCCGCGAGGACGACGAGCGCGACCTTGCCTCGCGCGATCGCCTCGTCGCCGAGGGCGCGGAGGCGCTTCTCCTCGGTCGAGCCGGGGAGCGGCGCGGGCACGATGTCCTCGGGGTGAGAGAGAGACACGTCGGCGAGGAGGTTCGTCTCGTCGCTGGGTAGGGACGCCTCGGCCGCCCACCGGAGCAGCCGATCCCTGCGAAATCCTCCGCGCGCGAGCCGCGCGGTGACGACCTCCGGAAGCTCGTCGAGATCGCCGGGCTGGACGGGCATGGGAGCCACCGTAGCGAACCTTGGGCCTGAGCGATCGGCGAAGTGCGACGTCGCGCTGCTCGTCGCGTCGGATGGCGGCCTCCGAGGGCTGTCCGGTGAACGAGCGACGGGACCGCCGTGCGGGTGGTGCTTCGTCGCGTCGGAGGGTGGCCTCCGAGGGCTGTCCGGTGAACGAGCGACGGGACCGCCGTGCGGGTGGTGCTTCGTCGCGTCGGAGGGTGGCCCCCGAGGGCTGTCCGGTGCACGAGCGACGGGACCGTCGCGCGGGCGGTGCTTCGTCGCGTCGGATGGCGGTCCCGTGTGTGGCTGCGAGAAGAGGGGTGTCACGGGGTGTGATGAAGACGAGCGGCGCCAGGGCCTCTCTGGAGCGTCGGGCGCGTGGGGCGATGGGCCCGGTGGCCGCTGCTCCTCGCGATTTTCTGACGCTGACCGTTTCCCTTCCCGAGCCGCGCCGGGCGGTGTACGACCCGCGCGCTTTCCCATGGCCAACCAGCGAGCCACCACCGAAGCGGTCCTTGGCGCGGGCGCCGTGCTCCGCGGTCGCGCGTCCGGCGAGGGCGCCCTCCGCGTCCTCGGCACCATCGAGGGCGAGGTCACCTTGCGGGGTCACCTCACCATCGCCCAGAGCGGCGCCGTGCGCGGCGAGACCCTCTCTGCCCACGACGTCGAGGTCGAGGGCGAACTGAGCGCCGACGTCGACGCCGAGGGCACCCTCACCGTGCACCCGGGCGCCACGCTGCGCGGCAAGGTCCGCGCGCGATCCCTGCGCATCCATGCGGGCTCGTCGATCTCGGCGCACCTCGACTGCGACTTCGACCTGCCCGAGGAGCTGCGCTGAGCATGGCCACCATCATCACGCAGGGGCTCACCTTCGAGGGAGAGCTGCGCGCAGACGACGAGATCGAGATCGCCGGGACCGTGCGCGGCAAGGTCCACGCGGAGGGCGCCGTCACCGTCGCCGAGGGCGCGGTCGCCGAGGCCGAGATCGAGGCGCGCGCGGTCGCCGTCGCGGGCCGCGTGACCGGCAACGTGACGGCGGAGGAGCGCGTCGACATCCAGGCCGGAGGCAGGCTCGTCGGCGACGTCAGGGCGGCGCGCCTCACCATCGCGGACGGGGCCAGCTTCAAGGGTAACGTGGACATGGACGTGTGATCGAGAGACCGACGATGAAGACCGTCATCCAGCAAGGCATCACCATCCACGGCGAGATCAAGGGCGAGGGCGATCTCGACATCGCGGGCGCCGTCCTCGGCGACGTCGAGGTCACGGGAGACGTCGTCGTCGAGGCGGGGGCGCTCGTGAAGGCATCCATCTCGTCCTCGCGCATCACGGTGCGCGGCGCGGTGCGCGGAGAGCTCGCCGCGACGACCTCCATCTCCCTCGAGGACGGCGCGCGCGTCGTCGGAGACGTCGCCGCACCGTCCATCGCCATGACCGAGGGCGCCCTCATGAAGGGCAAGCTCTCGACGGGCGACGCCACGGAGAGCCGCCGACCTGCCGAGGCGCCGCGTGCTCGGCCCGCGCCTCCTCCCGCCCGTGCTCCCCTCGCTCGGCCCGCGCCTCCTCCCGCGGCGAAGGCGCCTCCGCCAGCCGCGCCCGCCAAGAAGCCCGCACCTCCTCCTCCCGTCGTCCCTCAGCTCAAGAAGGGCGCGAAGGCGCAGCTCAAGAAGCGAGCGGGCGGCTGAGGTGGCCGCGCGGGAGCGTCTGCTCGAGCTGCTCCGCGGCCTCTCCTTCGAGAAGAAGAAGGTCACGCTCGCGTCTGGGCGCGAGAGCGACTTCTTCATCGACTGCAAGCAGACCATCCTGACGGCCGAGGGGCACGCGCTCGTCGGCGCGCTGATGTTCGACGCGCTCCCCTCGTCCGCTCGTGCGGTCGCTGGTGTCGAGCTCGGCGGGTGCCCGCTCGCGAGCGCCGTCTCGCTCGTCTCGTTCCAGCGAGGCAGACCGCTCCCGGCGCTCTACGTGAGGAAGCAGCAAAAGGACCACGGCTCGAAGCGCCGCGTCGAGGGAGATCGATCGCTCTCCGCGGGCCTCGAGGTGACGCTGCTCGAGGACGTGATCACGACGGGCAACTCGTCGCTGTCGGCCGTCGGCGCGCTCGAAGAGGCCGGCGCCAGGGTGACGACGATCGTCGCACTCGTCGATCGCGATGAGGGCGGCCGCGAGACGATCGAGTCGCGCGGCCGCCGCGTCGTCTCGTTGTTTCGACGCGGCGACTTTCTCTGACGATGTCGAGCGACACGCTCCGACGGCTGCGCGGCGCCACGCTCGGTCGAGGGACGGGACGCGTCGTCGCGGTGAAGGGGCTCTCGGTCACGGGGACCTTCCCGGGTGTGCGGCTCGGGCAGGTGCTCGCCGTCGGCGACACGCGGCTCGAGGTGGCGGCCTTCGAGGACGACCGCTTCGTCGCGATGCCTCTCGGCCCCCTCGGCGCGCTCGGGCCCGACGACGAGGTCACCCTGGTGTCGCAGTCGCTGCGTGTGCGCGCGGGGGACGCGCTCCTCGGCCGCACGCTCGACGCCCTCGGTCACTCCGTCGACGACGGTCCGCCGCTCGACCACCTCGCGATGCGCCCGCTCCATGCGCCGGCTCCGCCTCCGCTGCAGCGTCGGCCCGTCGTGCGACCCTTCGTCACTGGGGTCCGCGTGATCGACGCGCTGCTCACCCTCGGCGAGGGGCAGCGCGTGGGCCTCTTCTCCGCGAGCGGCGTCGGAAAATCGACCCTGCTCGCGCGGCTCGCGGCGCACGCCGTGGCCGACGTGGTCGTGGTCGCCCTCGTCGGTGAGCGCGGCCGTGAGGCGCGTGACTTCGTCCTCCGAGACCTCGCCGAGGCCCGCGCTCGGACGGTGGTGGTGCTCTCGACGGCGGACGATCCTCCCGCACTCCGGCTCGCCGCGGCCCACGCCGCGACGAGCATCGCGGAGCACTTTCGGGATGAGGGGCGTCGCGTCTTGCTCCTCGTCGACTCCTTGACCCGGGTCGCGCGAGCGCAGCGCGACGTCGGGCTCGCGAGCGGCGAGACCCCTGCTCGCCGTGGGTTTCCTCCCAGCCTGTCCGTGGTCGTCCCGCGCCTCGTCGAGCGCGCCGGGCAGGGAGAGCGCGGCGTCATCACGGCGATCTATACGGTGCTCGTCGAGGGGGACGATCTGGACGAGCCCGTCTCGGACGAGGCGCGCGGCGCGCTCGATGGTCACATCGTCCTGTCGCGTCGGCTCGCCGAGCGAGGGCTCTTCCCGGCCGTGGATCTCCTCGCCAGCGTCTCGCGCGTGCAGCGCGACGTCGTTCCACCCGAGCAGGTCCGCGCCGCGGCGAAGGTGCGCGCCGCGGTCGCTGCATATGAGGCCAAGCGAGAGCTCATCGAGCTCGGCGCGCACCAGCCTGGGAAGGACCCACGCACCGATGACGCCGTTCGGTTCGCCCCGAGGTACGAGGCCCTCGTCGCGCAGGGCGCGGCGCCGGTTCCCTTTGACGAGAGCGCGCGCGCGATCCTGGCTGCGTCGGATGCGCTGCAGCGCTTCTGACGGGGCTTCCAGCAGCCACTCTTGGACGATAATGGCGCGTAACCGTGTGAAATAACAAGATAAATATGCATTGGCGTCGCTCTCGACCGCAGAGGACTCGCCCGCCCCAGCGATTCGGAGCCTCAGGGGAAGACTCGCCTCTCGCCTGGACCGCCGCGGAGACGACGGCGGCGGTCGGAGCGCCTCGAGGGCTCGATCCGTCGCGGAGACGACGGCGGCGGTCGGAGCGCCTCTCGCCTGGACCGTCGCGGAGACGACGGCGGCGGTCGGAGCGCCTCGAGGGCTCGATCCGTCGCGGAGACGACGGCGGCGGTCGGAGCGCCTCGAGGGCTCGATGGGGGCCCTCAGAGCCACCAGGGCTCGAAGCAGCCCTCGGTCGTGGCGATCTCGATGAGCTGTCCCTTGTACGTGGCGGCCGCCCCCGTCATGACGACATCGAGATTGTGGCGTGCGGCCTCCGCGTCTGCGCGGGCCTTGTCGATGTCGGCGAGCACTCCGACGAGCTGTGACGCGTCGCAGCTCGTCGTGCCGAAGGCGCAGGCGAGGTAGGCCTGCTCGGCCGCCGAGAGCGCCTTCTGCGCGCTGCCGCAACCGACCGCCTGGATCCTGCCATACGCCTTCGCGAGCTCGGCGGTGCGGCCGTCCACCTTGCGGCGAGCGGCGATGGCCTCGGCCGGTGCGTAGGCGTCGAGGTAAGCGGTCGTCGCCTTCGGCAGGAGCTCGGCGGTCTCGAGCTCGGCGGCCCTGGTCGCCGCCCCGACGCGCACCGTGCCGTCCGGCGCGAGATCCGCGAACGCCCGCGTCGCGGCGCGGCCGTGGAGCCCGGCGAGCTCGGCGACGGTGAGGCGCCCCTTGGCCGCCGCGGCCTTGCGCTTCCCGATCTCGGCGAGCGTCACGCTGAGCGCGGTGTCCTTGGAGGAGAGGGCCTCGCGGTACGCGCCGGAGCGGCGCAGCGCCCCCGCGTTCTCGATGATGAGCTGGACGAGCGGCCCCGCGCCGAGGGCGCCCTGCTTCGCGATCTCGCCGAGCCTCGCCTCGAACGCGGCGAGCCCCTGCGCGTCCCGGAGCCCCGCCTCTCCGCGCACCGCGAGCGAGGGGAACCGCGCGCCGAAGTCCGCGTCGCTCGAGAACGGGAGCTTGGCGACACGGACCTCGAGCTGGTCCCCCTTCTTGAAGCCCTTGGCGTAGACCACCTCGCCGCCTTTGCACGCCTTGCGTCGCGCGAGGTACGTGGCGAGATCGCTCACGCGCTCGCCGCACACCCAGAGCGCGGCGCCGGTCCCGTCGGCGAGGGCAGTCGGGAGATCGGCCGAGCCTGGCCGCGCGAGCACCGGGGCTTGCTTGCCCGCGCCGTGCGCGATCGCGGCCATCAGCACCGCCGCGCCGAGAGACGGTGCCTCGCCCTCGTCGCACCGCTTGCGGTAGGCGTCGACCCCGGCGAGCGCGTCCGCGCACACGAAGGTCTGCGCGCACGACGACGCCTTCGAGACCTCCGCGAGCATGTCGGCGCATGACCGGACATCGAGGCGGAACTTTGCGCCGTCCGATCGGCGCTCGACCGCCCGCTCCAGCATGCGGACGACGAGCGGCGTGCCGTCGCTCTTGCCGCAGGTCGTGCCCCAATCCTCGGCCTTTGCCTTGCAAGGGCCTGCGCCGCCGCACTCGCCACGGAGGATCGCGTCGGCCGCGCGACTGCACGAGGTCGCGGCCTCCTTCGCTCTCCTCTTCAGCGAGTCGTGGAGATCCGTCACCTCCTCGACGCTCGCCGCGACGAACGGCTTGCAGCGGGAGAGCCAGTCCTTCGCCAAGTCGCGCCCGTGTGCGCAGAGCTTCGCCTGGCAGTCCTTCTCGCCTTCGATCCACGTGACGACCGCCTTGCACTCGCTCTCGTGCCCCGACGGCACGCCGCGCGTCGCGTGGAGCCACTCCTCCTCGTGCGGCGTCTCCTCCCACGGGTCGGCGGCGCGCGCGGGCGTGGTCGCGGGCTTGCCCTTGGCGGATGGGGAGCAAGCGGAGGCGGAGACAGCGAGCGCGACGAGGGCGAGGGACCTGCGGAGGAGCATGTCGAGGCCCGTCTCGCACGACCCTCCGTCCCCGCGCAAGCCGCGCGCGACGTGTCTCCCCGTGGGGCGAGAGCTCACGTCGTCGCGTCCTCCCCGGGTCGACGTGCGGCGTGACCACCATGGCGCGTCCATGGAGTTGTGCGCCTATGCGTCGTCGCGCTACCGGGCGGCGGATGGCTCCCTCCCGCGCGCTGCTCGTGACCGCTGCCTCCCTGGGGTTCCTCGGTGTCGCGCTCGGCGCGTTCGGTGCGCATGGACTCGAGCGGACCTTCGCCGAGGCTCCCAGACGCGCGGCGCTCTGGTCGACCGCGACGACCTACCTCCTCGTCCATGCCCTCGCGACGGGGCTCGCCGCGGTGGTCGGCGCGGGGTGGGCGGGGCGGGCGTTCGTGGCGGGGTGCGCGCTCTTCTCGGGCTCGCTCTACGCGCTCGCGCTGTCGCAGGTTCGCGCGCTCGGCGTGGTGACGCCGTTGGGCGGGCTCGCGTTCTTGACGGGGTGGCTGCTGCTCGGTGTCCACGCGGTCCGCGCCAAGGCGTCGTAGCCACGCACGTCGAGCCGCGTCGCGCGAGTGGACGCTCCTCGTGGGCCTCCCGGTGCAGCGCCTCGGCGACGAGCCTCCCGGTGCAGCGCCTCCCGGTGCAGCGCCTCGGCGACGAGCCTCGGCGACGAGCCTCGGCGACGAGACTCGGCGACGAGCCTCCGACGCGAGCCTCCGCGAGAGCGGGCACGGTGGGTGTGTGCTCCCGGCTCGGGCGGGTGAGGCGCGACCGAGCCGGCCGCCCGCTGATTCGCGCTGGGCTGCCTCGTCGTGCTAGCCCGACGCCGATGTCCGCGGACCCGAAGCCATCCTGGGGTAGACGCCTCGCCGTGTGGCTTGGTCGGCTCGCGAAGCTCGGCCTGCTCTCGCTCCTCTTGGGCGCGCTCGCGGGCTGGCTGCTCCTGCGAAAGGTCGAGCGAGACCTCGGCGACATCCACGGGCTCCGCGATCGATACAAGCCTGCGCAGGTGACGCGCGTGCTCGCCCGCGACGGGAGCGTCCTCGCGGAGCTGTTCGTCGAGCGGCGCACGCTCGTGTCCATCAAGGACATCCCCGCGCACATGAAGCTCGCGGTCCTCGCGGCCGAAGACGCGGGCTTCTACGAGCACCAGGGGCTCAACTACCTCGGCATGGTCCGCGCGCTCGTCGTGAACCTCCGCGCCGGGCGCACGCGCCAGGGAGGCTCGACGATCACGCAGCAGGTCGTGAAGAACATCCTGCTCGACCCCGAGCGCACCTACTCGCGCAAGCTGAAGGAGGTCGTGCTCGCCCGGAAGATCGAGCAAGAGCTCACGAAGGACCAGATCCTCGAACTCTATCTGAATCACATCTACTGGGGCGGCGGTCGGTACGGGATCGAGGAGGCGTCTCGGTACTACTTCGGGAAGGGAGTGCGCGACCTCACGCTGGCGGAGGCCGCGCTCCTCGCGGGGCTGCCGGCTGGGCCCGAGCACTTCTCGCCGCGGCACGATCTCCAGAAGGCGCTCGCGCGTCGAGCGTTCGTCCTGTCGCAGATGGCGGAGAAGGGCTTCGTGAAGCCCGAGCTCGCCGAGGCCGCGAAGCGCGAGGCCGTGCGGCTCGCCCCCGTCGCGGAGGTGCAGAGCTCGCTCGCCCCCGAGGTCGTCGAGCTCGTGAAGCGTGCCCTCCGGGACGCCGTCGGGGATGGTTACGCGCGGGGGGGCTTCACGGTGCACACGACGATCGATCCTCGGCTCCAGGCCGCCGCACGACGCGCCGTCCGCGACAACCTGGGCGCGCTCGACAAGCGCACGAGGGCCCAGGCGCCCTTCCGCGCTCCCTTGGCGCCGAAGGGCAAGGCGCGGCCAACGCCGCTCCCCCCCTCCGAGCGACCCTTCGTCGGGATGCCGAAGGCGGCCGACGCCCGCCGGGCGCTCGTCGGGATCGTCGTGGGCTCGAGCGACGCGGATGGCACGGTCGACGTCAAGGTGGGGGATCTGACCGGCGTCGTGCGGCTCGTGGATCATCTCCGTTACAACCCGAAGGCGCTCCCAGCCTCGGCGTTCGCCGAGCCGGGGGCGCTCGTGCGCGTCTCCCTTCTCTCTGCGCCGCCGGAGCAACCGGAGCCTGGCTACAAGCCGCCGCTCCGGCTCGAGCTCGGCGCAGAAGGGGCGCTCGTCGCGCTCGACGCGGGCTCGCGGGACGTCCTCGCGCTGGTCGGGAGCTTCGAAGCTCTGTCGGGCGGGCTCGACCGCGCGACCCAGTCGAAGCGCCAACCCGGATCGACCTTCAAGCCCATCCTCTACAGCTACGCGCTCGGTGCGCGCAGGGTGACGCCCGCGACGGTCTTCGATCTGGCGCGGGCGCCCGGGGTGCGCTCCGGTCCTGATGAGCTGCCCGAGGCGAAGCCCGTGCGTCTCCGCGAGGGCGTGGCCAAGAGCCTGAACCCGGTCGCGCAGCGGGTCCTGCTCGACGTGGGCCCACAGCCCGTGGTCCGCTGGGCCCATGAGCTCGGCATCTCGTCGAAGCTCGGCGCCGACCTGTCGCTCGCGCTCGGCGCCTACGAGGTGAGTCCGATGGAGATGGCCGGCGCGTACGCCACCTTCGCGGCGGGCGGCGTGTACGAGACGCCGCGCGTCATCACGAAGATCGTCGCGCCCGATGGCGGTGAGCTGCCGCTGCCGAAGCGCGAGCGACGCGTCGTCATGGACCCCGCGGTCGCGTACCTCACGACGAGCGTCCTCGGCTCCGTCATCGACCACGGGACGGGCGCTCGCGGTCGTGAAGTGGGCCGACCCGTGGCCGGCAAGACGGGCACGACCAACCAGGCGAAGGACGCGTGGTTCATCGGCTATTCGCCGGACGTGGTGTGCGCGGTGTGGACGGGCTACGACGACCCTCGACCGCTCGGCGGCGGGCGCGAGGCCGGCGCGACCGCCGCGCTCCCGGCGTGGATCCAGTTCATGAAGGCCGCGCACGAGCGAAAGCCGGCGGTCGACTTCCCGCGGCCTCCCGGCCTCTCGATGGTGCGGATCGATCCGGTGAGCGGGCTCCGGGCGTGGGAGGGGCAGCCCGACGCCATCGACGAGCTGTTCCTGGCCGGCACCGAGCCGGTGACCTTCGCCGAGCCCGACGCGGGCGCCGACGGTGGCGCCGAGGACGCAGCGGCGCCGGGCGATGCGAGCCCGGGCGACGAGTCACGTGACGAACCGCGAGAGGCGCCGCCCCCGCCGGCGCCGCCCGACGCTCCCGCTCCGGACGCGTCGACGCATCCACCCATCGCCCCCCGCACGCCGACCTCCGCGACCCTCCCACCGCCGGCGGCCTCGTCCGTCGCTGCGAGTGGGCGCTGAGCGTCGCGGTGAGCGGGCGCCGAGCGTCCCGGCTAGCGGGCCCAGTGGGACTCGATGTGTGGCTTCTTGGGGAGCTTCCAGTGCCCAGACGAGACGGGCACGGGCCCCGGGGCCGCATCGACGACCGAGACGACGCCGATCGACCCGATGAGCGCCGCCGCGAGCCCGGCCACCGTGCGCTTCCAGGTGAGGTCGAGCCGACGGAGCGATCTCGGCCACACGATGGGGCGCCCGTCGTCGCGAGGGGTGGGGGAGCCGGCGTCCTCGGAGGTGGGGCGGACGGAGGCGGGCGGAGCCGGCCATGCGCGCGGCCCTGACGTCCCCCGGAGCGCATCGTACCGGGCGCGCGCGGCGGGGTTCAGCAAGATCGAGGCGGCGAGGTTCACCAGCTTGAGCCGCGCCTCGTCTCCTCCTCGGTCGGGGTGGAGCGCGAGGGCGAGCGCGCGGTGGGCCGTGCGGATCCGGGCAGATCCCGCGTCCGGTGTGACCCCGAGGATCGCGTACAAATCCAGGCTGGCTTCGCTGCGGCCGACGCGCATGTGTGGATCTTGGACCTCGCGCGGGGCGAGATGTTCCCGAGATCTTACGCGATCGTGCGCCGCTCGTCCGCAGCGTCGTTGGACCGCGGGTGGGGCGGCGCGGCCCAACGAGGCCGAGCACGAGTCGCCGGACGGCCGAAGGGGCGCGCGGGAGCCCTTGCCACGCGCGGCGCGACGCATAAGACGGGGAGGCCCCCATGGACGCGCGAGACCCATCCGTCGCGGAGCTCGAGGCCCTCGTGCGGCGTCACAACCGCTCGTACTGGGACGAGGACGCCCCCGAGATCGCCGACACCGAGTTCGATCGCCTCGTCCGCCAGCTCCGCGAGCTCTCCCCGTCCTCGCCCGTGCTCGACGAGCTCGGCCCGTCCAAGGAGCGCCTCGGCGACCCGGTCCGCCACGATCGCCCCATGCTCTCTCTCGACAAGGCCTACGGGGACGACCAGATCACGAGGTGGATGGCGACCTTCGAGGGCGAGGTCGTCGTGAGCCCCAAATTCGACGGCGTCGCGTGCTCGCTCCGCTACGACGCGGAGGGGCGACTCCTCGGCGCGGCCACCCGCGGGGACGGCGAGACGGGCGACGACGTGACGGCCAACGCGCGGCGGATCGCCGACATCCCGGGGACGCTCCGCTGCCCGTGCGAGGGGCCCGTCGAGATCCGCGGGGAGGTGTTCATGCGGCTCTCCGTCTTCGACGCCTACAAGGACCGCTTCGCGAACCCTCGCAACCTCACCGCGGGTGCGCTGAAGCAGAAGGACCGCCAGCGCGGCGCGGACTACGCGCTCTCGTTCTCCGCGTACGAGCTCCTCGGCCCGGCGCTCGCGACCGAGCGCGAGCGGATCGATTGGCTCGACCGCGCGGGCTTTCCGCCGATCGAGCGGGTGGTCGTCGCCAAGGCCGACGCGCTCGCCGCGTACCGCACGCTCGCGGCCCGGAGGGCGTCCCTCGACTACGAGATCGACGGCGTCGTCATGAAGGCGAACGCAGTCTCCGAGCAAGAGCGCCTCGGCGTGACCGCGCACCACCCGCGCTACGCGATCGCTTACAAATTCCAGGGAGACACCGGGACCTCCGTCCTCCGGCGCGTCGAGTGGAGCGTCGCGCGGACGGGCGCGATCACGCCCGTCGCCGTCGTCGATCCGGTCGCGCTCTCGGGCGTCCTGGTGTCGCGGGCGTCCCTGCACCACCCGGGCTACGTGAAGAAGCTCGGGCTGAGCCTCGGTGCGGAGCTCGAGCTGACGCGCCGAGGGGGCGTCATCCCGCACGTCGAGCGCGTGATCCGGCCGGGCACGGAGCCCGTCGAGATCCCCGCGCGCTGCCCGTCCTGCGACGGCGAGGTCGAGGTGACGGGCGACTTCCTCGCGTGCGCGCACCCCGAAGACTGCCGGGACGCGCGGCTCGGGAAGATGGCGCACTTCGTCCGCGCGGTGGGGATGGACGGCTTCGGAGAGCGGATCCTCGGCGAGCTCTGGGAGCGACACCTCGCGAGGAGCCCCGCCGATCTCTACCGGCTCGACAGCGCCGCGCTCCAGGGCATCGACAGGGTCGGCAAGCGCCTCGCCGACAAGCTGATGAAGGAGGCCCAGGCGAAGAGGCGCGTCCCGCTCGAAGTCTTCTTGCGGGCGCTCGGCGTCGACGAGGTCGGCAAGCACGTCGCGAAGATCCTCGCGGAGCACTTCGTCACGCTGGACCGCGTGCTCGCCGCGACCGAGGACGAGCTCGGGCACATCTACACGGTCGGCCCCGTCATCGCGAGGTCGGTCGTCGAGGGGCTCTCTGCGATGAGGCCGCGCATCGACGAGCTCCTGTCCGTCGTCACGGTGGAAGCCGCGACGCCAGCCCCGGAGGAGCCCTGTGGCCCTCTGTCTGGTGAGTCGATCGTCTTCACCGGCAAGATGGCGAAGATGGGGCGTGACGAGGCGCGGGCGCGCGCGCGGGCGCTCGGCGCGGCGACCCCCGACGCGGTGTCCTCGGCCGTCACGATGTTGGTCGTGGGCGACGACAGGTCGGACGGCAAGAAGAGCACGAAGGAGCGAGCCGCCGAGAAGCTCGCCGCGGCGGGGCATCCCCTTCAAATCCTGTCCGAGTCCGACTTCGCGGTGCTCCTCGCTCGCTGACCTTCCTCGTGAGGTCTTCGCGACGCCCGGGGCGCGGCGCGGGGACCGCCCCCGCGTCGGGGAGATCCGTCGCGCGGCGGACGCGCGGCAGAATTGTGAGGCTCGCATCAGGTGTGGAATTATTCGTTGACAGCGGCGCGCTGTCGGTATGAGAGGCGATCCCATGATTTCCAAGAAGCTCGGGCTCACCACCGTCTCTTCGTTGTTCCTCGTCGGCTCCTTCGTCGCTTGCGGCGGCGGGGAGATCGACATGGGAGCCCCCTCCGGCGTCGCGGGCTCCGCGACGACGGCAGGTCACGCCGGGACCTCCGGTCACGCGGCGGGATCGGGCGGCGCGGGCCAGGCCGGAAAGGGCGGCGCCGGTCAGGCGGGCCAGGGCGGCGCCGGCGCGGCGGGCAAGGGCGGCGCGGGCCAGGGCGGCGCGGCGGGCAAGGGCGGCGCGGGCCAGGGCGACA
>CAYNEK010000037.1:39472-43999 GCA_964396175.1 uncultured Polyangiaceae bacterium | reverse complement strand
AGGAACGCGCCCTCCGCCTTCTTGTACGTGCGCTCGGCGTCCTCCGCGTACTGGAGCGGGCTCGCGGGGGCGGACGACGACGAGGCGCACCCGAGCACCGGGGCGCTCGCGGCGATCGAGGCGAAGAGGGCGAGGACGGCGAGCCGAGGCACGAGCCGCGGGTTGGTACCAGATCCGGCTCGCGCCGGGGTATAACTTCACCGACATGGACTCGTTCCCGATGACCCCCGCGGGCGAAGCGCGCCTGCGCGAAGAGCTCCGCCACCTGAAGGAGGTGGAGCGGCCCCAGGTCTCTCGCGACATCGGCACGGCGCGAGAGCACGGAGATCTCCGCGAGAACGCCGAGTACCACGCGGCCAAGGAGC
Organism: uncultured Polyangiaceae bacterium; assembly: GCA_964396175.1. Taxonomy (GTDB): domain Bacteria; phylum Myxococcota_A; class Polyangia; order Polyangiales; family Polyangiaceae; genus CAYNEK01. The sequence continues at coordinate 43,634 of CAYNEK010000037.1, read as the reverse complement.
GCCAGGGCTTCATCGAGGGTCGCATCCAGGAGCTCGAGAGCGCCCTGTCGCGCGCAGAGATCATCGATCCCGCGAAGCTCGCCGGCCCGCGCGTCCGCTTCGGCGCCACCGTCACGCTGTCGAACGTCGAGACCGAGGAGGAGCTCACCTACCAGATCGTCGGCGCCCTCGAGGCCGACCTGGCGCGGGGCAGCATCTCCATCTCGGCCCCGATGGCCAGGGCGCTCATCGGGAAGGAGGAGGGCGACGAGGCCGAGATCGTCACGCCCGGCGGACCGAAGCGGCGCTTCGAGATCGTCCGCGTCGAGTACAAGTAGCGCGTGAAGGTCCTCTCGGTCGTCGGCGAAGCCCTCTTCGCGGCGCTCGTGCTCGTCCTGTCGGAGGCGCTCGTCGTCGCGTGGATGGGGCGTGGCGTCCTCGCCGGGGCCTGGGAGCAGCAGCAGGTCCTCCACGTCGTCCCGGTCCTCACCTGGGCGCTCATCGCGCCCGCGGCCCTCGTCGGGCGCGTGCTCTGGGAGCTGTGCATGGCGCGGCAGAGGGCGATCGTGGCCGCGCTCGCTAGCGGCGCGATGGGCGCGGTCGCGCTCGGCGTGAGCCAGGGGAGACACTTCGCGAGCCTGCCCGTCCGCGCTGGGTTCGTGCTGGGCGTCGCCGCGCTCGGGGGCACGATCGCCTTCGTGGGGGCCCCGCTCGTAGCCCGCGCCGCCACGAGCCGACCGACCCTCACAGCAGCGGTCGGCGCTCCGATCGCCTGCGCCGCGCTCGTCGCGAGCGAGGTCGTGCTGCCGCGGCTCTACCCCGCGTTCCACGTCGCCCTCGCGGCGCTCGCCGGCGCCGCCACGGGCTGGGCCGCACCCGCCGTCGTCTCCTCGACAGAGCGCCCGTCACGGACTCGGGTGGCGGCCTCGATCGCCGCGTGCGCGCTCGTCGCCCTCGCGATCCTGCTCTCGCCGCGGGTCGCGCGCTCGCTCGCTCGCGCGGACAACGTCAAGTTCCTGCTCGCCGAGCGCGCGCCGCTCGGTCGGTACGGCGCGCGGCTCGCCGGGCGGCTCACGCGCGACGAGGAGACGGCGACCGCCACGGTCGATCTCACGCCTGAGACCCAGCGCGGGCTCGACCTCACCGGGCGCGATCTCTTGTTGATCTCCGTCGACGCGCTCCGCGCCGATCACGTCGGCGCGTACGGCTACGCACGGGGCACGACACCGAACCTGGACGCGCTCGCAAAGGAGGGCGGCCTCTTCGAGTACGCGTACACCGCGACGCCGCACACCTCGTACGCGGTGACCTCGCTGATGACGGGGAAGTACATGAGGCCGCTCCTCCTCGCCGGGGCGGGCGCCGACTCGGACACACTGGCGAAGCTCCTCCGCACCTACGGCTACCACACGGCTGCCTTCTACCCGCCCGCGGTGTTCTTCATCGACGAGGATCGCTTCGTCCCCTTCCGAGACGCGGGCCTCGACTTCGAGTACCGTCGCGTCGAGTTCTCGAGCGCGACCGATCGCGCCCGGCAGGTGGCCACCTACCTCGAGAAGCGGCAGGGTGAGCGCCTCTTCTTGTGGGTGCACCTCTTCGAGCCGCACGAGCCGTACGAGCGACACGAGAAGGACTTCGGCGACAAGGATCTCGACCGCTACGACGGCGAGATCTTCGAGGCCGATCGCGGGATCGGTGAGATCGTCGCCGAGGTGCGGCGCACGCGGCCGATGACGACGATCGTCGTCACCTCGGACCACGGCGAAGAGTTCGGCGAGCATGGGGGGCGCTACCACGGGACGACCGTGTTCGAGGAGCAGGTGCGCGTACCGCTCGTCGTCGTCGCGCCAGGGAAGATCGCGCCGGGGCGGATCCCAGGCCCCGTCCAGACGATCGACATCCTCCCCACGGTGCTCTCGGCGCTCGGGATCCCGCGCCCGGCGCGCGTCCGCGGCCGCGATCTCACGGGGCTCTTGGCGGGCACGATCCATGATCCCGAGGGCGGCGCCTTCGCCGAGACCGACGATCAGACCGTGCTCGCCGAGGGCAGCCTCCGCCTCGTCTGCCAGCGCCGCATCGCGGCCTGCCAGCTCATGGATCTCACGCAGGGCGGCGCCGACGTGAGCGCGCGCTTCCCCGAGCGACGAGCCGCGATGCAGAAGAAGCTCCGCGAGCTGTCGGCCGCCCACGGGAGGTACGAGCAGCTCGGCCTGCGGCGCGAGGGGAAGGCTTGGCCCGAGGCCCTCCGTCGCGGCTTGGCTGGGGACGGAGACGCCGCCGTCGAGATCGCGGCGCTCCTCGACGACGCCGACGTGACCTACCGCAGGAAGGCGGCCGAGGTGCTCTTCGACGTGGGCACCAGGGAGACCGCGCCCGCGCTCCGGCTCGCGCTCCAGCGCGAGGACGACGAGACGACGAGGCGCTGGTGCGCGGTCACGCTGACGCGGCTCGGCGAGGGGAGCGCGAGGACGCTCGAGCTCGTGACGGGGCCGGATCTGGAGTTCCGACGCGCGGCGGCGCTCGCCCTCGCCGAGCAAGGGGACGGGCGCGGAGAGCAGACGCTCGTCGCGTGGCTCGAGAGCAAGGAGGCGGGCTTCGTGCGGGATCGCGAGCTGCTCCGCGCCCTCACGAAGCTCGGGGCTCGCGGCGCCGCGCCCGCCATCGCCACGCGCTTGCCGGACGTACGGCTCCGCCCGTTCGTGGCGGACGCGCTGGGAGCGATCCGCGAGCCCTCCGTCAGGCCTGCGCTGCTCGACGCGTTCGCACACGAGCGTTACGCGCAGGCGCGCGTCGCGCTCGGTCGGGCGCTCACGGAGCTCGGCGCGGGGCCCGAGCTGGCGCCGGCGCTCGTCCGCTTCCTCGGCGTGCCGGATCCGCTCACCGAGGGGCTCTCCTGGGCAGAGCGCGGGAAGATCCTCGTCTCGATCGGCGGGCCCGACACGAAGGACCTGGAGCGCCTCCGCGCGAGGGCCGAGGGCACGGCGCGGATCCAGCTCGTCATCCCGAAAGGCACCGCGGTGCGGAGCGACGGCGCGCTGCGCCTCTGGGTCCGCGGGCGCTCGCGGAGCACCGAGGCCGGAGGGGTTCGCGTGGGTCCGCTGGCGCACCTCACGCGAGACGGGCAAGGAGGGCTCATCGAGCTCGATGGCCCTCGCTCGATCGCGATCGAGCTGCCTCCGGGGCACCTCACGGAGCGCTTCGTCGACGTGCCCGGCAGCTGGGGCTTCGCCCGCGGGAAGCTCGCCGTGCTCGGGGTCGAGAGGCGCCCAGGGCTCGAGCTGTCGTCCCTCGCCGTCGTGCCGCTGGCCGACGAGCTCCCCCCGCCGGCCAAGGAGCCCTGGACACCACCGCCCGACGGCTCGGCGGCACCGCCCTGACACCCCGCGTCGCGGCGGGCGCTCAGCCAGGCGCGGGCAGCCTGCCGTCGACCTCGAAGTCCCCGCGCGGGAAGCGATACCCCTCGCCGCGACGACGAGAGAGGCTCTTCCGCGAGAGCTCGACCTTGTCGCGATCGGCCGTACAGATCCACGCCTCGAGCTGGCGCGGCGAGGGACGTGCGAAGGCCGGCGTGAAGAGCGCCACGTTGATCCCCGCCTCGCGCGCCCGAGCGGAGCGGGAGAGGACGACGTCGACCCCGGCGGCGCGCAGCTCGGCGCCGAGCGCCCGGGTCGCGGCGTACGACGTCTTCGAGGCGAGCGCGGCCCGGTGCCGGACGAAGGGCGCCCTCGTGAGGTCGACGCCGCGGTGCGCGCGGAGCGCTGCGACGAAGGACGTGAGCTCGACGGTGACGGGCGCGAGGTGCGCGCGGGAGCCCTCGAGGAAGAGCAGCCTGTAGTAGGCGACCTCGGCGAAGCACGTGACGAGCTCGGCCGAGCCGTACCAGATGCCGCGCTCGGTCGGCGCACCGAAGCGAGAGCCCCATCGGAGCGGTGGGTGACGGAACGGGGTCGAGAGCAGGTAGTGCAGCCCACGGAACTCGTCTCCGACAGGCACGGGAGGCTTCACCCCGTCGATGAGCTCCTCGAGAAGCCGCTGCTCCGCATCCGAGTCGACGAGCTTGCGCGTGGAGACGACGTGCTGCGACTCGACGACGCGGCGCGCATCGAGCGTCAGCGGGACCACGCGCGCGCGGAGCGCCCCTCCGAGGGATCGGACCACGAGCTCCGTCATCGCCGCTCCGCGT
>CAYNEK010000037.1:31670-39372 GCA_964396175.1 uncultured Polyangiaceae bacterium | reverse complement strand
GCGGAGCGCCCCTCCGAGGGATCGGACCACGAGCTCCGTCATCGCCGCTCCGCGTCCGAGTCGACGAGCTCGCGCGTGGAGACGACGCGCTGCGGCTCGACGACGCGATGGGCGTCGAGCCTCAGCGGGACCACGCGCGCGCGGAGCGCCCCTCCGAGGGATCGGACCACGAGCTCCGTCATCGCCGCTCCGCGTTCGAGTCGACGAGCTCGCGCGTGGAGACGACGCGATGGGCGTCGAGCCTCAGCGGGACCACGCGCACCACCGGCGCCGTCGCACCCGGGGGCTCGTGGTCGGCGGGGGACGCCGTCAGAGCTTGCCCCTCATGCCGTCGAGGTAGGTGGCGACCGCCACCAGGCCCTCCACCGTCTGCACGCGCTCCCTCGGGACCCCGCCGAGGTGCATGTTCTCCGCCGAGAACCAGTCGCGGAGCTTCTTCGGATCGCCGCCGACGAGGGCGTCGAGGCTCCGGTACACGCGGAGCAGGAGCAGCGCCAGCTCACCCTCCTTCCGGCTCGCCGCGAGCACCGAGGACGCCGCGGCCCGGCCCGCGGGGCCTCGCGCCGCCGCCGACGCGAGGCGCGACACGGTGGCCTCGCTGAGCCCGACCACCCGCGCGACCTCCCGCTGAGAGAGCCCGAGCGCCGCCGACGCGCGCAGGAGCGCCTTCGCGATGACGGCGGACGGCTCGAGATCGACGACGATGGCTGCCTGCGACATCTTCTCCAAGAAAGTATAGGCGCTCATTCTTTCATGGGCAAGACGATCCTCTGCGGCCCGGACGACGCTCTCCGCGGCCCAGGGGCGCCGACTCGCCGGGACGGGCGGGCGCCCCGGGGTGGCGCGGATTGGTCTCGCCCGCGGGGATCTCCTACGCTCGCCCCGATGGCCGACCAACCCGTCTCCGTGCTGGGCGTCGTCGTCCGCGATCTGTCTCGCTTGGAGCGGGTGTCGCGGACGGTGGCTCGGCATGGGTTCGGCGAGCTGCTCACCCGGTCACCGCTCCGATGGCTCGTCTTTCGGGCACACGCCGTGCCCGAGAGCGATCGAGAGCTCGCGAAGGAGCCCCGCGGGGTCCGCTTCCGCAAGCTGCTGGAGGCGCTCGGACCGACGTACGTGAAGCTCGGGCAGATCCTCTCGATGCGCGGCGACGTGCTCCCCGAGGACTACGTCCGCGCGCTCCAGACGCTCCAGGATCGCGCCCCGCCGATGCCGCTCGACGACGTGAAGCGCGTCGTCGAAGCCGGGCTCGGCGTGCCGCTCGAGGAGCTCTTCGACGACTTCGATCCCGAGCCGCTCGGCACCGCGTCGATCGCGCAGACCCACCGCGCGCGCACGAAGGCCGGCGAGGACGTCGTCGTGAAGGTCCAGCGCCCCGGGATCGAGGAGGTGATGCGGGGCGATCTCGATCTGCTCTACCTCGCCGCGAAGGTGCTCGAGGCGACCATCGACGAGATGGAGCTCTACGCGCCGTCGGCGATCGTGACGGAGTTCGAGCGAGGGCTCGTCCGGGAGCTCGACTTCCGCAGCGAACTCGCGAACCTCGTGAAGGCCCGGAGCCTCCTCGACGACGCGTACCGCGTCACCGTCCCCAAGCCCCACCCCGCGCTCTCGTCCAAGACCGTCCTCACGATGGACTACTTCGAGGGGATCCCCTTCCGCAAGCTCGAGCCGGGCTCCCCGCGCGCGAAGCGCGCCGTCGAGGAGCTCCTGCGCTTCGGGTGCAAGCAGGTCGTCGAGGACGGCTTCTTCCACGGCGACCCGCACCCCGGGAACCTGCTCATCGACGACGAAGATCGCATCTGCCTCATCGATCTCGGGCTCGTCGGCACGCTGTCGCCCGAGCAGCGCGAAGATCTCATGACGCTCATGCTCGCCGCCATCGTCGACGACGTCCCGACGATCGCGCGGATCCTCCTCAAGATGGGCACGCCGCTCCGCCGCGTGAACCTGGCCGAGTTCAAGGCCGAGATCTCACGCGTCCGCTCGACCCACCTCGTGGGGCTGCGGAGCATAGAGGACTACGACTCGCAGGCGATGGCGCAGGAGTTCGCGATGGCGGCGGCCAGGTTCCGCATCCAGCTCGCGAGCGAGTACGCCCTGCTCGTGAAGGTCGGCGCGACGATCGAGGGCATCATCCGCACGCTCGCCCCCGACGCGGACGTCGTCGGCATCGCGCGCCCCTTCGCCGAGACCCTGCTGAAGGAGCGCTACGCACCCGAGCGGCTCTTGCAGGAGCTGACGAGCGGCGCGACCGGCCTCGGCTCGCTCGTCCGCAGCCTCCCTGGCCACCTCGACCAGGTGCTGCACGACGTCGAGTCAGGCAACCTCCAGGTCCGCGCGATGACCCCGGCGCTCGACGAGGTGGCGCCAGTCCTCTTCCAGCTCGGCAGCCGGATCTCGCTCGCGCTCTTCGCCGCGGCGATGACCGTCGGAGGCGCGGTCCTCCTCGCCCGCGATCCTCTCACCTTCTACCATGTCCCGATCCTCGCCGTCACGTCGCTCCTCGTGGCGGTCGCGGCGTGGTCGGCCCTCTTCTGGTGGCATTGGGTCGGCCTCGGCAGGAAGGTCAGGCTCTCCCCGATCGTGAAGTTCTTCCGCCGCTGAGCGCCGTGACCCGCCACCTCGTCGTCGTGGGCCAGACCGCCGTCGCGTCGCCCAGCTTCCTCCTCGACGATCTACCCGGGACGAGCGGGCGGCTCGACGTCCTCGCGCGGGCGCTCCGGGCGGCGCTGCTCGTGTCGCACGGTGTGCGCCGGGACGTCGTGCTCGACCTCGTGCTGTGCGGCGGCAGCGACGCGCCCCGCACCATCCGCGTCGACGGCGCCGCGGTGAAGTTCCTCCGGCCCGACGAGCGCGCGGCCGCCGTCCTCCTCCAGAAGCTCCTCCGCATGCCGGCAGGCGCACGGCTGGGCGAGGTGCGCCCAGGGATCTCGATGGCCCGAGCGGGCCTCCCCACCGCGCTCGCCGGCGCGTCGGACGTCGTCACGCTCGACCCACGCGGCGCCGATCTCCGGCACCTCTCGATCGCGGACGACACGATCTTCGTCCTCGGCGACCACCTCGGTTTGGGCGGAGACACCCGCGCGGAGCTCGCGCGGCGGGGCGCGCGAAGCACGAGCGTCGGCCCCGTCTGCGTGCACACCGAGGACGCGATCACCCTGCTCCACGGCGAGCTCGACCGCCGAGACGCGAACCGCCCCCGCTGACCGCGAAGGCAGCCACGTCTCGTCGCGGCGTGCAGGCTCGTCCGCGGCTGCGTCGACGTCGTCCGCGGCGTCACGAGGCAGCTCCCCACCCACCCCCCCGACGGGTGCATGAGAGGCACCGGCGCCCGCGCCGCGCCACCAGAATTGCCGCTCGGCGCGTCGCGCGGGGCCGCCGAGGCAACGCCGTCAGATCTGCGTCTTCGCCGTGGCGCCGCGAAATCTATTCGGCGGATACGGAGATCCAGAACTCTCGCGTTGACGCTCCGCGCGACGAGGGCCCAAGCGTGAAGCTCAGGAGAGCCGAAGCGGTGCCTCGACTCGGACCGAGCCCCCACCGGCGCTCGCGTCGGCCTCCCCCCAACCGGACAACCCCATCAGGACCAAGACCGCGCGCCCCCTCGTGGCCCACGCGCGCGTTTGCCCTCGGTGCCTCATGCACCGAGCCCAAGGAACGAAATGATCGCATTCGTGGGAATTCTCTCGCTCGTGGTGGCCCTGATCATGGCCGCCATGGCGTTCTTCGTGCTGAGCCGCGCGCGCGTCGCCGTCCCCGACGGCAACGCCCCCGTCTACAAGGTGCGGAAGGTCTACGCGACCATCCTCGTCGTGGCGCTGGTCGGCGCCCTCATCCTCACGCTCGGCAAGACGCCGTACACGGCGTACGCGGGGCAGACCGCGGACGTCCAGGTCGAGGCCATCGGTCGGATGTGGAGCTGGGAGTTCAAGGTGGACGGCAAGACCCAGCCGACGCTCACCCTGCCGAAGGGCAAGCTCATCGAGTTTGCCGTGAGCGCCACCGACGTCAACCACGGGTTCGGCGTGTACGATCACGCAGGGAACCTCATCGCACAGACACAGGCGATGCCTGGGTACACGAACCGGCTTCGCATGGTCTTCGACGACCCTGGGAAGTACCACGTGCTCTGCCTCGAGTACTGCGGCCTCATGCACCACAACATGCTGACGGAGTTCACCATCCAATGAGCCACGACGAAGCGTACACCCCCGAGCCCGAGGTCACGGTCGAGCGTGGGGACCGGACGATCGCGCTCGTCTGGCTGATCACGGCGCTCGCCGTCTTCGCCGTGATGGTGATCCTCGGCATCACGATGCGCCTCGCCCAGAGCGGACGCCTGACGATCGGGCCCGACACGTTCTATGCCATCATGACGATGCACGGCCTCGGGATGGCAGGAACCCTGTTCTCGGCGGGGCTCGCCATCCTGTGGCTCCGGCTCGTCCGCCGCTGCCGCCCGAGCCGGACGGTCATGCAGGTGAGCTACGTGCTCTTCCTCGTGGGCGCCGTGGGGCTGCTGGCGACCACGCTGATCGGGCACTTCGGGGCGGGGTGGTACGCCCTCTACCCGCTCCCCTTCATCAACGCCTTCTGGCCGAGCTGGGCGACCGGCGGGACCGTGATCGCGCTGATGCTCATGGGGGTCGCCTGGCTCCTCATCCAGCTCGACATGCTCCGCGCGATGGCCGCCAAGTACGGCGCGAGCCGGCTGCTCGCGTGGGACTACCTCAAGGGAGAGCCCAAGGAGCCGCTGCCCTCGCTCATCCTCATCACCGCCGTCTGCGCGGTCGCCGGGTCGCTCGGCACGCTGTCCGGGGCGGCGACGCTGATGATGTACTTCTTCAAGTGGCAGGCGCCGACGACGCAATTCGATCCGCTGCTCCTCAAGAACATGATGTTCCTCTTCGGCCACGTGATCGTGAACGTGGCGATGTACTGCGGGATCGGCGTCGTCTACGACATCCTCCCCGAGTACACGAAGCGCCCGTGGAAGGTGAACCGCCTCGTCGCGATCGCCTGGAACGCGACCTTGTGCTTCATCCTGTTCGCCTACTTCCACCACCTCTACATGGACTTCGCGCAGCCGAAGGTGCTCCACTACTTCGGCCAGGTCGCGTCGTATGGTTCGGCGGTGCCCGCCACGGCGGTCACGGTCTTCAGCCTCGGGAGCCAGCTCTATTGCTCCGGCACGCGCCTCAGCTTCACCCCCGTGGCGTTCGCGCTGGGGATCACGGGCTGGGTCATCGGCGGCCTGACGGCCGTGCTCGACTCCACCATCCGGCTGAACCTCATCTTCCACAACACCCTCTGGGTCCCTGGGCACTTCCACACCTACTTCCTCGTCGGGTTCGTGCTCCTGCTCCTCGGCTTCGCGCACCACACCCTCCAGTCGAAGTCCCAGAAGCTCTCGGTCGCGGGGCTCGCGATGATGCTCACGGGTGGGTACGCCTTCTTGCTCACCTTCTTCCTGAGCGGGCTCGCGGCCGTCCCGCGTCGCTACGCGAGCTACGCGTCGATCCGGGCGGGCGCGGTCGCGGAGCACGGGGCGTCGTACGCGCTCCTCGGCGCGGGAGGCGCGTCCCTCTTCCTCCTCGGGCTGCTCGTCTTCTACGCCTCGCTCGTCGTCGGGCGCAAGGGCGGGGCCAGCGAGGCGCCGAGCGCGGAGGCGCCGAGCGCGGCAGAATGACACGCGCGCGCTGGGGGCTGTGGGCCCCGATCGTCACGATCGGCCTGTGGGCCGGGATGGCGACGATCTGGACCCACGGCCTCTCGGCGTTCACCAACTTCTCTGCGGCGCGGGTCGCCGCTGGGCCGCTGCCTCGACAGGCTCCTCCGCTCGAGGTCGTCGATCAGACGGGGCGACGCTGGGACGTCGCTGCGAGCGCGCCAGAGCACCGGCTGGTGCAGGTGATGTACCTGCGGTGCCCCGGCGTCTGCACCATCGCGATGTCACGCCTCGGGCAGCTGACGCGGGAGCTCGCGGATCTCATGCCGGACCGGCTCCGCGCGATCAGCCTGAGCGTCGATCACGACGCCCCCGAGGCGCTGCACGAGATGTGGCTCGCGCACGACGCGGCCCCAGCGTGGTCGCTCGCGTCGCTCACCGCACCGGACGTGGGTCCGACGCTCGAGCGGCTCGGCGTGTTCATGTTCCGCCGACGGGACGGCGTCATCAACCACGGCGTCGACATCATGCTCCTCGCTCCGGACGGGCGCGTCGTGCGCGTGTTCTCGCCCGATGACGAGGTGTCGACGACGGCGGCCGCGGTGAGGAGTGCGCTCCGATGAGACACCGAGCCATCGCGTGGATCGTCGCGGTGATCGTCCTGGCGCTGCCGCCCGTCGACGGGTGGCTCGACCGTGTCCAGCCACGCCTGATGCTCATCGAGATGCCCGCGTGGTTCGCGCTCGGGTGGCTCGCGGGGCGGCGGGTCGAGCGGAGAGAGCGCTCGTGGAACCCGCTCGGGCTGACGGGCCTCGCCTTCTTCATCGGCGCGCTGGGCTTCTGGATGATCCCGCGCTCGGTGGACCTCGTCAACGAGTCCGAGGCCGCCGATCAGCTGATGCATGCGAGCCTGCTCGCAGCCGGGCTCTCGCTCTCGGCGAGCCTGCCGGTCATGCCCTTCGTCGTGCGTACGGCGAGCGCGATCTACGGCACCTCGATGATCTTCGCGCTCGGCATGGTGTACTCGAACTTCACGGCGCTCCTCTGCGGGAGCTTCGATCTCGAGCAGCAGCGGCAGACCGGGCGGCTCTTGCTGTTCGCGTACCCCGCCGTCGCGATCGCCGTCGTCGTGCTCGGGGCGCGGAACCTCGCGCGCGAGCGCTCGGGGGGCGCTGAGGCGGCGCAAGGGCCGCGCTCAGCGGCGGAGCACGGCTCCCCCACGGCGAGCGGCGGCGCGCGCGATGAGCGCCGCGATGACGAGGGCATGTCGCGCGCGTAGCCCGGAGCGCTCGCCCGCGTAGACGGGGCGCACCGGGACCTCGACGATGCGTCCGCCAGCGAGGGCGATCTGCGAGAGGAGATCGTTCGGGTAGCCGTAGCTCGGCCAGAGCCGCTCGAGCGGCAGGACATCGAGGAGGGCGCCGCGGATCGCCGTGTAGCCGCACTGGCTGTCCGAGAGGCCGGGGACGCCGATCGCGGCGGAGGTCGCGTGCCCGAAGAGCGTCGTGCCGACGCGGCGCGCGAGCGGCATCGACCGCACGTCCGGGTGCCCGAGGCGGTTGCCCTTGACGTAGTCGGCGTCCCCGCGCGCGATCGGCGCGACGATCGCGGGGAGGTCGCGAGGATCCATCTGGCCGTCTCCTGCCATCACGACGACGACGGCGGCGCCTCGGCGACGCGCCTCGCGGTACCCGGCCGCGATGGCGGCGCCGACCCCGCGCGGCGCGGCGTGGCGCAGCACGGCGACGCGAAGATCGGCCGCGCGGGCGCGGTGGGCGGTCCGGTCGCGGCTGCCGTCGTCCACGACGACGATCTCGTCGACCCAGCGCGGGATCCCGGCGACGGTCGTCGCGACGCGGTCCTCCTCGTCGAGCGCAGGGACGACGACCATCACGGGCTCTCTCTCTCGCGACAAGGCGCGAGCGCGATAGCCCGGATCCACCCTCGCCTCGACCCGAAGTGCGATCTCCGCGCGGCGACGGCCCAACCACGATCGCCCGGATCCACTCCTCGCCTCGACCCGAAGTGCGA
>CAYNEK010000037.1:0-31570 GCA_964396175.1 uncultured Polyangiaceae bacterium | reverse complement strand
ACCACGATCGCCCGGATCCACTCCTCGCCTCGACCCGAAGTGCGATCTCCGCGCGCCGCTCGCGGTTGACGCGCCCAGGCAGACGATGATGAACTGGAGCGCATGCGACGCGCACTCCCCTCTTCTCTTTCGCTGCTTCTCCTCTTCGGCACCGCCGCGGGCTGCGGCGGCGGATCCGACATCTCCGAAGGCGGCCCGGCCGGCCAGGGAGGCGGCAGCGCAGGGGCCGGTCACGCGGGCACGAGCGGCACCGCAGGCAAGGCGGGCGCGAGCGGCGACGCGGGAAGCGCAGGCAACGCCGGAAACGCGGGCAAGGCAGGCAACGCGGGCAACGGCGGCAACGCGGGCGGCGCGGGCAACGGCGGCAACGCGGGCAACGGCGGCAACGCGGGCAAGGCAGGCAGCGCGGGCAACAGCGGCAACGCGGGCAACAGCGGCAACGCGGGCAACGGCGGCAACGCGGGCGGCGCGGGCGACGCGGGCAACGGCGGCAACGCGGGCTGCGCCTGCAAGGACACCGAGATCTGCGCCGGCGGGAAGTGCATCCCGAAGATCGGCTGCGCCGACGGGGACAACTGCTCGAACGACCAGCGCTGCGATCCGGTCCAGCACGTCTGCCTCCCCTGGACCCTCGGCCCCGGCGACTCCGATCCCGGCTGCATCCACGTCACCGAGCCCGGCGTGCTGTCGCCGAAGATCGGCTGCGAGTTCACCGCGGCGCCGCCGGGCGATCCCTTCCCCACCTACGTGGACGTCCAGGGGACGCCCATCGTCATCCCCTTCGACGCGGGCAAGGAGATCCTCGCCCCGGTGATCGCGGCCTCGTTCACCTACACCGTCCCGAACAGCTACACGGAGGAGGAGGGGGTCCTGCGCGTCCTCGACGGGAAGACCTGCGCGCTCCTCGACAACCTCACCGGCAAGGACCTCGATGGGGACGGGATCGTCGACTACACGGTCTCGCCCTCGACGCCCGCCGCCGCGGATCTCGACGGCGACGGGATCCCCGAGATCGTCGCGTACGGCTCCGATGGGGCGGTGCTCGCCTTCACGAGGAAGCAAGGCTCCTGGAGCCTGATCTGGAAGAGCGCCAAGGTCGCCGGCTTCGCCTGCACCGCGGCCGATCACCGCTGCCCCATCGGCTGGGGCGGTCCGTCCATCTACGATCTCGACGGCGACGGGAAGCCCGAGATCGTCCGCGAGGGCTACGTCTACTCTTCGACGGGGACGCTCCTCTCCGGGTACCCCACGGGCTACGCGAGCCACAACAACGGCCTCTTCGGGGTCGTGGCCGACATCGACGACGATCCGGGCGTCGAGCTCGTGAACGGCGCACACGCCTGGGAATGGAAGGGCGGCGCGTGGGTCGAGGAGGCCTACTTCTCGCCCAATGCTGGCGCCGGGCACGTCGCCATCGCGGACTTCGGGGCGTACGGCGCCGGGCTCGCGTCGAGCGCCCCGGAGCTCGTCGTCGCGCGGAACGGCACCCTGACGATCCACGACCGCTTCGGCGTCGCGATCCTCGGCCCGATCACGCTGCCGGGCAATGGAACGGGCGGGCCGCCCACCGTCGCCGACTTCGACGGCGACGGGCTCCCCGAGGTCGCCATCGCCGGGATGGGCGCGTACACGGTGTTCGACATCGACTGCACGGCGTCGCCACGCCCCAATGGCAAGTGCACGACCCCACACTGCGACTTTGGCGCCTGCCCCGCCGGGGTCCTCTGGTCCCGCTCGACGCAGGATCTCTCGTCGAGCGTGACAGGCTCGTCGGTGTTCGACTTCGAGGCCGACGGGGAGGCCGAGGTCGTGTACGGAGACGAGTGCTTCACCCGTGTGTACAATGGCCGCTCGGGCGAGGTCGTCTTCAGCCAGTACCGCTCGTCGTGCACCTGGTACGAGAACCCCGTCATCGCCGACACGGACGGCAACTACCGCGCCGATCTCGTCGTCCCATCGAACAAAGCCTGCTCGCCCAACGGGCTCGGGGTCGCCTGCAACATGCTGAACGCCGAGGGCGTCGATCCTCAGTTCAATGGCCTGCGCTGCAAGACGGCCAAGGACTGCGCCTCGGGCGCCTGCGACGCCGGGCTCTGCCGCTGCACGACCTCGGCCCAGTGCTGCGCGAAGGGGACGGACGCCGCCTGCCTCGAGGAGGGGTACAAGTGCGCGTCTCCCGAGGCGGGCACCCCGGGGACGGGCAACACCTGCCGCGCCGCGCACCCGCACGGGGTCTCGGGGATCCGAGTCTATCGCGACGCGAACGATCAGTGGGTCCGCTCGCGCGCGATCTGGAACCAGCACGCCTACGCCGTGACCCACATCTCCGATCTCGGCGTCGTCCCACCCACGGGACAATGGAAGAAGAACTGGCTCGAGCCTGGGCTCAACAACTTCCGCCAGAACGTGCCCGGGAAGGCGAACCCCAAGGCCGTCCCCGATCTCACGACGGACTCGGGCACCGGCTTCTCGTGCGTGTCCTCGGGCCACGCGAAGCTCTCGGCCGAGACGTGCAACCGCGGCGCGGCGGACGTGTCCGCGGGCGTGATCGTCACGTTCGCGCAAGGGGCGACGACCCTCTGCGCGGCGAAGACCACCGTGCCGCTCGCGCCCGGAAAGTGCGAGGTCGTCGCCTGCGACTGGCCTACGGCGCCCAAGTCCGGCAAGGTGGACGTGGCGGTGACCGCCGATCTGGGCAAGGAGATCACCGAGTGCTTCGACGCGAACAACGGCACGACCCTGGTCGGCGTCGTCTGTCCTTGAGCGCCGAGGCGCCGCCAACCCCGCCGCGGACGAGTCGGTCAGGGGCGCGGGTCGGCGGCGTCGCTCGGTAGGCGCCGCCTCGAGCCCCGCCGCGGACGGGTCGGTCAGGGGCGCGGGTCGGTGGCGTCGCTCGGTAGGCGCCGCCGCGAGCCCCGCCGCGCGCGCCCGCCGATGTCTCGTCGCCGAGGCGCTCAGCCGCGCCGGGTCCCCGACGGCGCGGGATCGATCCCTCGAGCGGAGCCCGCGCGCCGGATGTACCCGCCATCGACGATCCAATCACCGATGCGCGTCGTCACGTAGACAGGCTGGCGCGTCAGGAGGCTCAGGTACACGTGCGTCTCGGCCGGCGTGTCGGACGTGACGTGCGTGACGACGATGCCGGTGCTCTCGGTCCCAGGCGGCGGCGGCGGGATGGGCTCGAGGTTCTTCGTGAAGGAGAACACCTCCGTCACCTTCCCCTCGGGCGAGACGCTCATGCGCACGTGGCCACCCGCCATCACCTCGCCGGGGCGCGTCGGCTCCGCGAGAAAGTATACAAAGTAGCCTGGCTCTCCGACGAGGGCCATCGAGAGGACCACGACATCGTACGGGGTCTTCGCGTGCCGGAAGGGCGTCGAGAGCGCGGCGCGGTGCGCGACGACGAGGGGGAGCACGGCGCCCGGGAGGACGCCGCCCTCGGCGACCTCGGTCGACGCCGCGTCCTTGCCAGGGACGACACGGTAGAGGAGAGCGTCTCCCTGCGCCCCGAAGAAGTACGCGACCGGGCGGCCCTCCTCCTCGACGACGACCCACCCCGAGACGCGAGGATCGGCGGCGCCGAGCCGGGTGAGCAAGAGATCGCTCGCGAGCGCCGCGGCCGCATCATACCGAAAGAGCTCCCGCCCGAGCTTCTCTGCGCGCGCGACCGCCGTCGTGGCGTCGACGGACGCGGCGGGCTTCGCGGGCGCTCGGCCGGGCCGACGAGCCTCGCTCACGACGGGGGAGCAGGCACCCACCGCCAGAGCCATCGCCAGGAGCTGGAGCCGCCGCACGCCCCGCGAGCGTAGCGTGGGTCGGCGCGCGCGTCGGCAGCGAAACGCGGTCCACGTGACGCCCAGCGACGCGGTCTCCGCGGCCACGGGCCGCTCCTGCGCCACGCACGGCTCCCCGAGCGGCACCCACGATCCCCTCGTCGCGCGACCACCCCGTCGGCCACGCGCGCGGCGAGGCCGCGCCATCGGGGCCTCGCTGTCCCACGCGCGGCGGGGTGCTTATGCTGTCGCGGCGATGCGGTCGCTCCTCGTGCTCTCCCTCGCGCTCGCCTCGTGTCAGCGACGCGAGGAACCGAGCGCACGCGCGGCGCCTCTCCCCACGCCGTCGGCGTCCGTGACGTCGAGCGCCGTCGCGACACCGCCACCGCGGACGGTGACGCTCCTCGCCGGAGGCGACATCGATTTCGGTCGAGCGGTCGGGCGCCGCATCCTCCGCGAGCCGGGCTTTCGTCCGCTCGGGAGGCTCTCACCGCTCTTCGAGACGGCCGATCTCGTCTTCGCGAACCTCGAGTGCCCGCTCTCCGATCAAGGCGGCGAGGTGGTGAAGCCCTGGAGCCCGCTCGTCTTCAACGCCCCGAAGGAGGCCGCCCCGGCGCTCGCGCCGATCCACGTCGTGTCGACCGCGAACAACCACGTCTGGGACTACGGGGAGGCCGCCGCCCTGGAGACGCTCGAGCGCCTCGAGCGCGCAGGGATCGCGCACGTCGGGCTCTCGCGCTCGACGGGTCGCGCGTCCGAAGCGGTCGTCGTCGAGCGAGGCGGGGTGCGCTTCGGGTTCGTCGCGCTGACGGAGATCTGGAACCAGGGGCCCATCTCGCGCCATCCGGCGCGAGATCGGGTCGCTCACGACCCAGAGGAGACCCTGGCCGCGATCCGCGCCGTCGCGCCCGCTGTCGACGTCGTCATCGTGTCCCACCACGCGGGAGAAGAGTATCGATCTGCACCGCTCCCCGCGCTCGTCGCGCTGCGCCGGCGCTTCGTCGACGCGGGCGCGCACGTCGTGCTCGGGCACCATCCGCACGTCCCACAGCGAGTCGAGGTGTACCGCGGCCGCCCGATCTTCCACTCGCTGGGGAACCTCGCGATGCAGATGAACCGCCATCACCCCGCGACCGAGCACGGCCTCGTCGCGCGCGTCACGATCGAGGGTCGCTCGATCGCGAGGGTGGAGGCGTGCGTGATCCAGCAGCGGGGTCTCGAGCCCGAGCCCGTGACGTCGCCCGCGGTGCTCAGCCTCCTCGCAGGGCGGCATGGGCTCGATCTCGGCGCGGACGGCTGCGGCCCCATCCACCTCGCGTTCGCGGAGGAGGCGCGGTGAGAGGCGACGCGCGGATCCGCTCGAAGCCTCGTGAAGGGGCGCCTCACGGGCGCGCGGCGACCCAGACCACCTCTCGCGGGACGCCGTCGCGCCGGGTGGGCGCGCGGCGCGCGGTCCGACCTTTGCCGGGGCGCGTTTCGGTACTAGAAGGCTGGCCCGCATGATCGACATCGTCCTCCCCCAGCTCGGCGAAAGCGTCGTCGAAGGCACCCTCACGAAGTGGCTCGTCGCCGAGGGCGACGTCGTGAAGCCCGGAGACGCCGTCGCGAGCGTGTCCACCGACAAGGCGGACAGCGACGTCACCGCCCCCGCCCACGGGACCATCGTCAAGCTCGTCGCGAAGGAGAACGAGACCTACGCCGTCGGCACGGTCCTCGCGACCCTCGACGAGACCCGGACGACCGGCGACGGCTCGAGCAAGAAGGAGCCGAAAGTCCCCGCGACGACCGCGACAGCGAGCGCCACGTCGGTGAGCGGCGCGGCGCCCTCCGTGCGCAAGGAGGCCCGCGAGCTCGGGATCGATCTCGGCGCCGTGCAGGGCACCGGAGAGCACGGTCGCGTCACCCGCGACGACGTGAAGGCCGCCGTCGCCGCACCCGCGGCTCCTGCCGCACCTGCGCCCACGCCCGCGCCGCAGGCGTTCGCGCCGCCGTCCGGGGGCACGCTCAGCTTCCCCATCCCGCAGCAGGGCTACGGCGCGTTCAAGGTGCCGCCCTACGTGGCGAAGCCGGGGGACGAGATCGTGCCCTTCTCGCGGAAGCGCCGGATCACCGCGGACCACATGGTCTACTCGAAGTTCACCTCGCCCCACGTGGTGACGGTCGCCGAGATCGATCTGCACGCGGTGATGAAGATGCGCGAGCAGCACAAGGCCGCGTACAAGAAGGAGGGCGTCAACCTGACGGTCCTCGCCTTCGTGTGCCAGGCCGTCGTGAAGGCGCTCCGGCAGTTCCCGGGGATCAACGCGCGGGTCGTCGACGGAGCCACCGTCCGCCTTCGCGCGGTCAACCTCGGCGTCGCCGTCGACGCCCCCGACGGCCTCGTCGTCCCCAACCTGAAGCAGGCCGACGAGCTCTCGCTCCGCGGCATGGCCCGCGCGATCGGCGATCTCGCGGCGCGCGCCCGCGAGAACAAGCTCACGCCGGACGACTTCGCCGGGAGCTCGTTCACCGTGACGAACCCGGGGATCCGTGGTAACCTCTACGGAGGCGCCATCATCTCGCAGCCGAACGTCGGGATCCTCCGCATGGGCGAGATCAAGAAGCGGGTCGTCGTCATCGACGAGGGCGGCGAGGATCGCATCGTGATCCACCCGGTCATGTACGCGGCGCTCTCGTACGATCACCGCGTCATCGACGGCGTCCTCGGCAACGACTTCCTCTGGACGATCGCCGAGACGCTGCGGAAGGGCGAATTCGAGCCGTGAAACCGGCGCTGCGGGGCGGCCCCATCTGCGGTATCCTCCCCGTGCGCAATGTCCGACGACGTGAGAGCGCTCGCCGCGCGGCTGCCCAGGATGTCGTACTTCCAGATCCTGGGCTTGCCGCACCGCTTCCAGGCGGAAGCGGACGTGAAGCGTGCGTTCCACACCTTCGCGCAGCTCTACCACCCGGACCAGTATGGCGGCGAGGAGCCCGATCTCCAGCGCGCGGCGAGCGAGATCTTCAAGCGAGGCGTCGAGTCGTACGACGTCCTGCGGAGCCCTGGGCTGCAGAAGCGCTACGTGCGCGACTACCTGACGAAGGGTGTACTCCGCCTGCCGCCCGGCTCGTTCGGGCCGGAGGCGACGGCGCCCGCCAAGGCGCCCACACCCAAGGCCCCGCCGCCCCGGAAGATCGCCGAGAGCTGGCTCGACGAGCTCGAGACCGAGGACGGACGAGAGGTCGGAGAGCGCATCGAGCGCATGGTCCGCGCGGGGCGCATCGACGCGGCTCGCCAGCAGCTCTCCATCCTCGCCGATCTCGAGCCGAAGAACCCGGCGATCTCGCGGCGCGACGCGCAGCTTCGGCGGCTCCTCGAGCGCGGCTGAGCTCGCCCGCCGACGGACCGAGGCCCCGCACACACCCAGGATGTGCCGCTCGAACGTCACCGAGGCGCTCCCCCTACACGGACCAAGCTGCCAAGCGACCGCGGACGAGCCGGCTCGGGCGGCTCGCTCAATCGCCGAGCGGCAAGGTGACGGTCGCGTCCTCTCGGCACGTCATGGTTCGCGCCTCGACCCTCGTATCGGAGATCCGAAACGCCCAGCCGTGCTCTGGATCGCCCGGGAAGTAGAGCGCCGCGAGCGTGGCGGAGCCCGCATCGGTGTCGATGGGCTCGGCGTCCTCGGCGGCTTCACAGGGATCGGCCTTCGTCCCGTACAGCACCCGACGGTTCGAGCGCAGCCTGGCCAGCTGGGCGCCCTCTGGAGATCGGATCGCGAGCGCGCGACGGGTCCCTACCTCGGGCGCCGTGACGACGCGCGTCGTCCGCCTCCGGTCGTCGGGGGTGCAAATTCGTCGCTTCGCCGCGAGATGGTCACGCTGGCCCGCCAGCGCCTCGGCGGCGCCGAAGCCCGACGGCTCGAACGGGAAAGCATAGCTCGGCCAGCGCACGCCGAGCATGTTCTCCGCGCCGTCCACCTCGAGCAAGGGGACCGTGCCCCGGTATGTCTGGCCGATCCCATAGGTGGAGAGCGGGGACCCTGGGACGGAGAGCGCCATCACGTCCGTTGCGCCCCCCGAGGTCCCCTGGAGCAGCCCGTCGTCGACCGACCAGACGAACGGCCGTCCCCCGAGGCTCACCCAGTCACCCACGAAACCGAACGGCGGGAACTCCTTGAAGTCAGGCTTCGTGACCCGCCCCTTCTCGTCGACGGAGAAGAGCGGCACGAGTCCGTCGCCGCCACGGCCGGCGCGATCGGCGCCGCTCACCGGCTCTGCCCGCACCAGCGCGCCGGTCGACACCACCGACAGCACCGGGAGCTTCCAGGGTACGCTCGTGCCGAACGTGGAGTCCTGTGCATCCAGCGGCGCCCCGCCGAGGTGCGGGAGCTTCGCGCGGACGAGCTTGTCGGTCACGACGTTCTCCCAGGCGATCTCGACGTCTGCGAGCTCGAGGAGCCTTTGCCCGCCCGTCGCTCGCGCGACGATCCGGGCGCGGACCACGATCCCACCCTCGAGCTGCGAGGCGGAGGCCATCGCATACGCGGTGGGCGTCTTCGACGGCGGAAGCAGCGGGACGAGCTCGATCTTCCCGGCGCGGGTGCCGTGGATCATCGTGGCGCTCGCGGTCGGCTCGTGAGGGGCGAAGCGAGCCCACGCGTGCTTCCCGATGTCCGCGGAGGCTGCCGTGGGGACGGCCGCGCCCTCGGGGAGCTTGACCCAGGCATCACGCGAGAGGGTGCAGGTGACGCCGGTGAGCGGGCGCAGCTCGTCGGGGCGAAGCTCGTGGACCATGGGCCGATCGGTGGGTGGCCGACGTGGGCCCTCGCCACCCCAGCCGACGCGCGCGAATTCGCTCCCCAGGAAGCACCCCTCGGCCAGACAGGATACCGCCACGGGCCCCTTCGTGGCGAGCCCAATGACGACGCCGGCTGGCGAAAACGTCGCGCCCGCGTCGAGGGTCTCGCGGAGCGTCTGCCCCTCCACGACGAGCGCGCGGCGGCCCGCGAGCCCCACGACCGTCGCGGCCGTCGCGGAGGGCACGGCGTTCGTCGCGACCACGCGCCCGCGCGCGTCCGCCGTCACGATCGCGGCCGCGGATCCATCGAAGGCGACCGTCACACCGCCGTCGACGGTGGCCGACATGCTCGCACGGCGCGGGCCGCGACCCGGCGCGATCTCGAGCTCCCCGTCCGTCACGTCCCCGTCGGGCCCCACGGTGTAGAGGGTGTCACGCCCAGTCTTCTGACGGCGCCCGACCGCGAAGAGCCGATCGCCCGAGACGACGACGGCGTCCGGCGGGCCCGCGAGGTCGAAGAGGTGCAGCGTCTCGACGCCACGCGACGCGGCGGGGTCCTCGGGGGCCGACGACGCCGACGCCAGAGGAGCTGGAGCCTCGTCGCGATCGGCTCCCCCCTCGGCGCTCCGTCGCTCGCGCGCGGTCCACCCGGTCAGTCGCAGCAGCGTCCCCGGCGCGCAGGGATTCGGGCCCGGCAAGCAGGCGCCGACGAGCACGAGCCTGCCAGCTCCGTCCGCGAAGATCCTCACCGCGCCCGGGCGCACGCGGAAGCGCGACGCGTGCTCCTCGGGGGGCTCGTTCGTGCGGGACCACCGGACGAGCAGGACGTCCATCATCCCGCCACGTCCCCCACGCGCGCAAGCCGCCGTCACGTGGTCCGCGTCTCCGGTCAGCGCGAGCTCCAAGCAGCGCTCGCTCCCCGCGAGCTCCTCCTTGCGAGCGGGCAGGCCGACGCCTCCGTGCACGAGCGCCCAGGGATCCCCGCGCACCGCGGGGGGCTCGGCCGCGAACGCCTCTCCTCCGAGAGAGAACGCGCGTCCTGGCTCGATCCGTCGCGCGGGGAGGAGGCTCCGGGGCACCGCCGAGAGCTCGATCGGTGGCGCCGAGGGCGGGACCCGCTCGATCGAGGGAGGACGCGTCGGCTCGAGCGTCGCCCAGGACGAGGCGCCGTTCGCGGTCACCTGCCCGCCGGCTAGGAGCGACAGCGCGCGAGCGCCGATGCGCTGCACGTCCCATGGCCTCCACGTCTCCCCACCGTCGTCGGTGCGGTAGACCTGCTCCGGGACCGTCAGCGCGACACCGAACCCGCCGTCCGTCAGCGCGACGTCGAGCGCCTTCCTGTCGAGCCGCTTCGCCGTGTAGCTCCGTCCATCTCCGGAGACGAGCAGCCGGCCGTCCCCCGTCGTCACGGCGACGCGCGCGCCGGCCACGCTCGCGCGCGCTGCGCCCTCCACCGCCGCGAGGACGCGCACCACCGGCCCGAGGGCGCTCGCGGTCTCGTAGAGCGTCCCGCCGCTCGACAGGAAGCGGAAACCACCGTCCGCGAGGCGCGAGATGGCGATCGCGGGCTCGGGGAGCAGCTCGTTCGAGACCTCCACCGCGTCCCCGCGAACCTCCCAGCGCTGTGGGCCACAAGCGACGAGGCGCGCGGCCCCTTCGAGCGCGAGCTCCGCCGTCGCTGGCGCCACCGACTCGGGCGAATACACGATCCGCGCGCCGCTCGCCGAGGCGTCGGTCCGGGTGTCGGGCCACGGGACGGCGAGGTCGCGCGGGCGCGCGGGGCCGCACGCCACCGAGGCCCAAGGGAGCAGAGCGAGGAGGAGACCCGGCGTCCGTGCACGCACCACCCGCGGACCGTAGCGCACCTCGTCCAGCGCTTGTGCGCGCGATGTCACCTCCCGCGCATGTACGCTCCGTCTGTGTCGTACACGGAGGCAAGCGCCCAGCGCTCGTGCGCGCGAGGGCACGAGGGCACGTCCCGCGCTCGCGACGCCCAAGCCACGCGAGCCGTCGCGCCGGTCCGCAGAGCCTGTCCGGCCCCCGGCCCGAGCGCGCGCTCGCGACGCCCAAGCCACGCGAGCCGTCGCGCCGGTCCGCAGAGCCTGTCCGGCCCCCGGCCCGAGCGCGCGCTCGCGACGC
This sequence comes from uncultured Polyangiaceae bacterium, assembly GCA_964396175.1. Taxonomy (GTDB): domain Bacteria; phylum Myxococcota_A; class Polyangia; order Polyangiales; family Polyangiaceae; genus CAYNEK01. Next base: position 20,878 of record CAYNEK010000037.1, on the reverse strand, counting down.
CCAAGCCACGCGAGCCGTCGCGCCGACCCGCGGTTGCGCACCGGGCGGCGCCGGCGCCGGCGCCCGATCTGGACGCGCCCCGCGCCGACGCGCCCCTTGCGTGGCGACCGAGGTCCCGAATAGGCTGCCGTCTTCTCCATGAAGCTCTCGCAACGGCAGCTCCTCGCGCTGCTCGGCTTGGCAGCCGTCGCCGGTCTCTCGGGCTTCTTCGCGCCGCAAGAGGCCGTGCGGTGGGTGGTCGGCGTGGCCGCCGCCAGCATCGGCGCGCTCCTCTTCTCGGCCGTCGGCACCTCCGGGCCCGACACGCGCATGCTCGCCGACGCCGCGAGGCGGGCAGCGCGAGGCGATCGGCCCGACCCGCCCCCGGGCGCCGACGAAGACACTGCGCTCTTCTACGGCGAGCTCGCGCGGATCGCCGCCGACGTCACGAAGCGAATCGAAGAGCGCCACGTCTCGTCCGACGAGCTCGGCGCCTTGACGAGGCAGCTCGAGGAGGTGCTCGCGGAGCTGGGGCACGCGTACAAGGAGCAGCTCGGCTCGGCGGAGCAAGCGGCGCGCAGCGTCCTCGACGTGACCTCGGGCGTCGCTCAGATCGCGAAGCACGTGGAGGGCCTCGCTGCGAGCGCCGAGGAGTCGAGCTCATCGATCCTCGAGATCACCGCGACGAACGACGAGGTGACCGAGAACACCGCCGAGCTCGCCGAGAGCGTCCGCGAGACCGCGTCGTCGATCGAGGAGATGACGTACTCGATCAAGGAGGTCGCGAAGAACGTCGAGGACCTGTCGACGACCGCCGAGGAGACGAGCTCGTCGATGAACGAGATGGACGTCTCGATCGACCAGGTGCAGTCGAACGCGAACGAGACCGCGCGGCTCTCGGAGGAGGTCGCCGAAGACGCCGAGCGAGGCGCCGAGGCCATCCTGAAGACCATCGGCGAGATCTACCGCATCAAGGAGTCGAGCCAGGAGGCCGTGGACGTCATCGCGAGCCTCGGCTCGCGCATGGACGCGATCGGGCAGATCGTCGGCGTCATCGACGAGGTCGCCGAGCAGACGAACCTCCTCGCCCTGAACGCCGCCATCCTCGCGGCGCAGTCGGGCGAGCACGGCAAGGGCTTCGCGGTCGTGGCGGACGAGATCAAGGATCTCGCCGAGCGCGCGGGCGGCTCGACGAAGGAGATCGCCGACCTCGTGAAGACCATCCAAGCCGAGTCGAAGAACGCCATCGACGCGGTCGAGCGCTCGAGCCACAACGTCGATCGCGGCGTCGAGGTGTCCAACGAGGCCGAGCGGGCGCTGAAGAAGATCCTCGAGTCGTCTCAGAAGAGCACCAACATGGTCCGCGCGATCGCGCGCGCCACGGTCGAGCAGGCCAAGGGCTCGAAGCAGGTGACCGACGCGATCGGGCGCATCGCCGAGACCGTGCAGCAGATCGCCGCGGCGACGAGCCAGCAGGCGCGCGGCTCGGAGCTCATCATGAAGAGCGCCGAGAAGATGCGCACCGTGACGCAGCAGGTCGAGCGCTCGAGCGAGGAGCAGGCGCGCGGCGGCAAGCAGATCACCGGCGCCATCGAGGGGATGGCGGGCATGATCACGCACCTCAATGACGCAACCCGCCTCCAGTCACGCGGCTCGGAGCAGGTCGTCAGGGCGTCCCAGGCGCTCGAGGCCGCCGCGAAGGCGCAGGAGCGCATCGTCGCGCGGCTCCAGTCCATCGCGGCGAAGCTGCGCGCGGTGAGCGGCTGACGTGACGCCCTCGTCGATGCTGCCGCCTCCCGCGACGGGGGGCCTCCCTGGCTTGCTCGGACGACGCCTCTTCGAGGCGCTCCGCGTGGACGAGCGGTGGGCGACGACGGTCCGCGACGCGGCGCAGGCGGGGAGCGTCGTGTACGTGCTGCGCCACCAGTCGATCGTCGATTTCTTCGCGCTCGATCACCTCACCAAGCTGCACGCGCTCCCCGAGATCCGGTACGCCGAGGACACGGGGCTCTTCGTGCTCGAGCCCTTCGGGCGCGCGTGGCTGAAGGGCCTCTTCGCGGCGCGGCGGCGGAGGCCCGTGCGCGAGGCGCTCGAGGAGGTGCTCGCCGCAGGTGGGAGCGCGCTCCTCTTCTTGAAGCGACCACCCACCTTGCTCGAGCAAGGCGGGGTCCGGCGGAGGGGCGTCTCGGAGGGCGACGAGGCGCTCCGGGTGCTGCTCGAGCTTCAGCGCACGCGCGAGCGGCCCATCTTGCTCGTCCCGCAGACCTTCGTCTGGTCGAAGCGCCCCGACTCGCTCGGCGGCGAGGCGCTCGATCCCCTCTTCGGCCCCCGCGAGTGGCCGGGGACGATCCGCACCGTGGGGCAGCTCCTCGCGAACTACCGGAGCGCAGATCTCCGCGTGAGCGAGCCGTTCGATTTGCGCGCGTTCGTCGCGGAGCACGGGAGCGAGCCCGACGCGACGCTCGTGCGCAAGCTGACCTACGGCCTGCTGACGCGCATGGAGCGCGAGCGTCGCGCGATCCTCGGCCCCGCGCGGAAGAACCCGGACCGCGTCCGAGACGAGATCATCCGGAGCCCGAAGCTGACCGCGCTCGTCCGGGATCTCGCGGGCGAGGGGAAGGAGCAGCAGTTCCTCCTCCGGGCCAAGGCGTACGGGATGCTGCGCGAGCTCGAGGCGCGCCCGACGCTGGAGGTCCACACGGCCTTCGAGGCGGTCCTCGAGCAGATCGTGCACCGAATCTACGCGGGCATCGAGCTCGACGAGGACGGGCTCGAGCGGGTGCGCGAGGCGGCGCGGGCGGGCGCCGTCGTCTTCTTGCCGAGCCACAAGAGCCACGTCGACTACCTGATGCTGTCGTATGTGCTGAACCAAGCGCACATCACGCTGCCGCTCATCGCCGCGGGGGACAACCTCGCCTTCTTCCCCATGGGCCCGATCTTCCGCCGCGGAGGGGCCTTCTTCATCCGGCGGAGCTTCAAGGGCGATCGGCTCTACGCGGCGGTGGTGGACGCGTACCTGCGCAGGCTCGTGAAGGACGGGCACGCGATCGAGTTCTTCCTCGAGGGGGGCCGGTCGAGGACGGGCAAGCTCCTCCCGCCCAAGGTCGGGCTCCTGTCGATGGTCGTCGACGCCGCGCTCTCGACCCCCGACCGCAGAGTCACCTTCATCCCGGTGTCCATCGGGTACGATCGCATCGTCGAGGAGCGGTCGTACGTGCGCGAGCTCGGGGGCGGCGAGAAGACGAAGGAGGACGCGAGCGCGATGCTGCGCGGGGCGCGCGTGCTGTCGGGGTTCTATGGACGGGTGAACGTCCAGTTTGGCGAACCGCTGACGATCGCCGGGACGCGCGCGGCGCTCGGGTACAAGGACGCGGGGGCGCTCACGCCGGCGCAGCGACGCGGTCTCGTGACGCGGCTCGCGCACCAGGTGATGGGCGAGATCAACCGCGTGACGAGCGTGACGCCGGGGGCGGTCGTGGCGCTCCTCTTGCTCGATCGCCGGCGGCGGGGCGTCGCGCACGCCGAGCTCGTCGAGGCGGCGCGGCGGGTCGTCGCGACGCTCGCGCGGGCGGGGGCGCGGCTCGGGCGGTCGCTCGTGACGCCGTCCGGGGCGCTGCGCCCCGAGGCGATCCGCGAGGCCACACGGCTCTGGATGAAGGGTGAGCTCGTCGTCGCGCACGCGGTCGTCGGGCACGACCTGTCGGCCGAGCAGAAGGATCGCGCCGCGATCTACACGGGAGACGACGTCGTCTACTCGGTCCCCGAGGAGAAGCGGGTGGCTCTCTCTCTCTCGAAGAACATCATCGTCCATTTCTTCGTGAGCCAGGCGCTCGTCTCGATTGGGCTGCTCGTCCACCCGACGGGCGGCGCGGTGCCGCTGGAGGCGCTGCGCGAGCGGGTCCAGGCGCTGTCACGACTCTTCAAGTTCGAGTTCATGTTCCGCGCGGACGCGAGCTTCGAGGCGCTATTCCACCAGACGCTCGCGGAGATGCAGGCGCGGGGTGAGCTCGTCCGGGACGAGGCGGATGGGCTCTCCTTGGCCGCAGGGCACGATGGCTGGTCGGGCGAGGCGTGGGTGCGCTTCTACGCCGAGGTGGTGACGCCTTACCTCGCCGGGTACGTGGTCGCAGCGAGGGCGATCCAGTCGTTGCTCCGCGGCTCGCTCGCGCAAAAGGACCTCGTGAAGAAGGCGCTCGCGATGGGCACACGAATGTTCCTCGAGGGCGAAATCCAGCACCCCGAGGGCGTGAGCCGCCCCATCCTCGAGAACGCGCTCGAGGCGCTGCGAGACCAAGGGTACCTCGTCCTCGAGAACGGGAAGCTGTCGTTGTCGCCCTCCTTCGCGTCGGCGGACACGGCCAAGGCCGTCGAGGCGCGCATCGCGGGTTGGCTCGTGCGACGACAGCCCGAGTGAACGTCTCGGCGAGCGGAGCTCGGCGCTCCCCGCCAATCCGGTCGGGATCGTCACACTCGGCGCACCCGCTGAGACACCATGGCTCGATCGCGACGCGTCTTGCGCCCATGTGCCGCTTGCTCGGTCGCGCCGCGTCCTACGCCCCTCGACGCGGCGATGCGCGCGGGGAGCAACGGCGCGCCGTGCCTCGCGCTCGAGCAACGCCTTGCGTCAAGACGCAAACACCCCGTATCCTTACCTGCCCATGAAGCGTCCGCTGCTCTCCCTGTCCGTCGGTCTCTCCATCGTTGCCATGATGGCCTGCGCAGGGGGACAGCAACAGGATCACGTCGTCCCGTCCCGCTCCGGTTCTCAGGATCCAGGGGCTGGCGGTCCATCCGGAGGCGCCGCAGGGACGGGCGGGACCCACGGGACCTTCCCGAACGGCGGGGGCGCGGCCGGCGAGGCAGGGCTCGGAGGGAGCACCCCCGCGGGCACAGCGGGCTCGACCAGCGCGGGCACTGCGGGCACCGCCGGCAAGGGTACGGGGGGCACCGCCGGCAAGGGTACGGGGGGCGCGCCCCTCGCGTGCGACAAGCGCTTCTCTTTCAGCAAGAGCCCCGCCGCGGCGGGCATCCCATTCGAGGCTCGCTTCACAGACAGCCCCGGGTATGCGTACGTGGACATGCGCGTGCAGGGGCCGGGCGCGCCCACCGCGGCCTGGGTGGGCGTCGAGGGGACGCCCCACACCTGGACGTGGACGATCTCGGGGCACGGCGCGGGTGTGCTGGACTTCACCTTCGCCAAGGACGCCAATGGTGGGCCCGGCGTGACGATCGCGACCTGCAAGATCGAGTCGCAGTCCGAGGGAGGGACCGGCGGGAGCGGCGGGAGCACCGGCTCGGGCGGATCGGCCGGCTCGAGTGGGAGCCCCACGGGCGCACCGCCGATCAACCGGTACGGGATGGGCTACGTCAGTGAGGGCAACGCGCAGGATCACGATCTCACGGCGAAGCTCACGGGCCCCGGCGGCTACGTCACGGTCATCTTCGCGGACATCCGGCCCGGTCGCACGGGGGCCGAGCCGTCGTGGAAGAGCTCGATCCAGGCGGCGTACGATCGAGACCTCATCCCCGTGATCCGCATGGCGCCCCCTTGGGGGGATCGGAATGTTCGCGCGATGGGAGAGAGCCCGACGTCGTACAAAGGGCTCGCGCAGGTCTACAAATCGGTCCTCGCGGATCTCCCCAAGCGAGCCGGCTGGCCGATGTTCGTCCAGGTCCACAACGAGCCGAACCTCTGCTACGAGTGGACCTGCAGCTCGGGGACGCTGAGCTCGCAACAGACCGCGGGCGAGTACGCACACCTGCTCGCCGACGTCGCGGACGCCGTGCACGGCCTCGGAGACTCACGGATCAAGGTCTTGAACGGCGCCCTCGCGCCCGGAGGCGCCCAGAGCTGCGTCTGCGGGACGGACCAGTTCACGGCCGGCGACAAGTCGACCGACTTTCTCAAGTACATGAAACAGGCGGTGCCCAGCGTGTTCGACAAAATCGACGTCTTCGCGTCGCACGCGTACCCGGCGAGCGGAGAAGGCTGGGGCTTCTTCGCACCGTACGATCAGTCGATGCCAGGGCTCGTCTTCTACAAGAAGGAGCTCGCCGAAATCGGGAAGCCAAACCTGAAGGTGCTCATCACCGAGACCGGTTGGTCGATCAAGGACAATGGAGTCAACTGGAGCCGCGATCAGGTCGCGGACTGGACGGTCGAGGCCTACAAGAACGTCTGGCTCACGGAGCCCTCGATCCTCGGCGTGACCCCCTTCATCCTCCGCGATCCAGCGTGGGACGCCTTCGCCTGGACCCACCCCGACGGCGCTCCCTACCCCGTCTACACGAAGGTCCGCGCCTATCGTTGCGCACAGCCAGGTGCGAAGAACTGTCAGTGATCCACGAGACGGGGAGGCCGCCCCTCCTGTGTCATCGTCCCCGCGCGAGCTCTTTCGAGTGAGCGAGCGACATCGACCGGGGCAGCCCTCGCAGCCGCGGCCGAGATCCGCGCTGGTTCGCCACGACCGAGACGAGAGGAGGAGCGCTCGCGCGTCAGGCGCCGCTCCAAGCCTCGCGTCGCGCCGAGCCATCGCGCGGCTGCTCATCGGCTCGAGCCTCGGCCTGAGTGCCTGCGGATGCGCGCCGACGCAGGCCCCCGCCGGCGGCTCGGCTCATCCGGCGCCGTCCGGCGCGCCAAGCGGGCTCCTGCCCTCCCCGCTCACCGTGTGCCCTTCGCTGCCGCTCCGCTTGGTCGTCGGGGCGCCCGGCGGGCCCGAGGTCGCGATGCTCTCGCTCGACGTGCACGGGCGACTCGACGTGAGCAGCCTCGGCGGGCCCCCGCTCGCGGCGAAGCTCGACCCGAGCGGCTGCCTCGTCGGCTCGGATGGCGTCTGGGCGGAGCTCACGCCATCGAGTGTGCTGTGGACCCCACACGAACGCGCGTCGGTGACCGACGCGACGATCGCTCTTCGCGATGGTGCGCTTCGGATCGAGCCCGACGGAGGCGTGGTGCGCCTGCGCAGGGACGGCTCCCCCGACGTCGCGACCGCGCGCACGATCCGACTGGAAGGCTGCGGGGTCGAGGCGCGGTGCGCCGGGGTGCTCATGCTCGCGACCTTCCTCGCGATGATGCCGAGCATGGCGGTCTCCGACGGTCGTCCCGCGCGGGCGCCCGTCCCCGAGGACTCGGTGTGCGGCGCCTACGCCCGCCCCTGAGAGAGTATTTCACGAAGTGGCCCGAATTTCTCGCGTCGCCGGCGTGCCGCCGATGCGAGGAATTCGGGCCATTCGGTGAGACACCGTCTCAGCAATCGAATCGCCACTGGGGGCTCCTCGCGAGCGCGATCGAACCCCAGCCTCACAGACTCCGGAACGCTGCGACCACTGTCCCGAACACCGCGGTCCCGATCGCGAACACCGCGGCTGCCGTGTACGCCCGCTGCGCGCCCCGCTGGAGCGCCCGCGATCCACGCTCACGAGCGAGCCAGTAGAGGATGAGCCCCACCCACGCGAACCCCACCGCGCCGACCGCGAGGTGCTCCTTTCGCTCGAAGAGCCAGCCGATCCGCGGCGAAGAGAGGAAGATCACCTGCTTGATCCGCAGGCGGTAGAATGGGTAGATGAAGGCCCCGAGCGACGTCGCGGCCGTCACGAGGACCGTCGAGAGCGACGTCGCGAGCCACGCCCGTCGCTTCGGCGCGCGGAGCAGGAGCGCCGGGTGGACGAGCGCCAGCGCCGCGAGCCAGCCGAGCGGGCCATGCACGTGCTGAAGGACGCGGAGGAGGAGCGCGCTCACGGGAACAGGAGGGCCTGCGCGAGCGCGAAGAGCGCGACGGGCGTCACGGCGCGAAGCGTCCACCGCTCCGCCCGATCATCCCCGGCGAACGCGACGAGCAACCCCACGACGAGGCCAAGATACAGCCCGATCCCCACGCGCCAGAACATCGCGATGCGCATCGCCGCGATCACGAGGGCTGGGTTGGGCTCCGGGAAGAGGGACAGCTGGACCACCCGGAGCGCGGCGTACGTCCCGACGACTGTGAGGAGCCCCGCGCAGACCGCGAGGCGCGCGGTCGTCCGCGTGGGCGTCATCGGAAGCCTCTCGTCCGCCACGCGTCGACGCGTGGGCACTCGGGGTCCGGGTCGCGGGGACCGCCGTGGAAGGCCGCGACCACCCGGCACCCACCGCGACACACTTCTCGCAGCGAGCAGCTCGCGCAGGGCTCGGCTGGGTCGTCGGCGTAGGCGCGCGCCTCGCGGCCCGGAGCGCCCTCGAGCCAATCGCCCATCGCCCCGACGCTCCCGCTCCCCGATTGGAACGAACACCCCGCGACGCGACCGTGGACGTCGACGGTCGCGAGCCGCCGCCCCGCCTCGCAGCCGAAGATCCCGTGGCGGGCGAGCTCATCCACGGAGAAGCCCCCGCTTGCGAGGAAGGGGACCATCGAGCAGTCGATGCGCGTGGGCACGCCGAGGTCCACCGACAGGCGGCGGAGGAGCGCCGGGACCTCGACGATCTGGCTCCGCGAGAGGCGCTTCGCGTCGTAGTCGAGCCTCGTCACTCGACCGGCAGGCTTGTACCGGAGGAGCTGGAGCTCGACCGCGCCGAGCGCCACGGCGTGGCGCGCCGTGTCCTCGACGTGATCGAACGATCCCCGCGTGAGGACCAGGTTCACGCCGTAGCGCGCGCCCGCCTCGCCCAGGAGCCGCATCGCCCGGTCGGCGGTGTCCGCCCCTGTGCGCCCGCGCGTCGCCTCGTAGGCTCCGTCGACGCCGTCGTGGCTCACGTTCACCTGATCGAAGAGGGTGAGCTCGTTCGCTCGTCCTTCGGTCAGCCCGACGCCGCTCGTCGTCAGGACCATCGCGAGCCCGAGCTCGTGGCCGGCGCGCGCGAGCTCGCCGAGATCGCGGCGCGTGAGCGGCTCGCCGCCACCCAAGGCGACGGTGAAGACCCCCGCGTCCCGGAGCGCGCGCAGGCGCTCGACGAGCACCTCGAGGCTCGGAGCCAATCCGTCCGGCCTCGCGTCCATGTAGCAGCCCTCGCAACCGACCGAGCAGCGCGAGGTGATCGCGAGGTGGATCTCGACGGGCCGCTCCTCGCGCGCGGTCCCCCAGACGCCCGAGCCGTCGACCCCGAGCCTCGCCGCGAGCGTCTCGTCGACCGCGACGAGCGCCGACGGCTCGTCGAGGCGAACCCACGCCCCCCATCGCTCGGGCCTAGCGCGCATCGGGCGAAGGCTCCTCGTCGGTGTCGTCCCGGGCGCCGCCGGTGCGGTCGTGGCCTGTCTCCACGCCCGCCTGGGGCTCTCTCTCGCACCCGGGCGCGGAGGAAGCTCGGCCATCGTCGAGCCTCTCGATCGAGGACCCGGTCGGCGGCTCGGTGCCCGACCGCTCGGCCTCGCGATCGATCTCGTCGTCGAGCGTCGCGGTCACGGCGACGAGGAGCGCGGCCCCCACGACCCCCGAGGCGAACAGCAGATCGACCACGCTGCCCACGGACGAGCAGTTCGCGCCGGGCATCGGCCGCACCATGAGCACCTTCCCGCGAGGCGCGGTCACAGCCCGAAGCCTCCCAGGTACTCGCCGTCGTTCATCGCGAGCGCGAGGTAGCTCGCCGCGAACAGGGAGAGGAGCCCGATCGTGAGCGCGAGCGCCTTGGGAGCGCCGGCGGAGCGGACGATGCGGGCCGCGCGCTCGGCGACGAAGGCGCCCAGGCCAAGCAAGAAGAAGGGCAGGACAGAGAGGCTCTCGTCGTAGAGATGCGCGAGCGACGCGCCGCCGAGCGCGATCGCCGCGGACGCGAGGACGGCCCGCGGAAGCGCGGTCCTGAGATCGAGCCGGCGGGCGCGCGTGACGACGACGGTCACGACGACGAGCGCGCCCAAGAGGATCCCGCGTGCGGCCGGGAGCAGTCTCGCGCGCCACACCTCCTTGCGGAGTTTGTCCCACGCTGCCGGGACGAGCGCGCGGTGCCTCTGCGCCTCGGCGAGGGCCTCGTCCCGCCGCCCGAGCGCGACGAGCGCGTCGACGAGCAGGTTCGCCGCGCTCGTCCGCGTGAGCTTGTCCGCGGTCGGATCGTCCAGGATAGCACGCGTCGGCGCGAGCGCGTCTCCTGGCGCCCCGAGCCGCTTCACGAAGGCCTCGGCGGCGAGCAGCCGCGCGCTCCTCTGCACGCGCCCCGGCGGGAACGAGCGGGCGTCGTCGAGGAGCGCGAGGAGCGCCTCGCGGGAGCCGCTCTTCGCGGGATCACGTCGTACGGCTTCGAGCGTCGCGAGCGGCACGTAGTCTCCCTCTGCGTGGGCGTGGAGCTCGTCGAGGCGCGTGCGGGCCGTGGTCGCGAAGCCCGCGCTCGGAGCCTCTCGGAGCGCCTCCTCGTAGCCTCGCGCGGCGTCCGCGAACCGGAGCTCCACCTCGGCCTGCCTCGCCGCGGCGAAGGCGTCCTCGGCTGGCCCCGCGAGCGCGCGTGTCGCCACGAGCGACGCGGACACCGCGAGCGCGATCATGGTCCACTTCACCCTGTGGTCCTCTCACGCCTCACGAGCATCAACAAGAGCCCAGGCACCGCGACGAGGACATAGGTGCCGAGCCAGAGGACGCTCAGCGCGAGCGCCATGGGCTCCGAGACGCCGAGCCGACCGAGCACGGTCACGAAGAGCCCCTCGCGCAGGCCGAAGCCCCCGAGGGTGACGGGCAACATCGTCGCGATCGCGATGAGGGGGAGCCCGGCGAAGATGGCGAGGATGAGGGCGCGGTCGCCCGTGGGCGCGACGAACGCAGCCAGGATCGAGATGCCGACGGCCTGGTACGCGAGGCTCCACAGGAAGCACTCGAGGCGAGCGCCGGCCGTGCCGAGCGGCCCGCGAAGATCGGCGGCGATGCCCTCGGCGACGCGTGAGGCTGCGGGGCTCCGGGACACGAGCGAGCGGCCGAAGAGGCGCATCGGGTGCGGCGCGAGGACGAGCGCCGCGAAGCTCACGGCGGCGAGGGCGAGCGCCGGGACGAGGAGCGCCCGCCCGCCGGGGACCGCCAAGATCCCGGGCGTCGCGAGGAGGGCCAGCGTCGGGAAGCCCACCATTCGCTCGAAGAGCGTCGACGACCACGCGGCGGACGGGTGGTCTCCGCACCGCGACTGCGCCCGCATCGCCCGCACCACGTCGCCGCCGAGCTGTGCGACGAGGGCGTAAGCGCTGGCGACGAGCGCGTCCGTGGCAAGCTCGTGGAAGGGCACCGTGACGCCCGTCCGCGCGAGCATGCGCCGCCATCGGAGGACGCCGAGCAGCACCTGCAACCCGGTGGCCGCGACCGCGAGCGCGATCCCGGACGAGGGGACGTCACCGAGCGCCCTGGCGACGTCGCGCAAGGGGATCTTCCAGGCGAGCACGCCGACGAGGACGACGCTGACGAGGACGCGGAGGGCGAGCTTCGCGCGGCGCGCCGTCTCGTCCCTCACGCGGGCTTGCGGAAGGCGAGGAGGCGGTAGTCGCTCGCCGCTTCGAGCGGAGGGACGCGATCGAGCAGCGCCTCGGTCGCGTCGAAGAGGGGCCGCACGAGCCACGACGGCGCCTCGGCGCCCGAGAGCGCGAGGCGCGTCGGCAAGAAGCCCATCCCGCGGCGGCTGACGCGGCGCAGGCCCACGCGCTCGGCCGCGGACTCCCAGTCCTCGACCGGCGCGCGGAGCACCCGACCGACGAAGCGCGAGGCGTGGATCGGCTCGAGCAGCACGACGGCGCCGCGCGGCCGCACGATGCGCCGCATGTTCGCGAGCGCCTCCTCGAGCGCGTCGAGCGTCCGGCACGCGACCGCGAGGCAGCCGACCGCGACCGCCGCGTCGAAGGAGCCCTCGGGCGCGGGGAGCCCCGTCGCGTCCGCGACGACGAACGACGCCGTGAGCCCCGCCGCGCGCGTCTCTTCGGCCGCGGCCTCCACGGTGCTCGGGCTGAAGTCGAAGCCCGTCGCGAGGGCGCCCTCCCGCGCGAAGAACCGCGTGATCCGCCCCGTGCCACAGCCGACGTCTGCGATCGTCTTGCCGCGGAGCGCGCCCGCGAGCGTGGTCTCCAGCGCCTCGCGGAGGAGCGCCTGTTGTCGTGCGTCCCACGCCACGCTGAACGACTCGGAGTGCCAGACGCTCCTCGCGAACCCGCGCCGCGCCTTGGCGCGCTCGTCCCAGTAGCTCGCGGTCGCCATCTCGGGCTTTCGGCCGCGGTCGCGGAGGATTTCGGTGACGCGGGAGAGCATGGGTGGGCGGGCTCTACCGTTCTCGGATCACTCCGGCAAGTCCGCCTCGGGCGACCAGGTCGCGTCCCTCGCGGCGAGCCCATCCAAGGAGAGCCGCGCGCCCCAACCCGGCCGCCCGGGTGGCGTCCCGTCGATCCAGTGGTAGCTCTCCTCGCGGACGTCGAGGTGGACGTACTGTGTTCGCCGGTGAACGTACTCGCCGACCCCGAGCCGGGGCAGCGACCGGAGGTAGTCCGCAAGCTCCCTCCGCTCGACGCCGGGGAGCGAGAAGTCGAGCGCCGTCCCGCGGGCGTGGTTTCCTTCGCGGTGACGTCCGGGCCTTCGATAGCCGCTGACGACGCTCACGTCGCGTACGCCGAAGTGGAGCGCCGCGCGGACGACGATCTGGAGCAGCCTCGGATCGAGCGCGCGCGCCTCGTGCGCGCCCGGGCGCCTCGCGTCGCGGAGCGTCTCGCTGACGGCGGCGACGGCCGCCTCGTCGACGTGACCGTCGTCTCGATAGAGCCGAACCTCGCAGGACTCGCCCGTCTGCGTCGACAGAAATCGGATCGCCGGCAGGGCCGTGAAGTTCCGTCCTGCGCGGACGCTGGTGGTCGGGGTGACGAGCGGCGCGTCGACCTCGATCCGCGCCGGCGCCTCGTCGACGCTGGACAGCGAGGCACCGAGCAGGAGCGCCCAGAGGCTCATCGGGACGTCCGCGCCTCGCGCAGGCTCGGGCGGAGGCTCGTCGCTTGCTCCGGAGACGCCCAGAGGCTCATCGGGACGTCCGCGCCTCGCGCAGGCTCGGGCGAAGGCTCGTCGCTTGCTCCGGAGACGCCCAGAGGCTCGTGGGGATCCTCGCGCCGTGACGGCTCGAGCGGCTCTCCATCGTGAACGGCGCGTCGAGGATGCAAGCCGATCCGAGGCGTCGCGTCGTCACCGGAACACCCGCACCCGGAGCGTCCGCTCGGCGCCGCCGCTCGCACGGATCCGGACGCCGCCGACCTCGACCGAGCGGGCGCCCCTCGTGGCGGTCGAGAAGCTCCCCGTCACGGGCGCGACGGGCTCCGCCTCGACGACGAGCCCGCCCACCTCGCGGACGCGGCCGCCGTCACCATAGACGCGGACCTCGCGGTCGTCGCCGACCGTCGCCAGAGAGACGATGCCCTCCTCCTTCGCCGAGGTGAGCGTGTCGAGCTCGTCGGGGTAGAGCGAGAGCACCGTGCCCGAGCGCACGAAGACCGGGATCTCGCCGAGCGCCGCCGGGACCTCGATCGTGGTCGGCCCGGTGACCGCCGCGCCGCCCTCGAACGGCAGCCACGTCCCCGGCGGGATCCACACCGGGCGCGACGTCTTCCCGGCGGCGACGACGGGCGCGACGAGGACGTTCGGTCCGAGGAGGAGCTCGTCCTTGGTGGTCCACGCGGCGTCCTCGCCGGGGAACTCGAGGAAGAGCCCGCGCTGGATCGAGATCCCGGTCTCGTGCGCCTCCTCGGCGAGCGCCTCGAGGAGCGGCGCGAGCTGGACGTGGAGCTTCGCCATCTTGCGGAAGTGCGCGATCGTCTCGTCGTCCTTGTCCCAGCGCCACTGCTTGTCGGCGTGGTAGCCGTGGTGCGTGCGCATGACGGGCGAGAAGGCGCCGAGCGACGTCCAGCGGAAGTAGAGCTCTTTGGTGCTCGGAGGGTTGGTCGCCGACTGGTAGCCCGCGATGTCGTGGCCGAAGGTCGGGCACCCGAGCACCGACATGTTGATGCCGATGACGGGCACCGTCGGCAGGCCGTCGTCGGGCTGGAAGTCCGTCCGCTGATCCCCCGCCCAGAAGACGTCCATCAGCGGGGACGTCCCGAGCCAGCCGCTGCGCCCGAAGAAGAGCCGCTCCGAGTCCTTGTCGGGCGCGGTGTCGATGGCGTCGCGCGCGGTCTTCGCCCAGAGCACCGCGTACTCGTTGTGGAGCTGGAGCCCCGTGCCGCCCGCGAGCAGCGAGTCCTCGACCGGGAGCCACTCGGCGAAGTCGTTCATGAAGCCGTCGGCCCCGAGGGCCATCGCCGCGTGCATCTTGCCGATGGCCCAGGCGCGGGCGTCCGGGTTGGTGAGATCGAGGAGCCCCGCCTTCGTGAACTTCGCGCCAAGGAAGGTGTTGGGCGTGCCGTCGGCGCGGTGGACGAGCCAGCCCTTCGGCGCGGTCTCGCCCCACGCCTTCGACGACTCGAAGACGAAGGGGTTGAAGTACACGTGGAACTTGAAGCCGAGCGCGTGGAGCGCGTCGGTCATGCCCTTCATGTCGGGGTAGAGCGAGGTGTCGACGTCCCACTCTTCGTCGAGCGCGTAGGCGTCGCCCATCTGCTCGCCACCGCGCCAATCCTCCGTCCAGATGACGCTCGAGGGGATGTCGAGATCGCGGAGCTTCTTCGCCGTCCCGAGGACGTTGTCCGGGCCCTTGATGGCGTCGTGCCACGGCGCGAAGGCGACCTTGGGCGGCACCCGCGGCCGCCCGAAGACACCCGTCGCCCGCGAGGTGATCTGCTTCGGGCCGTCGCCGACGAAGAGGTGGATCGTCGAGGGCAGGTCGAGCTCCATCCGGGCGACGTCGTCGCGCTCCTCGCAGAGGAACACCTTGGCGAAGGGCCGTGTCTCGCCGACGAAGGCGTACCCTGCGCTCGAGAGCCCCCACGCGACCGACCAGTGCGCGGCGTGCCTGCGCCCGACGAGCTGCCAGGCGCCCTCGTACTCGTCGGTCATCGCCTTGCCGACGCCCTGCTCCGACACCCACACCGGCACCGACTGCCCACGCTCGTCCACGTCGATCGCCTGCGAGCCGAACCCGACGAACCGCTCGCCCGCCCTGCACCTCCACCCGAAGGAGAAGCGCGTCTTGTCGGCGGCGAGCGGCGCGACGTCGAGCACGAGGTGCCCCGCGCCCGGCGACGACCACGACAGCCGCGCGAGCGGCGCCCCGCCCTCGTCGAGAACGACGTCGCTGCTCGCCTCGGATCGGATCGACCGCCCCGCCGTCCAGGGGACCTCGGCCGCGCCCTTCTCCTCGGTCTTGAAGCTGCCGAACTGGTGCTCGTACGTGGCCGTGACGGGCCGCACGGCGAAGCCGACGAGCGGAGGGTCCCCGGGCTGGACCGGCCCGGCCGGGAGCCCGTCGAGGACGTCGCGCCCGGCCGCCCTCAGACGAATTTTTGACATGGACTCGACGAACAGCTCGAAATCACCTAGAAGGCGCACCACGGTTTCTCGGTCGCTGGTCTTGGAGTCGTCGATCTCTCCGCCGCCACAGGCGGGAAGAGACGAGAGCGGCAGACCGAGAGTCCACAAAAGCAACTTGCAGCACCGGCGAGCGTGAGAGTAGGAGCGCAGCCGCATCGGTCACGAAGCGTACCAGACCCGCCATCCCGGCGGACAGCACAAGCTCACTGCCCTAAGAGAGACCTAAGAAGGAGAATTTGGAGATGCGCAACAAGAAGCTCGGTTTGGCGGCCCTCGCCGTCTCGTTGACGGCGGGGTCCTCGGCCTTCGCGGCCGACCCCGTGGGGTTCGACCTCCAGCAGTTCGTGCCCGCGCCGGCCGGAGACCACTTCTTCGGTGTCCCCGACGCAGCCGTCGGCAAGGGGCCGAACGTCGGCCTCCTCGGCAACCTCGCCTTCAAGCCGCTCTCGATCCGCGACCGCGGCAAGGACGAGATCGTCTCCAAGCCATCGAAGATGGCGACGTACGCGCACATCGAGGGATCGTACGCGATCTCGAACCGCCTCCTCATCAGCGTCGGCGTCCCCGTCGCGCTCGCGCAGTCGGGCGATGACCAGGGCGCCAACGCCCAGGTCGCGGTGAAGGGCGGCAAGCTCGGCGACGTCCGCGCGGGCCTCCGCTTCGCCTTCGTCGAGAAGGGCGCCTTCGTCCCCGCGCTGGCGGTCGACGTCCAGCTCCCGACGGGCAACGACGCGGCGCTCACCGGCGACAAGAAGCTCCGGGTCAACCCGAAGCTCGTCTTCTCCGGCGACACGGGCTCGCTCGTGTACACCTTCAACGTCGGCTACCTCTTCCGCGGCAACAAGAAGGACCTCGGCACCCCCGAGATCGGTGACGCGCTCACCTTCGGCGCTGGTGTCGCGGCGGTCGCCGGCAACTTCCAGATTGGACCCGAGATCTACGGCAACACCGTCACCAAGACCGAGGAGAACCCGCTCACCAACGCGGCGAAGGACAACCTCAAGCTCTTCGGCAAGCACTCGACGCCCCTCGAGGCGCTCCTCGGCGCCAAGCTCCGGGTGAACGACCTCGTGCTCGGCCTCGGCGCCGGCCCTGGCCTCTCGAAGAACCCTGGTACGCCGGCGTTCCGCGTGGTCGCGGGCGTGGCGCTCGTCCCGCAGATCGTCGTGGGCCCGGGCGACCGCGACGGCGACGGGATCACGGACGACAAGGACGCCTGCCCCGACGTGAAGGGCGTGGCCTCCGCCGATCCGAAGCTGAACGGCTGCCCGCCGGCGCCGAAGGATCGTGACGGCGACGGCATCGTCGACGACCACGACGCCTGCCCCGACGTCCCCGGCGTGGCGAACGCGGACCCGAAGAAGAACGGCTGCCCGTCCGATCGTGACAACGACGGCGTGCTCGACAAGGACGACGCCTGCCCCGACGTCGCGGGCGTGGCGACCTCCGATCCGGCGACCAATGGCTGTCCGCCCGACAAGGACGGCGACGGCATCCCCGACGCGCAGGACGCGTGCCCCGACGTGAAGGGCGTGAAGTCCGACGACCCGAAGAAGAACGGCTGCCCGCCCGACACGGACGGCGACGGCATCCCCGACCCCGAGGACGCCTGCCCGGACAAGCCCGGCATCAAGTCGGATGATCCGAAGCAGAACGGCTGCCCGGCGAAGGCGGCGATCATCGGCAAGAGCATCAAGATCACCGAGCAGGTGAAGTTCGACACCGGCAAGGCGACCATCCGCTCCGAGTCGGACGCGCTGCTCGGCGACGTGGCGAAGATCCTGAAGGATCACCCCGAGATCACCCTCATCAACATCGAGGGGCACACCGACAACGTCGGCAACAAGGCCGCGAACAAGACCCTCTCGCAGAACCGCGCGAACGCCGTGAAGACGTGGCTCACGAAGAAGGGCGGCATCGACGCGAAGCGCCTGAAGGCGACGGGCTACGGCCAGGAGAAGCCGGTCGACTCGAACGACACCGACGCTGGCCGCCAGAACAACCGCCGCGTGGAGTTCAACATCCCCGACGCGGCTGGCGACAAGCCCGCGGCTGCCCCGGCGCATGCCCCGGCTCCCGCGAAGCCCGCGAAGCCCGTGACGCCCCCCAAGAAGAAGACCAAGTGATCGGCTGAGCCGTTCGCTGGGACGACGCCGCGCTCCTCTGGGAGCGCGGCGTCTTTTTTTTGTCGCCTAGCCTCGCGCCATCAGCCTGGGTCCACACAAAGCAGTGAAGCGCCTGCGTGGCGCTCGTCCTGTCGCGGGGGCTTCAGGGGTCGAGGTCGAGGGTGCGATCGGTGCTGCCGGCAGCCGGGGCTCGATGGCTGACGAAGAGGACGCTGCGGAGCCCCCGGACCCGATCGAGGGCAGCGAAGAACCGCCGCTCCGCGTCGCCGTCGAGGTGTGCGGTGGGCTCGTCGATGAGCAGCACGGGGAGCCCGCTCCCAAAGGCGCGCGCGAGGAGCACCCAGGTTCGCTCGCCCGCGGAGAGCGTCCTGCCCCCGTCGCCCACGAGCTCATCGAGGTGCCGCGCGCTCCAGCCTGGCTCCGCGATGTCGTCCAGGAACCCGATCGCGCGGGCCTCGTCGCCGCCGAGGGCGAGGTTCTGCCGGAGCGTCGCGTGCACGAGCCCGCCCTCGCTCGGCACCCACGCGAAGGGCCGCTCGAAGGGCGCGCCCCCGAGGTCCGCGCCTCCGTATCGCGCCACGCCGGAGGGCTCGTCGAGGCCGAGCAGGGCGCGGAGGAGCGAGGTCTTCCCGGCGCCGTTGGGGCCTCGAAGCGCGACGAGCTCCCCAGGCGCGATCTCCGCGGTGAGCCTGCCTCGCGCATGAGCAGCCCCGAAGTCCTCGAGCTCGAGGGCTTGGAGGCTCGACCGAGGTGCGGCGCTGCGCTCGTCGCGGCCGTTCGCCTCGCGCTCGAGGTGTCCGCGGAGGATGCGCGCGTCGGCAGGGTCCGTGTCGCTCTCCTCATCGCCTGAGGAGAGGCGCGCCGGGGGGAGCGTCGCGAGCGCTGCGCGCGCCACCGCGAGGGCCCCGCGCGCGTCCGCGAGATCGCGGAGCGGTCGGTACGCCAGGAAGAACACCGAGACGAAGACGACCAGCCGCCCGGGCTCGATCTGGACGGCGCCGGACGCGAGGAGCACGACGACGAGCAAGAGCCCCAGCGCCGCCGCCACCTCGTTCGCTCCCGAGAGCAAGGCCCGCAGCGCCGCCGTGTGTGCCCGGACGCCGCGCGCTCTCAGCGCGACGCCGGCTAGCAGCCGCCGCCCGAGCTCGACGGTCCCGAACACGCGGAAGACGTCGACGGCGCGGAGCAGGTCATCGGCCGCATGCTCGAGCGCTGCGGACTGCGCGAGCACCCGCGCCTCGCGCTCGGCGCGTCGTCCACGCGCCCTCGCGAGCGCGACGCCGAAGCCCGCGAGGACGGTCCCGCCGACCAACGCCAGCACCGGCGCGGTCCACACGAGCACCCCGACGAGCGGAATGAGCCCGACCCCGGCTCGAACGGCCCCGAGGACCCCGGTCTTCACAGCCCCCTCGAGCTCGCGAGCGGCCGTGGCGGCGCTCGAGGCCGCCCGGCCGCTCGCCCGCAAGCCACCCTCGCACCCCAGACGAACGAAGATCGCCTCGCGGAGCTCGTCCGCCACCTGGAGCGCGACCCGTGCCTCCTCCTTCGCTGCGACCGCCTGGGCGACCGCCTTCGCGCTCGTGGCGACGACACCCGCCGCGGCCAGCAGGAAGAGGTGGTTCGACCCTCCGGCGACCCGCTGCGCGAGGAGCCCTGCGGTGGCCGCGACCGCCCCCTGCGCCGTTGCGGCCACCACGACAGCAGCGCCATGCCTCGCGGTCCGCCACGGGTTCTTCGACATCACGCGCCATACCGCGGCGCGCGGCGTCACCGGCGGTGCTCCCTGTCGACTCGGAGGACGTCCCTGAGACACGCGGGCTCTGGACCTTACGTGACCGGCCGGCATCCCGTCGAGGCTTCGGGCAGACCTCGTGGATCCAGGCCCTGTCCTCCGCCACGAGCGCGCGCTGGGGTCGCGCTGCCGCTCGGCTCTCGCGAGCGTCGGGCTCTCGCGAGAGCCTCACGAGAGCCGGCTCGCGCCCGCGAGGGGCAGATGGGCGCGGCTTCATCGACGTGGACGAGGGCGAGCCCACAGGAGCCGTCCTCCGGCTGCGACGCGCTCCTGGACGCTCCTTCAGGGACGCGCGCGGCGGCGGGCCTCTCGAGCATGCTCGTCGCAGGGATCCCCACCGCAGGTACGCGCCAGCGGATGGACGTGAGCTCGGCGTGGCATCGCGACGGGAGCGCTCGGGAATGAACCGGCAGCCTCGGTGGTTCTCCGTTTCCCGCGTCGTCATCCTCTACGGCACGCCCTTTGCTGAACTTCACGACATGTCGAGGCTCCGCCGATTGACAAGTCTCTCCGAGGACACACCTGGAGAGGACGAGCGAGCCGCCGCTCGGATGCCCCTCGCGGAGCGCCGTCTCGCTGCTTCGATCCCCGCTCCTTCGTCTTCCCCTCCAGCCACCGAGGTCCCATGAGCACCCACCGCCGCACCGCCGCTGCCCACAAGCTCCACGACGCCCCCACGAAGCCCGACGGCACCGAAGAGGGCTTCGACGATCTGGAAGACACGGAGATCACGCAGGAGCTCTCCCTCGACGCGGACGAGCCCGCCGACTCGGCCTCGTCGCTGCCCGAAGAGCTCGTCACGACTCCAAAGGAGCCGTCGCAGACGACGCGCGCAGGCCGTGACGACGAGCACGGGGACTCCATGCTCGGGAAGTACTTCCGCGCGATGGCCTCGTACGACATGATGACCGCGGAGGAGGAGCTCGCGATCGCGCGGGAGGTCGAGGCGACCGAGGTCGCGCATTGGCAGGCGCTCCTCTCCTTTCTCCCTGCGGCGCGGATCCTCTTGCCGCGCCTCGCCGCCGACGTCCAGACGGCGAGCGACGACGCCCGCCCGGCGACGCCGCAGATCGAGCGGCTCGAGAAGCTCGCGAAGGGCAAGAAGAAGCTCGCGTCCCCGGAGCAAAAGCGCTGGACCGAGCTCGTCGACGAGCTCGCGAAGGCGATCCGGCTTCCTGACTCCGATCGCGTCTGGATGGCCAACGCCCTCGCGACGGCGCGAAAGCTCGGCGGCGTGACCGAGCTCGACGACGACGAGTCCGGCCCGCGATCGACGCTCGTGGTCCTCCCGGGGACGAGCAAGTGGCTCGCGAGGGTCGACCGGACCTTCGCCGAGCAGCTCGCCGTGAAGACCCGCTTCGTCAGCGCGAACCTCCGGCTCGTCGTGTCCGTGGCGCGCCGCTACAACCGGGGCCGGATGCCGCTCATCGATCTCATCCAGGAGGGAAACATCGGCCTCATGAAGGCGGTCGAGCGCTTCGATCACCTGCGCGGGTACCGCTTCTCGACGTACGCGTCGTGGTGGATCCGGCACGCGATCAGCCGCGCGCTCGCCGACAAGGGCCGCGCGGTGCGCATCCCGGTGCACATGCTCGACACCTACAACCGCGTC
>CAYNEK010000036.1:0-45635 GCA_964396175.1 uncultured Polyangiaceae bacterium | reverse complement strand
GCCAAAGACGCCTTTGCCAAGGGCGCTGCAGAAGGCCTCAACAACAAGGCGAGAGCGATCACCAGGAGATCGTACGGTTTCCGAACCACGAAGGTCGCTCAAGTCGCCCGGTTCCATGCGCTCGGCAAGCTCCCCGAGCCCGATTGGGTCACCCACAGGTTTGGTTGACGAGGCATCCTTGGTCGAGCGAGACGTCGTGCTTGCCAGCCATCGTCCCCCTCCGACAGGCGACGATGTGAGGGCCCGCCACGGGCGACGCGGCGGGTCGAGGTTGCGAACGGAGAGACGCCCCTACGCCGAGCCGCGGACGGTCCCCGTGAACGCCATCGGCGAGACGCCGACGCTCTTCGCGTAGGCCGCGTTCCACATCGAGTCCGCGGGCTCGTCGAGGAGCAGATCGGTGAGCACATCGTGCGGCAGCCAATCGCCGCGCGCGATCTCCCGATCGACCTGCTGCTTCCCCCACCCCGCGTACCCCAGGAAGAGCCGGAAGCGCTCGGGGCCCTCGCCCCGCGCGAGCGCCTCGATCGCCTCACGTGCCCCCGTCACGAAGAAGCCACCCCCGAGATCGTGCTCGCCAACGAAGGCCGGGCTCGGCGCGTCCGCTGTGGGACGCTCGAAGAGGATCCACGCCGATCCGGGCATGACCGGACCCCCCACGCGCACCGCCGCGTGGAACGAGGGTGAGTCGGGTAGGCTCAGCCCCGGCGGGACGAGATCCGCGTCCTCGAGGAGCTTCTTCGTCGGGAGGATGGACTTGCCGTTGAGCACCCAGCCGAGCGCGCCCGTCTCGTCGTGCGTGGCGAGGAGCACGACCGACCGCGCGAAATTTGGGTCGGTGAGCGCGGGGGCCGCGAGCAACAGGCCGGGAGCGAGCGTTTGGGCCAAGCCTCGGAGGCGTATCACTCTCCGCCCACTCCGTCACGACGCGCGACAGCGACCGCGCGCGGAGCCGTCAGAACTGCACGACGACGCTCGCGCGGCCGAGCAGCCCCCTCGCCTGGCGGTTCAGGCCGAAGGCGGGGCCCGCGACGAGCTGCACGCGCCCGTGGTCGACGCCGATCGCGAGCGTAGGGCCGGCGTAGTGCCTCGCGCCGCCTTCGGCCTCTTCGGCCTCGAACGCGTCCTCCAGATCCTGCCCCACGTACTCGATCCCGGTCCGCACGCCCTCGACGACGCGGTAGGACGCGCCCGCGAACACGAGGAGATCGACGGTGTCCCGCTGGGCGGCGAAGGCGCGCTCGACGTGGCCGTTCGCCGCGAGGCGGAGCGCTCCGAAGTCGTAGGTCACGGCGAGCCGACCCCAGCCCAGCCAGGCTCCTTGCGCCTCCCGGCCGACGCCGCCGACGAGGGCGAGGCGGAGGCCCCTCGCGTCGGAGCGTGTCAGCTGCACCTTCAGCCCGCCGCCGCCGCCCGCGCGGGTCGTCTTCGCCCGGTCGGTGGCCTCGAGCACGCGCGCCGTCACGAAGGGCTCGACGCGCGAGGTCGCGCCGACCGAGATCGTGAGCGCGTGCATCACGCCGGGAGCACCGATGTTCGCCGGGAGCGGGCGCTCGGCCGCCGTGCCCGACGCGAAGCCCGCCGTGTAGCCGACGCCGAGCCCTCCCGCGGCGACCGTCGTCGGATCTTCGGTGTACACGAAGGGCCGCTCGGCCGAGAACCGCCGCTCGGTCGGCCGGTCGTCGGGTCGGTCGGCCGGGAGCGGCCGGAGCACGAGCTCGCGCCGGGGCTCGTCGTCGGCCCTCGCGCGCGGGGCGAGCAACGAGATCCCCGCGAGGAGCGGGACGGGAGCCCATCGTCGCATCGTCAGTCGTCGTCCAAGTCGAGCCGCCGCGCGACGTCGGCCTTGCGCCGCGCCGAGAGCGTCGTCAGCTGCCGTCCCGCGCATCCAGCGCGTCACCTGGTTGTCGAGGCCCGGCTGCTCGTCGACGTCGGTGAGATCCCACGAGTCGGTGAGCGCCTGCTCGGCCTTGGTCGCCTTCTTGCCACACTCGAGCGGTCGGGTGCGAGGCGTGTAAGAATAGGGCGAAAAATCGGGCGTCGAGGTGAAGGCGTCGAGCGGGAGCGCCGCGTTGGCGATGCCGAAGCTCGGGTACGGCACGCCGAAGACGTGCATCACGAGCTTGTGCAGCGACGCCATGTCGAGGTGGGTCTTCGACACGTACCCGCGTCGGATCCAGGGCGACACCAGGACGAGCGGAGCGCGGTGGCTGTCGATGTGCTCACCGCCCTGCGAGGGATCGTCCTCGGTGATGACGATGAGCGACTCCTTCCAGTACGGCGAGTGAGAGACCGCGTCCACGACCATCCCCGTGGCCTCGTCGTTCACCGCGCAGAAGGTCTCGGGCGTCGGGTTCTTGGGCGACGCGCCGAAGGTGTGATCGTTGGGCAGCGTCATGTAGACGAAGGCGGGGAGATCACACACGATGCGCGCGCGCCCGGCCGTGTAGCAGGCCTTCTCGAGGTCGTTGTAGCCGATGTTCTGGAAGGGGCCTCCCGGGTAGTGTGGGTCGGCGGGGGACTTCTCGAAGACGCCGGCCGCAGGGCCTCCGACGATCTCGCCCAGGATCGCGACGCCGACCTTCTGCTTGCCGAGCCACTCGAAGATGGACCCCTCGATGGGCTTGGACACGTCGAAGATGCCGCCGCCCGGGATGGCGCGCGCGTCGTGCCCGGCGCCCGAGATCGCCCACGTCCGCTCGTTGAAGTCATTGGTCCGACCAAAGGTGGCCCACACATGCCCCTGCGTCGAGTAGACGGCGTCGGTGTGGTAGTTGTCCGCGACCGTGAAGCCGCGCGCGAGATCGCGGAGGTTCTTCCAGATGGCGTCCATGTCGGACGACTTGGTCTTCAGCGTGAGCGAGGGATCGCCCTCGACCCCCGACAGATCCCCGAACAACCCATCGAAGCCCTTGTTCTCGCGGACGACGAAGAACACCCGCTTGATCTTGGTGGACGGGCCCGCGGTGTTGGACGTGGGGACGGGGAAGTCGTACGCGCCTGGGCAGGTCACGGTAGGCTGCCCAGGCTGCGCCCCGACGCGCGCGTCCTGGGCGACGGTGACCTCGCCCTGGGCGAGCTCGGCCTTCGACGGTTTGGGGACGACCTGGAGTCCGCCGTGCATGCGATCGGCGATGTCGTTGTCCCCGATGGCCCAGGAGATGGTCGTCGGGCCCTCGCCCCGGCCGCGCATGCTCGCGACGACGACCGCGCCGTCGTCCCGCACCGCGACGCCGCCCGGCCACCACGCCGACGGGATGCGCCCGCCGAGCGAGAGCACGGGCGGGACGACCGAGAGATCGACGTCGTACGCCGCGACGGCGTTGAGCCCCGCGAGCGCGGCGTAGAGGCGCTGGCTCGTGCCGTCCCACGCCAGCGCCGTCGGCTCGTAGCCGCCGAGGTTCGGGTCGAGCTCGATGGGGACCGGCGTGACCGTGCCGGTCAGGCGATCGACGAGAGAGATCGTGTCGCCGAGCGAATTGCCGACCGCGAGGAAGCGCGCGTCGAGGAAGGCGATCCCCTCGGGCGCCTTGTCCGTGACGAGCGTCCGCGCGATCTTGGGCGCCGTGGGCTCCGACAGATCGATCTCGTGGAGCTTCTTGTACCCCCATTGGGTGAGCCAGGCGCTCTTGCCGCTGGGATCGTGCGGATCGAAGGCGATCTGGAAGCTCTCGGCGCCCTTCACGTCCACCGAGCCCCGCACGGCCCCGAAGGACGGCGAGCTCGGGTCGACGTCGAGGACGTGCACGGCCGGATCGGTGACCCCGCAGACGACCATCGTCGTGGCGTCCGGCGAGACGGCGAGCGAGGCCGCGTAGTACGGTTTGTCGTCATTGGGGCTCTTCGGGAAGGAGAGGTCTTTGTCCTTGGCTCGGGCGAGCTTCCCGCCCGCGTCGACGGTGAGCGCGTAGGCCTTGCCCTCGGCCGAGCCGACCCAGAAGAGCCCCCCCTTCCCCCAGCCGATGGCGCTCTGGAGCGTCGCCTTGGGATCGACGACGAGCGACGAGACGACGGGCCCCTTGGGCGCGCCGAGCGCCGCGGTGTCGCTCACGCGGATCGCGTGGGGGCCGGAGCCGGTGTCCACCGTGATGGCGAGCGTGGTCCCGGGGACCATCGCCACGTAGGTCGTGAGCGAGCCGGGGAGATCCTTCTCGTCCCAGATCCAGGACTGACCTGCGGGGTGGACGCGGCGCCCATCCGGCAAGAGGCGCCCTCCGTCGGGCAGCGGCCCCGTGTAGCGCGCGGCCTCGCCCGTCGCTTCGCTGACGGTGCAGGTGCCCTTCACCGGCTGTGGGGGCGTCATCTCCTCGCACTTCGTCGAGTGGAGGAGCGTGTCCCACGCGCCGAGCGCGGGGCACTTGTAAGGGGCGGCCTGCTCGGCGCAGCCGTCCACGTCCGGGCACGAGTAGGCGCAGGACTTCTCGGGCCTGATGAGATCCGGCAGATCCTCCTCCGAGACCCCGGCCGCGCCCGCGGTGCCCGAAGCCCCCCCGACGCCGCCCGTGCCCGCGGCGCCGCCCGTGCCCGCGTCGCCGGTCGGTGTGCCGTCGAGCTCGCCGCCTCCGCACGCGACGAGGTGGGCGGTGACGGCGAGGACCGAGACGAGGCGGCGCATGCAGCTCGTCGGCAAAGATACCAGGAGCTCCGTCCCGGGCGCGCACAATCCCGCGGTGTGGCGGGTGGGCGCGCGCGACGAGCGACCCGGCGCGCCTCCCCAGCGCCCGCGGGGCTCGTCGCTGCTAGAGTGGCGATGTGCGCCTCCGCGCCCTCGCCCCGCTGCTCATCTCGCTCTTCATCGCCGCGCGCGCGGACGCCGAGCTGTCCGCCGACGGGAAGAAGAAGCCCAAGCCAAGGCCTGCCGGGCGACCCGCGGCCGGCCAGCCGCACCGCCCTGCCGCGGGGCCCAAGGGTGGCGCGGACGGCGGAGCGAAGGGCGCGAGCCCGGAGGCGCTCATCGCGCGGTACACCGGGATCGTCCTCGCGCAGCCGGGCGTGCTCTTCCCGCTCGAGCGGCTCGCGCAGCTCCACCGGGAGCGCGACGGGAGCCTCCAGAAGCTCTTCGAGGACTTCGAGCGCCGCGCCGCCGACGCGGGGAGCCCCGCCGCGTGGGCGGCGAAGGTCGCGCTCGCGGGCCTCTACAAGCTCGACGGCAAGCCCGCCGAGGCGCGACGACAGTACGAGGCCGCCGTCGCCGAGCGGCCGACCGATCCGGGCGCGCGGCTCGCCCTCGCCGATCTCGCGAGGGAGCGCGGCGATCGCGACGAGGCGAAGACGCAGTACGACGCCGCGCTCGCACACCAGACCAGCGCCCTCGACAAGGAGGCCACGCTCCGCACCCTGCGCACGCTGATGCTCGACGACAAGAAGGTGGAGGCCGCGCGGGCGTACCAGCGCGAGCTCGTCAAGCTCTCGGGCTCGCTCGCGGTCCGCGGCGAGCTCGGTCGCGAGCTCCTCGCGCGGGGTGACGCCGCGGCCGCCGAGGAGGAGCTCCGCGAGGTCGCGAAGTTCGCGCAGGGTGACAACCGCGCGCTCGCGACGGTCCTGCTCGAGCTCGGTCGCACCGAGGTCGCGCAGCGCAAGCGCAAGGAGGCCGTCACCACCCTGCGGCGCGCGCTCGCGGCCGCGGGCGGGGAGCAGGGCATCAAGGCCGAGATCTTCGCGGTGATGGCCGAGGCCTTCCGCGCCGACAACGATCTCCCCGAGCTCATCGCGCTCCTCGAGAAGGAGGGCCCCGGCGACGCGGCGCGGCTCCGGCTCCTCGCGTCCTTGTACGAAGAGACCGGCGAGCTGGCGAAGGCGGTCGCGACCTACGGCAGGGCGCTCTCGCAGGGTGGCAAGCACATCGAGACACGCCAGCGGCTCATCCGGCTCTTGCAGGCGCAAGGCGAGCTCGATCGGGCCATCGCAGAGAGCGAGCGGCTCATCCAGGCCGCGCCGAAGAACCCGGAATTCGTGCTCACGCTCGCCGAGTCGCTCTTGCAGCGTGGCGATCGCAAGAAGGCGCTCGAGATCGTCGAGCGGCTCGAGCGGGCGTCCAGCCGGGACGAGGACACGCTCGGGCGGATCGCCGACTTCTACGAGCGCCTCGACGAGAAGGACCGAGCGACCCAGATCTACACGCGCCTCGCTGGGGTCGCGCCCGGCGATCCATCGCACTGGGTCGAGCTCGGCGATCGGTACTGGCAGGCGGGCGACAAGAAGCGCGCCGTGGACACCTGGCAGCGGATCCGCACGGCGGTCACGCCGAAGACGCGCGCGCTCACCGCCCTCGGCGAGGTGCTCCTCGATCACGATCTCGTCGACGAGGCGCTCGCCGCCCTGCGCGAGGCCGTCGACGCCGAGCCGGCGAACCCACGGCTTCGGAGGGGGCTGGCGCTCGCCCAGGAGCGGTCGGCCGCCGGCCTCGGGAGCGTGGGGCGGATCGCGGCGCTCGAGGACGCGTCGAGGACCTGGCAGGGGCTCCTCGACAAGGCGGGGCAGGATCGGCTCCTCGCGCGCGAGGCGCGCACGCACGTCGTCACGCTCGCGGCGCTCATCGGGCGCCTCGACGCGATGGCCGAGCCGCTCCGGCTCCGCTTGATGGACGACCCGCCCGATCTCGAGGCAGGCAAGCTCCTCGTCGAGCTCGAGCTCAAGCGACGTCGGCTCGATCTGGCCAGCGTCGCCGCCAAGCGGCTCACCGACAAGGCCCCCGGCGACGAGGAGGCGCTCCTCCTCGAGGAGCGGGTCGAGGTCGCCGCGCGGGATCTCAAGGCCGCCATCGCGACCCTGGATCGCCTCGCGTCGCTCAACCCGAAGCGCGCGCGAGAGTACCTCCAGCGCGCCGCTCAGTACGCCGCCGAGCTCTTCGAGGACGATCTCGCCATCAGCTACTCGGAGCGCGCCGTCGCGCTCTCGCCGGACGACGCCGAGGGGCACAAGAAGCTCGGCGCGATGTACCGGCGTCGCGGCGACTTCGACAAGGCGATCGCCGCGTTTCGCACCGCGATCGCGAAGAACGACCGGCTCTTCTCGGTCTACATGGATCTCGCGGAGCTGCTCGCGCAGCGG
This sequence comes from uncultured Polyangiaceae bacterium, assembly GCA_964396175.1. Classification (GTDB taxonomy): domain Bacteria; phylum Myxococcota_A; class Polyangia; order Polyangiales; family Polyangiaceae; genus CAYNEK01. Next base: position 38,585 of record CAYNEK010000036.1, on the reverse strand, counting down.
GGCGATCTGATCGGCGCCGATCAGCTCTGGCGGCGCGTCGTGCGCGGCAGCCCGGACGAGGAGCTCGTCGCGCAGGCGGGCCGCCTGTCGCTCGATCGCAACGCGGCGAAGGGGACGCTCGGCGAGCTCGAGAACACGCTCCTGCCGCTCGCGCTCTCGCACCCCGACAAGCGGATCTACCGGAGGCTCCTCGTCGAGGCGTACGGGCGCCTCGCGGATCCGCTCGTCACGGCCGTGCGGTTCGGGACGGACGCCGAGCGCAAGGTGGCCGAGGCCGAGCTCGCCAAGCTGGGCGCGCGCGGCGTCAAGCCCCTGCTCGACGCGCTCTCCGATCCTGCGCGTGTGCAGATCGCGACGGCGCTCGACGTGCTCGCCTTCGTCGGCAACCGGGGCGCCGGGGCGCAGCTCGTGACCTTCGCGGGGGGGACGGCGGAGGAGCCGCTGCGCGTGCGGGCGATGATGGCGGCGGGCACGCTCGGGGATCCGGCGCTCGTCCCGCGGCTCGAGGAGATCCTCCTCCCCCGAGGACTCGAGGGCGTCGCGCCGTCCGATCCGCTCACGGTGGCGGCGGGCTGGGCGCTCGCGCGGATCCCCGATCGCAGCGCCGTCCTGGCCATGGAGCGCGTGCTCGAGCGCGGCTCCCCTGAGATCCGCGCGCTCGCCGCGCTGGGCCTCGGCGCGGCGGGGGACGCGAAGAGTCGGGGGGCGGTGAGCGCGCTGCTCCTCGCCGAGGAGGCGTCCGGGCCTGCGCGCGCCGGCGCCGCGATCGCGCTCGCGCTGCTCGGTGAGAAGAGCCGAGAGCTCTGGCTCCGCGCCCACGCGACGGACTCTCCCTTGCTGCGGGCGGCCGTCGTCTCCGCGCTCGCGCGTGTCGGTCTGCGAGACGACGCGGAGCGCCTCGCGGCGGCGGCGATGGCGTCGCGGGACGTGTTCGAGCGCGACAACGCGATCGAGATCCTCGCGGGCGGCGCACCCCGGGCGACGCTCGCGACGCTGCGGAGCCGAGAGGACGTCGACGTGCGGAGCCTCGTCTCGGACCTCGTGCGCCACGCCGCGCCCCCGAGCGCGCGGGTGGCGGCTGTGGCGAGGCACCGCGTCGCGATCGCCGCCGCCCTCGCGACGGCCGCCAAGAGCTCGCCGCTCGAGGCCGAGCGCATCGGCGACCTGTTCGCCGGGGACGGGCTCGAGCCGGTGACGCATGGCCTCGGGCCAGAGGACGCGCGGGCGGTCGAGCCCGACGTCGCGTGGATCCGCGGCGAGGTGGCGAAGGTCTTCGTCCCGCTCACGAAGGGGCAGCGGCTCGAGCTCCGCCTGAAGGCGCTCCGGCTGCTCGAGGGGGTGCGGTCGGACGAGGCCGACGCGGCGGTCGCGGCCGCCATCGCCGATCCGAGCGAGCCGGTCGCGCGGGCGGCCATCGCCGTGGCGGCGCGCCGCAAGGGGGGCTCGGCGCTGGGTGCGCTCGCCGAGGCGCTGGCGCCAGCGTCGGCCTGGCCTCGGCGCGCGTCGGCCGCGGACGCGCTCGGGGAGCTCGGCGCGCGTGAGGGCGGGGACGTCGAGGCCCGCGCGGCGACCGAGCTCGCGCGGGCCTCGGCCGACGATCCCTTCTCGATGGTGAGGGACCGCGCGCTCCGCGCCCTGGCGCGCCTCCAGCACCCGACGGCGCGCGCCGCTCTCGTCACGGCGAAGACCGGCGAGCGAGACCCCGAGCTGCGCGCCCTCGCGGAGCGGCTCGCCGCGGGCGAGGTCACGCCATGAAGACCGCGTGGCTCCTGGTCGTCGTGGGCACCTCTCTCGTCGCGCTCGGCTGCAAGGACACCTCGGCGTACTCGACGAGCGCGGGCGAGAGCTACTGCGGCAACGTCGTGCAGGGCGCGTTCGTTCGGACCGGGATGGCCCCCGACACGACGCTCCGGATGACCTTCGACGCGGACGCAGCGACGACGACCCCGGGCGTCGTCGCCACGAGCGATGGGACGCTCCGTGACGCGCCGATGCGCCCCATCGCGGCGATGTTCCACGACCCGCTCTCGACGCTCGACTTTGGCGAGGGTCGCCGCAAGAACTACCTCTACACGGCGGACTCCGCGCGCGGGGGAGGCACGGTGACCGTCGTCGTGTCGCTGATGGAAGCCGGGGACGCGGAGGTGCGGCTCCTGCGCGGCGCAGCCGGCAACGACACGACGACCGAGCTCTTCGCGGTCTTCCCGGTCACGCGGCGGCGCGGCGCGTGTGGGTTCTGAGCCGGTGACATGCCGACCGTTCTCGTCCACGTCACGCGGCGGCGCGGCGCGTGTGGGTTCTGAGCCGGTGACATGCCGACCGTTCTCGTCCACGTCACGCGGCGGCGCGGCGCGTGGGGGCCGAGATAACGATCCCCTCGCCGCCCAGGCGTGCGCTACCGTGCGCGGCGCCATGTCGCTCGTGACCGTGAGGCTCCGATGAGCAGCGCGCTCCGCGTCGCCTTCACGGGCGCGTCGTCCTTCTTGGGGCAGAACCTCATCGGCCTCCTCGAGGAGAGCCGCCACGTCGAGCGGCTCGTCGCGCTCGACCTCGTGCCTCCGCCGACCGCCGGGAAGAAGACGCGCTTCGCGGAGCTGGATCTCACCCGCCTCGACGCCGCTGGGCGCGCCGCCGACATCCTCCGGGCCGAGGGCGTCTCCGTGCTCGTCCACCTCGCCTTCGCGTCGAAGCCGTCGCACGCAGAGGCGTGGTTCCACGAGGTCGAGGGCGTCGGGACGATGCACGCGCTCACCGCGGCCCGCGCCGCGAAGGTCCGCAAGGTCGTCGTCACGAGCTCGACGCTGCTCTACGGCGCCCACCCATCGAACCCGAACTTCCTCACCGAGCGCCACCCGCTCCGCGCGCGAAAGTCTCAATTCTTCACGGACAAGATCGCCGCCGAGGCGGCCGCGAAGGAGCTCGGCGCGGAGGGCGCGACGCTCGTCACGGTGCTTCGGACGGCGCCGATCCTCGGCCCCACCGTCGACAACCTCGTCACCCGGTACCTCTCGCAGCCGGTCGTGCCGACGCTGATGGGGTTCGATCCCCTGTGGCAGCTCGTCCACGAGGTCGACGCCCTCGCGGCGTACAAGCTCGCCATCCTGCGGGACGTCCCCGGCGTCTTCAACGTCGCGGGGGACGGCGTGCTCCCGCTCTCGACGATCATCAAGCTCGCCGGGCGCGTCGCGGTGCCGCTGCCCGGCCCGCTCGTGGCGCGCGCGCTCGGGGCTCTATGGACGTTCCATATGGGCTTCGCGCCGCCGGTGCTGCTGGACTATCTGAGGTTCGTCTGCGTCGCGGACGCGGTGATGGCGAGGGAGCGGATGGGCTTCGTGCCGACGTACTCGACGCGCGAGGCGGTGCTCGATTTCGCCGGGGTGCAGCGGCTCCGCGAGGCGCGTCTGCTCCACGACGAGGGCTTGTCCCGCGGGGGCGCGCGATGACCGACGACCGCGAGACAGGCGTCCCCGAGGCGCGGGCCTCGACGGCGATCCCGGAGCCGCGCGGGACGGTCCGCGTCCCCGAGGCGCTCGGATCGCAGCGCATCGAGCGGCCGGGAGGCGACGACGGAACGCTCGTCGACGCCGCGCGCGATCTCCTGTCGACCGACTACTACACGCGCCAGTGGGGGCGGCTCGGGATGCGGAATCGCTCCGAAGAAGTCGACGAATTCGGCCTCGATCCCGTCTACGAGGCGTCGCTCTTCCCGGTGCTCGATTTCCTCCATCGGTCCTACTTTCGGACCGAGGTGCGTGGACTCGAGCACCTGCCGGCCGAGGGACGCGTCCTCGTCGTGGCCAACCACTCGGGCGCCATGCCCACCGACGGCCTCATGCTGCGGACGGCGCTCCGGCTCGAGCACGAGCGCCACCGCGAGCTCCGCTGGCTCACCGAGGACTTCATCACCCACCTGCCCTTCGTCGGCGCGTTCATGACGCGCATGGGCGCCGTCCGCGCCTGCCAGGAGAACGCCGAGCGCCTGCTCGGCAAGGAGGCGCTCCTCGCGGTCTTCCCCGAGGGCGTGAAGGGCATCGGCAAGCTCTTCCGCGATCGGTACAAGCTGCAGCGCTTCGGTCGAGGGGGCTTCGTGCGGCTCGCCATGCGGACGGGCACGCCCATCGTCCCCTGCGCGATCGTCGGCGGCGAGGAGTCGTCTCCGATGCTGATGCGCCTCGAGGGCATCGGGCACACGCTCGGGCTGCCGTACCTCCCGGTGACGCCGACCTTCCCGCTGCTCGGTCCGTTCGGCCTCCTCCCGGCGCCCACCAAGTGGACCATCTCGTTTGGCCCGCCCATCCCGCCGGATCTCGCCTCTCCCGACGACGCGGTGATGGTCGGGCGCATCGCGGAGCGGGTGCGCGCGACCATCCAGCGGCTGCTCGACACGACGCTCGCCGAGCGCAAGAGCGTGTTCCTCGGGTGAGCGTCTCGGGGCTCCTCCTCGTCGACAAGCCTCGCGGTCCGACGAGCCATGACGTCGTGCGCGGGGTGAGGCGCAGCGAGGGGACGCGCGTCGTCGGGCACGCGGGCACGCTCGATCCGATGGCGACGGGGCTGCTCGTCGTCCTGCTCGGCGAGGCGACGCGCCTGGTCCCGTGGGCGACGGGCGCCGACAAGGCGTACGAGGCCGAGCTCGCCCTCGGTGAGGAGACGGACACGCTCGACGCGATGGGGACCGTCCTCCGCCGCGCCGAGGTGCCGGGCGATCTCGCGGCGCGGCTCCCGGAGGCGCTCTCCGCGGAGCGCGCGCGCACCGTGCAGGTCCCGCCCGTCGTCTCGGCGATCCATGTCGACGGCGAGCGGGCCCACGAGCGCGCGCGGCGGGGCGAGGCCGTCGTGCTCCGTCCGCGCTCCGTCCGTGTCCTCGCCCTCGAAGGCTCGCTCGTCGGCCCGAGCACGGTTCGCCTGCGCGTCGAGTGCGAGAAGGGCTACTATGTCCGCTCGCTCGGGCGCGATCTCGCCGCGCATCTCGGCACGGTCGGCCACCTCGTCGCGCTGCGGAGGACCCGCGTGGGCGGCTTCCGCGTCGAGGAGGCGGGCGCGTCGGTGTGGCCGACGCCCGACGCGATGCGGCGGCTCATGCCGTGCGTCGATCTGCCCGAGGCGCTCGCCGTCCCGCTGCGGCAGGGCAAGCGTCTGCCGAGGGCGGCGCTGCCGGACGCGCCGTCCGGGGTCGTCGGCGCCCTCGTCGAGGGGCGGCCCCTCGCGATCCTCTCGCTCGACGACGACGGCGCGCGCGTGCTCCGCGGCTTCCCGAGCGCTCCGTCTCTCCTCGACCCGCGGCCCGCGAGCGTCCCCCCATGAGACGTCGCGTGCCCGGATCCGAGCTCTCGGTCGGCACGCTCTCGATGGGCGTGGTCGTCTCCACGCTCGCGCTCCTCGGGTGCGCGCGACCGACACGCGACGGCGTCGAGATCGCCGGGCCCGCGCCGCGAGCGCCGGGGCGCGTCGCCTTCTTGGCCGTGGGCGACGGGGGCACCGGGGACGCGGGGCAGGCGAAGGTCGCGGGCGAGATGGAGCGCGAGTGCGCGCGGCGCGGCTGTGACTTCGTCGCGCTGCTCGGCGACAACCTCTATCGATCGGGCGCGAGGGACGCCCACGACGAGGCGTTCGAGCGGCTCTTCGAGCGCCCCTACGCGCGCCTCGCCGTCCCGTTCTTCGCGGCGATCGGCAACCACGACGAGGGTCAGCGCGGGCTCGGGATGTCGTTCGAGCGAGGGGACGCCCAGGTCGCGTACGCCGCGCGGAGCGCGAAGTGGAGGATGCCTGCGCGCTTCTACGCGCTCCGCTTCGACGAGGTGGAGATCGTCGTGCTCGACACGAACAGCCTCCTCTACGATCGCTTCGTCGAGGCGCAGCGCCGCCGCGTGCGCGAGTGGCTAGGGGGCGCCGAGGGGCGCTTCCGCATCGTCATCGGCCACCACCCGCTGCGATCCGTCGGCAAGCACGGGGACGCGGGGCACTACGGCGGGCTGCCCTCGATCGTGCCCGTCGCCGCGGGGCGGAGCGTCCGGGACTTCGTCGAGGACGAGGTGTGCGGCAAGGCCGACCTCTATCTGGCCGGACACGACCACAACCTCCAGCACCTCGTCGAGGGCTGCAAGGGCACCGAGCTCGTGGTCTCGGGCGGCGGCGGCAAGCCGTCCGAGCTCGTCGGGCCCGGCGCGACGCGGTTCGCGCGCGCGGCGCTGGGCTTCTTCCGCGTCGAGGTCACCCGAGACGCGATCACGCTGACGGCCGTCGTCGACGGAGAGGACGCCTACACGCATCGCATCTTGCGGGCGCGGGGTTGACGCCGCGCGCCGACGCGCTACGTTCTCGAGAGGTGCGGGCTCCTCGCTCGCGCTCTTTGACAACCGACGACGCGACACGGCAAGGTTTTCCCGACGACGGCACCCGAGCACCACACTCCGGGGGCGATCGGTTTCGACGGGGGCACCGAGACCCATGCTGCGTGCCGAGAGGCCCGAACCATCTCGTAAATCCCGGTCGGGAACCACAACTGCGAACGACAACGCGGTTCCGTTTGCTCTCGCTGCCTTACCCAAGGCCGACCAAACCGTTCGTGCGAAAGCCTGTCAGAGCTAGCGCACGAGCGAACCCGATCTGACTGTGCTGCTGCCCGCGCGCTCCCGGGCAGCGGCGAGACCTTGGAGCGCTGATCCGGAGAAGAGCCCGCCCTCGGGCGCGACCCGGGTGACCCAAAATCGAGGGACACGCACGTAGACGCCTGGGCGACGGGCTCTCGGACCGGGGTTCGATTCCCCGCGCCTCCACCACCATGCCCCCCGCGGTTCCCGCAAGGATCCGCGGGGGATCGTCGCGTCCTCGGTCGTCGAGGGGCTGCGCCTCGGTGGCGGTCGTCGACGCGCTCGATCGCGGCTCCGGCGCCTCGGTGGCGGTCGTCGACGCGCTCGATCGTGGCTCCGGCGCCTCCGGCGAGCGTGTAGCGTCGGCGCGCCGAGATGAGCCGTCCGCGCACGCCGCGTGTCGCCGCCGTCGCCGCCGTCGTCGCGGTCGTCGCGGTCGTCGCGGTCGTCGCGGTCGTCGTGGCGGCGACGAGCTCCGCCGCGGCCGCCGAGCCTCGCCCGCTCCGCAACATCTCGGCCGGAGCCCTCGCGCTCGAGAGCGCCGGCGTCGTGTCGGTGTTCGCCGCCGTCTCGCTTGGCCTGGGCGCGCCACCGGACTCGTGCTCATGGTGCCGCGCGGGGGCGTTCGACGAGCGGATCCGCACCTGGCTTCGAGCGAGCGATCCGCGCGTGGTGGGCTACGTGAGCCACGCCTACTCGCTCGGGTTCACGGGCACGGTCGCGCTCGCGGGGGTGCTCATCCCCGCGGTGTCGGCCGGGCGCGGAGAGGTGGCCGCCAAGGACGTGTGGATCATGGCCAACGCGTTCGTCCTCACCTCGGCGCTCGCCGACGGCACCAAGCGCCTCGCGAGCCGCCGACGCCCCGCGTGGGTGCACGGTCGCGGCGCCGAGACCGAGGCGGGCTCCGTCCAGGAGAACCTCTCGTTCTTCTCCGCCGACACCGCGTGGGCGTTCACGCTCGCGGGCTCGTCGACGACACTCTCGGCGCTCCACGGGTACCCTGCGACGCCGTGGATCGGCGCGGGCGCGGGGCTCCTCGCGGGGACGGCCGGCGTCATGCGCATCGGCGCGGACATGCACTGGGCGACGGACGTGCTCACGGGGGCCGCCGTCGGGACGGCGGTGGGCGTGGGGTTGCCGCTCGTCCTCCATCGCCGCGCCGCCGCGCCGCACCTCGCGTTCGCGGCGGCTCCGGGGAGGTTCGCGGTGTCCGGGGCGTTCTGACGGATCACCCCGGCGGCGCCCTCGCCGCGCCTCCGACCGATCGAGCGAGGGCGCGCTCTCTGGACGTCCTTTAGAACTCGAACGCGAGCCCTGCGACCCAGCCCGTCGTCCCGACGTGCATCTGGGGGCGTGACTCGATGAACTGCCCGTTGAGCGCCAGCCACTGCCACTCGAAGAACAGGTACGAGTTGTTCACGCCGAGCTCCTCGTCGAAGCCCATCGCGGCCGAGGGATCGAGCGGGTCGAGGTGGAGCATCCCGCCGAGCGCGAGATGCGTCCCCCACGTCCGCCCCTTGCCGACCTCGCCGTCGGCCGTCGAGACGCCGTTGTCGCTCGCCGCGCGCCAGAACGCGAAGCCGAGGCCGAGCTTCCCGTAGGGGACCAGCGGGATCTTCGCCTCGCGGGAGAGGACGTCCACCCGGAGCACGCCGTCGAGGTGCATCGGGATGATGAGGAGCGAGGTCGACTGCGCCGAGTCCTCTCCCGCGTGGGCGCCCTCCGCGACCTTCGCGGTCGCGCTCCTCCTCGTCCACCCGAGGCCGAAGCCCGGCCCGAAGCTCCCCACGTAGGGGATGCGCAGCGCCTGCCAGTCGATCTCGAAGCCGATGTGGAAGCCCTTGCCGTCGCCGAAGGTGTCCTTGAACGGCGTCTTGCCGCTCGAGAACTCGTCGTCGACCTGGGGCTGATACGGGCCGAGGCGGAGCTCGAAGGCGTAGTTCTGTGGCGACGCGCGCATGGGCCGATCGGCGCGGCGCCAGTCGCGGCCCTCGAGGAGGGTGTCGGCGGACGCGGCGCTCGCCAAGGTGAGGATGGGCACGGCCGCGAGGAGGGCGAGGGCTCGCATCAGCGCGCGCGCCTCCGGAGGCGCCCGACGAGGCCGAGCGCGGCCACGAGGCCGAGCGCGCCGACACCGACCGTCTCGCCGACGGGTCCCGTCGAGCAGAAACCGCCGCCCGCCTGGCCGCCCGCGTCGCGGTAGACCTTGAAGAAGGTGTCGATGGGCGCGGGCGCGGCGCACGCGACGGGCGACAGGACGCCGACGTTGCCGACGCCGTCCATCGCCGCCACCGCGACCGTGTAGGTGAATCCATTCTTGAGCGAGCGGGTGGAGCCGCTCGTCGCGGTGAGCCCCGCGACACTCCCGCACTCGTAGGCGGCGTCCGCGTAGACGCCGGGCAGGATCACGTTGGACGCGCAGGCCGACGAGGGTTGGACGCAGCTCTGCCCTCCGCTCGCGCCCGCGGTGGCGGGAGAGCCGGACGAGCCTCCGCTCGCGCCCGCGGTGCCGCTCGCGCCCGCGGCGCCGCTCGCGCCCGCGGCGCCGCTCGCGCCCGCGATGGCTGGCGAGCCGGACGAGCCTCCGCTCGCGCCCGCGGTGCCGCTCGCGCCGCCGCACCCGGGCATCGTCGGGAGGCCGCCATCGAGCGACGAAGTCGGCGGCGTGCTGCCCTCGGAGCCCGGGGGTGGATCGCAGAAGAAGCGGTAGCCTGCGACGTCCGGCGAGGTGGACTGTGACCAGCGGAGGACGAGCGACTCGTCCCCGATGCCGAGATCGATCGTCGTCGGGGCACGCGGTGGGACGAGATCGACCTTGATCTGCGCCGTGGGGCTCGTGCCGTAGACGAAGCCCGCGCCGACGGTGTTGCCCTGCACGGGCAAGAAGTAGAGGAGCACGGGCTGCGGCGTGTCGGCCCCGGTGCCAGTGCACACCGAGTCGTCGCCGTCCTTGCTGCCGGGGCCCTGCCAAGTCGGGGGCGCCGCCGAGCCGCCCACGATGTCACGCACCGTGATGGGGATGTCGAGCGCGGTGGAGGTGATCCCCGAGTACGAGCCGAGCTTCCAGCAGATCGCGTTCGCCCCCATGCGCGCCTCGGTCGTCGAGCAGTCGCCGCCGGCGTTGGTCGCCCACACCTCGAGGGAGTAGCCGAGCTGGTTGAAGTTGGCCGAGACGGTGACGGTGAAGGTGTAGACGTCCTTGGAGAGGCAGTCGGCGCGGCTGATCCAGAGCGGGTTGAGGTCCTGCGAGCGGAAGTGCTTGCGGTTCGGGTTCGTGGTTCCCTGGGCTAGGGCGATGGTCTGCGCGGAGGCCTCGCCGCCCCACGCGAAGAGCGACAGGGCGCCTAGCGCGGCGCAGACGAGCCTGGTTCGACGCATGTGCGGGGCCTTTGAGCACAGCGCGTGCCCGCGCGCAAACCGCTCGACGACGCCCTCCACAAGCGGTCGCGCGACATCCTGGCACCCTCGGCGCACCTCCTCGACAGCCTGTCACTGCGCTTCCGACCGAGGCGCACCCGAGGCCGCGCTCGCGGCGGCGGCTCGCTCACCCACGGGAAGACGTCCAGAGCCGAGACGCGCGCCCGAGGAGCGCCCGAGGCCGCGAGCGCCAGAGAAACTCGCGCACGTGTGCCGTGGACAGAAAGATGCAACGCTGCCGGAAGACGCGAGAAGACACGCATTTTTCGGAACCTCCCTCGCCTCGCGCTGTCGATGGGTACGTGCGGTCCCGTGGCTCTCCGGGAGACCGCCCGCGGCGGCGAGAGTGGCCGCGTCGCACGCTCGAATGGTCGAGCGCGCGCCCCTGAGCAGCGCCACCCCTCCGACCTGCGCACGCGCTGCGGTCGGCGCCCAGCCGAGGTCCATCATGAACCCCTTTCTCCACGTCCCCGAGCCCAAGAACCCCTTCCTCACCTCTGCCCCCCTGGCGACCGCTCCGGCAGCGCCGAAGGCCGATCTCTCGGCGCTCGATGAGGTCGGCAAGACCTCGGTCACGATCGGCATCGCGTGGGGCGACGCCCGGCTCGTCGCGGCGGAGCGCTCGCCGTCCGAGAGCTTCTTCGTCGGCGAGGACGTGTCGAAGGCGGAGCCCGTCGACGTCATCCTCCCGGAGTCTCGGCTCGGCGCGCGCCGCGTGCCCGTCGTCGTCTCGGTCGACGGACGCGCCTTCGCGGTCGTCCCTCGTGACGCGTCCGTCTCGCTCGAGGTGCTCGACGAGCCGATGGGCCTCGAGGACGCCCGCGCCCGAGGGCTCGTGACGGACGACGGCGACGCGATCCGCGTGCTCCTCGCGCCGGCGACGACGCTCACCTGGACGAAGCTCGATCTCACCTTCACGGTGGCGCACGGCGCGGCGGTGAAGCGCACGCCGAAGCGGCTCTTCGCGGGGGTGGCGGCGCTCGGGTTCATCGGGCTGTCGCTGCTCGGGCACGCGGCCTTCTTGGGCGGCGTCGCCTTCTCGAGCCCTACGCTCGGCGGCGAGGACGATCTCGCCGCGCGGAAGGCTCAGGAGGCGTACATGCTCCACGCCCTCCACGCCCGCGCCGTGCAGGAAGACGAGACGAAGCCAGAGGACGCGAAGGGCGACGGACAGGAGGGCTCCACGGGCGCTCGCCACCGCGGCGAAGAGGGGCTCGCGGGCAAGGAGACGGCGGCCAAGGATCAGCGCGGCGCCTACGCGGTGAAGGGCGACAAGAACAACCCGAACCCGAGGCTCCCGAGCCGCGCGGAGGAGCTGGCGGAGGCGCGGAGCTTCGGCATCATCGGGATGCTCGCGGCGGGCGTGGGCGGCGCGAACGCGCCAAGCTCTCCGTGGTCCGAGTCGGGCGAGGGTCGCGACGCGGCGAACCTCCGCGGCAACATGTGGGCCGACAGCCTCGGCGACGCGTTCGGGACGGGGCTCGGCCTGTCAGGGATCGGCGAGGGGGGAGGCGGGCCATTTTATGGGATCGGCCTCGACAAGCGCGGGGTGGGCCGCGGCGGGGGCTGCGCCGATCCGCTGAGCACGGACTGTGGCCCGCAAGGGATTGGCCGCTCGGCGGGACACCTCACGGGAGAGCACAAGGCGAGCCCCCCCATCGTGCGCACGCCGAGCACGAGCGTGTCTGGGCGGCTGCCTGCGGAGGTGGTGCAGCGCATCGTGCGGCAGCGCTTCGGCTCGTTCCGCGCCTGCTACGAGACGGGGCTGCGGAAGAACCCGACGCTCGCGGGTCGTGTGGCGGTGCGCTTCGCCATCGACGCGACGGGCACGGTGGCCTCCGTCTCCAACGCGGGCTCGGACCTCCCTGACGCGGGCGTCGTGTCCTGCGTGACGGGCGCGTTCCGTGGGCTGTCGTTCCCGGCGCCCGAGAGCGGGATCGTGACGGTCGTCTACCCCATCCACTTCTCGCCGGGGCAGTGATCGGGTCGAGCCCCGCCGCCTCGCCGAGAGGTCCTCGCCCGGAGCGAGGGCCTCTCGGCCTTCGTCCGACCGGACACGGCGGACGCAGACTGGGCTCGCGTCGCACAGCTCTTCCCCGAAGCGATCGGGGCGCCGAACCCACAGAAGCCAAAGGGCGAATGGATCGGCTCCATGACCATCAACTTTAGCACAACTGCCCAAGATTTCGGGCATCTCGAATGCCACACATGACCATCGATGATCCCATGCGACGGTAGGTGATCCTATGTGACCCCGCGCGATTCTCGACGATCCTGTTCGTCAGCTGTGAGAGTGTCGCGTCGTGACAGGCGAACAACGGAGAGATCGGATGGCCCGAGTCTTCGCGCCGGAGGACATTTGGGGACTCGCTCGCGAATACGGCGTCGTCGAGCGCCAGCGCCAATTGGACATCGTGCCCTTCGTCGCTGCGCTGGTGCTGGCGCGCGACGACGCCACCTCCTCGCCCGCGGCGACGCGCTCATGGCGGCACGGAATCCATGGCGCCCGGTGGGCCTCCCCCCACGCCCATGGTCACGGATGATCCGGCGAGCGCCCTCGCTTCACCAACACCGCGCGGCACGAGATCGCGACCGGCGCGCTCCGGTCCAGCTTGAGCGCGCAGAGCTCGGCTGCGGCGTCGAGCGCCTCGTCCGTGCCCGCGAGCGTCGCCGTGATGGCCGCCGCCTCGGCCCGAAACGAGAGGGTCTGCTGCACCGCAGGCGCGGGCGGCGTCTCGGCCCAGAGCGCGCGCAGTCGCGTCGCCACCTCCTTGGAGACGCCGTCGACCTGGCCCCACAGCGTGGGGCTCGCGCTGGCCGCTGCGACCAGCGGTCGCCAGAGGAGCTCGCCGCACGGCAGCGAAGAGAGCTTGAGATCGGCGGGGCCGAGCGCCTTGTCGGCGAGGCGCTTGGCCAGCTCGGGATCGAGGGCCGAAGGCAAGGTCGCGGGCGCCTCGCCGCGACCGAGCGCGTCGCTCGCCGCGTGGCATATCGCCTGCTCCGCGGCCGCCTTCTTCTTTGCCTCGCAGGCGATCCGACGCGCCTCGAGCTTCGCGCGGTGCCCGCTCGTCGCGAAGGCCAGATCGCGCTCGCTCGGTGTCGCGCACGGATCGGCCGCCCCGAGCGCCTCGTCGAGGTGAACTCGCGCCGCGGTCTGCCGCTCGACGAGCTCACGCGCCTCGCGATCCTTCGCGGCGCGCTCCCCCCGGACGATCAGGACGCCGGCCACGACCACACCGACGGCGAAGAGCGCGAACAGGACGAGACCCCCCCGCGCCAAGCGGCGGAGCGTCTGCGTGCGCTGGTAGCGCTGGACGAGCTCGCGGTGCGTGTCGAGGAGCGCCGCCGTCTCCTCGAGCAGCGCCTCCCAGGCCGCGACCTCGGTGGACAGCGCGCGGAGGGAGTCGGCGATGGGCTTGTCGCGCGAGAAGTGCTCGGCGACCTCGAGCATCTGCGCCGCAGGGCTCGCCGTGGCGGTCGGCCGCCCGAAGTCGGTCATCGTCAGATCGTTGCGGCGGATCGCGCTCAGCGCGGCCTTCTGCCGCTCGTCGACGCGCGCCGCGATCTCGCCGAGGCGCGCCGTCGGTAGCACGCGATCGACCTCACCCGGCGCGGCTCCGGCGGCCTTGGACACCTCCATCACCGCCTCCTGGAGCGCCAGGATCATCGGGACGCGCGCGACGGCGCGGACCCCGTCGCCGAGGAAGTTCCCGGCGAAGCGCTCGCTCGAGACGCGGAGCGGCCGCCGAGCGCGGTGCGAGAAGAGCTGGCCGAGCGGAGGAGGGGAGGCCACCGGGGAGCCCAGGCTACTCGAAGCGGCGAGAAGACGCGCGGGCTTCGCGAGGACGACGTGACCGTCACGGCAAGCCTGGTCGCTATCTCGAAGCAGCGAGAAGACTCGTGGGCTCGGCGGAGGCCACAGCGGACGCGTCGCCGCCGATGGGACGCGCTGGACGTGGACGCGGCGGAGGCCGCAGCGGACGCGTCGCCGCCGATGGGACGCGCGGGACGTGGGCGCGGCGGAGGCCACGGCGGATGCGTCGCCGCCGATGGGACGCGCTGACCGTGCGCTCGGCGGGGGCCACGCTGGCGATGGGCGCCGCCCAGCTTGCGACGTGGTAGCTCTCCGCGCCATGGACGATCTCCTCCGCGTCGGCCCGCACGCCTTCTCCTCCCGCCTCTTCATTGGCACAGGGAAGTACAAGGACTTGGCCGAGACCCGCGCGGCGCTCGTGGCGTCGGGGGCGAGCGTCGTGACGGTCGCCGTTCGGCGCGTGGACCTCTCCACGCGAGGCGAGGGCTCGATGATGGCGCTCCTCACCGATCGCGCCCACGACTGGACCATCCTGCCGAACACCGCCGGCTGCTACACCCTCGACGACGCCCTCCGTACCGCGCGTCTCGGTCGTGAGCTCTGCGGCTCCGATCTCGTGAAGCTCGAGGTCATCGGCGACGAGAAGACCCTCTTCCCGGACAACGAGGCCACGATCGCTGCGGCGCGCGTGCTCGTGAAGGACGGATTCGTGGTGCTCCCGTACTGTGGGGACGATCCGATCGTGTGCAAGAAGCTCGAGGACGCTGGGTGCGCCGCCGTGATGCCGCTCGCTGCGCCCATCGGCTCGGGGCTCGGCATCAGAAACCCACACAACCTCGCGATCATCCTCGAGCAGGCGAAGGTCCCGGTCATCGTCGACGCCGGCGTCGGCACCGCGAGCGACGCGGCGGTCGCCATGGAACTCGGGTGCGACGGCGTGCTCATGAACACCGCCATCGCAGGCGCGGCGCGCCCCGTGCTCATGGCGGAGGCGATGCGCGACGGGATCGCGGCGGGCAGAAAGGCCTTCTTGGCGGGGCGTATCCCGCGCCGTGTCTACGGCTCCGCCTCGAGCCCCATGGACGGGATCGTCGGGACGGCGCCGCGGCTCACGTGAGGCGCACGAACCTACGCTCGGCACCCGCCCGATCTGTCGCGCCCCGCGTCCCCTCGCGCCCGACGCGAGGAACGCACCGTCGGGCAGTCATCGGCCGACGGCGACGCGCGGGGCGCGTGTGTGCGCACAGCATCGACGCGACGAGCGCGCCCTTGGCTGGGGGTGTCTTGCGAGCCGGTGACGGCGGCTCGATTCGGGAGGAGCCGGACGCCGGTCACGCGCTCGCCCTTGGCTCGGGATATCTTGCGAGACAGCGTGCGCAGCTCACTCCGAGAGGAGCCGGACGCCGGTCACGCGCTCGGCCTCGGCCCAGATCGCGCGCCCGAGGGCGCGATCGCGGAGGCGTCTCCCGGGCGTCAGCCGGATCGGGTGGCCGTGCAGCTCGAGGAGGCCATCCGGGCCGATGAAGTCGCCGCTCCGCGCGTCAGGAGACGTGGCGGCGTACAGTGTGGGGAGGGCCCCCATGTCGCTCGATTGGTTCGTCACCCGGCCGACGAGCCGGAGGAGCGCCTCGCGCCACGAGGCCCCCTCGAGCTCGGCCGCCGCCGTCGCGACGCCGGACTCGGCGAGCCCCGGGTGGGCGACGAGCGCGGCCAGGCGAGTGTCCCCTCGAGCCACCAGCCGCTCGTGGAGCTCGAAGGTCCACGCTTGGAACGCGAGCTTCGCCTGCAACGTCGCCTGGACCCTGTGATAGCCCCGCGTCTTCCAGTGGAGATCCGTCGGGTCGACGCGCCCCATTCGATGGAAGAGGCTGCTCGTCCCTACGCTGACGACCCGCGCGGAGGATGCGGCCTGGAGCCTGTCGAAGAGGAGCCCTGTCAGGGCGAAGTGGGCCATGCAGTCGACCGCCATGTGGAGCTCGAGGCCGTCCTCGGTGCGGCGGAAGGGCATTTGGATGACGCCGGCGTTCAAGATCAACAGATCGAGACGGTCGTGGCGCCCGCGCACCGCGGTGGCGAAGTCGCGCACCGACTGGAGCCGCTCGAGATCGAGAGGGAGCACCCCGAGACGCGCAGACGGGACGTCCTCCCGGATCGCGCGGGCCGCAGCCTCGCCCTTGTCAGGGCTCCTGCAGGCCAGGATGACCTCGGCACCGGCTCGCGCGAGCTCGCGGCAGGTGACGAGCCCGAGCCCTCCATTCGCGCCCGTCACCACGGCGATCTTGCCCCGGAGATCCGGGAGGTCCTTCGACGTCCAGCTCGCGCCCATGTCCTGCGTGCCCTACCACGTCCTCGTCCGACGGCGAGGAGCTCCGATGTCCTGCGCCCCCCCGGGCGACGGCTCGAGCGGCGCGGTCGCTTCATCGCCGCGGCGGGCAACGACGCGTGAGCCGCGTCTCCCGTGGCGCCGAAAGCCGCGTCGATTGGGCGCGACGCGGGTCCAATCGACACGGGCACCGAGGGTGCCGCGTGGCCGGGTGCTGCGTCGAGGTGCGCACCCCGCCGCGCGCTGCCTCGCGCGTGGAGTGACTACCGAGGGTCCGCGGGGCCGAGGGCCGCGTCGAGGGGAGAGCCGGGGTGATCCGTCGTGAGGCTCTTCGCCGAGGAGGAGGTCTTGATGAGGCCCTTGCACGGCGTCGGGAGCACGCTCCCGAAGGTGGAGCACTCGATCTGCGGTATCGCGGCCAAGCAGTCGTCGAGGCTCGGGGAGATGCCGATCGCCCCCGCGCAGGCGAGCTTCGCGTCGACGGACGCGACGCACGCCTTGGGATCGGAGGCGACCTTGCACTGGATCGCGCGATCACAGTACTTCGCCTCGAAGTCGCGGCACACCTCGATCGCGGGCTGTGTGTCGGCGACCCCGTAGCACGCGTCTGGGGTCGCGCCGCACGGGGCCGTCGCGAGCGCGTCGATGCAGGGCTGTACGACGCCGTCGGCACGACAGTACAGGGATCCGAACGTGTCATCGCAGGCGCCGCGCTCGAAGAGCCCGCAGCGATCCACGTTGAAGTCACACGTCGCCTTCTGCCAGGCCAAACAGGTCGGTGAGCGGGTCTTCGAGGACTTGAGCGAGGGCGAGTCGTCGCCGGAGCTCGCGCAGGCGCTCGCGAGGACGAGCAGTGAAGCGAGCCAGACCGTCAGCGTGGGGCGACGGCGGCTCTTCGCGGCGGATCCCATGGAGGCGATCCCTATCACGCCGCGATGCTTCGAGGTAGCGTCCAGACCCTCGATCCGCGCCCGCGACGCTCGCTGCGCGCTCGGGCAGGACGGCGAGCTCCCTGCGGCCCCTCACTCGATGCGCCGGCCGACTCAGTGTGGTCCCGAACGGCGGAGGTGCGCCGTCAGACGTGCTGTGGCCTTCACTCGATGCGCCGGACGACCCAGTAGCCGCGCGGCGTGTCGACGGGCTCGCTCACCGCGCCGACCGGCAGCGCGAAGACCGCGGACTCGATCCATGGCTCGAGGATGCCTCGTCCGATCTTGCCGATGTCCTCGGCCGAGCCTGGATCTCCGGCCTTCACGGCGGCCTTCCAGCTCTTCTTCGCGGGCTCGACGGCGTTCTTCGCGGACTCCCACGCGTCACGCTTCGACCGGGCCCCCTCGGGCGCGAACTGCGCGCCGCGGTACTGGTAGAGCAAGACCCCGATGCGTACGGTCTTCGGGGCGCCCGCGGGGAGCGCGTGCGCCGAGGGCGCGAGCGCCGCCGACGGCAGGGGCGCGTCCTCGAGAGGGAGATCGAAGGACGGGGGAGGCGGAGGCGAGAACACGAGTGACGGCGCGCTCGACGCCACCGTGGTCGAGGTGACGGGGATCGGCGGCTTCTCGGGACGCCGGAGGAGGACGAGCACCAGAAGGACGACGAGCGCGCCGGCGCCGATGAGCGTCGTGTGCCGCCGGTCGAGCCGCGTCGCGTCCCGCGTCAAGGCAGCGGCACCGGCGTGGCGGAGGCGAGCCCCGCCTCGAGCTTCTCGCGGAAGGCGGCGAGGCGCTCCAGGGTCCGCGGGCAGCCGGTGTCGCGGGCGAGCTCCACCAGGCGGGCGAGCAGCGCGGGCGTGTGATCGGCCGAGCGCCGTCCGTCCGGGAAGGCCTCCTCGCCGCGGAGCACCTCCGCGAGCGCCTCGTCGTCGCGCCCCTCGAGGAGCGCGATCCACGCCGCCGTGAGGTGCCGGTGCTGGGTCGGCTCGGACTCGTCGAGCTGGATGCGGCTCGCGGACGCGAGGTGCTCCTTGGCCCGATCGGTCGCGCCCTCGACGAGCGCCACCTGCGCGAGCAAGAGCTCCCCCTCGACGCGCCCCCACGCGTCCGCGAGGCGCCGATCGTAGAGCGAAAAGGCCGCGAGCGCGTGCTGGAAGGCCGTCTCGGCGTCGCCGTGATCGAGGGCGACCATCGCCAAGAGGCGCTCGCACGCGGCCTCGCCCCGAGGGTTGTCCATGGCGACGAAGCGCGGGAGCGTCCGCTTGGCGAGATCGTACGCCGCCTCGAGCTCGTGCCCGCGGTGCAGGGCGTGGGCGACCGCCACGTCGCACTGCGCGAGGCCGAGCTGGTAGCCGATGGCGTCGAAGTCGGCGCGCGCGCGCTCGAGGAGCAGCTTCGAGGGCTCGAGCCGCCCTACGGCCTGCTCGACGAAGGCGAGCAGGATGCAGGCCTGCGCGTGCGCGAGCAGATCCCCTCGCGCGCGCAGGGTCCTCGTCGCGGCCTCGAGGTTCTGCCGCGCGCCGCGGTGATCGCCGAGCAGGTACTCGATCTCGCCGAGCAGCACCTCGGTCTGCGCGCGTCCGAGCTCGTCGTCGAGGGCGTCGAACTTCGCGTGCGCGAGGACCGCCTCGATCCTCCCGAGCGCGGGGACGCCCTGGTCGGACGCGATGTGCGCGAGGAGGCGGAGACAGCGCGCCTCGCCGAGATCGTCCTTGTGTTCGGCGTAGGCGCGCCGCGCCTGCTCGGCGAGCTCGCGCGCCTCCTGCAGCCGACCGAGGTGGCGGGCGACCTCGGCGCGCCAGCGCGCGTAGGCGGCCTGGTGGCTCGCGGGGACGTGGCCGCCGAGGGTGTCGAGATCCGCGTGGGTCCAGCCGACGTCTCGGCCGCGGTGCCAGGATCGCTCGACGAAGTCGAGCATGAGCGTGGCCGCTCGGTCGTCCTCGCCCGCGAGGATGAGGTTCTTGGTCCGCTGCCGGACGATGCGGCGCGAACCCGCGTCCGGGTAGCTCGCGAGCACCTCTGCCGCGAGCGCGTACATGCGCTTCGCGTCGGGCGCCGCGCGCAGGCGCGCCTCGACGTGCTCCTGGAGGAGCCCGTGGGGCCACCGCAGCCGCCCCGTGCGGGACAAGACGAGGATTTGCGCAGACGAGAGCGCGTGGAAGGCCCGTCCCGCGTCGAGCCCGAGCTGCGTCACGAACTGCGACAGCCCGGCGACCTGCACGACCTCACCGAGCGCCGCCGCCGCGAAGGCCGCGGGTCGGAGCTCGGCCGGGAGGAGATCGAGCCGCTCGTCGAAGAGCTCGGCGGTCGTCTTCGCGGTCTTCGCGAGGGCCTCGGGGGGGACGCGGTACTGGTCCCCGTCGAGCGCGAGCTGCCCGCTCGACGCCCACGCGTGGACGAGCTGGAGTGCGTAGAGGGGGTTGCCCTGGCTGCGCTGGACGGCGGCGGCCTCGGCCTCGGGGGCGAGCGGGAGGGACGCCGCGAGCAGCTCCCGCGTGACCTCGGCCTCGAGGGGCGTCACGTGGAGGGTCGTCGTGGGCATCCCCTGAGCGAGCGACTCGAGCCGCTCGCGCGCGTCGTTGTCGGCGAAGAGCGCCTCGTCCCGCGCCGTCGCGACGTAGAGCATCGGGAGCTTCGCGCGCTCGCGGTACAGGCTCATGAGCCCAGAGAAGGTGTTGGCCGAGCCGAGGTGGAGATCGTCGAGCCAGAGGAGGAGAGGTCGGCCGATCGCGGCGATCCGCTCGAGCACGTGCCGGATGACGACCCACCGCAGCTCCGGCTTGTCGAGGAAGAAGCGCTTGCCCGAGGGCCCGACGCGGGCCTCTTCGTCGGGCGTGAGCGGGCGGAGCCACGCGGCGGCGGCGGCGACCCAGGTGCGGCCCTGCTCGTCGTTCGGCTCGATTTCCCACTCGTTGAGGAGCGCCTGCTCGATGACGTCGCGCGCGACGCCGCGGAGGTTGTAGTGCGCGGTGATCGCGCCGCGCATCCCGTCGAAGGGCCCCGGGGTGCGGCGGTAGCGCACGCGGAGCGGCGTGAGCAGGCCCGTCTCGTGCACGTTCTCGTAGAGCCACTCGGCGAGCCGGGTCTTGCCGACCCCGGCCTCGCCGCGGAGGATCACGAGCCGCTGCTGCTCACGCCCCTCCGCGACCCCCTCGGCGAGCTCGCGGAGCCGAGCGCGCTCGGCATGCCGACCGACGAGCGGCGTCGGCCGGAGCTGCAAGATGCCAGGCGTGAGCCACGCCGCGGGGCTCGTCGCCGAGGGGACGGGGCGGAGCGACGGCGCCGGATCCTCGGTCTCGTCGCCGACTCTCACGTTGGGCGCCTTCCAGCGCACCTGGCCCTCGGGGCGGAAGGTCTGCCACACCGCGCGCGCGTCGGCCCCGATGCGGAAGCGGTGCCAGGGGCGCTTCGCGAGGCACTTCGTGACGAAGGACGCGACGCCCTCGGGGACGCCTGCAGGCAGCTCGATGGGGGGCACGTCTGCGTCGCGGTGCTGGCGGAGGATCTCGGTCGGAGTCCCCGTGAAGACCTCTCGCCCCGTGAGCAGCTCGAAGACGATGCTCCCGAGCGCGTAGAGATCCGTCGCGGGGCCGATGTGCGGCGCGGCGCGGCGGATCTGCTCGGGCGCCATCCAGCCAGGCGTCCCGAGCCCGAAGGGCATCGACGGCTCGTCGGGCTTCACCTCGCCGAGCCGCGGATCGATGAGATCGGCGAGGAGCCACGCGAGCCCGAGATCGAGCACGTAGGCGTGCGGCTCCTCGAGACCGCCGCGCGGATCGACGAGCACGTTGGACGGCTTCATGTCGCCGTGGATGACGCCGCGCGCGTGTGCGTGCGCGAGGGCGGAGAGGATCTGATCGACGACCGAGTGGAGGACCGGCCAGGGGAACTTCGTCAGGTACTTCCACACATGGATGCTGCGACCGTGCAGCGCATCCATGACGAGGAAGGGTGAGCCGTCCGGGAGCGCGCCGTAGTCGCGCGCGCGCACGATCGACGGGTGATCGAGCGCGGCGAGCGCCCGCGCCTCTTGCTGGAACCAGATGGCCTCGTTGGAGACGCCCTTCTGCTTCTCGAGGAAGACGCACTTGACGGCGACGCGGTCGCCCGAGACCCTGTCGTTGCAGAGGTAGACGACCCCCATGCCGCCGCGCCCGAGCTCCCGCGCGATCTGGTAGCGCTCGGCGATGAAGTCGCCGGGGACGAGGAGCCTCGAGGGATCGCTGGGGATGGCCACGGAGCGCGCATCGTAGGGGCTCACGCCGCGGCGCGACAAGCGGTTCTCCGCCGGCCGCTCGGGGCGTGCCCCGGGCCGGGCTCAAGGCGAGGCGAGGGGCCGCCGCGAGGGGAAGAACCGTAGGCTGCCTTCGCTGTCTCCCGCGAGCGCCTCGAACTCGACGCCCAGCGTCTCGCGGAGGAGCTTCACGGTCATCACGTCGCGGACGGGGCCGTCGGCGACGATCCGTCCAGCCCGCAAGAGGACGACGCGGGTCGCCCAGCGCGCCGCGAGGTTTGGGTCGTGGACGACGGCGAGACAGCCGACGCCTCGCTCCGAGACCTCTCGCGCGACGAGATCGAAGAGGCGCACCGCGTGCCGGAGATCGAGGTGCGCCGAGGGCTCGTCGAGCAGGAGCAGCCGCGTCCGCTGCGCGAAGGCGCGCGCGAGGGCGACCCGCCGCCGCTCGCCGCCCGAGAGCTCGGCCATGGGTCTCTCGGCGAGCTCGACGAGCCCGACGCGCGCGAGCGTGTCGTCGACGACGGCGCGGTCCTCGGGCGACTCGAGCAGCATCGTCCCCTGGAAGGGCGCGCGTCCCATCGCGACGACCTCGCGCACCGAGAAGCCCCGAGGGACGTGGGTCTCTTGGGAGAGTACGGCGATCTGCTGGGCGATCGCGCGTGGGGGCATCGAGGCGAGCGAGCGCTCCTCGAGCGTCACGGCCCCCGCCGCGAGCGGCGTGACGCCCGAGAGCGCGCCGAGGAGCGAGGACTTCCCCGCGCCGTTCGGGCCCAAGACGGCGACCAGCTCGCCCGCCGCGAGCGTGAGGCTCACGGCCGCGAGCACGGCGACCGAGCCGCGGCGAACCTCGACGCCCTCGGCGCGCAGCATCGCCTAGAACTTGATGGGCAGCATGGCGACGCAGGAGTGCACGGCGCCGCAGCTCGCCTTGCCGCTCTTCATGCACTCGACGAAGGCGTCGGTCTGGTCCTGGGGCAGCGACGCCGCGAGCACCTCGCAGCCCATCTTGCAGCCGGCCACGCTGCTCTCGGCGCAGGCCTTCTTGCTCTTGTCGGACGCGCCGTAGCGGTCCTTCACCGCCTTGCAGTCGATGTCGCCGCCGCAGTCGGCGTCGTTGTTGCATTGCTTCGCGCACCCGACGCCCGCGCAGACCCTCCCCGCGCCGCAGTCGGACGATCCGGCAGGGCAGTAGCCATTGC
Source organism: uncultured Polyangiaceae bacterium (assembly GCA_964396175.1). Classification (GTDB taxonomy): domain Bacteria; phylum Myxococcota_A; class Polyangia; order Polyangiales; family Polyangiaceae; genus CAYNEK01. The sequence goes on along the minus strand of CAYNEK010000036.1, from coordinate 16,076 downwards.
CCTGGCAGGCGCCCGCGCCGTCATCGACCGCGCCGTTGCAGTCGTCGTCTTGACCGTTGCAGACGGCCTCGGCGCCCTCGCAGAGCCCGCATGCGGCCCGCGAGGGGAGGCAGCGATCGCCGACCAGCGTGTGATCGGTCGGGCAGACCCCGCTCGCGGCCTTGGGGACGCACACGGACCTCCCCAGCGCCGCGACGGCCTGGCACGCACCCTCGGCGCACTCGGCGCTCGTCCGGCACGGCTCGCACGCGGCCTTCTTGCAGCCGTTGCAGGTGTCGCTCGGCGCCTGACACTCGGCGGGCGTCTTGCAAAGACCCTTCGACATCGCCACGGCCGTGTAGGCATTGACGAGCCCGGCGCCGTACACCTCGCTCATGCCCGAGGCGTCGTACGCTCCTTGGGCGGGATCGATCTTGGTGGCGGTCTTCTGGAGGATGTCGCGCACGTCCTTGGCGGTGAGCGCCGGGTTGGCCGAGAGCATGAGTCCGACCACGCCGGCGACGAGCGGGCAGGCGGACGACGTGCCCCCGAAGTTGTCGGTCGTGCCCCCGTTGCCCCCGTAGGGGATCGACGTCGTCGTGATGCCGGCGAGGCCGCCGCTCGAGGGCGCGGCGATGTCGAGCTCGGGCCCATGGTTCGAGTAGTAGGCCTTGAGGCCGCCGTCGTCGACGGCGCCGACGGCGATGACGGTCTTGTAGGCCGCCGTCGAGTCGAGCGGGCTGTTGTCGTTGCCCGCGGCGAAGAGGACGACCGTGCCCTTGCCGCCGCGCCCCTTCGTCTCCGCGTAGTCGAGCGCGTCGGCGGTCACCATCGCGATGTCCGGGGATGGGAAGGACGAGTCGGCGAAGCGCGCATCGCCGGTCTGGATGCCCCAGCTGTTCGAGATCACGGCGGCGCCCGCGTCCGTGATGTCCTTGAAGTGCTGGGCGATGTCGGCGTCCGACACCTGGAAGGCGCCACCTGCCGTGGAGAGCCCGAGGAGCGCCGGGAGGATGCGGCAGTCCGGGCACGCGCCCGAGACCCCGATGCCGTTGTCGCCCTTCGCCGCGGCGACGCCCGCGCAGCTCGTCCCGTGGCCGCCGAATTGCCCCTTGTCGCGGAGGGCCTGCCAGTCGTCGGGCCAGTTGATGGGGGAGATGGGCGCCAGGTTCGGCGCGAGATCGGGGTGGTCGAGATCGACGCCGTCGTCGTGGATCGCGACGATGACGTCGGGGGAGCCGCGCGTGATGTCCCAGGCCTCGTCGGCGCGGACGTCGACGCCCGCCGCGGTGCCCTTCTGCCCCGTGTTGTGGAGGTGCCATTGGTCCGGGTACTTGGGATCGTTCGGCGCGAAGCGGGTCCGGTACTCACGGACGAGATCGAGCTCCGCCTCGAAGCCCGCGCCTTGGAGCGCCTCGACCGCGCGCACGGCGGCCCAGGCGTCGTCGTGCTCGAGGACGTGGAGCCCGCGAGACCAGCCGAGCTTCGAGAGCGACCGCACGGTGAAGGGCCGGGTCAGCTTCTCGGCGGCGGCGCGGCGCGCGGGCGTCTCGGCGCGGATGAAGACGCGGCCCGTGGCGACCGCGAGCCCGCCACGCGCGTCCCGGAAGGTCGGGAGCGTCTCGACGTCCTTCGCGAGGGACGTGGCCTCGCCGTCGGTCAGCTCGCGCGCCGCCGTGAGCATCGTGAAGCGGCCGAAGGGGCGCTCGGTGACGGCGTCGGGGAGAGCGAGTGCGGAAGAGTTCCTCTTCTGGACCGCGAGCGCGCGCTCGGCGAAGACGTATCCCTTTGGGGCGCCGCCGGCGGCCTGCGCGGCAGAGATGCCCATCCCGCCGAAGAAGCAGCTGCACATCTTCTTGCAGGCGGCGCTCGTCGAGGTGTCCTTGAGCCAGCCGCCGCAGGACCTCACGGCGTCGCACGACGGCTGCGCCGTGCAACACTTGAAGTGGCTCGAGATGTCCCCCCACATCGGGCCCTTCTCGGCGAGGGAGCAGCGGGCGAGGCAGTCGGGCGAGCCGAGCGGGAAGTCCTCGGAGTCGGCGCCGCCGCAGGCGTCGAGCTTCGCGCAGGCGTCGGCGCAGGTCTGTGGGCAGGCCGACGCGGCGGGGAAGTCGCTCGGGTTCCCCTTTCCGGTCACGGGCGTGCCCGCCTGCCCCGCCTCACCGGCCTCGCCTCCCGCGCCTCCGGCGCCTCCCGCGCCGGCGCTGGGCGCCGCGGGCGACGACTCCGTGTCGCTCGAAGAGCAGGCTCCGACGAGCGTGAGCGAGAGGGCGAGGAGCGACGTGGTGGCGAGGGCGAGGCGGCGCACGAAGCGTGGCTTCCCACGGAGCGGGTGGGATTTCGAGCGCTCTTCTGCGCGCCCGAGCGATTTGTGCGTGAGCATCCATCGCGTGTGAGCGCGTCGTGTGCGAGCCTCGCCGAGCTTCGGGGTCGTGTCGAGGACGAGGTCGCTGTCTGTGAGCGCGCCCGCGCGGGTCGTGCCCGGACGGCCAGCGCCCTACTCCCCCGCGTCGTCTGCGCCCGGCGCGGCGGGCAACGCCGCTCTCGCCGACTCGCCGGTCATCGCGAAGAGGAGCGCTCCATAGGCCGCGAGCGCGAACACCAGCCCCGCCCTCTGGAGGAAGCGGATCGTCCGCGCGACGTCCTCCCACTCGACGGGATCGCCCGTCGCCTTCGCCCAGCGGGGCATATGATCGGCGAACGCCATCGCCACCTGGTTGCGCGCCTCGCTCGTCACGCCGAAGGTGACCACCGAGAGGAGCGCGTTGGCGACGAGCGCCTGCACCAAGAACCGCCGCGCGCCTGGCGTCCGCGAGAGCGTCCTCCACGACGCGAAGAGCAGGACCAGCGACAGGAGCAGGTTCGCCACCGCCAGCGGGAACTCGGTCCGCGCGTGCGCCAGCAAGACGTCCATCTGGGCTCGCGCCACGTCCGCCCACCACGCCTCGGGCCCGTGCGCCGCCGGCACCAGGTTGGCTCCCCAGAGCGTCCGCAGATCGCGCACGCCGTGCATCACGCCCACGCACCCCGCCCCCACGCACGCGAAGAGCGCCGACGAGAGCCAGAACGGTGGGCGGGCAGGCTCTTCCGCCATCACAGGACGCCGAGCCGGAGGAGCGCCGCGCGGATCCCGCCGCCCACCGCGCCCGTCTCTGCGACGATGTCGGTCGCCGCGTCCCGCACCTCGACGGGCGCCTGCCCCATCGCGAAGCTCCGGCCCGCCACCCGCAGCATCGGGATGTCGTTCAGCCAGTCGCCGATGGCGACGGTGTCCTTCAGCGCGACCCCGGCCTCGCCCGCGAGCTCGCGGAGCGCCGTGCCCTTGTCGACGCCCTCCCGTCGTGCGATCATTCCATGCAGATCGCCTGGGAGTCGCCCGATCGGGAAGGTCACGACGAAGAGCTCGCCCGGGAAGGCACGCCGCGCCTTCTCGACGGCGCCCTCGACGACGCCCGCGGGCCCCACCGCGACGAGCGCCGACGTCCCGCGGTCGCTCCTCCACTCGACGTGCTCGACCGTGCTCGCCGACACCTCGACCTCGGTGGACCACGCGCTCACGTACGGCAGGAACGCCTCGCCCCGCCGATCGCACACGATGCGGTCGCTGGCGAACAGGAAGAGCGCCGCCCCCGCCTCGTCGAGCCAGCCCGCGAGCGCCTCGCCAGCGAGGCGGGGCAGGGGGTGGTGCGCGTGCTCCTCGCCGGTCGAGCCCCACACGATGCTCGAGCCCTCGAGGCACGCGAGCTTCCGGTCGACGGCGATGACCCGCGCGGCCTCGCGGGTGCCCGACCAGAGCCGACCCGTGATGATCGTGACGAGGTGTCCCCGCTCCCTCGCCGACAAAAGCGCGTCGCGGTCGGCTTCGTGGACGCGGCCCTCGGGGGAGAGCAGCGTGCCGTCGAGATCGACCGCGATGAGCTTCATGGACGCGAACTCCCGCGCGCCGCGGCGCGAGCCCTCAGCCCGCCGCCGCGACGACCGACACCTGCTTCTTGGTGTTGGTCTTCCAGCCGTAGGTGACGACGCCGTCGACGAGCGCGAACAGCGTGAAGTCACGGCCGGTGCCGACGTTCTTGCCGGCGGCGATGGTGGCGCCGACCTGGCGGACGAGCACGCTGCCAGCCGTCACCTCTTGTCCTGCGTACACCTTGACGCCGCGCTTCTGCGCGTTCGAGTCACGACCGTTGCGGGTGGACCCGCCGCCCTTCTTGTGTGCCATCGGAGGTCTCCTTCTCTCGTATCAGGCCGAGATCGTGTCGATCTTGAGCTCGGTGTAGGGCTGCCGGTGCCCCTGCTTCCTGCGGTAGTTCTTCCGGCGGCGGAACTTGAAGACGATGATCTTGCGCGCGCGATCCTGCGCGACGATGGTCGCCTCGACCTTCGCGCCGGGGACCGTCGGCTGACCGATCTGGAGCTTGTCGCCGCCGACGAGGAGCACGTCTGCGAGGGTGATCTTGTCGCCGGGGTTGCCGGGGAGCTTCTCGACCCGGAGGTGCTCGCCTGCCTGCACCTTGTACTGGCGGCCGCCCGTCTTGATGACTGCGTACATGGATGTGATGCCTTTGGTTGCCTCGCCCGAGTCGGAGGAGCCGCGAGCGTCGCGGCTTGCTTCATGGCCCGTCGGACGTGAGGGGGCGCGGACTATAGGAGCTTTCGCTCCAAGTGCAAGCGAAACGTACGTCGAGCGGTCCTCCCTCGAGGTCTTGGGCCTGTATACTGAGCATCGCCTTGCGCCGCCACCCGGTCCTCCTCATGCTCTCCGCGCTCCTCGGGCTCGGTTGCTCGACGGTGACGGGGAGCGGCGTGGCGACGGGCGCGCCAGGAGGGCCCGTCGCGGCGGTCTGGATCCGCGCCGTGAGCCTCCCCGGACCCGGTCGCGAGGTCGGTCTCGTCGAGGCGAAGGCCCATGGAGAGCTCCTCCACGAGCTCGTCCCCGAGTTCGCCCGCCAGGTCGCTGCGCTCGGGGGCAACTGCGGGCTCGTCGATCGCGTCTCTTCGCGCTTCGAGCTCGAGACGCACGTGGAGACGTATGCGTACGGCTGCGGCAAGACGACGTGCCTCGGCACGAGGACGGTGACGCGCGAGGTGGAGACGCTCACGATGCTCGGGCGGGCGTTCTGGGTGGATCGAGACTGATGTCGCGCTCCCTCACGAGCCGCTGGCGCGGCGCGGTCTTCGGGGGCGTGGCGCGGGCCTGGACCGAGAGGGTGCTGGTCGGGGCGTCCCCGACGGTCGCGCTCGCGGGGTGTGGCTCGCTCGAGACGAGCTCGGTGCAGACCGGTCCGCTCGCGCCCGCCCACGGGAGCGGAGTCTACCTCGTGATGGCCGATGAGCCGGTGCCCGACGGCTTCGAGGAGATCGCGCTCGTGCAGGCGAAGGGGAGCGGGAGGCGCGCGTCCCCCGCCGAGGTCCTCGAGGGGCTGAGTCACCTGTCGCGGTCCCTCGGGTGCACGCACGTCGCGCGGGTCCGGGTGGACGAGGGGATGAGCGTCGCCTCGGCGACGGGCGTCTGCGGACGCGTCCGCCTCCGCTGACGCGCCCGCCCGAGGCCTCGGGCGCGCCGACCGCTCGAGCGTCCGATGGGTCGCGGCCTCGTCGTGTCCGCGGCAGCGCGCGAGGCCGTCGGGCGCGACGATCCTCGAGGGCGTGGACCTGGGAGCGAGGAGGGCTCGCCGTCTGCCTGCTGCGCAGCGTGGAGCGCCGGCTGGGCGTCGGTGTGGACGCGCGCGCGTGAGGAGCTCGTCGTGCCACTGGCGCGGAGCGCGGAGCCTCGTCCGAATGTCGTCGTCCGGGAAGCAACGAAGCTCCCTGGTCGTTCGACATCACGAGCACACGGGCTCCTGGCCCGTGACTTGCTCACCCACGCTCGGACGAAAGGCGCCTGCCCCCATGCCCACCCCGGTCTCTTCCCTCTCGCCGCAGACGTTGCACCTCGAGCGCACCCTCGTCGCGTCGGGGTTCGTGCTGGGCGAGGTGGCGCCGTCCTTCGATCCGCCGCCGCGAGAGCTCCGGGAGTCGCTCGTCCGGGTGCGCGAGGAGTCGACGCTCGCGGACGCGATCGGCCGGGTCTTTCGCATGGAGATGGACTGGGACGACTCGGCCGCGTGATCGGCGGGGCCTGGCGAGTCCGTGACGGTTCGCGTGTGACGCTCGTGTGACGTTCCGTTACGCTGACGCCCGAGCCGATGCGCTTCCTCTGTGTCTCCGACGTCCACGGGCGGGCCGACGCGCTCGCCAAGGTGCTCCTCGCTGCCGATCGCCGAGGCGGCGACTACCGACTGCTCGCTGCGGGAGACCACTGCTTCCCGGGGCCCGAGCCGCTCGCGGCGCTGCGGCTCCTCACCGGGAGGGGCGCGCTCATGACGCAGGGGCTCACCGACCGCGCGGTCGCCTCGCTCGATCTCGCGCGGGTGTCCCCGGGCTCGGACCACGAGCGGGCTCGGCTCGCCCAGGTCGCGTCGGTGCGCGCCGAGCTCGGCGAGGTCGCCGTCCGCCGGCTCGGAGCGCTCCCGCTCGTCGAGCGCCTGTCGCTCCCGACGGGCGACGAGCTCGCGCTCGTCCACGGGTGCCCGCGCGATCCGTCCGAGCCGCTGAGCCACGACATGTCCGATGAGGAGCTCGCCCTCGGGCTCGGCGACGACACCTGCGATCTCCTCGTGTGCGGCGGCAGCCACGTCCCGTTCGATCGCTTCGTCGCGGGCGTGCGCATCATCAACGTGGGCTCGGTCGGCGAGCCACCGACCCCGGGCTTCGCACACGCGACGTGGCTCACGGTGACGGGCGCGGACGTCGTCGTCGAGCAGCTCGACGTGCCCGTCGGGTTCCCCTCGTGAGCCGGTCGCGTGCACGATGAGCGCGCATGCGCTCCTGCGCCTGGCCGAGGCCATCGATGGCGTCCGGTCTGCTCGTGCCGCAGAGGACGCCGCGCAGGTCGAGGGCGAGCTCGGGCGCGCCTTGGCTGTGCTCGTCGTGACGGCGTTCCCGGCCTTCGGCGCTTGGTTGCCGCGCCACGCCGCGCTCTTCGACGAGATCGCGACCGAGGGCTACACGGCGCCACGCGAGCGCGCGGGGCTGGTCGCGTCGCTCGCGGCGGAGGTCGACGCGTCTCTGGACGTCGGGCGCGCGCTGCGGACGTTCTTGCGGCGCGAGCGGCTCCGCCTCGCCGTCCGAGAGCTCCTCCCGAGCCGGCTCGGTGGCGCGCCGATCGACGTCACCGCGCGCGAGATGAGCGACATCGCCGAGGCCGCGATCGAGGTCGCCCTCGCGCACGCGTCCGACGAGGCCGCGCGGCGGTACGGAGCTCCGCGCAAGGCCTCGGGCGCGGACTCGAGCTTCGTCGTGCTCGGGATGGGGAAGCTCGGGGGCCAAGAGCTCAACGTCGGCTCGGACGTCGATCTCGTGTACGTCTACGACAGCGACGACGGCGCGACGGAGCACCCCGTGTCGCTGCACGAGCACTGGTCCTTCGTGGCGCGGAGGCTGACGTCGCTCCTCGACGAGGTCACGGACGAGGGGCCTGGGCTGCGCGTCGACCTTCGGCTGCGACCCGAGGGCGGATCGGGGCCGCTCGTCAACAGCGCCGGCGCGACGATCCGCTACCACGAGAGCTTCGGTCGCCCGTGGGAGCGGGCCGCGTGGCTCCGCGCGAGGCCGGTCGCCGGTGATCTCGCCCTCGGGGAGGGCCTGCTCGAGGAGCTCGCGCCCTTCGTGTACCCGAAGCGGGTCGATCCGAGCATCGCGGCGGAGCTCTTCCGGCTCGCCGCGCGCGCGCGGGAGGAGCTGTCGTCGGCGCCGTCGCGCGATCTCAAGCTGGGCGAAGGGGGGATCCGGGAGGCGGAGTTCTTCGTGCAGGCGCTCTGCCTCGTGTGGGGCGGGCAGCGGCCCGAGATCCGCCGACGCGGGACGCTCGACGCGCTGGCGCGGCTCTACGGCGCGTCGCTCGTGCAAGACCGGGAGCTCCGCGAGATCGCCGACGGGTACCTCCTCCTCCGCAAGCTCGAGCACCGCGTGCAGTGGTCGACGCTGGCGCAGACGCACCTGCTCCCCGACGACCCTGCCGAGCTCCTGCGCCTCGCGCGGACGATCGAGCTGGACTCGGCGGCGGAGCTGATCGCGCTCGTCGACAAGGTACGAAGCCGCGTGCGCTCGCACCTCTACGGCGTCGTGCCGGAGGGGGCTCGTCGGACGTCCCCCTCGGGCGAGATCTCGCATCGGCTCGCGGAGGGCGATCTCGACGGCGCGCGGGCCAAGATCGAGGAGCTGCTCGAGGTGGGCCACGCCCAGGAGATCGCGAAGGATCTCGCGATCCTCGCGCGACGCCCCGATCTCCCGCTCGGGCGGCTGGGCGTGGAGCGCTTCCCGGAGCTCGGTGAGTGGCTGGTCGGCGAGGTGCTCGGCAGCGCCGATCCAGAGCTCGCGGCGCGCGGGCTGCGGTCGGTGTTCGCGCGGCTCTCGGCGCCGCTCGCGTACGCCTCTCTCCTCGCCGAGCAGCGCGCGCGGGTGCGGCGGCTGGCCGGTGTGCTCGGCGCGAGCGCGCTCGTGTCCGAGAGCGTCGTCGCGTCCCAAGAGCTGGCCGAGCGGGTCCTCGTGCCTCGCCCTCCCCCGGACCGAGAGCACGTGCGGTGGGAGATCGAGGCCGAGCGCGCGCTCGTCGTGGACGAGGGCGACGTCGAGGAGGTGGTCGGCGCCGTGCGCCGAGGGAAGCGCCGCGCCGTCCTCGACGTCGCGCTCGCCGATCTGGCGGGCGAGGTCGAGCTCGGGCGCGTCGGGGAGCTGCTCTCGGAGATCGCGGACGCCGTGCTCGGCGACGCGGTCGCGGTCGCGGGCGCTGGGGACGGCCTCGCGGTCCTCGGGCTCGGGCGACTGGGCGGTCGCGATCTCGGCTACGGCTCCGATCTCGATCTCGTCTTTTTGTTCGATCCTGGGTGCGCCCCGCCATCGAGGGACCCCCACGAGCATTTCGCGCGGGTCGCGCAGCGCGTGGTGCGGCTCCTGTCGATGCCGCACCGGGACGGCGCCGGCTACGACGTGGACGCGCGCCTGCGCCCGTCGGGGACGCAGGGGATGCTCGTCACGTCGCTCGGGGCGTTCGCGCGGTACCACGGCCTGACGGGCGAGCGGCCGATGGCCGCGGCGGCTGGAGCGTGGGAGCGTCAGGCGCTCCTGCGCTCGCGCTTCGTCGCCGGGGACGCGCGCGTGGCGGGCGAGGCGGCGGAGCTCATCGATCGTGCCGTCTTCGCCGCCGGACCGCCCGACCCCTCGGACGTCCACCGGATGCGCCTCCGCATGGAACAGGAACTCGGCAAGGAGCGCCCCGGGCGGTACAACCTGAAGACGGGGCGCGGCGGGCTCGTCGACGTCGAGTTCGCGGTGCAGTGGGCGCAGCTCGGGCACGGGATCCGCGAGCCCGACACGCTCCGCGCGCTCGCTCGGCTCTCGGCGGCCGGGCACATCGACCCGGACGACGCGACGGTCCTCCGCGGGGGCTACGAGTTCCTGCGTCGCGTGGAGCAGCGGGTACAGATCGTCCACCGCTCGTCGTCGCATCTCCTCGAAGAGAGCGCGCCGGGGCTCCTGGTCCTCGCGCGCCGCCTCGGCTTCCGCAGCGACGGCCGACGCCCTGCCCATGAGGTGCTCCTCGATCGCTACCGCGAGGTGACCTCGGCGATCCGAGCCGCGTACCTCCGTGTGCTCGGCGTGGCCTGAAGGCCCGTCGTCCCGCTCGACGGAGCGACGAAGGAGAAGGGATCGGCCGGATCGCCTCCCGCCCAATCGCCCGGGTACATCTAGGTCATATATGACCTAGATGCGAGACGCAACCTGACATCGTCATCAATCATACACAAAAAGACAATGTAAAATCAATTGGTTGCAGCGCGAGTTTTTGAGGTCTTCTTTGACTCTACCTTTGGATCGGCGGGGCTGCCATGGGGCTCTGCGTGCTTCGCTTGGTCGGCGTCTTCGTAGCGGGGCGGGGCGCCCGGCTTGGCCAGATCGACCCACGCGAAGGCCTGATCCCGCGCGTCGACGTGAACGAACGTTCCGCTCGGGTAGTAGCCGCAGCCGGTCTTCGTGAGCGTCTTGCAGAAGTCGCGCACCTTGACCGCGGGCACCCCCGTCACCCGGAGATCGATCGCGCGCCCACGCGCGTGCCCAGAGCCCTTCGGGGGCTTGTCGGTGACCGGCGTCGAGCGGACGATCTCGATCGCCTTCCCTCCGAAGTGGTCGGAGATCTCGACCACGCGGCCGATGAGCTCGGCGCTCACGCCGTGGCGCTTCTTCCCCGACGAGAGCAGCCTCACGAACGCATCTCGCGCCGCCCTCGTCGCGCGCCCACGATCGTCGACCGCCTTGCCCTCCCAGACGACGCCGTCTTGGACGAGTCGGAGGTGCCCACGGGCGACGGCTCCCTTCTTCTTCCCCTTGGCGGCGGCGGCTCCGTCCGCGTCGTCCACATCCCGATCGGCGTCCTTGCGCGCGCCGTCGCCGCGGCCCCCGTGCCCGCCCGGGTCGCGGTCCCTCGCGACGCCGCCTGGGATCACCACCTTCGCGCCCTCGCGCACCTTCTGCCCCCGACGGAGGTGATTGGCCTCCTCGAGCTCCTCGACGGTGACCCCGTAACGCTTCGCGATCTTGGCAAGCGTCTGTCCGGCCTCGACGGTGTGCACCCGCTCGCCACCGTCCCCCGTGTGGCGCGCCTCGGCTGCCACGGAGACCGACGAGAAAAGGGAAAAACCCAGCACGAGGAGCCAGCAAGACCGCATCGCCGTCGGGCCCACCTAGGCCCAGCGCTCACCTTCGTAAAGCGGAATGTTGGCCGTCCCGGACCGAAGATGCGACGCTCCCTGGCGTATGGCCGAAGGAAAATCCCTCGTCGGCGTGGACATCGGCTCGAGTTCCATCAAGGTCTGTCAGGTCCGAGAGCTGAAGAGAGGCCACAGCCTCGCCAAGGTGGCGTTCCAGCCCCTTGCGCCGCAGACCGTCGTCGATGGCCACGTCATGAACTCCGGCGCCGTCGTCGAGGCGCTCCAGAAGCTCTTCCACGACCACAAGATCAAGCAGCGGGACGTCGCGCTGTCGGTGAGCGGTCAGTCGGTGATCATCCGCAAGATCACCGTCCCCCTGATGACCGCCGCGGAGCTCGACGAGCAGATCCAGTGGGAGGCAGAGCAACACATCCCCTTCGACATCAAGGACGTCCACGTCGACTACGAGGTCCTGCGCCGCCGCCCGGAGGCCGGCCAGATGGACCTCCTCCTCGTCGCCGCGAAGCGCGAGGAGATCAACGACTACGCGAACCTCGCCCGCGAGGCGAAGCTCCGCCCCCTCGTCGTCGACATCGACGCCTTCACCGTGCAGAACGCCTTCGAGCTGGCGCGCGGGCTCCCGCAGCAGGAGATCACCGCCATCATCAACGTGGGCGCCAGCCTCGCGTCGCTGAACGTGATCGCCGGCGGCGTCTCGGCCTTCACGCGCGACATCGCCTCGGGCGGCAACGCGATCACCGAGGAGCTCCAGCGCCAGCTCGGCGTCCCTTACGAGCAGGCCGAGACCTACAAGTGCGGCACGCCCGACGAGGCCGGAATGGTCCCGAAGGCGGTCGTCGACGTCGTCAACACCATGTGTGACACGATCGCGGCCGAGATCCAGCGGTCGCTCGACTTCTTCCTCGCGACCGCCGGCGAGGGCGAGCTCGCGCGGATCTTCTTGACCGGCGGCAGCGCCAACCTGCCCCAGCTCGTGACCGCGGTCGAGAAGCGGAGCCGCGTGCCGGTCGAGGTGTTCTTCCCCACCGAGAAGATGACCGTCGAGCCCCGTGACGTCGATCCGCTCCTCGTGCAGGCGAGGAGCGCCCAGCTCTCCGTGGCGATCGGCCTCGCGCTGCGCAAGGACAAGGAAAAGCGCGCATGATCCGCATCAACCTCCTCCCGGTCAAGCGACAGGCCCAGCAGACCGAGGGCAGCCCGATCTGGCTCGCCGTCGTCGCCGGGATCCTCCTCTTCCAGGCCGTCGGCCTCGCGGTCTTCCACCAGTTCAAGCTGAAGGATCTCGAGCGCCAGCTGGCGACGAACCAGGAGATCCAGACCCAGATCTCGGAGATCCAGAAGACGGTCGCGGACCACGCCAACGTGAAGGCGCAGCTCGCCGTCTACCGCCAGCGCGAGGAGGCCATCCATCGCCTCCAGTCGGCGAGGACGGGCCCCACGGCGGTGCTCCTCGAGATCTCGCAGGTCCTCTCCCCCGGGCGTGGCCCCACCATGGACGCAGACAAAGCCATCCAGCTCCGGAAGGACAACCCGCAGGCCATGTACAACCCCACCTGGGACCCGCAGCGGCTCTGGCTCCTCCAGTACAAGGAGGCCGATCGCGTCGTCACGATCGAGGGCCTCGCCCGCGACGGGGAGGACGTCTCCGAGTTCGCGAAGCGCCTCGCCCTGTCCACCTACTTCGAGTCCGTAAAGCTCCTGCCGGCGACGAAGATCAAGGAGACCGAGAGCAAGGTCGAGATGTTGAAGTTCCAGCTCCAAGCGAAGGTCAAATACTGATGGCGGACGCGAAGAAACCCCAGAGCGCCCTCGCGCGGCTGCCCCTCCCGGCGAAGATCGGCCTCGGCGCGGGCATGGTCGCCCTCGTCTTCGTCGCCTACTTCGTCATCTTCTTCACCGAGGTGTCGTCGAAGATCGCGAACGCCAAGCAGCAAGAGACCAAGCTCCGCGACGATCTCGCGCAGGCGAAGGAGAGCGAGAGCGCCTACCTCCGCGACCGCGCCGAGCTCACCGACAAGCAGCAGCGTCAGCGCGAGCTCAACAAGATCCTGCCCGAGACGGCCGAGTACCCCTCCTTCCTCTCGGCGGTGCAGCAGGTCGCCAACGTGACGGGCGTCGCGCTGAACTCGTGGGACCCGATGGACGAGGTCCCCCAGCAGTTCTTCTCCAAGGTCCCGATGAAGATCACGCTGTCTGGACGCTTCCACCAGGTCGCCAAATTCGTCTACGGCGTCAGCCAGCTCGACCGCATCATCAACGTGGAGAACCTCACGATGAGCGATCCGAAGCGCGAGGGCGACGACGTGAACGTGAAGACCGAGTGCCTCACGACGGCGTTCCGGACGCTCCCGGCGCGGCCCGCCGCCTCTGGCGCCGCGCCTGGCGCCCCCGCACCCGCCACCTCGAAATGACATGGCCCGCCCCCTCGACCCTCCAGCCGCCTCGGCGTCGATCGCGTGCTCCAGGACCGCCACCTCGAAATGACATGGCCCGCCCCCTCGACCCTCTAGCGCTCCCTCCGCCCGTCCTCCCACGAGGCGGCCGCCTCGCCGCGGCGCTCGGCGTCCTGCTGGCGCTCGGCGCCCTTGGCCTCGGCTGCGACGACCCCGTCGTCCAGTCGACGGGCGCGCCGCCCCCGCCCCGCCGCGGTGCGGCCGCGCTTCCGTCGGCGTCGGCGTCGGCGTCGGCCGAGCGCCACTTCAGCCAGGAGGACTTCACGCCCTCGGACCGCAACCGCGACCCCTTCCGATCGTACGCGGAGATCTTCATCGCCAACAAGAAGATCGATCCGTCCACGCGCCAGATCAGCGCGATCGCCTCCAACTACGCGCTCGACGAGCTGAAGCTCGTCGCCATCGTCTCCTCGGGCGCGCAGCCGCGCGCCATGTTCGTCGACCCGCAGGGGATGGGTCACATCGTCACCGTGGGCCAGCGCCTCGGACGCAGCGAGCTCGTGCGCGCCACGGGCGTCAACGGCCCCGAATACGACGTCAACTGGAAGGTCGATCGCATCCGGGACGGCGACGTCGTCTTCGTGCGCGACACGACGAGCGGCAACGTCCCGACCTCGAGCCGGGTCGTCGCCCTGCGCGTCGACGACGGCCCAGGCCGCTCCCGCTGACCGAGCGCGACGGCCCCGGGTCCTCGCCCCCATCTCGCCTCCTCTCGCCGGAGGGGGATGACCCTCGACGTCCACGTGGCGAGCGCCGCGCTCGTCGGTCCTTTTGTTTCATCCCGAAGTTGGCCCACCTCGCCGAGCCCTGCCTACGATCCTCAGGAAATCTGGAGAGTCCGCGCCCATGACGCTTCCCCCTCGCTCGCCCCTCTCTCCCAAGGCCCCGATGCCGAACCGCCTCCTCACCGCCCTCGCCCTCGTCGTCCCCATCGTCGTGTCGAGCGTCGCGCTCGCCGACGTCACCAAGGTGACCGACGTCAAGGTCTCGCACACAGGCGACTCGGCCGACATCGTCATCATGACGACGGGCAGCCCGAGGTTCTCGGCGCGCCTCACCGACGAGAAGAAGCGCCTCCTCATCGATCTCGCCGAGACGGACGTCCAGGGGACCATCCCCGTCGGCGATCGCGCGGGGCTCGTCGGGGGCGTCGTGACCCAGGCGTTCCGCGAGGGTGGAGCGGTGACGACGCGCGTCACGATCAGCATGACCGAGGCCGCGAGCTACCGGATCCGCGCCGAGGGGAACGTGCTCCGCGTGACCCTCTCGAAGGGCGACGGGCGCGCGCCGGTCGATCGAGCCCCTGGGCGCGAGGCGTCGAAGCGCGCCGACGAGCCCGCGAGCGTCCGCGACGTGCGCTACGCGAAGGCGACCGACGCCGACCGCGTGAGCGTCGAGGTGACGGGGGATGTGACCTTCGCCGCGAGCGTCGCGGGGAAGAAGTCGCGCCTCGAGCTGAAGGGCGCGAAGCTCTCGAAGGATCTCGAGCGCACGCTGGACGTCACCGCGTACGGCGGGCTCGTGAAGACCGTCTCCACCTTCCGCACCGACGTGGGGGTCGTCCTCGAGGCCGAGCACGCCGACGACGTCGTCGCGACCGCGACCCGCGAGGGGAGCGTCGTCTCGTGGACCTTCCAGAAGAAGGGCGCGAAGGACTCGCGCGACTCGGGCGTCGCGAAGGATGGCGGGGTCGCCCGGCGGACGCGCACCGTCGCCCGCGAGGAGGCCATCGTCGGTGTGCCGAAGGTGGAGAGCGGCTTCGCGGCGGAGGAGGTCCCCGCGGGTGATGCCGCCGGCTTCGTCGGGGCACCGCTCGGGCAGGCCCGCGCGAACACGCTCGACGGGCGGCCGCGGCGCTTCACGGGCGCGCGCGTCGACATCGACTTGAAGGACGCCGACGTGCACAACGTGCTCCGCATCCTCGCGGACGTGGGGCACGTCAACATCGTGACGAGCGACTCCGTGAAGGGCGAGGTCACCTTGCGCCTCCGCAACGTCCCCTGGGACCAGGCGCTCGACGTCGTGCTCCAGGCGAAGAACCTGGGGATGGTGCGCTCCGGCAACATGATCCGCGTCGCGCCGCTCGCCGACCTCGAGAAGGAGCGCGAGATGCTCATCGCGAAGATGAAGCAGGAGCTCGATCTCACGCCGCTCGAGACGCGGCTCATCCCCGTCTCGTACGCCGCGGCGCCGGAGCTCGCCGCCCGCGCGAAGGAGCTGCTCTCGGCGCGCGGCTCGATCTCGGTCGACGAGCGCACGAACGTCCTCATCGCCCGCGACATCGCCGGGAACCTGAACCAGATCGAGGAGCTCATCCGCTCGCTCGACACCCAGACGCCGCAGGTGCTCATCGAGGCCCGCATCGTCGAGGCGACGAGCCGGTACCTGCGCGACGTCGGCGTCCAGTGGGGCGGCGACGCCACCTTCTCTCCCGCGACGGGCAACCCGACCGGGCTCGCCTTTCCGTCCTCGATCGGCATGACGGGTGGCGCCTCGGACACGAACACCCCTACGGCGGGCCTCTCGCCCTTCCAGCGGACGATCCAGAACCCGAACTTCGCCGTGAACCTCCCGGCGGCGACCGGCACCGGCTCCGGTGGCGCCCTCGGCCTCACCTTCGGCTCGATCAACAACGCCATCAACCTGGGCCTGAGGCTCTCGGCCGCCGAGACGAGCGGCATGCTGCGGATCGTGTCGAGCCCCCGCATCCTCACCCTGGACAACCGCGAGGCCCGCATCTCCCAGGGCACCTTGATCCCCTTCTCGCAGATCACGGCGCAGGGCGTGCAGACGAACTTCCAGGAGGCGAAGCTCCAGCTCCTCGTGAAGCCGCACGTCACCGCGGACGGCAGCATCGCGATGCACGTCAAGATCAACC
>CAYNEK010000035.1:33832-46982 GCA_964396175.1 uncultured Polyangiaceae bacterium | reverse complement strand
GACGCCGCCCTGGCCCGCGCCGCCCGCGCCGCCCGCGCCCGCGCCGCCCTTGCCTGCGGCGCCCGCGCCGCCCTTGCCTGCGGCGCCCGCCCCGCCCTTGCCTGCGGCGCCCGCCCCGCCCTTGCCTGCGGCACCCGCGCCGCCCTTGCCCGCGGCACCCGCGCCGCCCTGGCCTGCGCCACCCTTGCCTGCGGCACCCGCGCCGCCCTGGCCTGCGCCACCCTTGCCTGCGGCGGCTCCGGCCTTGTTCCCGCTGCCCGCGGCGCCCGAGGTCGGCGAGCCTGGGGGCACGGCCACGTCTCCGGTGTCGATCTCGCCGCCACCACAGGCGACGAGGGCCGTCAGGCCGAGGCTGGCGAAGAGCGCGTAACGAAGCTGAGAGGTGTAGGTCATCGAGGGGAGTCTCCTAGCGGCGGACCCTGCCCTGCATGAGCCTCTGTGGCAAGGCCGCGTGGAGGCTCGCCCCGGCGAAAGCTCCATCAGGTCTGTTCGATCCCCGTCGCGCTGCTCTTGCGAGAGCCCCGTCGGATCGGATCGGGGCGTGCCGGTGCGGGTTTACGGGCGTCAAGGACGTCCACGACGACCACTGCAAGAGCCCCGTCGGATCGGATCGGGGCGTGTCGGTGCGGGTTTACGGGCGTCAAGGACGTCCACGACGACCACTGCAAGAGCCCCGTCGGATCGGGGCGTGTCGGTGCAGGAGGGCCGTCCGCGGCTCGCTCCCCGGGGCACGGCTCGCAACGATCGCCGAGGGGCGGACGACGGGAGGATATGCGAGCGCTCTCGCCCTCCTCGCCGGAGTACCCAGCGCGGCTCCGCGCCGTGCGCAGCCCGCCGCCCCTCTGGATCCTGGGGACGCTCCCGCCGGGCCCGGCGGTCGTCGTCGTCGGGACGCGCAGGCCCACCCGACAGGCCGAGCGCTTCACGGAGGGCTGCGCGCGGTCGCTCGTCGAAGCGGGCTTCTCGGTCTGGTCCGGCGGGGCGCTCGGTGTCGACTGGGCCGCACACGAGGGGGCGCTCGCCGCGGGCGGACGGACCGTCGTCGTCGCTGGCAGCGGCCTCTCCGTCCCGTATCCACACGGCGCGGAGGACCTCTGGAGGCGGGCCGCCGAGCGTGGCGCGGTGCTCAGCGTCGTCCCCCCGGAGGCGCCGCCCAAGCCTCCGACCTTCTTCCGACGCAACGGCGTCCTCGCCGCGCTCTCCGACGCGGTCGTGCTCGTCGAGTGCCCGCTCGACTCGGGGGCGCGCAACACGACGGCGCAGGCGCGGCGGCTCGGTCGTCCCGTGTGGGTCCTCACCCACTCCCCCTGGGCGCTCGGCGGTCCCGCGGCCGAGGTCGAGGCGCGCCTCGGTGGCCGCCCCTTCTCGTCGGTGGCGGCGCTGCTCGAGGGGCTCGGCTGCGCGGCGCCGTCGCGCGCTCCGGCCGCGGCGCGGGTCGACCCGATCGAGCGCGCGCTCGAGCCGGGGCCGGCCCACGTCGACGAGCTCGCGGCGGTGAGCGGGCTGCCCGTCGCCGAGCTCCAGGCCCGCCTCGTCCAGCTCCAGCTGGAGGGCAGGGTGGACACGGACGGAGAGGGAAGGTGGCTCGTACTTGCTTGAAATGTTGAAGAATTGTCGGAAGGCTCTCCTCAGCCCGGAGAAAGTTGCTAGTAGACGCGCCCCTTTCCCGCCCCCCAGCGGAGATCCCAGGCACTCGAGCATGGCAAAGGCAGCAGCAGCAGCGTCGACCGAGCCGAAGCACGGCCGGACTTTGGTCGTCGTCGAGTCGCCCACGAAGGCGAAGACGATGAAGAAGTACCTCGGCGCGGGCTACGAGGTGCTCGCCTCGAAGGGGCACGTGAAGGACCTGCCGAAGAAGCTCGGCATCGACATCGAGAAGGGGTTCAAGGAGACCTACGAGGTCATCGAGGGCAAGGAGAAGGTCCTCGCGGACATCAAGGGCGCGGCGAAGGACGCCTCCCGCATCCTGCTCGCGACCGACCCCGATCGCGAGGGCGAGGCGATCGCGGTCCACATCGCCGAGGAGCTGAAGAAGTACAAGGCGCCCATCTCGCGCGTCCTCTTCCACGAGATCACGAAGCGCGGCATCGAGGAGGGGATCGCGAACCCGCTCCCCCTGAACGAGAACCTCTACGAGGCCCAGCGCGCCCGCCGGGTCCTCGATCGCATCGTCGGCTACGACGTCTCGGGGCTCGTCTGGACGAAGGTCGCCTTCGGCCTGTCGGCGGGGCGCGTGCAGTCGGTCGCGCTGCGGCTCATCGTCGACAAGGAGAAGGAGATCGAGGCCTTCGTCCCCGAGGAGTACTGGAACCTCGGCGCGACGCTCGAGGGCCGGGGGAAGCGCGCGTTCTTCGCGAGGCTCGCCGCGGGCCCGGACGGCAAGAAGCTCGAGGTCCACGACGGCGAGACGGCGCGCGCCATCGAGCGACACCTCGGCGCGGCGACCTACCGGGTGACGGCCGTCACGAAGAGCGAGCGGAAGCGCAAGCCTCCGGCGCCCTACACGACGAGCAAGCTCCAGCAGGACGCGACCTCCCGCCTGCGCTTCACGGCGAAGCGCGCGATGCAGGTCGCGCAGAGCCTCTACGAGGGCGTCGATCTCGGCAAGGACGGGGGGCCCGTGGGGCTCATCACCTACATGCGTACGGACTCGACCCGCGTCTCGCCCGAGGCGGTCCAGGGTGCGCGCGAGCACATCGAGCGCGTCTTCGGCAAGGGCGCGCTCCCAGCGGAGCCCAACGTCTTCCCCTCGCGGAAGAACGCGCAGGACGCGCACGAGGCCATCCGCCCCGCGTCGCTCGAGCACGACCCCGAGCAGGTCCGGAAGCACCTGAAGGACGAGCAGTACAAGCTCTACAAGCTCATCTGGGATCGCTTCGTCGCCTCGCAGATGCTCCCGGCCGTCTACGATCAGACGAGCTGCGACCTCGCGGCGACCGATGGGAAGGTGACCTACGGCCTGCGCGCCTCGGGGCGCGTCTTGCGGAGCGCGGGGTGGCTCGCGCAGTACGACACGCAGTCCGAGCTCGCGGGCGAGGAGGACGAGAAGGCCCCGGACAGCGACCGTGCGGCCGAGGATCGTCCGGCCGAGCTGCCGCCGCTCGAAGAGGGCGAGGCGCTCTCCTTGACGGGCGAGCGGCCCGTCCTCTCGGAGCAGAAGTTCACCGAGCCGCCCGCGCGCTTCAACGAGGGATCGCTCGTGCGTGAGCTCGAGAAGCGCGGCATCGGCCGGCCGAGCACGTACGCCGAGATCATCTCGAAGGTGCAGGCCCGCGACTACGTCGAGAAGGTCGCGTCGGGGGGCTTCCGCCCGACGAGCTTGGGTCGGATCGTCGTCGAGGGGCTCGTCTCGGCGGCGCTCGACATCATCGACCCGGGCTTCACCGCGCGCCTCGAGGAGGATCTCGACGAGGTCGAGGCGGGCAAGCTCGAGCGCGTCGCGATGCTGAAGCGCTTCTACAAGAGCTTCAAGGCGCAGCTCGACGCCGGGAAACGCGGCAAGAAGTGGTCGCCCGAGCCCATCGACACGGGCGAGACGTGCGAGGCCTGCGGGACCGGGAAGCTCCAGCGACGGTGGAGCAAGAGCGGCTGGTTCATCGGCTGCTCGAGCTATCCGAAGTGCAAGAACACGAAGAACCTCGCCGAGGACGGCACCGAGGCCCCACCCCCTCGACCCACGAACATTCCTTGCGACAAGTGCGGCGCGAAGCTGCTCCTCAAGCAGGGGAAGTACGGGGCGTTCCTCGGCTGCTCGAGCTACCCGAAGTGCGACGGGACCCGCCCTGTCCCTACGGGGATCCACTGCCCGAAGTGCGGCGGCGATCTCGTCGAGATCCGCCCGAAGAAGCGCGGCGGGCGTACCTTCTGGGGCTGCTCGAACTACGCATCCGAGCCGTCCTGCGACTTCAAGGTGTGGCAGCGGCCGGTCGCCGAGCCGTGCCCGTCGTGCGGGGCGAAGTTCCAGACGCTCGGGGGCGGCAAGAAGCAGCCCGCGATCGTCTGCGCGACCGAGAAGTGCGGGCACCGTCGGGACATCACGCCCGAGGAGGTCGCGCAGATGTCCGAGCCGCGCATCCCCGACTCGATCTTCGACTGACGAGGGGTGACACGCGGCGCAGGACGTCCGCGCGGCGCGAGCCTTCCTCGTGGCGGCCGGGTGCGTCCACCGTGGACGAGCCTCGGCGCACGCTGCGCGAAGTGTGGCCGCGCTCGGGCACGGGGCGTGAGCTGGCCTCGCAGCGGCCGGGTGCGCCGTCCCGGCTCGATGGGCGACGCGGGCGGCGCGAAGATTGGCGCGCGAGGGCGCTCGGCCCGAGTAGCATCCAGGCTCGATGCGCGACTTCGATCCCGAGCTCGACGACGCGGACGCTTCGCCCGAGGAGGAGGCTCGGCGAGCCACCGCCGCCGCGCGCCGCGATGGCCGCGAGGAGCGCGCTCGCCAAGAGGTGGCGTACGAGGCGAGCCGCGCGCGCGTGGAGGAGCGGCAGCAGGCGAGATCGGCGGCGAGGGCGAGGACCCTCCGTCTCGCGCTCGCGGCCACGCTCGGGCTGGGGCTGCTCGGCGCGGTGGGCTACGCGGTGTTCCTCGGGGTCGAGGGGCAGGGCAAGGCGCTCGGGAGGGTCGAAGCGCTCGCCGCGCCGCTCGGCGAGGCAGGCTTCCGGGTCGAGCAGTCTCTCGCGAGCCAGCGAGGGCGAGCCCTCTCCGCGAAGGCGACGGTGGACGGGTGCGTCGCCTTCGTCGCCGCGAAGGGCGCCACCCCGACGACGGTCGTGGTCACGCGCTCGTCGGGCGGCGTGGTGTCGGGGCCGCGCGTGGTCGTCTGCAGCTGCGGTGCGGAGGACCTCGAGGTGAAGGTCCCCGACGTCGCCGAGGGAGATCCCTCGGGCACGGCGGTGCTCGGCGTCCTCCGCGGCACGGCCGCCGCGACGGGGGGGGTGGTCGTCCTGCGCGAGGCCCGGATGGACGGCGTCGTCGTGGCCGAGGGGGCGCCGGCGTGCGACGCCGAGCAGCTGGACGCCTGGCTCGTGCGCGTGCCGGTGGACCCGCTCCCTGGCGAGCCGCCGGTCGGTCTCTCGGCGTGGATGGCGCGGGGCTACCGGGTGAGCTCTCGCTCCCCGGAGGCGAAGCCGTGGGCGCCCCTCCCGCACACCGAGGATGGCTGTGTCCTCACGGTCCCCGACGAGGCGTCCGTTCGGGTGCGCTTCGAGGGCAAGGAGCTGACGCAGGGGGCCGCGGTGTGCTTCGGGAAGGCCCAGCCCGTGACGCTCCACAAACCCAACAGTTTGCCCCTCGTCGTGCTCGAGCGCAAGGGCGGGTCGCCGCTCGATTTTTACGAGGCCGTGGGCGCGCCGCCGCGCCACGCCGCGTATGTCTTCGAGGACGCGTGGAGGACGATGGCGGAGCGGGTGCTCGTCGCGAGCGGCGTCAACCCGCGCGAGATCGAGAGCCCCGACAAGGTGCAGCGCGCCTCGAAGCACAGGCTCCTCGCGATCCTCCGCGAGCCGAGCGACTCGATCGCGAAAGACCAGCCGCTCCGGGGCCTCGCCTGCTCGCCGAAGGCCGCGGACGATCTCCGGTCGCCGGTCGCCGTGTGCATCCTGCCGCGCGACATCGACGCGCCCGTCCTTCGCACGAAGAACCACGTCTCGGTCGCGCCGATGCCCGCCTTCCTCGCGGCCTTCTCGGAGGCCAGGGATGAGCGGCTCCTCGCGGCGATGGGAGATCTCCTCGTCCTCGCGCGCCGCCTCGCGGCGAAGGGGCTCGAGCCCACGCTGCTCGCGGGTGTGCGGGAGACGGCCGGGGGCGCAGAGGTGACCGGGCGCGCCGGGGAGCAGCTCGTCTGCGCCGTGACGCTCATGCCGTCGCCGCCGTACGTCGTGCCGCTCTCTCCAGACGGCAAGCCGTGGTCGATCGACGCCGAGCCTCGCCTGTTCGGGCTCCAGCCCGGGGCGCGCGCCACGGTGCGAGGTGCGGTCGCGGGCGCCCCGGCGGCGCGGCGCACCATCGTCTTTCGCGCCCACGAGGCCGCGAAGTGAGGGCGCTCGTCGTCGGCGGAGGCCTCGCGGGGACGGAGGCCGCCTTCCAGCTCGCCGAGCGCGGCGTCGAGGTGACCCTCGTCGAGCAGAAGCCCACGCGCCGCACGCCGGCGCAGACGACGGACGATCTCGCGGAGCTCGTCTGCTCGAATTCGCTCCGCGGGGCCGCGCTGACGAGCGCCGTCGGGCTGTTGAAGGAGGAGCTGCGCCGGGCCGGATCGCTCATCCTTCGCGCGGCGGACGAGACGCGCGTCCCCGCGGGCGGCGCGCTCGCGGTGGATCGAGCGCGCTTCGGCGCGCGGGTGACGGAGCTCGTCGTCTCGCACCCACGGATCACGCTCGTCTCGCGAGAGCTCACGCGGGTCCCGGACGAGCGGCCGACGATCCTCGCGACGGGGCCGCTCACCGGAGATGCGCTCGCGGCCGAGCTCGCGAGGCTCCTCGGCGCGGAGCACCTCGCGTACTACGACGCGATCTCGCCGATCGTGTCCGCCGAGGGGCTCGACTGGGATCGCGTGTGGAAGGGCTCGCGGTACGGGAAGGGCGACGCGCCGGGGGACGACGAGGCCTACGTCAACTGCCCCCTCGACGAGCCCGAGTACCGCGCCTTCGTCGAGGCGCTCCTCGCCGCAGAGAAGGTGGCGCCTCGCGCCTTCGAGGAGGTGCGCTACTTCGAGGGCTGCTTGCCCATCGAGGTGATGGCGGCGCGGGGACCGGACACGCTCTCGTTCGGTCCGATGAAGCCGGTGGGGCTCGTCGATCCTCGGACCGGACGGCGCCCCTTCGCCGTCGTGCAGCTCCGCCCCGAGGACGCGCACGGCGCCGCCTACAACCTGGTCGGCTTCCAGACGCGCATGACGTACGGAGAGCAGGCGCGCGTCCTCCGCACGATCCCCGGGCTCGCGGAGGTCGAGTTCTTGCGCTTTGGCTCCGTGCACCGCAACACCTTCGTGAACGCGCCCGAGGTGCTCGACGAGGACCTCGGCGTCCGCGGTCACGAGGGGCTCTTCTTGGCGGGGCAGATCACGGGGGTGGAGGGCTACGTCGAGAGCGCGGCGTCGGGGCTCCTGGTCGGCGTCGCCCTCGCGCGGCGGCTCGTCGGCCTGCCGAGGGCGCCGGTCCCGTCGACCACCGCGATGGGCTCGCTGCTCGCTCACCTGAGGGGCACCGAGGCTCCCTTCCAGCCCTCCAACGTGACGTGGGCGCATACGCCACCGCTCGCCGGACGGCGCCTGCCGAAGCGAGAGCGCTACGAGGCCTTCGCGCGCCGGGCTCTCGAGGATCTCTCGGGCTGGGTGGCTACGATCCGCGGGTGAGCTTGCCCGAGGCCGAGCTTCGCGGGATAGAGGGGGCGTCTTGGAGATCACGATGGTCGATGAAGGTGCGACCCGGACGTCGGTCGTCCGCGCCTCGAGGGTGTCCAAGCGTGTGCGCGACGGGGCGAGGCGCGTCGAGATCTTGCGGGACGTGTCGCTCGAGATCTCCTGCGGCGAGCTCTTGTGCGTCTCGGGACCGAGCGGCGCCGGGAAGACGACCCTGCTCGCGGTGCTCGGGGGGATGCTGCTCCCGACGTCGGGCGAGGTCTACCTCGCGGGAGAGCCCATCTCGCGCCTGCGAGACCACCACCGCGCCGTCCTCAGGAGGCGCACCGTGGGCTTCGTGTTCCAAGATCTCGCGCTCATCCCCGAGCTCTCGGTGAGGGAGAACGTCACCCTCTCCGCGGTGCCGGACGGCGTGTCGGTCGACGCCGCGGCCGATGGACTGCTCGCGCGCTTCGGTCTCGCGGATCGTGCGGGGTCCCGGGCGGCCACGCTCTCGGGCGGAGAGCAGCAGCGTGTGGCGCTCGCGCGGGCGCTCGTGCGGGGCCCCAGGGTGCTCTTCCTCGATGAGCCGACGGCGCACCTCGATGACGAGAGGACGGACGATCTCCTGGCGCTCCTCGGGGATCTCGCCGCGGGAGGGCTCGCGATCTGCGCCGCGAGCCACGATCCACGCCTCCGCGCGCGCGCGTCGCGGGGGCTCCGGCTGGATCGAGGCGAGCTCGTGACCGACGACCGAGCGCCCGCGTCGTGACCTGCGACCCCGGGGCCCTCTTGCGTCACCCGAGCCGCCCCGAGCGCTGCTCGCCACCGGTCGCGTCGTGACCTTCGATCCCGCGATCCTCGTGCGGCTCGGGATGGGCGCCCTCGCGACCGCGGCGCTCGGGCGCGCGGCGTGGACGTCGAGCCGCGTGCTCTCGCATTTTCGCGCGTCGCGCTCGACCGAGGGGCAGCTCCTCCTCGAGCGGCAGGCGGAGCTCTCGTTTGCGCTCGCGCGGGTGGGGGCGGCGCTCGCGGTGCTCTCCGCGCTCGGCTCGGGCCTCACCGTGGGGGTCCTGGCCCCGAGCATCCGGGGCGCGATGTGCGGCTTTGGGGTCGTCCACTCGACTTCCACCGGGACGCTCGCGATGCTCGTGTCGGCGGGCTCCGGGCTCGCGAGCCTCGTCGCGCTCGAGGTCCTCTCGCTCGACCACGCGGCCCGAGGGCTCGCGATCGTGCGTGTCGCCGCCGTCGCGGTCCTCGGGGCCTTCGCCGCCTCTCTCCTCGACCTCCTGACGATGGCGCGCTTCTTCGCCGAGCTCGACTTCACGGTCGTCGCGTCGTGCTGCTCGACGAGCGTGGACGCTGGAGCGCGCGGCGCCGGCGCTGCGCGCGCTGCAGGCGATGGGGGCGCGTTCGCCGCGCTCCTCGGGGCCTCGGGGATCGGGGCGGCGGCCGCGCTCTCGCGCCGCACGGCGCTCGCGCACGTAGGGCTCGTCGCCGGAGCGGTGGCGGTGACGCTCTCCGCCGTCGCGGTGCCGGGCTACGTCGCGCCGCATCTGTTCGAGACCCCGACGCACGAGTGTGTGTATTGCCTCTTGGGCAGGGCAGGGTGGTACCTCGGCCTGGGCCTCTTCGCGAGCCTCGGGGTGGGCTTCGCCGCCGCCGTCGGGCGATCGGTGGCGACGCTCTTCCGGCGGGCCGAGCCGACGCTCCTCGAGGAGTACGGCCGCCCCGCTGGGCGGCGTGCTGCCGTCGGTCTCGCCGTCGCCGCCCTCCTGTGCGCCGCGCCGGTGGTTCGCTACAGGTGGCTCGCCGGAGCCTCGCTCTTCCCGTGATCTCGCTCGTCTCTCGCCGCGCGGCCCTCTTGGCGCTCGTCATCGTCGCCGCCGGCTGTGATCGGAAGCCTCGCTGCTCACGCTGTGGCATGGTGATCGACGAGCGCTCGCGGTTCCTCGCGCAGATCGGCGGGCCCAGCGGCGTCCGCAGCTTCGACACCCCGAAGTGCGCGCTCACGGTGTGGCTCACCGAGGGGCGCCGTGGAGCGCTCCATCTCATCGAGCACTACTCGGGAAAGCCGGTCGTCGCGACCGAGATCGTCTTCGCGGAGGGCAGCGACGTCCTCGGGCCGATGGGACACGATCTCATCCCCGTCGCGCGTGAGCACGCCGCACGCTTTCAGCGAGATCACGCGGCGAAGCGGCTTCTCGAGCTCGGCGAGCTGACGAAGGAGCTCGTCGAGGGGCTGTGAGGGCGCGCCTCCTCCCCCTCGCCGCGCTCGCGCTCTCGGGCTGCACGGACGATCCGTCGCGCTCGCGGGACCTCCCTCCACACCTGAGGCGCTACGTCGCCGACGTCCCGCCGCCCCTCCTGCCGCACGCGTCGATCGCGACCTGGCTCGGCACGCTGCGCCTCCTTGGCTGGTCCGTCGAGCCGGAGGGCGCGCTCACGCGCGGGAAGGGCGTGACGCTCACCCTCCATTGGCAGACGATGAGCCCGCTGCCACGCGGCCTCGCGTGGACGACTCGGCTCGTCACGGCCGAGGGGCGAGAGCTCGCGAACTTGGACGCCGCCGGGCCACTCCGGGACCGAGCGTCCGGGGTGCCCGCGCTCGGGCCCTCTGCCTTTGCGAAGGGACGATCGTACGCGGATCCGATCAGCTTCGTCGTGCCCGATGGCGCTCCGAAGGCCGTGTTCTTGCGCGTCGGGCTGACGCGGGACGGGCGCCCCGTCTCGCCGAGCAACGGCCTCGGAGACGCCGAGGGGCGCGTGACGATCGCGCGGCTCGAGACGACCGAGCCGGTGCCGGACGTCCCGACGCTGAAGGTCCACAAGCTGACGGGACCTCCCCCGGTCGTCGACGGCGTGCTCGACGACGCGGCGTGGGCTCGTGCGTCATCGACCGGTCCGTTCGTCGACGTGACGACGGGCGCGGAGAGTGATACCCTCCCGGTCGGAGGGGCGGCGCGGATCACCTGGGACGACGAGCACCTCTATCTCGCCTTCGAGCTCCGCGACGAGGATCTCGTGGGCGGGACGACCGCCGCCGAGAAGCGACAGCAGGACCCCCACGTCTGGGAGAAGGAGTGCGTCGAGATCATGATCGATCCGGACGGCGACGGGGACAACGTCGACTACTACGAAGTCCAGATCTCGACGGAGAACCTCGTCTTCGACTCTCGCTTCGATCGCTACAATGAGCCCCGCGGCGGTCCCGACGGGCCCTTTGGTCACGAGGACTGGTCGATGCGGGGCGTCTCTGCGGTGCGGGTGCGAGGCACCCTCGACGACCCCGGCGATCGCGACGAGGGCTACACGGTCGAGGTCGCGATCCCGTGGACGTCCTTCGACAAGGCGCATCGCGCGCCGCCGCGGCCCGGTGACGTGTGGAGGATGAACTTCTACGCGATGAAGAAGGGCAGCGGCGTCGCCTGGTCACCCATTCGAGGACTAGGGAACTTCCATAGAGCCTCGAGGTTTGGCCGCGTCGTGTGGGTGGACTGACGTGGTGGGGGCTTCGGCGCGCGCGTCTGAGCAAGCCGCGCGCGCGGCTCGACCGAGCTCGGGTGGCTCGATCGGACGGGAAGGCGGCGTTCTCCGCTCTCCTTGGAGCGCGCCCCGCTGGCTCGCACAGAGAGAGGGCAAAGCGGCGAGTCCCGGTCCTCTCGCCGAGCACGCGCCGCGCGAGCTCGCCGTACCCGAAGCCCGCGCTGAGCACGTCGGGAGCGCTGGAGCCGGAGGCCGCGCCCATCGCGAAGGGGAGGGGGAGCCAGCGCGCGGGAGATGGGTGGTCGAAGCGAGCGCAGGGAGCGCGTCCCCACCCGAGGAGCGCGGTGGTGTCGTCGTCGCCGAGCCTCGCGAGGACCCAATCGGTGAAGGCGCGCGCCTCGGGGCGTCCATGGCCAGCCGGAGCGCTCCAGTCGAGCGCGCCGAGGGTGTCGCTGAGCGAGCCCGAGCCGGCGACGAAGACGCCCTCGTCGCGGAGGGGCGCGCGCGCCTCGCCGACGCGGTGTTCCCAGCCGGCGTCGCTGTGTGGATCGGCCGAGGGCCCTCTCGGGCGACGAGGACGACGACACGTCAGTCCACCCGCACGATCGTCGGCTGGGACGGGCACGATGACACGTCAGGCGACCTGCACGATCGTCGGCTGGGACGGGCACGACGACACGTCAGGCGACCTGCACGATCGTCGGCTGGGACGGGCACGACGACACGTCAGTCGACCTGCACGATCGTCGTGCTAGGACGTGCTCGGCTGCGAGAGCGACGAGCCCTCGTCTGCCCTCGCGAGGCGCTGCTGCGAGCGCGAGAGCGCCTGCGCCGACGACATCGTGCTGCACTCCGACATGGGCGGCCCGCTGCGCGGCGCGACCGTGCTCGCCACGCTCCAGCGCCTCGGCGTCGCGCCGTCGCTCAGTCGGCCTGGTGTCCGCGACGACGACCCGCTCTCCGAGGCCCTGTGCCGCGTCGTGAAGCACACGCCGCCGCTCCCACCACGCACGTTCGCGACGCTGGAGGACGCCCGCGCATGGGTCGACGCGTTCGTGCGCTGGCAGAACCACGAGCATCGCCGTAGCGCACTCCACTTCGTGTCGCCGACCGAGCGGCACGAGGACGTGGACGGCGGCGTCCTCGCGTTGCGCTCTCCTCCTGCGCGAAGGGACGGCGCGCGACTCCGCTCCGGTGCTCGCGGCCTGACATCCCCGTCGGGTTGGACCTCCACCCCGTCGCGCCGGTCGGTTGGGCGCGAGCCGCTCACCCCTTCACGGCGCCCTGCGTCATGCCGCCGACGAGGTGGCGCTGCGTCGCGTAGAAGAGCCCCATCACCGGGAGCGACACGACGAGCGCCCCGGCAGCGAACCTCCCCCAGTCCGCGTCGTGCTCCCCGATGAACCGAGCCAGGACCACGGGCAGCGTGAAGGCCTCCTCCCGCCCGAGCAAGGTCGCGGCCAGGACAAACTCGTTCCACGCCGTCATGAAGGAGAAGAGGAAGGTGACGGCGATGGCGGGGCGCACCGTGGGGACGATCACCCGCACGAAGGCCTGGAGGCGCGTCGCCCCGTCGATGAGCGCCGCCTCGTCGAGCTCACGCGGCACCGCGTCGAAGGCCGCGCGGAGCTGGAACACCGAGAAGGGAACGCTCGTCGACGCGTACGCGAGGACGAGGCCGAGCTTCGTGTCGAGGAGCCCGAGCCGCGCGAGCAGGATGTAGAGCGGGATGGCGCTCGCGACTGCCGGGAACATCTGCGTCGCGAAGAGCGCCGCCTGCCCCGCGCGCTTCCCTGCGAAGTCCATCCGCGACAGCGCGTACGCCGCCGGCAGCGCCAGCACCGAGCCCATCGCCGCGGTCGCGAGCGAGACGACCACGCTGTTGGCCAATTGACGAAGGAAGTGCGGTGCGAGGACGACGGCGGCGAGGTTCGAGAGGGACGGCGAGGACGGAAGGGGGATCACCCGGGGCTCCGGGACGCGCGACGACGAGAGCGCGAGCGACAGCACCCACAGGACCGGGTACAATGCCACCGCGACGGCGACGAAGAGCGCCGCGTGCACGGCCACCCGCTCGGCGAGCCCGCGGCGGTCCGTCACGCGCGACACACCCTCCCCCGCGTCCAAGCCCGCACGACGCCGCCTTCGTAGTCGCGATACGTCGGCATGCACGCACGATCGCTCTGTGTCCCTTCGGGCGCAACGTCCCGCTCGCGGGTCCGATGGGCCCGCGGGCATGCGCGACCGCCCCGTGTCCCTTCGGGCCAGGTGCCCCGATCGTCAGCCCGAGCCGCCCCCACACGAGCACGATCTCCCCGTGTCCCTTCG
>CAYNEK010000035.1:20537-33732 GCA_964396175.1 uncultured Polyangiaceae bacterium | reverse complement strand
GTGTCCCTTCGGGCCAGGTGCCCCGATCGTCAGCCCGAGCCGCCCCCACACGAGCGCGACCGCCCCGTGTCCCTTCGGGCCAGGTGCTCCGATCGTCAGCCCGAGCCGCCCCCACACGAGCACGATCTCCCCGTGTCCCTTCGGGCCAGGTGCCCCGATCGTCAGCCCGAGCCGCCCCCACACGAGCACGATCCCCTCGTGTCCATTCGGGTGAGGCGTTGTCCTCTCTGGCGGGCGCCAAGGTCACGTGCGAGCCCTCCGGCCGCGACCCTCGACGACGAGCTTCCCCACGCGGCCGAAGCCGGCGAGGAGCAGGAAGATGAGCACCGCGTACGCCGCCGCGTAGCCGACGCTCGCCTCGCGAGAGAAGGCCCACCGGTACGCGTCCGAGACGAGGATGTCCGTCGCCCCGTCGGGCTCCCCGCCGGACACGAGGAAGACGACGTTGAACATGTTGAACGTCCACGTCGCGCCCATCACGATCGCCGGCACGAGGATGGGCGCGATGAGCGGGAGCGTCACCTTCGTGAGCCGCTGCCCGGCGGTCGCGCCGTCGAGCGTCGCCGCCTCGAGGACATCCTGCGGCACCGTCGTGACGGCCCCCATCGTGACCACGACGAAGAAGGGGAACCCGAGCCAGATGTTCGTTGTGAGGTTGGCCGAGAAGGCCGTCGAGAAGTGGGAGAACCACGACACGGGCTCCACGTGGAGCGCCGCGAGGAGCGCGTTGATCGAGCCGTACTGGCGGTGGAACATGCCCTTCCATGCGAGGGCCGTGACGTACGACGGGACGGCCCACGGGAGGATGAGGAGGACCCGGAGGAGCCCCTTGGCGCGGACGTCCGCTCTGGACAGGAGGAGCCCCAGGGACACACCGAGCACGACGTGCAAGGCGACGTTCGCCACGGTCCAGAGGAGCGTGACGAGGAGCACGATCCAGAACGAGCCTACACCGAACAGGGCGCCTCCGCGGGCCGTCAGGATGTTCGCGTAGTTCGCGAGCCCGACGAAGCGGACCTCCTCGCCACGGCCCGCGAAGAACGACGAGAGCGCCCCCGCCACGAGCGGGCCGACGACGAGCACCAGCACCGAGAGCGCCGTCGGGCCGACCCAGGCATAGACGGGGAGCGAGCGCCGGATCGACGTCGCCGACGCGGCGCTCCTCCCGCGCGCCCAGAGCGTGGCCGCCAGCGCGAGCGCGACGAGCGAGAGCCCGATCGAGTACAGGGTGGGATCGCGCCTGGCGGGGAGCGGGCGGCGCGCGTCGTCCCAGCGCCGCTTGGCCTCGACGAGCGCGTCGTGCGCGCTCGCGTCGCCACGCAGCACCTTCTTCAGCGCCCGATCGCTCGGCTCGAAGACGAGGCGCATGTCGCGGCTGGTCGACATCGGGCTGGCGCCGTCGGCGGCCCTCGCGAACGCGACGAGCAGCGGATCGCGGCGCTCGGCGTCGGTCGGCTCCCGGAGCGCGCTGACGACCCGACCCACCTCGGCGCGGAGACGCGACGCCTCGCGCCCGGAGAGGAAGCCCGCGAGGTCCCCGGCCAGCGGCGAGCGAGCGCGCGCCGAGACCATCGCGGCCTCGACCGTGAGGAGAGGCGATGGCGACCGCTCCCCGCCCCGGAGCGGTGGGACCGGGACGACGCGATAGCGGAGCCCCTCGGGAAGATCCCCGGCGAACCACGGGCCCGAGATCGCCGAGAGCGCGTGGCCCGACGCGAAGAGATCCTTCACGAGCGCGCCGGACGCGTCCTCGGGGAGGCGGCCCGCGGCGGTCTGACGCGCGAGCCAGTCGATCGATCGCTCTCCGCCGGGCGACAGCCACCCGTACGTCACGCCGGGGCCGAGCAGGTCCGCGCCGAACGCCGACGCGAGCACCGCGTGAGCGTACGAGGAGCCCCCCGTGTGCGCGATCGCGAAGACCCCGGGCGCCCTCGGGAGATCGAACAGATCGTCGAGCGACACGGGAGCGGTCGGGACGAGCGCCTCGTTCAGATAGAGCGCGAGGCACTTGCGCGACAGCGGCGCCCCGTAAAGCTTCCCGCCGACGGTGACGGCCGCGAGCGCCGCGTCGACGATCTCGTGGCGCGCGGCGTCGTCGAGCGAGAGCTCCTGGACGAGGGCGCGCTCGCGGTAGTCCCCGAGACGCTCGTGCGCGTCGAGGAAGACATCGGGGCCGTTGCCGTGCGGAATGGCCGCGCCGAGCTTCAGCGCGTAGTCCTCGAAGGGGACGGAGAGCGTCTCGACCGTGATCCCCGGGCGCGAGGCCTCGAAAGCCCGGAGCGTCGCGGCGAGCGCCTCGGCCTCGCGCCCCCC
Source organism: uncultured Polyangiaceae bacterium (assembly GCA_964396175.1). Lineage (GTDB taxonomy): Bacteria > Myxococcota_A > Polyangia > Polyangiales > Polyangiaceae > CAYNEK01. Next base: position 31,419 of record CAYNEK010000035.1, on the reverse strand, counting down.
CTCCCTGTACGCGTGCCAGACGCGCAGCGGCTCGGCGCGGCCTTCCGCCGCGACGAAGAAGGTCACCATGGCCAGCCCCACCGACAGCGCCCAGCGCGCGAGGGTCCGCGTCACTCGTCGTACGGCACGACGACCGTCTCGGTCCGGCGCGGGAGCGCGGCCTCGAGCTCGCCGAGCACGTCGTCCTTCGTGCCGACCACCGCGACGATGAGCTCGGACGGCACGATGCGCGCCTGGACGGCGTCCCGCGCCGCCGCCGTGGTCACCTGCGAGATCCGTGACGACATCGCCGTATGGTGGTCGGGCAGGAGGCCGTACACATCGAGCTCGATCATCTGGGACAGCCGCTTCTGCGGGGTGTCCACGTCGAAGACGGAGCTCTTCACGAGGTGCTCCTGCGCGAAGGCGAGCTCGTCGTCCGTGAGCCCGTCGCGCACCCACGCCTCGAGGAGCTCGAGCTCGAGGGCGAGGCACCTCGCCGCGTCCGCGCGCCCCGGTGCGGTCCACATCGAGAAGGCCTCGCGGCGGCGATCGAGGCCGAGGCGGCTGTACGCGCCATACGACCAGCCCCGCTTCGCCCGCACCTCGGTCATCAGCCTCGCGGTGAAGGTCCCCCCAAACGCGTCGTTGGCGACGAGGAGCGGGACGTGATCGGGATCGTGCGCGTGCGTCCCCAGGGTGGCGATCGCCATCTGCGTCTGGGTGCGCTCGGGCTTGTCGACGAAGACGAGCGTCACGCCCCGCACCCTGCTCGGCTCGGGGACGTCCGGGAGGCTCGGCCCCGCCTCGGGGAGTGCGCCCACGAGGAGGCCGGCGAGGCGCGAGGCGCGCTCGTCGTCGGCGTGTCCCGCGACGCCGACGACCGCGACGTCGCGGCGGAGGTGCGTCCCGGCGAGCTCGACGAGATCGCCCCGGGCGATCCGCGGGACGCTCTCGGGCGTGCCTCCGAGCCTCCGCCCGTACGGGTGGCCCGGGAACAGACGGCCGCGCAGCGCCCTCGACGCGAGGTGCCGATCGCTGTCGCGCGCCTCCTCGAGCTCGGCCAAGATCTCGCGCCGGAGCTTCGCGAGCTCCGCGTCGTCGAAGCCGGGCCTCGCGAGGAGCTCCCCGACGAGCGCCGCGAGGGGCTCCGCGTTCCGCTCGAGCACCTCCATCGAGAAGGTCACGTGGCTCGGGCCGACCTCCGCCGACAGCTCCGCGCCGAGCGCGTCGATCTCCTCCTCGATCGCGCGGGAGGTGCGGCCCGCGCCGCCACGGCGGATCATGCGCGCGAGCGCCCGCGTCGCGCCCTCCTTGCCGATGGGATCGCACACGCTCCCTGTGCAGAACGCGACCGACATCGACACGAGGGGCAGCGCCCGCGACGTCTCGACGTGGAGCCTCACGCGCCCTGCTCCTCGCCGTCCTGCGCACCCTCGTCCGCCGCCTCGGCCCCGCTCGGGCGCACGAAGACGACCGTGCGCGCGTCGCGCACGAGGTAGCGGCGCGCCGCGCGGAGCACGTCCGTCACCGTCGTCCTGCGGACGGCCTCGAGGCGCGCGAAGACCCCGGATGGGTCGCCCGTGACGGTGTCCCAGAAGCCGATCTGCTCGGCCTTGCCCGCCGCCGTGTGCATGGCCTGGAGCGTGCCGAGCTCCATCCGCGCCTTCACCCGCGCGAGCTCGCCCTCGTCGAGCGGCTCCCGCACGGCCCGATCGAGCTCCTCGTCGAGCGCCTCGAGCGCGACCTCGGCGGCGACCCCCGAGCGCGCCGACAGGGACACGTCGAAGAGCCCCGGGTCGTGGAAGGTCGAGACCCACCCGCGGCAGTCGATGGCGAGCTCCTTCTCCTGGACGAGCGCCCGGTGGACGCGCGCGCCACGGCCGCCGAAGAGCGCGTCCGCGAGCACCGAGAGCGCGGCGTGATCGGCGTCCCCGAGCGCGGGGCCCCGGTACCCGATCGCGAGCTTCTCGACCGCCGTCGGCTTCTCGACGACGAGCCGACGCTCCTCCGTCTGAGGCGGCTCCGGGCGCACGTCCTCGATCGGGATCGTGGCCGGGCGGAGGGCCCCGTAGTGTCGGTCGACCACCTCGACGAGCTCCTCCTCGCGCACGTCCCCGACGATGACGAGGGTCGCGTTGTTCGGCGCGTAGTAGGTCCCGTAGAAGGAGGCGCAGTCCTCGGGCGAGAAGGCGAGGATGTCCTTCATCCACCCGATCGTCGGAGAGCCGTACATGTGGCGCCGGAAGGCCGTCGCGTAGAGCAGCTCGCTCACCGCCCCGTCGACGTCGTCGTCGACGCGCTGGCGGCGCTCGTTGGCCACCACCTCGATCTCGCTCGCGATCTGCGGCTCTCGCAGGACGAGCTTCGACAGGCGTGTCGCCTCGAGCTCGGCGAGCAGCGGGAAGGCGCCCTTCGGCGCGCTCTCATAATAGAAGGTCCAGTCGAGCCACGTGCCGGCGTTGGACTCGGCACCCGCCGCCTCGAGCCGCCGATCGAACTCGCCGTGCGGCAAGCCCTCGGCCTCGTTGAACATGAGGTGCTCGAAGAGGTGTGCGAGGCCGGTCTTCCCCTCCTTCTCGTGGCGTGAGCCGACCTTGACCCAGGTCTGAAAGGCGACGACCGGCGCCTCCCGATCGTAGAGGTGCAAGACGACGAGGCCGTTGTCGAGCTCGTAGCGCCCGAGGGTGTCCGCCCCACCGAAGGGGATCTGCGTGACACGCCGCATCAGAAGCGGACGCTCGCGTTGGCGTTCACGAAGACGATGGACTGATCGTAGCGCCCCGCGGTCGATGGAGATCGGCTCGGCGGCGCGAGGTCGCGGCCAGCGGACTCCTTCGAGCTGTCGACGGGCAGGTAGACCGCCTGGTTGTAGCTCGCCGCGATCGCGAACCGCCCGAGGGTCTTCTTGACGCCGACGGCGCCGCCGAGCTTCGGCGCGTCCATGTAGACGGAGTCGAGCGTCGCGCGCGGGACCGCGGAGGTCTCGCCGTGCACCCCGAGGAAGATCTCGGTCGTCGGATCGGCCCAGAAGCTGCCGGAGACGCGCAGCCCCACGGTGTCGTTCCACCCTCGTGGGATGCCGATGAGGACGTCCGTCGAGGAGCCCCCGGCCGAGCCGTCGGAGCGGAGCTCGCACGCCTTGCCCCGCGCGACGACGCACTGCCTCCGCATGGCGGACCACCGCTGCCAGTCCCCATCGACGCGGAGCTCCGCGCTCTTCGCGACGCGGACGGCGACGCCTGCGCGGAGCACGTCGGGGAGCGTCTCGACGAAGTCGACGTCCTGCCGCGGCGAGGGGCTCGGGGTGTTGCCGACCGCCACGTCGAGGGTCCCAGGGAGCCGCGAGTCGCCGAAGCCCGGCCTCGCCAGGAAGGAGATCCCCGCGCGCACCCGGCTCGACAGCTCGGCGTACGCGCCGACGCCGAGCGCGAGGCTCGCACCGGACGCCTCGAGCAGCGTCCGGCCCTCGAGGAGACGTCCCGCCGGGTCGCGCATGTCGTCCGACCCGTCGATGTTGCGCGCACGAGCGAGCGCGACCGACTGGCGCACGTAGCTCGCCGACACACCGAAGGACACCTTGCTGTCCGGCACCGTGACGGCGACCGCGAGCGTATTGTACCACGCGATGGTCGAGCCCGAGACCGCAGCCCATCGGGCCGGCCCGTCGACGGCGCCGGGCGCCGCCTTGCTGCCGGCGTACTTCGAGTTCGGGTCCCAGCTGGCAGACCCGCCGAAGGGCACGTACGAGGCGAAGCCGACCGTCACGAGCCGCGTGCCCACGTGGGTGGCCGCGCCGACGAAGGGGGAGAAGAGCGTGTTCTTGAGCGTCGCGCGACCGGTGTTCGCGTCCCGGTAGAGAGGGTCGTCCTTGGCCTGGCTCGAGGGAGAGAGCGCGCTCGCGGGCCGCTCGTAGGACGCCGAGCGCACGGCGACCGTCCCGTCGACGACGATCTCCCCGCCCTCGAGCCCTCCGAGCGCGCCTGGGTTCATGTGCACGCCGTAGACGGTGGGGGACATCGGGTTCCCCAGGTCCGAGCCGTACTTCGCGACGTAGAACCCGCCCGCCGTCGCATCGCGAGCCGAGAGCGCCGCGACGGCGACGGCGGTGAGCGCAAGGATGAGCGGGATCCGCATGAGAGGGTTGTGGTAGAGATCTCTACCAGAATGCGGTCCCCCGAGAGCGCAAAAGTCACCGCTCGTGCCGTCCTCACGCTCGCCGCGCTCGCCGCGCTCACCGCGTCGGGGTGTGGGCCCGATCCGAGCAAGGACTACGACGACTGGCTGCGAGACACCGCGGGCTTGCGCGGCGCACAGCCAGGAGCAGGCGGGGCGGGAGGGCACGCGCAGGATGGGTGCAGCGCCGAGCAGCCCCGCCCGCTGACACCGAGCGATCCCCTGCCGCCGACCGAGGGGGTCTACGTCGCGACCTGCCTCGCCAACGTGTCCGCCTGCGACATCAAGAAGGAGCTGCGCTTCCGCGTCGACCTGGGCAGCCCTGGCCCAGGCGGCGTCGCGCCCGCGACCTGGCGCGCGCTCACCGCCACGGGCCGCGCCGCACAGGACATTTCTTCTGGTTCGCCGCCGTTCTCGGCGCCGCTCGTCTTCGCGGCGGACGGATCGATGAAGACCGAGACGCCGGTCACGACCTCGCTCTCCGCGGACGCCAACGCGATCTCCCTCCGCCCGCTCGACCTGACGAACGTCACGTTCTCCGGTTACTACTTCACGGATGGGGGGCCGCCCGCGCTGCTCTGCGCGGAGTTCGACGGGCTCGCGAGGGTCCACATGGCCACGGGGCAGCCGCCCGACGAGGTCGACCTCACGCCCAAGGGCGACGTGTGCCTCCTCACCCGGGTCGACGCCGAGGACCAGGCCGTCGATCCGCCGAAGAGCGCGTACCACTGCCCCTGAGCGGACGATCGCGGGCGCCTCCGCCGCGACCGCCCGCGCTGGATCCCTCGGGAGGTCGGCGCTCGGGAGGCCGGGACCTCCTGCGTCCGAGGCTCGTGAGCGCACGCCCGCCCCGGAGCCAGCGGCAGAGCCCGCGGGAGACCGGGGCCTCCCGCGTCCGAGGCTCGCGAGCGCACGCCCGCCCGAGACTCCGTGCTAGGGACCCCCTCGACGTGGCCAAGAACCGCGTGTTCTTCCCTCAAGAGGCGCTCGACGCGTGGCTGTCGGAGGGTCGGGTCGATCTCTCCGAGGCCAGGCTGACGCTGCGGCCGTCGGGGCGCACGTACCGCCTCGTCGAGGCGGTGCGTGTGCTCGCCGAGGTGACCGGCGCGACCGATCCTCACGATCTCGTCGGCCGCGTGAAGAGCACCGCGTACCTCGGCGAGCTCGGCGCCGAGCTCGCGTCCGACAGCATGATCCTCGGCGAGAACGCGTACGAGGTCGTGCCGGGCTTCCTGGGCGTCGCGGCGACGCCGTTCTCCGAGCACGCGGCCGCGTCGGGAGGCGGCGAGGCCGCGTCGGACGAGGAGCTCCTTCGGGCGCTCCTCGGGGGAGGCTAGCCGCGACGTGGAGGCCCTCGAGATCGGCGCCCTCGCGCTCGGCGTCCTGCTCTACACGGCGGCGATCGTCACCTTCTTCGTCCCGCTCGTGCGGCCAGAGGCGCGCGTGCCGCGGCAGGCCGGGCCGTGGTTCCTCGGCGCGGCGGGGGTGATGCACCTCGCGTTCATCGCGGTCGCGAGCTTCGTCATGAAGGCGTGCCCCATCGACTCGGTCCACTTCGCGCTCAGCGTCGCGGTCCTCGTCGCGGTCGTCGGCTACTTCGGCGCGCGCGCGCTCTGGCGCGTCGACGCGCTCGGGGTCCTCGTCGCGCCCGTGGGGCTCACGTTCCTCCTCGGGACGCGCTTCGCGCGGATCCCGCACGGCGAGCCGCGGTTCTCCCCCGCGTTCCTCACGCTGCACATCGCGGCGAACGTCATCGGGGACGCGCTCTTCTTGCTCGCGTGCGGCGCGGCGGGGCTCTACCTCGTCGTCGACCACGGGCTCCGCAAGAAGCGCCCGCCGCCCGCGCGCCTTCCGCCCCTCGACGCGCTCGACCGTGCGCTGCATCGGTTCTTGCTCATGGGCTTCCCGCTCCTCACGCTCGGCATCGTCTCCGGCACGGTGTGGGCGTCGAAGCTCGAGTCGGGGACGTCGGCCGAGACCATCCGCACGCTGCTCGGGTACACCACCTGGGCGGTCTTCGCGGGGGTGCTCTTGCTGCGCGCGGTCCTCGGCTGGCGGGGGCGACGCTCGGCGTACGGGACGATCGCGGGCTTCACGGTCGCGGCGTCGCTCGTGGTATTCTACCTCGCGAGGACGCCGTGATCGTCAGCGTCGGGCTCTCCCACAAGACGGCGCCGATCGAGATCCGCGAGCGCGCGGCCGTCGCGCAGGCCGAGCTCGGGCCGCTCCTCGCGCGCATCGTCGCACACCCCACCCTGACCGAGGCGGTCGTCCTCTCGACCTGCAACCGCGTCGAGCTCGTCGCGGCGCCGCGCACGGGCGTCGATCCCGCCGACGCGACGCGTGCGCTCACCGAGATCCTCGTCACGCACGCGCGGGACCCCCGGGTGGAGAAGCACCTCGTCGCGCGGAGGGGCCGAGACGCGACGGCGCACCTCTTCCGCATCGCCGCGTCCCTCGACTCGGTGGTGGTCGGCGAGCCTCAGATCCTCGGGCAGGTGAAGGACGCCTTCCTCGCCGCGCAGGAGGCTCACGCCGTGGGCTCGGTCCTGTCGCGCGTCTTCAGCCGCGCGCTCTCGGCAGCCAAGCGCGTCCGCACCGAGACGTCGATCGGAGAGGGGCTCGTGAGCGTCCCGAGCGTCGCCGTGGATCTTGCGCTCCGCATCTACGCCGACCTCGCGAAGAAGACGGCGCTGCTCATCGGCGCCGGAGAGATGGCCGAGGCGGCGGCCGAGGCCTTCGTCAAGAAGGGCGCGCGGCTCGTCGTCGTGAACCGCAGCCTCCACCGCGCGGAGGAGCTCGCGCGGATCCACGAGGGGAGCGCGCGCCCGTGGGACGATCTCGAGGCGGCGCTCGCCGCGGCCGACGTCGTCGTGGCTGGCACCGCCGCGCGAGAGCTCATCGTCCCGAGGTCCATGGTCCAGCGCGTGATGCGGGCGCGGCGCGGGCAGACGCTCTTCTTCATCGACATCGCCGTGCCTCGCAACGTCGACCCCGGGATCGACGACCTCGACAACGTGTTCCGCTACGAGGTGGACGATCTCGAGGGCATCGTGAAGGAGTCGATGCAGTCCCGCGGCGCCGAGGCGCGGCTCGCCGAGGAGATCCTCGCCGAGGAGACGAGGAAGCTCGAGGCCCGGGAGGAGGGGCGTGGCGTCGTCCCCACGGTCGTCGCGCTGCGGCAGCGCACCAAGGCGGTGCTCGAGGCGGAGCTCACGCGATCGCTCGGCGGCAAGCTCCGTCACCTCCCCGAGGCCGATCGGCGCGCGCTCGCCCAGATGCTCGACGCCCAGGTGAACAAGCTCCTCCACGCCCCCGTGACGAGGCTGAAGCGGGTGGCGCAGGAGCCGCGTGGGGAGCATCTGGCGGAGGTCGTGCGCGAGCTCTTCGAGCTCCCGGAGGTCACCCTGATCGAGGACACCGGAGAGCAGCCGGGCGACGACGGGAAGACGGAGCGCGGAGCATGAGGCTCACCCTCGCCACCCGCCGGAGCGCGCTCGCGCTCGCCCAAGCGCGAGCCTGGGCCGAGACGCTCGTCCGCATGCACCCCGGGCTCACGCTCGAAGAGAGGCACATCACGACCTCGGGCGATCGGGTGCAAGATCGCCCGCTCTACGAGATCGGCGGCAAGGGCCTCTTCCTGAAGGAGATCGAGGAGGCCCTCCTGGCAAGGGAGGCCGATCTCGCCGTGCACTCCGTCAAGGACGTCCCGGCCGAGCTCGCGCCGGGGCTGGTCCTGGCGGCCGTCCCACCCCGCGAAGATCCGCGCGACGCGTGGGTTTCACGGAGCGGCGCGTCCTTCGACGAGCTCCCCTCGGGGTCCAAGGTCGGGACGTCGAGCCTGCGGCGCGTCACGCTGCTCCGCGCGGCGCGCCCGGATCTCGTCTTCGTGCCCCTGCGCGGCAACGTCGACACGCGCCTCCGCAAGGTCTCGGACGGCGAGATCGACGCGATCGTGCTCGCGATGGCGGGGCTCGTGCGCCTCGGACGTGCCGCGGAGGCGACCCACACGCTCGACCCGGCGGTGTCGCTGCCCGCCGTCGGTCAAGGCGCGCTCGGCATCGAGTGCCGCGCCGCCGACGACGCGCTCCTGACGCTCCTCCGCGTGACGCACGATCCGGAGACCGGGCTCGCCGTCTCCGTCGAGCGTGGGGTCATGGCAGCCGTCGGTGGCTCGTGCCGCACCCCGGTCGCCGCGTACGTCGTGCGGGACGCCGACGGGCGCGCCCATCTCCGCGCGATGCTCGCGGACGAAGACGGTTCGAACGCCCGCTTCGTCGAGGAGCGCGCCTCGTGGCCGTCGACGGACGCCGACGCGCGCGCCTGGGGCCTCGAGCTCGGCGCGCGCCTGCTCCGCTGACCGCACACGAGCGAGGCATCCCGGGAAGGAGCCGAGGCATGGCTCCGCGGCGGTGGCTGTCCGCGCGCGCCGACACGGCCGCCGTCCGGCACCTCCGCGCGGACGCGTCCAAGCTCGGCAGCGGTGGCCAGCCGGTCGCTCCGGAGCGCCCGCGCGTCGAGGACGGTCAGCCGCCCGCGACCGGCGGGATGACGGCGATCACGTCTCCCTCGCCGAGCGGCTCGTCGAGCCCTGCGAAGGACTCGTTGCGCGCGAAGCGCAGGTGCGGGAGCCGCTCTTCGATAGCTGGGTGCCTCGCGACGATCGCGGCCACCGCGGCGCGCACGTCCCCGCCGTCCACCGGAAGTCTCTCCTCGCCGAGACCCACCAGATCACGCGCTCCGGCGAAGTAGAGGATCTTCACGGTCAGCACGACGCGACACTAGCACGCGGGGCGACTACGCTGCGCGCGATGCTGACATTCGAAGAAGCCCGGGCCCGCATCGTCGCCCAGGCGAAGGCGCTCGGGGTCGAGGAGATCGCCGTCGAGGACGCGGACGGCCGGGTGCTCGCGGAGGACGTCGTCTCGCGCCTCTCGATGCCGCCCTTCGCCGCGAGCGCCATGGATGGGTACGCGGTGCGCGCGGGCGACTTCGCCCCCGGGACGACGCGCCTCCCCGTCTCCGGCGAGGCCGCGGCGGGCGCGGCGCCGGCTGTCTTGCGGCCGGGCTCCGCGATGCGCATCTTCACCGGAGGGCCTCTCCCGGCGGGGGCCGACGCGGTGCTCATCCAGGAGAGCGCCCGCCGCGAGGGCGACGACCTCGTCACGGAGCACGTCCCGTCGCCGGGGGATCACGTCCGGCGCGTCGGCGACGATCTCGAGGAGGGCGCGCTCGTCGCGGCGCGAGGCACACGGGTGAACCCCGCGCTGCTCGCGCTCCTGGCCTCGTCGGACCACGCGCGCGTCCGCGTCGCCCGGCGGCCAAGGGTGGCCGTGCTCGCGACCGGGGACGAGCTCCGGGACCCAGGCGGCGGCCCGCGCCCCGGCTCGATCCCGGAGTCGAACGCCCCCGCCATCGCGGCGCTCGCGCGGCGACTCGGCGCGGAGGTCCTGCGGCTCCCTCGCGCGGCAGACGACGCGGCGGAGACGGAGGCGCGCGTGGCCGACGCGCTCTCCCGAGCCGACGTGCTCCTCACCGTGGGCGGCGTCAGCGTCGGCGACCACGACGTCGTGAGACCGGCGCTCGAGCGCGCCGGCGTCACCATCGACTTCTGGAAGGTCGCGATCAAGCCCGGGAAGCCGCTCTGCGTCGGGCGACGCGGAGAGGCCTGGGTGCTCGGCCTCCCCGGGAACCCCGTGAGCGCGCTCGTCACGATGACGCTCTTCGGCGCGCCGCTCCTCCGCGCGCTCTCGGGAGACGTCGCGGCGGTCCCATCCTTCGAGCGGGCGCGGCTCGCCGCGCCCATCCGGAGGAAGCCGGGGAGAACCGAGTTCCTCCGGGGCATGCTCGCGAGGGGGTTGGTCACGATCCACCCGAAGCAGTCGTCGGCGGCGCTCGTCGGGCTCGCGGCGGCGGACGTGCTCGCCGTCTTGCCCCCGGACGCGGCCGAGCTCCCGGCGGGCGCAGAGGTCGACGTGCTCCGGCTCGTCGACGCGTGGTGAGCGCGGACTTCGTCGGGGCGATCCTCGTCGGGGGTCGCTCGAGCCGGATGGGCGGGGAGCCGAAGGGGCTCTTGCCGGTGCGCGACGACCGCCCCATCGTCGAGGGGCTCGAGCGCGCGTTCTCTCAGGCGGGGCTCGCGGTGTTTCGTGTGGGCGACGTCGAGGCGTACGGTCCGCGGATCGCGGACGCGGCACGGGGGCTCGGGCCGCTCGCGGGCTGGGTCGCCGCGCTCCGCCACGCCGCGGGGCGCACCGTGATCGCCGTCGCGTGCGACATGCCCGAGGTGGACGCCCGGGCGATCTCGCGGCTCCGGGACGCCGCACCCGAAGGGCACGCCGCCGCCGCGCACGACGGCGAGCGCTGGATCCCGACCTTTGCGCGACTCCCCGCCGCGACGCTCCCGGTCGCCGAGGCGCACCTCGACGGCGAGCGGAGATCCCTCGCGGCGGTCCTCGACGCGATCGGAGCGATCCCCGTGCCATTCTCGCCCCGCGAGCTCGTCGATCTCGACACGCCCGACGACGTCCTGCGCTACCGGCAGAGCCGCTGAGCGACGCGAGCGCGCCGCGACGAGCAGAGCGCGATCGCCATGCCATTCTCGCCCCGCGAGCTCGTCGATCTCGACACGCCCGACGACGTCCTGCGCTACCGGCAGAGCCGCTGAGCGACGCGAGCGCGCCGCGACGAGCAGAGCGCGATCGCCATGCCATTCTCGCCCCGCGAG
>CAYNEK010000035.1:0-20437 GCA_964396175.1 uncultured Polyangiaceae bacterium | reverse complement strand
GCGAGCGCGCCGCGACGAGCAGAGCGCGATCGCCATGCCATTCTCGCCCCGCGAGCTCGTCGATCTCGACACGCCGGACGAGGTCCTGCGCTACCGATAGAGCCGCTGAGCGAGGCGAGCGCGCCGCGACGAGCAGGATGCGCGCCGCCGCCCGGCGCGCTCATCTCCCGCGCAAGAGCTCCTTGGCTGCCTTCTTCGCCGCCGCCGTGACCTCCTGCCCGCTCATCATCCGCGCGATCTCGGCGACGCGCGCCGCCCCGTCGACGCGCCGGATGCCGCTCGAGGTCGCCCGGCCGTCGTCGCGCTTCTCGACCACGAAGTGAGCCCCCCCGAGCGCCGCGATCTGGGCGAGGTGCGTGATGCAGAGCGCCTGTCCGTGACGCGCGATGTCCGCGAGCGCGAGGCCGATCTTCTCGGCGACCGCGCCGCCGACGCCCGTGTCGACCTCGTCGAAGACGTACGTCCCTCGCGGCGCGACGTCCGCGAGCGCGCGCTTCAGCGCGAGGAGCGCGCGGGACAGCTCTCCCCCGGACGCGACCCTCCGCAGCGGCCGGGGCTCGCTCCCCTTGTTGGGCGCGATCAGGAATTCGACGCGATCGACGCCGTCCTCGGTGAGCCGCGCGCCCTCGATCGCGAGCTCGGCGCCCGCGGGGGCGAGCGGCCGGGCGACGTCGACGACCACGCGCGCCGCGCCCATGCCGAGCTGCGACAGCTCACGCGTGATCCCCTCACCGAGCGTCGCCGCGGCGGCCTTTCGCTTCCGCGAGAGGGACTCGGCGCTCCGTGCGACCGCCGAGAGCCGCGCGGCGAGCGTCGCCTCGAGCTCGGCCACCGTGCCCTCGGCGCCGTCCAGCTGCGCGAGCTCACGCTGGAGCCGCGCCTCCGCCGCGAGCACGTCGTCGAGCGTGGGGCCGAGCTGCTTCTTCAGCTTCGCGAGCGCGAAGAGCCGCTCGTCGACCTCCGCCAGCCGGTCGGGGGACGCCTGGAGCCCCTCCCCCATCCTCTGGAGCGTGCGCCCTGCGTCCTCGACGTCCGCGCGGGCGGACTCGAGCGTCGCCGCGATCGGCCCGAGCCGCGGCTCGTACTCCTCGGCGGCGCGGAGCTCTGCTGCGGTCCGCGCGAGCAGATCGGTGGCCGACCCCTCGTCGCCGTCGAGGCGCGCCGCGCCCCTCGACACGGCCGAGACGACGCGGTCCTGGTGCTTCAGCCGCGCCTTCTCGCGAAGCAGCTCCTCGTCCTCGCCGCCCACCGGGCGAAGCTCCTCGATCGCCGCGAGCTGGAACCGCAAGAACGCCTCGCGCTCCCCGCGGCTCCGCTGCGTCGCGCGGGCGTCCTCGACCGCCGTGCGGAGCCCCTTCAGCTCGCGGACGGAGGCGGCGACGTCTTCACGCTCGGCGACGAGCCGCGCGAAGGCGTCCAGGTAGTGCAGGTGGGTCGCGGGGTCCGTGAGCTCGACGCTCTCGTGCTGCGAGGCGATGTCGACGAGGCTCCGCGCCACCTCGGCGAGATCCGCGAGCGGCGTGAGCCGACCGTTCGCGTAGGCGCGCGAGCGGCCCGTCGCCCCGAGGACGCGGCGGAGGACGACCTCGTCGCCCTTCGCCAGATCGCGGGCCTCGAGCCAGCGCCGCGCGGCGTCGGGGATCGCGGTGAAGTGCGCCTCGACCTCGGCCTCGTCGCAGCCTCCGCGCACGAGCTCGGCGCGCCCGCGGCCGCCCAGGACGAGCGACAGCGCGTCGACGACGATGGACTTCCCGGCGCCCGTCTCGCCGGTGAGCACGTTCAGCCCCTCGTCGAGCGACAGCTCGAGCTCCTCGATCAGCACGAAGTTGCGGACACGCAGGGTGGAGAGCATCGGAGAGCGCGCCGCGTATCACGGGACCCTTCTCGATGGACCGCCGAGCGAGACGCGCGTAGGGTGGGCGAAACGGATGCCTCGACTTCTCCCGTGCGTCATCGGGGGCGCGCTCGGCGCGCTGCTCCTCGCGTCCCCGGCTCGGGCCCAGGCGGAGACGCGCCGCCCGGTCACCTTCCCGTCGTTGCCCTACGAGAGCAGCTCGCGCTCGGGCGGCGGTGGGCGCGGCGCGCTCGGCGCCTTCCGTCCCTTCGTCGGCTTCGAGCTCGAGACCCTCCGCGGCATCGACGACGGCCATGAGGCGCCGGAGGACACCCGCATCAAGGGTCTGATGCTGACGATGGGCGGGCGCTACACCTTCTTCATCCCCGACGTGCAGAAGATCCGCCCCTTCGTGCGAGGCACGCTCCGCGCGGGCGCCGTGGGGCAAGATTTCTCGATGTTCAGCGTGAAGGGCGACTACGGCGCCACGCACTACGAGGGCATCGCGCATGCGGGCGTCACGCTCCAGGTCGGACCGTTCGTGCTCGAGCCGTTCGTCGGAGGAGCGTACAACCAGCTCAAGCCCACGTTCAAGGTCGAGCCGCCTGGGGCCAACGTCGGGAGCGGCTCGGAGACGCAGCTCCAGTACGGCTTCGCCGCGATGCTGAACGCAGGGGACGCCTTCGGCATCGGCGCGAACTTCCTGTGGAAGAAGGGCGAGTACCAGACCGGCGTGTACAATCGCTACGAGATCAGCGGCGGCAACTGGGCGCTCTTCTGGGAGCACCGCCTGAAGTCCGCGGGCAGGATCGATCTCCCCGCCGACGCGTCGGCCGGCAAGCGCATGGCGGTGTCGATGCCCATCGAGAACATCTACGGCCTCACGGTGTACTTCTGATGATGAGCCGCCCCATGAAGAAGGCAATCCTCCTCGTCGCGCTGGGCGCGTTCCCTGCCACGCTCGGCTGCGCGTCGAAGCCTCGCACCTACGAGCTGAAGGAGCTCCTGGCGTCGGACCGCGGCTGGGGCGACGTGCGCCCGGGCACCCTGGTCGTGCTCGACGGGGCTGCGGCGACGGCCTGCGAGGTGCGCGTCGGGACGACGGCCGAGGAGGCCGACGCCACGGGCGCGGACATCGCGGGGCTCGAGTGGACCAAGCAGGGGAAGGTCTGGGAGGTCGTCGAGCTCAAGGCGATCCGCACACCGTCTCGCCCGGACGTCGTGCTCGTGGCCCTCCAGGAGAAGGGCGGCGGCAGCGCCTTCTGGATCGCGACCAACTCGAGGAAGCCCTCCTGCCTCTTCTTCGCGGACTGACGCCCGCCCGCACGATGAGAGCCGCCTCACCCGTCGGCTCGTCGAGGCCACGCACCGGTCACGAGTCGGAGCGCGCGGGCTCGCGAAGTCCTCGCAGCTCCGAGACATCGACGACCAGCGGCCCGACGCGGGCCCGGGCACGCCGCCCTGGCGCTCGGTCCCATCGGACGCACATCTCGCGTGAGGCGTTCGGGCGCGCCTCACGCGGCGCTGGTCATCTGAGATGGGCTGATCTAACGTGGCGGTTCCGGCACCCATCCCATGGCCCCCCGCGACAAGACCCCTCCGACGGCGAAGAAGGCCTCTGTCAAGAAGACCCCCGCCAAGAAGGCACCCGCGAAGGCGAGCGCCGCCAAGACGAGCCTCGCCAAGAAGGCGCCCGCCAAGAAGGCGCCCGCGAAGGCGAGCTCCGCCAAGAAGGCGCCCGCCAAGAAGGCGCCCGCGAAGGCGAGCCTCGCCAAGAAGGCGCCCGCCAAGAAGGCGCCCGCGAAGGCGAGCTCCACGAAGAAGGCGCCCGCGAAGGCGAGCTCCACCAAGAAGGCGCCCGCCAAGGAGGCACCCGCGAACGCGAGTGCCGGCAAGAAGGCGCCCGCCAAGGAGGCACCCGCGAAGCACGCCATGGCGAAGACCGTCCTCGCCAAGCGCGGCGCCGCGAAGGACGCCCGCGCCAAACAGGGCTCCGCCCAGCGGCCCTCCGTCAAGAAGGCCACGAAGGCGCGGATCGCGCCAGTCGGCGCCCAGACGCCGGCAGGGTCCTCGGCGACCGCAGGGAAGAAGGCGAGAGATGGGGGCAAGGAGCCAAGGCTCGCAAGGCCCGCCTCGCCGCCGCCGCCACCGCGCGACCCCACGCTCGACAAGCCGCTCATCACCCGCCGCGCGACGAGCCTGCCGCTCAAGCTGAAGGCGAAGGCCGTCGCGCAGAAGGGCAAAGGGAAGGCCAAGGTCAAAGCGACCGCAGCGCCGCCGCCGCCGCCGCCCGCGCCGCGCACCAAGACGCTCGAGGAGCGCATGCAAGACGCCGAGCGGCGCCTCCTCGACACCCCCGAGGCGTTTCGCCGGGCGTACGGTCACCGGCTCAACATGTCGTGGATCTATCACGACGCCGCGCTCGAGGGCACCGTGTACACCCGCGAAGAGCTCGACTTGGCGCTCTACCCGGGCGCCTCGGCCACGACGACGGACGCGAACCTCGAGCCCATCTGCGAGGAGATCCGGCGCCATCTCGAGGCGATCGCCTGGGTGCGTGAGGCCGCGATCGGCGCCGTGAAGCCGCCGATCACCGTGGACACGCTCCGCAAGATCTTCTTGATCCTCCACCCCGAGGAGGGCGAGCTCAAGCTCGTCCGCTACCGCCGCGACGTCCCGCAGCACAGGCTCTACTTCCACGAGTACGCGCTCCCCGAGAAGATCCCGGCCAAGCTGCGCGCCATCGTCGACTGGGTGAACTCACCCGAGACCCAGAAGTCCCGATCGATGCTCCGCCTCGCCGCACGCGCGCACTACGACATCATCCGCGTCTTCCCCTTCCAGGTCGACAGCGGCAAGGTCGCGCGCCTCTTCATGAACCTCCTGCTCATGCGCGGCGGGCTGCCCCCGGCGATCCTCCACTCGGCCGATCGACAGAAGTACTACGAGGCGCTGAAGAGCTCCCCCGCGACGGTGAACCAGCTCGTGCAGGAGGCGATCGACAACGCCATCGCCTCGGTCGAGCGGATGCTCGACGAGAACCAGACGAAGACACGCTCCTTCGGTTGAGCTAGAGGCGGCTCGGTCATGTCCTCCGACGACGACTCCTTCGCCGCCCTCTTCGGCTCCGAGAAGCTTGTGCCCCAGCGCACCCACGTGCGCGTCGGCGACCGCGTGGACGTCGTCGTCACCAAGGTGGGCAAGGACGCCATCTTCGTCGCCCTCGACGGGAAGCAAGAGGGCTACCTCGAGCGCAGCGAGCTCACGACCAAGGACGGGAAGCTCACGGTCGAGGAGGGCTCGCACGTCGTCGCCAAGGTGGTCGAGATGGGCGGCAAGGCCGGCGCGATCCGCCTCGAGCCGCTCGTCGTCCGTCGCGGCGAGGACTCGACGGCCGAGGCCGCCCCCGTGCAGTCGGGCCCCCTGCTCGAGGTCGGCCTCAAGGTGAAGGGCCACGTCACCCGCGTCGAGCGCTATGGCGTCTTCGTCCAGCTCGCGGGGAGCCAGGGCAAGCGGGGGCGAGGGCTGCTCCCCGTCCAGGAGACGGGACTGCCTCGCGGGGCCGATCTCCACAAGGCCTTCCCCGTCGGCGACGAGATCGAGTGCAAGATCACGAAGATCGAGGGAGACGGGAAGTTCCGCCTGTCCGTGACCGAGCTCCGCCGCGACGAAGAGCGCAAGGATTTCGAGACCTTCCAAGAGCAGGACGCCGGCTCGACCGGAGGCGCGAAGGCGACCAAGGGAGCGAAGGGTCCGGACCCGATGCCCCGGGCGCCTCGGTCACTCGGGACCTTCGGCGATCTGTTCGCGAAGCACAGGCTGTCGGTCCCGAAGACAAAGTGAGGAAGGTCCTGCTCTCCCCCTCCGTACGAGCCCACACGATGACCCGCGCCCTCCATTTCTTGCCCATCGCCCTCGGCCTCTCCCTCGCCGCGCTCCAGGTCGGCTGCGCCTGCAAGCAGACGGACTCTGGCACGACCCAGTGCGAGACCAAGGCTGGGCTCGTCGGGACGACGATCACGCAGGCGGTCGACTGGACCCCAGGCACCGCCATCCGCGTGACGGTGAAGGGCGGCTCGACACGCCTCGGCTCGACGGCCGGGACGTCCGTCGCCGTGAAGGCCGGGACGACCAACCAGCTCATCGCCCGCTTCACGCCGCTCAACACGACGACCGACGAGACGAAGCAGGCGAAGACGGACGAGATGAGCCGCCTCACGCCCACGATCACGCCTTCGGCCGGGCTCATCGACATCGCCGTCGCCCCGCCCTCGGGCTCGAGCGCCGATCTCACCGCGCGCGTCGATCTCGAGCTCCCCGTCGGCTTCGACGGCGCCTTCACGGCCACGACCGCGACCGGCGATCTCGACATCCGGGGCGTCTCTCGCAGCGTCAGCGCGAACAGCGGGCTCGGGAAGATCGTGTGCGTCCTCGCGGGCGCCCCGGCGGCCACGGACACCGGCTCCTTCATCACGGGGCAGGGGGACATCTTCTTCGAGGTGCCCGCCGCGTCGCCCATCGTCATCGACGCGGCGTCCGGCTCGGACGGCGCGGTGCTCACGACCGATCTCCCGGCCGGCTGGGCCGCGGACGCGGGCAACACCGATCAACACAAGGTCTTGCGTGGTCCGGGCAGCTCACAGAACTGGAACTTCAACTCGAGCCAGTTCTTCACCGCGAACGTGAACATCACCTTCCGCTGATCCCCGAGCGGCGCTCGCGGCGCAAGGCGACGTGTGCGGCGCCGCGCGCGACCCGGTCGACCGCCGCCATGAGCTCCGCGTCGCACGAGCCCGCGTCGAGCGCCACCGCTCGCGCGGGCTCTCGTGCTAAGCGACCGCGCCCATGCCCCGCACGCTGGTGACGAGCGCCCTGCCGTACGCGAACGGCCACATCCACCTCGGGCACCTCGTCGAGTACGTGATGACGGACGTGTGGGCGCGCTTCCAGCGGCTCCGCGGCGAGGACTGCGTCTACCTCTGCGCCGACGACACGCACGGCACGGCGATCACCGCGCGCGCCAGGGCAGAGGGGCGCGCCGAGGAGGACGTCATCCGCGACATGCGCGAGGCGCACCTCCGCGACTTTCGCGACTTCCAGATCCGCTTCGATCACTACGGCTCGACGCACTCGGAGCACAACCGCGCGGCCTGCTACGAGGTGTGGGAGGCGCTCCGCGCCGCGGGCTATACCGACACGCGCGAGGTGACGCAGCTCTACGATCGGGCGACGAGCACCTTCCTCGCCGATCGCTTCGTCAAGGGGACGTGCCCCCGCTGCGGCGCGAAGGATCAGTACGGCGACGTCTGCGAGAAGTGCGGGTCGACGTACGCCGCGACCGAGCTCGTCGAGCCGCGGAGCACCCTCTCGGGCGAGGCGCCCGAGCTCCGCACGGCGACGCACCACTTCGTCACGCTGGAGAAGCTCCACGGCTTCTTCGACGAGTTCGTGCGGACGCCCGGCCGGCTCCAGCCCGAGATCGCCAATTATCTCACGGGATTTTTCCTCTCGCAACCGCTCCGGGACTGGGACGTCTCTCGGCCGATGCCGTACTTCGGCTTCCCGATCCCGGGGGCGGAGGAGCACGCCTTCTACGTCTGGTTCGACGCGCCGATCGGGTACATCGGCGCGACCCGCGCGTGGGCCGAGGAGACGGGGCGGCGCTGGGAAGACTACTGGAAGGACCCAGAGACGCGCGTCGTCCACGTCATCGGCAAGGACGTCGTCTACTTCCACGTCCTCTTCTGGCCCGGGATGCTGAAGGTGGCGGGGATGACCCTCCCGTCGCGCGTGCAGGTCCACGGGATGCTGAACGTGAACGGCGAGAAGATGAGCAAGTCACGCGGCACCTTCGTGCTCGCGCGCACGTGGCTCGATCGCGGGCTCGATCCGGCGCACCTCCGGTACTACCTCGCGAGCAAGCAGGGGCCGCGGCCGGACGATCTCGATCTCTCGCTCGACGAGATCGAGGGGCGGGTCAACGCGGAGCTCGTCGGCAAGATCGTGAACCTCGCGAGCCGGAGCGCGAAGTTCCTCTCGGCGACGGGGCTCTCGCCCACGTACCCGGACGACGACGGGCTCTTCGCGCGGGGCGCGGCGGCGGGGCCCGAGATCGGGGCGGCGTACGAGGCGTTCGACTCGGCGCGGGCGACGCGGCTCGTCCTCGAGCTCGCCGATCGCGCGAACGAGTACGTCGATCGGATGGCGCCCTGGGCGCTCGCGAAGGCCGGCAAGGCCGACGACGTGCGCGACGTCTCGTCCGTCGTGATGAACCTCTTCCGTCAGATCGCGCTCTACCTCGCCCCCATCCTTCCCAAGCTCGCGGAGGACACCGGGAAGCTCCTCGCGTGTCCGATGGACCGCTGGGATCTCACCCAGACGCCCCTCGCGGGCACCCCCGTCGCCCCGTACGTCCACCTGGCCACCCGCGTCGACAAAGAGAAGCTCCACGCCATGATCGAAGCCGAGAAGACCCCCGACCCCGCCACTCCGCCCGCAGCACCCTCCCCGACCGACGAAGGCGAGCCGCTCGCCGGGGTCTGCGCCATCGACGACTTCTCGAAGGTCGATCTCCGCGTCGCGCGCGTCTCGAACGCCGAGCACGTCGAGGGCGCGGACAAACTCCTGAAGCTGACGATGGATCTCGGGCCGCACGGGACGCGCACGGTGTTCGCCGGGATCAAGGCCGCGTACGCGCCCGAGGCGCTCGTCGGCAGGCTGGTCGTCATGGTGGCGAACCTCGCGCCACGGAAGATGAAGTTCGGCCTCTCGGAGGGCATGGTCGTCGCCGCTGGTCCGCCCGGGAAGGCCGCGGACAAGCGCGTCTTCTTGCTCCGCCCCGACGACGGCGCCGAGCCCGGCATGCGCCTGCACTGAGAGCCTGAGCGAGAACTCCGCATCCTCTCGGCTCCCGCTCCGCACGCGGCCTTGGCCCGAGAGCCTCGCTCCGGGTCGATCTCCGCGCGCTCGCGCGCTCACCGCGGGACGTAGAGATCGAAGTCCTCGATGCGGTGGATCTTCTTGTATCCGCCGTGGAGGAAGTCCTCGAACTCGGGGAAGTACGCGATCGAGTCGTGGCTGTCGCGTGAGTTGCCCGTCACCATCGGGAAGACGTCGCGGTGCTCGACGACGAGGACGGCGGGCGGGCTCTCGCGGAGCTCCCGCACCAGGAGCTCGCGCGACGAGGCGGCCCACGCGACGCGCTGCGGGACGTTGTAGATGTAGCGGCTCGCCCAGCGCCGCCCAGCCAGATCGTAGATCTCCGGCTCGAAGCCCCAGATGAACACCTTGTCCGAAGGGGCAGTGTGCTCGGCGATCCACGCGGCGACGTCGCGGTTCGCGCCGCTGTTCACGTCCGCGACGCTGTAGAGGTGGTCCTCGGTCTCTCGCGCGCGCTCGTGGTCGAAGAGCATCGCCACGCGCAGCTTGCAGCGATCCCAGTACTTGTCCTCCAGATCGCGCGTGGCGCCGCGTCCCTCGCTCGTCAGCCAGGTGGCCGCGACGAAGAGCGGCAGGCCGTAGCCGCCCCATCGGACGCGCTCCCAGAGCTTGTACGCGCCCATCCCCGCGAGGAGCGCCGCCAGCGGGAGCGCCGCGCCGTAATGGTACGGGAAGAACTTCGCCTGGAGCGCGATCCCGACGAGCTGCACGACGACCACGCCCCCGACGTGAAGGAAGAAGAGCTTCTCGCCACGGCCGGTCTCGCGGAGCCCCAAGAAGAGCAGGACGCCCACCGGGATGAACGACGAGAGCCCCGTGAAGAGCTGCTCGAAGGCATAGTAGATGAACGCCCAGAGCCACCGTCGCTCGAAGGAGAGCTTCGTGTAGTAGGGCGTGAAGACGAAGAGCGTGTCGTACAGATCGTGGAGCGCGCCCTTCGCGGCGAAGTAGACGAAGGTGAGCGCCACGGGGAGCGCACCGCCGAGCGCGAAGGCGCCCACGAGGCGTCCCACGGCGCGGGCGCGCGACCCCTCGGCGGTGCGAGCGTGCACGCGGACCGCGACGAAGGCGAGGCTGACGACGAAGCCTCCACCCAGCGGCGGCTTGAGGAGCGCGGCGGCGGCGTAGAGCGCGCCCGCTCCCACCCACGCGCCGAGCTCCCTCGAGGCGCCGCGAGGAGCCGAGGCGCCCGGCTCCCAGGTGGACAGGACGATGGCCCACGCGAGGAGGACGCCGCCGAAGCTCTCGGGCTGCGCCGTGTGCCAGAACTCGAGCTGCCCGTGGATGACGATCGCGCACGCGGCGCCGAGGAGGCCCGGCAGCGCCCGCGAGAAGACGCGACGCGACAGGATGACGTACGCCCAGACGAGCGACGAGAGCGCGAGCACCTCGGTCGCGCGGATGCCCCACTCGGCCGAGCCGAAGACGAGCCGAGAGAGGCGATAGACGAGGAAGATCCCGGGAGGCTTGAAGTCCCAGGCGTCTCTGTACGGCGCGCCGCCCTGGCGCATCGCCTCGGCGACGACGGCGTAGATGCCCTGGTCGCGGCCGTACCGGTACATGAGGATGTTGCCGAGGACGAAGGCGATGACGGCGATCGCGAGCGCGGCGAGGACGCGGTCGGCCCGCACGAGGTCGCGTCGCTCTTCGGTCCTCTCCGTGGTCGGGTCGGCCATGGGCGCTCTCTTTAGACCCCACCTGGAGGGGCTTGACAAGCCGCGCGGCGCCGTCTACGAAGGCGCTCCCTCGCGGGTCGGACACCCCGACCCGGGCGCCCGTAGCTCAGCTGGATAGAGCATCGGACTTCGAATCCGCAGGTCGCCCGTTCGAATCGGGCCGGGCGCGCCTCGGACCGAAGGCGCGAGCCAGGAGTCCCGTGACAATCAGGAAGTGTGGTTCGGGCCAATAGCTCAATTGGTAGAGCAGCGGACTCTTAATCCGTTGGCTGACAGTTCAAGTCTGTCTTGGCCCACCAAAGATATCAGGCACTTAGCCCTGGCCAGAGACCGCTGGCCGCTCGCGGTGCCAAGAGTTTGCCAAAAGTGGGTTGCGACGCCGATCACGAAGGCGTGGCCCAGGCCGCCTCGGGCTTCGCGAGCGCGGCGCCCAACACCGCGCGGAGCCCGGCCCTGCCAGCGGCCGGCCGCAGCGACAGCGCACCGACGCCGGCGAGCGGGCCTGCCTTCACCGCGCCGAGTCCACGCCGGCCGTCGTCGAAGAACGCCTCGTCGTGCCCTCCGGGGTACACGACCCACGCCGTCCGCGCGTTGGGGATCGCGTCTCGGTAGGCGTGCATCTTGTGCAGGTCGTCGTGCTGGTACGACGCGTCCTCGGCCTCGCGCTCGGGATCGAGCGTGCCCTTGAGGCGGAACTTGGCGTCGAACAAGTGCAAGCCGGCGTTTGGCCCGCCGGGCACGGAGAGGGCGATGTCGGGTCGAACTTGCAACGATCGGGACTTCCCCTGGAAGCCTTGGCCGCGGGTGTAGGTGTGGTTGTACGCGAGCGCCGTGCCATCAGCCCACCGCACCACGAGGCCGCGAGAGACCGATGCCGTCCTGTGAGTGACGACGACGCGAGCGCTCTCGTGCGGCGGCCCGAGGATGGCCGTCACCTCGTCCACGATGGTGAAGGTGGCCCACAGCTCGTACAGCGTCGCGATGTCCTTCGACTCGAGGAGCTTGCGCGTGATCGTCGGCTCGAGCGGTACCCGCGACCCCAGGCGCAACATCAGGTGATGTCGGAGCACCGCCCGGTACTCGCTGCGGCGCTGTAGAACGCTGGACGAGGCTGGGAAGTGCACCATCGGGCCGACCGCCCTCCACATGGATGCCCGTCGCCAGGGGCCCAGGATCTCGGCGAGGCGGTCGCAGTCGAAGGAAACGCGCCGAGCGAGAGAGTCACCTCCCGCACCAATGTGGGTCCGGACGCGTTCGACGACCCACGCGCACTCGTTCAAGAACGCCTTCACGAACCGGTTCTCGGCGGTGTCCACGCTCTCGCGGGGGTGGTCTTCGGTCATGCGTTCCGGGAGGAGGCGCCGCCCGTCAACGATGAAGCCGAGACGGCTCTCGGTCACGGGCCAGCGGCCCGCCGCGACATCTTCGAGCGCCCGCGCCCCAAGTCGGCCTGCCAGCTCGACGGGAACCTCGCGGGAGATCCGGACCAACCGACGATGGGGATGTCGCAGGATGCCCTCGATGGCGTCGCGAAGCTCGCCGCGGCTCTCGCGCAACAGCGCGTGCCGCAGCCAGATGAACGCGTGGTAGAGCACGTCCTGCGTGTCGATCTCGCTCCGCTCGTACGGGAGGGAGGACGCCGATGACGATGCGAACGGGAGCGCCGCTGTGACCCGCGACAGATCTTCGAGCAGCGCGTCGTAGTCATCTTCGGTCCACTTGCCGGAGTGAACCGAGAGCGCTCCGAGCCCACCCGCGCGTTCGATACGACCGACGCTATTGCCGAACCTGAGCAGCACCACGCCGGGCGCGATGCACTTGCACACCACGGCCCCCAGGTCCGTCACGACGACCGCGACCTCCTCAGGGCTACCCTCGACCACCCACTCCGACTCCGCGTCGAGGCGAAGCGCGCCCGCAACCGTCGGTGGTTCGACCCCATCGGGGTGTCGGCGAACGTGGAGCACGACTACTCGATCCAGGAGGTGAAGCCGCGCTCGAGGAGGCGCTGACGCATCCGCCAGAGCTTCGCAGCCGAGCGCGGAAACACGGGGACCTGCTCGGACGCCTCGTCGACCGGGAAGACCCTGCCTTCTACCGCGTCGAGCCGCCAGAGCTTGATGTCGCGCTCCGCGTCGTCGACGCCCTTCCCCGCGATCGTGAACCAGAGCAGGTCGTCGAGCAGGCGCGCGACATCGGCCTGCGTGCCCGCCAGCTTCACGAGCACCTTCTGCAAGACGGCCAGGTCGAGCGCCGCTGCGCCTGCGGCGAACACGGTCGCTTCCTCCTCGCCGCACTGCTCGACGGCGGTCCGCACGAAGCGGGCGATCTCGCAGGCAACCCGATACCCAAAGTGGCGGTTGCCCGAAGCGAGGAGATCGTGAAGGGCGGTGACCTGCGTGCCCAGCATCCCGTCCCGGTGCTCCATCAGCCAGCGCCAGTCCTCCCGATTCGCTGGCCGGGGAGGCGCCAACCGACCGTCCCACCGGAGCAGGTCGAGCTCGCCGCTGGCCACGGTGCTCTTCGCGAACCCGGACAGATCCACGCTGTTGAACTCGATCGTGAACGCGCGGTCGAGCACCTTCGGGCTGAACATGGAGGTGCTCTCATCCACGTTGACGGTGCCGATGATGAAGAGGTTGGCCGGGATCCGCAGGCGGCGCGGAACGACCGCGGCCTCCTCCTCTGCCTCGCCGTCCTCCAGGCTCTCCTCGTCATGAAGGTGCAGCATGCCGCCGTTCAGATCGTCGCCGTCAGCCGCCGACTCCATCGCGGACAGCACGTCCGAGAAGTAGTGCTCGACCCGCGCGAGGTTCATCTCGTCGAGCAGTACGAAGAACGGATGCGGCTCTCGAGACTCCTGCGTTGCGCGGACCACCTCGGCCGTCGCCGCGAGGAGTAGGCGAAGGAACGGCGTGGTCACGTATTGACGCGTCAACGGGTTGAAGAAACCCAGGAGCCCGCGGTTGTCGGTCCAGTCGGGGCGTACCGGGATGATCTCCGCGTTCGACAGCCGTTCGTCGCGCACCGTGGTCGCCGCTGGCTGCTCGAACACGAGCTCCTCGGGCGGACCGTCCGGCGAGGGGCCGACGAGACGCAGGACGAGCCGGTCGCCCTCGTTGAAGGTCGCGTCGATCCACCTCCGGAACTCCCCCTTGAACATCACCACGAGCGCGTCGATCCGGTAGGTCGCAAGATCGACGGTCCCGCCAGGCCACCGGGCCTTGATGGTGCCGGATCCCTGTTGTTGCAGAACCCCTGGCATCTGTGCGGCCAGCGCGGCTGGCAGAACGATGCGCCGCCGCTTGTGGACGTAGGGGGCGATGGTGACGACCATCGTGCGCTCGTCTAGCTCCTGCGGGACCACGACCTTGCGCGTGAGCGGGAACCGACCCGCGATGGCCTGCCCGATGCGCGTCTTGCCCGTGCCAGAGACGCCCGTGAGAATGACGAAGCGCTTGACCTGCAACGCGAGAAGCACGTTCGCGACGGTCTCTCCCGGGAAGTAGAGCCCGCCTTCGTTGAGCTTCCGGAGGATCTGGTCGAACGGCGCTTGGGGGCACGGCGCCGACGCGACAGCGTCGGGCTTCGCAGGGTGGAGCGGCACGTCGGGCGGCAGGGTCGGGGCCTGCGCGCCCCCGGCCACGATCTCGGCGAGGGGCTTCTCGAGGTACGCCATGAGCGTCGGGAGCCGCTCGATCGCCGCGAGCAACTCCGGGCGCGGGGTGTACGTGTAGTGATGTGCCTGCCACTTCTGGACAAACATCAGATCGACGCCGGGCTTCTTCGTGGAGTAGGTCTCGCGGGGGCTCCGGTTGATCCGGACCGCGTAGGCCGCCATCAAGCCGCGGTGCTGAGCGGTGTCGTGCTTGACGGCCTGACCCATGTCGTTGCTCGTGAACCCCGCGGGCCCCGACGCGAGCGCCAGCTTGTAGAGCACGAGCTGACCGCGTGGGATCGGCACGCGGCACAACACGCGGAGAATGTCTCGAACGCGGGCTTCGTCGATCACGGTCGTACGTTGAGGCTACGCGAAATGGGCACGGGGCGGCGGGGCATGAGGCGCGCGCGTGGCGTAGGCGAGGTTGTCGGCTTCGGCCTGTCGACGGGGGGCGTCGTCGCGGAGGCGTACGCCGACGCATGACCTGGGCGCCATGTGCACGCCGAGTTAGGCGGGTGCCCGGTCCTCGGCGCTCGCGTAGGGGCTGCCGTGGTCGGAATGATGGACGACGCCACGGGGAGGCTTCCGCGTGCGCAGCGCGTGGCGCAGGGCGTCGAGGGCGAGGGCGGTGTCGTTGGTCGCGCTCGTCGCCCAGCCCACGACGCGCCGCGAGGACAGGTCCAGCATCGCCGCGAGGTAGAGCCAGCCCTCCGACGTCCAGATGGCCGTCACGTCGGTCACCCACACACGGTTGTCCACGAAAGCGGGGGAGGATCAAGGTGGTCGGCGAGAACTTCACCAAGGAGGCGAAGGAGCGCTGGGCGACGGACTTCCAGATCCTGCTCCAGCGACGCGATGTGACGATGCCGCCCGCTCGTCGCACCTCGTCGCGCAGATCCACGCCATCAAGCGCAGCGTGCTTCCCTCGGGGAAGGTCATCCGCGTCTTCGGCGGCGAGACGACCGGCCACGAGTTCTTGCCGCGGCGACGTGATACCGCAGCGGCCCCCCTGTCCCGCAGGCAGGGCCGCTGCCGTGGATGCTCCTCGTGCAACATGGTACGGATCGGCCAAGTTCGTGATCCAAGAGATCGGCCGAATCGTGCGGGCCGCGCGAGAGCGCGCTGGCCTCTCCACGGAAGCCCTCGCCACGAGGACCTCCGTCCCCGGGACGTCCATCGTCACGCTCGAGCTTGGCCAGGGGGGGATGTCCACGACCCAGCTCGATCGCGTGGCGCGGGCTCTCGCGCTCGTGCCCGCTGCCCTTCTTCGTGGTCGCGAGGAGGTGCTCGCCGAGCCCAGCGTGTTCTTGCGCCACGCAGGCGTGATGGACTTCGAGGACCGGGACCTCGCACAGCTCGACGACGCCCTCGATCAAGGCCGGCTGGCGATCGAGCTCGGTCGGCTGATCGGCGAGCCCCTCGGGCTGTGGCGGTCGGGGAAGTTCGAGCCTCGCGCCGCTGGCGGAGATCGCCCCGAGAGCGCCGCCCACGACGGGTACGCGCTCGCGAGGGCGGTGCGCAGAGAGCTCGGGATCTCGAAGGCCCCGCTGGGCGACCTGCGTGACATCCTTGAGTCGCGGTTCGAGATCGCGGTGGTGGTGCTCGCGCTCGAGTCGACCCGCGTGACGGCGCTCGCGATCCGCGACGCCCGCGGTGCCGCGGTCGTGCTGAACGATCGCGATCCGGAACGGTCCGCGAACGCCACGCTCGCCCGCGTGCACCTCGCGCACGAGCTCTGCCACGTGCTCTTCGACCCGTCTCCTGGGGGGCTGCACATGGTCGTCGACGTCGTGTCGGACCGCAGGGACCTGCGGGCGGAGCAGCGGGCGCGAGCGTTCGCGGCCGAGCTGCTGATCCCCCTCGAGGGGGCCACCGACTTGCTGGGCGTGCCGAGGGAAACGGCGGACTCGTCGCGTGCGGAGGAGTACATCGCCAAGGCACGCGAGAAGTTCCGGACGCCCTACGAGCTCACCGCGAATCACCTCGCCAACCACGGGTTCATCTCCCTCGAGCTTCGCTCGTGGCTCGTGGCTGGCGATCGACGCGCGGCTGCGCCCATCGTCGAGGTGACCGAGCTCCCGGCGGCGGGTGCTCCGAGCATGCTCGTGTCGCGAAGGGCCAGGAAGGCGCACGAGGCGCAGCTCATCACCGACGGCGAGGCACGCAACGCCCTGGGGATCGATCCCCTCGCTCCGCTCCCGTGGGATCGGTGATGGCGTACTTGCTCGACAACAACATCCTGTCGTTCTTTCTGAACCGCGGGCGGCACGAGGAGCTGGGCGCGGCCTCCGAGAGGATGAGCCTGACCATCGTGGATGAGGTGCGTGAGGAAGCGGAGAAGCACCGCACGCTCGGAGGGCAGTTCAAGAAGTGGCTGCCCAGGACGAAGATCGTCGTCCGCACGATCGACCTCGGGACGCCCGCGCACGCAGCTCTCACGGAGCTCGTCCCCGATCTCGCGGTAACGCGCGACAAGGGTGAGCGCGCGAGCGTCGCCCTGGCCTCGGTGGACGACACCCTGACCTTCGTCGCGAACGACAAGAACGGGCTCTGGCTCGCACTGCGCGAGCTACACGCCCGTGGCGAGCGCATCCTCGGTGTGCCGGTGTTCCTCAGGCGGCTCCGCGAGGAGGCGAACATGGACGCCGAGGCGCTCGACGACGTCATGGCTGCCTGCGGCTGTCCCGTGCCCACCTGGTGGAACCGGTGGCGGGCCGCGCTTCGTTAGCCTCGTGTCGCGTGCCTTGAAGGATGACCTTCATGATGTTCCCGCCGCGGCCCGTTCACGAGCACCAGGCCCACCAAGACGAAAGCGCCGTCACGGCGGCGGGCCGCGCGTACGCCGACGGGCACGCCTCCGTCGACGAGGTCGCGGCGATGCTCGACCTGAATGTGCCCGACGTGATTGCTCTGCTCGAAGAGCACGGGTTCCGCAGGTCCGTCGATGGGCTGCGCCTCACCGCAGAAGCTCGCCGGGAACGTCTGCGCCGCATCCGCGCAGACCGAGTGGCGCGTGAGGGACATCCGGTGCTCTCACCCGCCTACGTGGTGCGAGACGTCATCGCGAGCCAAAGGATCGAGGGCGTCGACGTGAGGCCATGGTTGCCCCGCCCCGACGGCACGTGACGGGACTCGCTCGGCTGACGGCGCTCGCGTGCCAAGACTCTGCCAAATCTGGGGTCCAAACGGGCCTCCATCGGTCGTCTCCTGTCCACCGCTCAACCCCTTGGAAACACGAGAGAAATGCGACAATTTGGCGCGTCTCCGAGATCCCCAGAGGGGTACTCCAAAATCCGTTGGCTGACAGTTCAAGTCTGCCTTGGCCCACCAAAGATATCAGGCACTTGGCCCTGGCCAGAAACCGCTGGCCGCTCGCGGTGCCAAGAGTCTGCCAAGCGTGGGTTGCGGCGCCGATCACGAAGGCGTGGCCCAGGTCGCCTCGGGCTTCGCGAGCGCGGCGCCCAACACCGTGCGGATCCCGGCCCTGCCAGCGGCCGGCCGCAGCGACAGCGCGCCGATGCCGGCGAGCGGGCCTGCCTTCACCGCGCCGAGTCCACGCCGTCCGTCGTCGAAGATCCGTGCGGCGCTTCGGGCGCTAGGACCGGGCTCGAGTTCGTCATCCGGGGGTGAACTTCGGTGCGGCTGCTCGCAGGCGCGCCTTCCAATCATCCGGCACGCGCTCCCACGCCGCCGGTGGGAGGAGCGACGCGCCGCGGCGGCGTCGTGCTGGCAACCGTTGCTCGACGGTACCGCGCGAGTATGGTCTACCGTCGGCCGCGAGGCCCACGGCGGAAAAAATAATTGACAAGAGAGAGAGTGCAAAGTTGACGCCAACATGCTCACGGAACGTACCAAATTCGACAGATCCGGAAGCCGCGCGGTTACCACGCCCATGCCCACCACCTCCCAAGGCGTCGCGCTCATGCTGTGCGTCGGCGTCTCGGCCTTGACTGGATGCGCCGGAATCTTCGAGCAGATCGGCAAGTACAGCGACAACCTGCGCAAGCAGCGCGCCGCCATGCGGAATGACTTCCGCGTCAACGATGGCTACGAGGATCTTGTCGGCAGACCCGGATACTCCCGTGGGCAGGACGCGATGGGCAAGAAGGTGAAGTTCTGCTGTTTCCCACGCGACTTTCAGGACACGCAGTTCAAGCCGGGGGCAACAGAAAAACGCGATCTGGCGGCCTTCCAGAGCGCACGGATCCCCGCCGACCGATATGCGGTCGTCGATGCATGGAGCTTCATCTCCGTGCCCATCGCGGAGAAAGACGAGCTCCTCGCCAACATGCGGGAGAACAACGAGATCTGCTTCTGGTCCGAGGGGATCGTCCAGCCCGCGAGCCGCCCCTACGCCCAGTACCACCACATTCCCGCCTCGAAGTGGGATGGCGTGCTCCGAGCCAACGAGCGCCACAAGGGAGATCCGCCTGAGACTCCGCCTCCTTCGCCGCCTGCATCGTCCTCGGCGAACGCGGGAGGTGCGCCGTGAAGCGCCTCCTCGTTTTCACCGCAGCCTTGATTGCCGTCTCGCTTCCCGGTTGCGGGCCGAACGCGACCGTGGGCGAGAACGCGAACAAGTTCTTCGAGAAATACTGCGCGGACTGGGCGCGCTGTCCGAACAGCGGGTTCACGGACAACTTCTCCTCGGCCGCCGAGTGCCAAGCGGCCTACGTAGACGCGTACGCCCCTGCTGACATCCGCGACAAGGAGTCGAAGGGCGGCAACGTGAACGACTGTCTGAGAGATGTGGACGCCTACTGCCCCGAGGAGACCTTCGGCCCGTTGCCGCCGGCGGCCATGCCGCAAACTGACGCGTGCCAGGATCTGTTCAAGCCGAGGTGAGCATCCAGGGCTCACGACGGGCGTCCACCGCCCGAGCAACGCCCCCACCACCTCGAACGCGCCCTCCCTCACCGCTCGGCCTTCTCTGCTGCCGCGAGCGCCTTCCACCCCGCTTCCGTGCCTTCCCCCATCGAGGCATGGCGGACGCCCTACGCGGCGATGGCTCGCGAGGCCATGACGTTGAAGCGATTGAAGCTGAGAGGGCGTTTCACAGAACCGTCCGGATTTCTCGCATCGCCGGCGTGCCGCTGAGGCGGCGTAGCATCACTGATGTCATTGCAAGCAACACGCCCGCGCGACTCGACTCGAGCGAGCGCTCGTATTCCTTGTTCAGCAATCGAAACTTGCACAGCCACCCATTCGTGCGCTCGACCACCCATCGTCGCGGCAGGACGACGAACCCGCTCATGTCGTCGGTCCGCTTGACCACTTCGACCCGAATTCCGCTGTCGCGTTGAGCACGGTCCACGACTTCACCTCGGTACGCGCCATCGGCCCAAACATGCTTCAATGTGGGGTATTCGCGGGCCGTTTCGCGCAAGACGGGAGCGATGCCCTCGCGATCCTGGACCGACGCGGCCGTGACCCGCCCGACGAGGATGAGCCCGAGGACGTCCGCGCGCAGGCGCTGCGATGGGCCCTTGAGCTTCTTCCCCGCGTCGAGCCCGCGCGGACGTCCCAGATCGGTCGACTCCACGCTCGCGGTGTCCACCCTCCCCAAAGGCGGCCCGGGCGCACGACCCTCCTGCTCGCGAACGCGCTCCCGAAGAGCATCATGGACACGGTCAAACACCCCGTTGTCGCGCCAGGTGTAGAACCGTCGAGCCACGGTCTGCCACGGCGGAAAATCATGAGGCAATGCCCTCCAGGCGCAACCCGTCCTCGTCCGATACCGAATCGCGTCGAACATCTCGCGGGCTTCGTGCTTCGGCTCCTGTAGGTTCGGCACCCAGATCGCTTCGGGGAAGAGATGTGCGACAGAGGCCCACGCTGCGTCCGTCGTGTCGGTCGGATGGCGTCCTCGTGGTCGTGTCGGCTCGGTCATGCGTGGCGCATGCTCACGCGGTCCGGCGGTGGGTCAACTTTGGTGTGAAACACCCTCTCAGCAACGCCTGCCCTCGGTGGACGATCGCGCGCTCGACCACCTCGTGTCCGGCACCGAGGGCGTCCTTCGTGGACGCCATCTCGACCAGCTCGCGGTACATCGTGTGCGAGACAGCGAAGGGATCTGCGCTGGCAAACGTCGGCTCTTGCTCGTAGGCTGCGGTCATCGGGGTGTCTCCTCGGGCTATGGACTTCGAACATCCGTAGGTACGAGCGGCACCCCGATTTTGTTCCTCGAAATTGCGCAGAACGCATGGATATTGTTGGTGAAATCTTCCGTTCTGATCGATCTGATCCCCGCTCCGTCTCTCCGTCTTGCTTGTCGTCCCGTAGAGAAGACACGCAGCCCCGAGAGATTCGTCGCGAGCGCGCTGGGGA
>CAYNEK010000034.1:4024-48995 GCA_964396175.1 uncultured Polyangiaceae bacterium | reverse complement strand
GCGCGGCCGGTGGTGGCGCTGGTGGCGCGGCCGGTGGTGGCGCTGGCGGCGCGGCCGGTGGTGGCGCTGGCGGCGCGGCCGGTGGTGGCGCCGGTGGCACCGCGGGCTCCGGGGGCTCGGGCCCGGTCTGTCACGGGACCCTCGTGGGCGACGGCGTCGAGACGACCTCTCCGTCCGGCGGGACGTATCCGGCGTGCATGCAGGAGATGTTCTGCAAGTACGATCTCGCCTTGTTTACGACCGTCGTCGACGCCATCATCGACCAGGGCATCGCGGCCGACCCGGCGGACGTGGGTGGTTCGTTCCAGGCCCTGGACGCGGCTGGCATCGACGCGATGAAGGCCAACATGCTCGCCTTCTTCGTGAAGCAGTACGGAGGCGATCTCGCCCAGTACCCTGCGGTCACGGGGGATCCGGACAAGGCGTTCGATGGGCTCGCGATGACGGGGGCCGAGTACAGCTACTTCCTCTCGACGATCGCGCTCCCTGCGATGATCGGGGGCGGGATCTCTCAGGCTGATGCTATGGGCTGCTTCGGGCCGGTGTTCCTTGACCCTTATACGGCCTGTCAGATCCGCATCGATTGTGGCGGTACGGGTGGAGCGGGCGGTGCGGGTGGCGCTGGCGGCGACTCGGGCGCTGGCGGTGACTCGGGCGCTGGCGGCGACTCGGGCGCTGGCGGTGACTCGGGCGCTGGCGGTGACTCGGGCGCTGGCGGATCGCCCTGACGATCTGATTGGGTCATGGCCCGTTCACGCGAGCGCCTCGCACCCCATGTGTCCATGGGGCTGCGAGGCGCTCGCGTTTTCAGATGCGTGAGGTGGCGTGGGCCACGGTATCCTCGATCCTCGGTGAGAGGCTCGGCTCGGCGGGCAGCCTGTCCCTGGGATTTCGTAGGTCTCGTGCGCCCCTTCCTCTTCTTCCCTGCTAGGGTGCCTGCGTGGTGCGCCGCGCGGTCGACGATGTCATGGCGGAGCTCATCGGACCGCTGCTCGAGGCGAAGCCTGCCCCCGAGCAGTGGCGGCTCGAGTCGTGGGACGCGGAGCAGGGGCTCCAGCTGAGCCTCGCGCGCGGCGACGTCGTCGTCCTCGTCGAGCTCGAAACGCGCGACGATGCGCGCGCTTGCCACGCGCGCACCGCGAGGTTCAATGTCTGCGCGCGCCGGACGTTCCGCGCCGATCTCCCCCTCGGGGTGGACGAGCGTCGCGCCGTCGATCAGCTCGTCGCGATGATCCGCTCGCGGGAGGGGCGGCTCCCTGTCGTCGAGCGCCAGGCCACGAGCCGGTCGAGCGCGGTCCGCGAGATCGAGGTCGACCGGGTGCTGATGCCCGAGGGGCTCGGCCACTATTATATCAACCCGTACGCGGGCTGCATGATCGGCTGCCCGTTCTGCTACGTCGACGAGCGGGCCGATCTGTCGCGTGCGCTCGAGGGGCTGCCGAAGATGGACTGGGGGCGCTGGGTCGACGTGAAGATCAACGCCGCCGAGGTGCTGCGTCGCGAGGTCCGGATCCACACCACGGGCATCGTACGCATGAGCCCCATCTTGACCGATCCGTACCAGCCGCTCGAGCGTCACTATCGCGTCACGAGACAGTGCCTCGAGGTGCTCCTCGACGCGGGGGGCTTCACGCCGTTCGTCCTCACGCGGGGAGCGCGTATCCGGGACGATCTCGCGCTGCTCGCTCGGTTCCCCGCCGCCGTCGTCGGCCTCTCGATCCCGACGGACGACGATCGCATGCGCGCAGCCTTCGAGCCCGGCGCGGATCCCATCGAGGCACGGCTCGAGGCCCTCGCCGAGGCGAAGCGGCTCGGACTGCGCACCTTCGCGGTGATCCAGCCGATGCTGCCGATGGACGTGGATCGTCTCGTCGATCTCGTCGCACCTCACGTCGGCGTCGTGCGCATCGACCGCATGCACCGCATGGACCGTGCCCTGCCGCTCTACGAGGCCGCGGGCTGCGTCTGGGCTGCGGAGGACGCCTTCTTCGAGCGCACGGCGGCCGCGCTGCACACGCGCTTCCGCGAGCGGGGTGTCGGCACCGATGATCTCGATGACGTCGCGGCCGCCTTGGGGGTCACCCCGTCGGGGATCGTTGCCTGACCAAGCTACCGGGCGAGATCGAGTGGCGTCTCGCGCCGTCGTACGCTGCTCAGCGCTCGCGTAGCCGCGCGCCGTCCCAGGGGCAGCTCTCGTAGCGCTCGTCGACCGTGCGCCCGCACGTGGGACAGACAGCGTGGCGCGGGAGAGGGGCCGGCGTCGCGCCGCCACCGACTCCGTGGCGGGCGGCCTCCCGTGGCGACAGCTGGAGGGTTCCGCCCTTCTTGCTGGCCGCCGGCGCGCGGCTCTGGGAGGTTGGGGATACGGACGTCGACCCCGCGCCGAAATCGAGCCCGGACACCGCGAGGGGCGACGGCCCCGTGCGCACGGTGGGCTCGTCGAAGCGGAAGCGCTCCTCGCCGATCTCGACGATGTCGCCGGGCTGGAGCACGTGATCCGTGATCCGCCGTCCCCCGACGAGGGTGCCGTTGCCGCTCCCGAGATCGACGACGTGCACGCCGTCGGGGAGCGGCCTCAGCTCGGCGTGGCGTCGCGACGCGCGCTGCGTGTAGAGGATGACGTGGGCCTCGGCGAGCCGGCCCATCGTGAGCGTGTGGTCGTGCAGCGTGAACACACGCCCCGCCGAGGGGCCATCGACGCAGGTCAGCGTCCCGCGCGGCGCCCCGGCCTCGACGCGGAGCTCGAACGCGTCCTCACCCACCTCGATGGTCTGCCCCTCCGACAGCAACGTCACGTGCACCTTGTAGCCGCCGACGCGGGTGCCGACCCGCATGTCCAGGTTTCGGAGCAGCACGCCGTTGGCGGTCACCTCCAGCTCCGCGTGTCGCGGCGAGGCCTCGGGCGACGTCAGCGGGACGGGGGCGTCATGCGCCCGACCGAGCCATGTGACGCTCCCGGCGAGCGCGTACGATCGCCCCGCGAGGGGGCCGCGTCGGGCGACGAGGAGGAAGGGCACCGACGCCACGATACCCGACCTCGCGCTGGACCGCGAGCGCGTTGGGTGCTGGACGCCTGGGCTCCATCAGCCGTCTTGCCAGACGAGGAGGTGTCGACCCTCCTCGAGCCCCTGCAGGAAGATCACGAGCCCCTCGCGCACGTCGTTGCGGAGCACGAACCCGTGCTCGGGGCGCGCGACCGACAGGCTGACCGAGAGCACGAGGCTGCGCTCGGTGAGGTTGTCGACCGAGAGGGAGGCGCTCCTCTTGTCCCAGAGCGGGTGGGCCTCCGCGAGCCGCAAGACCTCCGCGCGCACGGCCGCGACGGACACGCGCGGCCCGACATGGATCCGGAAGGAGATCGTGAGCCTCGTCGCCTGACGCGTCCAGTTCTGGAAGGGCTGCTCGAGCACCCGCGCGATGGGGACGACGAGGCGTCGGTCGTCGAGGAGCTTCAGGACGACGAAGGTGAGCGTGATCTCCTCGACGACGCCCGTCTCGGATTCCATGACGACGAGATCGCCGATGCGGATGGGCTGCGTGAGAGAGATCTGCACGCCCGCGATGAGCGCCGAGAGCGACCGCTGCGCCGCGAACCCGAGGACGATGCCAGCGAGACCCGCCGAGGCGAGCAGGGACATCCCGACGGTGCGGACGATCTTGAACTGCACGAGGACGAGCGCGATCGCGACGAAGCCGATGAGCAGCGTCGCGAGGCGGCGCGTCATCACGAGCTGCGTGCGGACGCTCCGGGCCTGGAGCTCCCCCGCGGTGTCCTCGGGGAGCCGTGAGGCCATCGACTCGGTCCCGTCCCGGACGAGCCGCATCAGGAAGGTGGCGAGCCCGAGGATGAGCGCCGTCGTCGTGAGGTGGGCGCACACGAGCTCGGCCGCCCCCCGCAGCTCGAGCGGGTAGAGGAGCGCCTTCGTGACGATCGCGCCGAGCGTCAGCCCCAGCCCGACGACGGGCCGCGCCAGCCGCTCGGTGGAGGCGCCCACGATCCGCAGCGAGATGCGCCGGAGGAGCCGCGCCGCCATCAGCGACACGACCGCTCCCAGCGTGAAGGCGGTCAGGATGCCCGCCCATGCGTACCCAGCGAGCCCGAGCGCGAACGGCTCGCGGAGGGGCGCCGGCAGGTGGCGTGTCCACACCGGATCGATGGCGGCCTCTCGGAGCATCGGCAGGAGCGCGACCGTCGCGCGCGAGAAGAGCCACTGGTTGTTCGATCTCGCGACGGAGATCATGATGACGTCGCTGCCAACCGGCGCGTACGCGACGACGTCGACGCCAGCCCCGTCGAGCGGATCGCCGTCGGGGTCGTCGGAGAGGCTCTTCGGCTCGATGCTGATCTTGGTCAGCGTGTGCGCGAGGTCCGTCGCGAGGAGCGTGCCCTGCTCGGCGCGCTTCGCGAGCGGGATGTCTCGGAGGTCCATGGCGTCGACGAGCGCGGCGGTGTTGCCGGTCGCTGCGGCCTGGAGTGCGGCCTCGACAGCGCGGCGCGGTGTCGTGCGATCGACCTTGCTCGGCGCCACGATCTGGGCCTGCGCGAGCGACGTGAGGCACAGGATGGCGACGAGCCAGAGCGCGCAGCGGCGGAGCATCTGGAGGGAGCCTCTCGTCCCGCGCGGCCCCCACGTCAACGGCGTGTGATGACCACGGTCTTGACGAAGGGGGCTTCGCCGGGGGCGCTCGGGAAGTCGGAGGGGAGCGTTGGCTCGTCGAGCCGCGCGTCAGGGAAGGCGCGCCGGGCGATCCCTCGCAGCGTGGCGGCGCTGGTCCCGCGGTGGTTCGTGGAGACGAACACCGTGCCTCGCTCGGCGAGCACCGCCCGTGCGGCGTCGAGGAGCCCGGCGAGGTCGCGCGCGACGTCGTGCGCCGCGCCGCGCTTGGACGCGAAGGACGGCGGATCGAGGACGATGATGTCCCAGCGATCGCCTCGGATCTTCGCGCGCGCGAGCGCCACCGTCGCGTCCTCGCGCTTGAACCGATGGGCCGCTGGATCGAGGCCGTTCTCGACGAAGTTCGCCTCCCCGACCGCGAGCGCCTCTCCGGAGACGTCCACGCTCGTGACCCGCGTGGCCCCGCCGAGCGCGGCGGCGACGCTGAAGGAGCAGGTGTACGAGAAGAGGTTCAGCACCCTCGCGCCGCGAGCGAGCGCGCGGACCCTCGCGCGGTTCTCCCGTTGGTCGAGGAAGAGCCCGGTGGACAGACCGGCGCCGAGCCTCACGCGGTACCGCGCGCCGCGCTCCTCGATGACGAGCGGATCGGGCGCGTGCTCGCCGTGGATCGGCCCAGGCGGCGCGAGCGCGGCGAGGTTCGCCGACGCCCGGCTCGCGACGCGAGGCCGACGCTTCAGGTATACGCCGCGGACGTCGAGCTTGGTGAGCTCGAGGGAGATCTCGTCGACGACGCCGGTCGGGGCGTCCTCGGGGACGGCGAGCACGGCGAACCCCGCGTAGACGTCGACGGTGGCGCGGGCGGGGAGCTCCCCCTCGTGCGCGAGGCGGTATGCGCCCTCGGCGAGCCCCTCGCGGCGCCGCGCCGCATCGCGCACGGCTCGGTCGATCACGAGAGCCTCGCGAGCGCCTGCTTCACGTCGTCGACGTGCCGATGGACGAGGAGCTCGTGGCGGAAGATCCCGCGGACGATCCCCCGTCGATCGAGCACGAACGTGGTCCTCGCGGCGACGCCGAGGACGGAGCGCAGTCGCCCGAGCACGCCGAAGGCGCGCGCGATGCGGCCCGCGGGATCGGGGAGGATGCGGAACGGGAGCTGGTGCTCGGCGATGAAGCGCGCCTGCCGATCGGCGCCGTCGGTCGACACCCCGACGACCTCGACGCCTTCTGCGACGAGCTCCGCGTGCGCATCGCGGAAGGAGCACGCCTCCGCGGTGCACCCTGGCGTGAACGCGCGCGGGAAGAAGAAGAGGACGACCGCCCTTCTTCCCCGGAGCGCCGAGAGATCGAACGGTTCGCCCCGCGCGTCGACGGTCGTGATCGTTGGGGCCTCGTCGCCGACGGAGAGCGCCATGGGGAGGCGCCGCTCTACCACGGAGCCCGGTGGCGACGCTGGCGGTCGCCGCCTCACGCGACGTCGGAGCGACGCCGAGGAGCCGCGCGGGACCTCGCGGGGCCATCGGTGCTAAAGGCGATACCCCCATGACAGCGGTCATCGACCCCACGGAGGCGCTCGCGCCGCTCTTCCGAGAGGCCATCGCCTCGGCGCTCGGCCCCGAGCACGCGGAGACGGATCCGACGCTGCGACCGTCCCAGCACGCCGATCTCCAGGCCAACCTCGCGATGGGCCTCGCGAAGCGGCTCGGGAGAGCCCCTCGCGAGATCGCCGAGGTCATCGCCGCCGCGCTCCCCAAGGGTGGGCCGCTCGCCAGGGTCGAGCTCTCGGGCCCAGGGTTCCTGAACCTCACGCTCTCCGACGCGTTCGTCGAGGGCGCGGCGACGGCGATGCTGCGCGACCCGCGGCTCGGGGTCCCCGTCGCCTCGCCCGCAGACCGCGTCGTCATCGACTACTCTGCGCCCAACGTCGCGAAGGAGATGCACGTGGGGCACCTCCGGAGCACCGTCCTCGGCGACGCGCTCGCGAGGCTCCTCGAGTTCCGCGGCCATGAGGTCGTCAGACAGAACCACGTCGGCGACTGGGGGACGCCCTTCGGCATGCTCATCGAGCACCTCCTCGATCTCGGCGAGGAGGAGGCGACCGCGTCCCTCGGCGTCGGCGAGCTCTCGGCGTTCTACAAGGCCGCGCGCAAGAAGTTCGACGGCGATCCGGCCTTCGCCGAGCGTGCGCGCTCGCGTGTCGTCTCGCTCCAGGCCGGTGACGCCGAGACCCGGCGGCTCTGGCAGGTGCTGGTCGAGGTCTCCGAGCGGTACTTCCAGGCAGTGTACGACAAGCTCGACGTCACGCTGCGCCCGGTGGACATCCGGGGCGAGAGCTACTACAATGATCGGCTCGCGCCGCTCGCCGAGGAGCTCGTGCGCGAGGGGAAGGCGGTCGTCGACGACGGCGCCGTGTGCCTCTTCGTCCCGGGCTTCGTCGGGAAGGACAAGGCGCCGCTCCCGCTCCTGGTCCGCAAGAGCGACGGAGGCTTCGGGTACGCGGCGACCGATCTCGCGGCCATCCGCTTTCGCGCACGGGACTTGGGCGCGACGCGGCTCCTCTACGTGGTGGGCGCTCCCCAAGAGACACACTTCGCGATGGTGTTCGGCGCCGCGAGGGAGCTCGGCTGGCTCGCGCGCGCGAGGGCCGAGCACGTGTCCTTTGGCTCCGTGCTCGGTACGGACAAGAAGATGTACAAGACCCGGTCCGGGGAGACGGTGCGTCTCGTCGATCTGCTGGACGCCGCCGTCGACAAGGCCGAGGGCGCGGTCCGCGAGCGCTTCCCCGAGCTGGACGACGCGACGGCCCGAGAGGTCGCTCGCGACGCGGGGATCGGCGCCATCAAGTTCGCCGATCTCTCGTCCGATCGCGTGAAGGACTACGTCTTCGACGTGGACCGGATGGTGCGCTTCGAGGGGAAGACCGGCGGCTACCTGCAGTACGCGCACGCCCGGACCCGCAGCATCTTCCGGAAGTCGGGGGGCGCCGTCGTGGCGGACGAGATCACCCTGTCGTCGGACGATCGACGCACCGCCGAGCGGGCCCTCTTGCTGACGCTCCTCGGCTTCTCGGCGTCGGTGCTCGCGGTCGAGCGCACGCTCCAGCCGCACCTGCTCTGCACGCAGCTCTACGAGGTCGCCGAGCGCTTCTCGAGCTTCTACGAGCGCTGCGACGTCCTGCGCGCCGACGAGGAGACCCGCGCCCATCGGCTGGCCATCTGCGCGCTGACCGCGCGCGTGCTCGAGCGCGGGCTCTCGCTCCTCGGGATCCGCGCCCCCGAGCGGATGTGACCCGGCTCACACCCCCCGCGCCGCACCTTGGGCGGGCGCTGCGCTGAGGAGCACGTGACCTCGAGCTGACAGAATCCAGACACGATCGACGTAAGGAACGCGCGCAGATGGCGGCCATCGACGTGCGCTACCGACGCGGACCGGACGAGCGTGTGGAGCTCCTCCGATCGATCCCGTTCCTCCTCATCCACGTGCTCCCGTTCGCGGCCATCTGGACCGGCGTGAAGCCGAGGGACGTCATCCTCTGCGCCGCCCTGTACGTCGTGCGCATGTTCTTCATCACGGCGGGGTATCATCGCTACTTTGGCCACCGCGCGTACAAGCTCGGGCGCGTCATGCAGTTCGTGATGGCGCTCGGTGGGACGACGGCCGCGCAGAAGGGCGTGCTCTGGTGGGCGGGGCATCACCGCCACCACCACAAGCACTCCGACACACCGAAGGACATCCACTCTCCGCGTCGAGGCTTCTGGTGGGCGCACGTGGGCTGGATCCTCTGCTCGAAGTACGACGAGACGCCCACCGCCTCGATCAAGGACTTCGCGAAGTACCCCGAGCTGGTCTGGCTCGATCGCTACCACCTCCTGCCGCCGATCGCGCTCGGCGTCGGGGTCTACCTCTGGGGGGGCTGGAGCGCGCTCTTCATCGGCTTCTTCCTCTCCACCGCGCTCCTCTACCACGGCACCTTCGTCATCAACTCGCTCACGCATCGGTGGGGCACGCGGCGGTTTCGCACCACGGACACGAGCCGAAATTCCTTCCTCCTCGCGCTCATCACGCTCGGCGAGGGTTGGCACAACAACCACCATCACTACCAGTCGACGGCGAACCAGGGCTTCTTCTGGTGGGAGATCGACGTCTCCTACTACGCGCTCAAGATCCTGTCGTGGGTGGGGCTCGCCCACGATCTCCGCACGCCGCCGAAGCACGTGCTCGAGAGCGATCTCATCGTCGATGGCGAGCCGGACACGGGCATGCTCATGCCGCCCCCGGCGGAGTGACGTCCCTCGAGCCCCGGCGCGCGGTCACGCGGCGGAGCACGAAGCCGAGCAGGAGGAGCCCGAGCGTGATCCCCGCCTCGCGCAGGCTCGCGCCGGTCGCGGCGAGCCCAAGCGACACGAGCCCCGCGAGCGCCCCGAGCGCGGCGTGACGCGCGCCCAGCCCGACGCGTCGCCGCACCGCGAGCACGAAGAGCGCGGCGCTCGTCATGCCATACTGTGTCAGCACCGTGACGCTCGAGAGCGCGAAGAGCTCGCGGCGTGACCCGAGCGCGAAGAGCCCCGTGACGAGCGCCGCGGTGGTGACGAGCGCCGCGAGCGGCACCGCGCGGGCGGTCTCTCTCGAGAAGAAGGGGAGTCGCAGCGCCGCCAGGTACCGAGGCGTCATCGTCACCATGCCGAAGGCGATGCCGAGCGCGGAGACCGTGGTGCCGAGGCGCATGAGCGCTGCGAGGCTCGGGCCGCCGATCTGGCCCGCGGCGTCGACGAGCGGCGCGCGAGACGAGGCGAGGCTCGGCAGCGCGCGTACGGCCGCCTCGTGGAGCCCGGCGTAGAGCAGCGCGGCGAGCGTGAGCGAGCCCAGGATCGCGCGGGGCACGTCCGCGCGGGCCGATGAGGCTCGCCCAGCGACCACCGGCACGATCTCGAACCCCTGGAACGTGAAGACGACGGCGAGCGCCGCCGCGAAGAGATCCCTCGCGCTCGTCGGTGGTGGGCGAGGTGCAGGATCGGCCTCTCCCGCGTAGAGGAGCGCGGCCGCGAGCAGCACGAGCAACGGTACGAGCTTCGCGGCCGTGATCGCGGTCCAGACGCGGGACGAGGTGGCGAGCCCGAGCGCCGCGATCGACGAGAGGACCACGAGGATCACCACCTCGACGCCGACGAGGAGCCCCCGAGCGCCGCTCAGGCTCGCCTCGACGAGCCCGGACACGATCGCCGCCGTGCTCGCGACCGCGCTGACGAAGGCGGCCCACCCCACCGCGTACGCGATCGTGTCCCCGAACGCCGCCCGCGCGAAGGCGATGGGACCGCCGTCTTCCGGGATGCGTCGCGCGAGCGTGGCGAACGCGAGCCCTATGGGGGCGAGCAGCGCCGCCGTCCCGAGGAAGATCCAGGTCCCCGTGTGCCCAGGCGCGCGCTCGGCGACGTCTCGGCTCGCGAAGAAGATGCCGACGCCGACGATGCCGTTGACCCCGAGCGTGAGCAGGGCCACGAACGAGAGCCCCGCTCGCCCCGAGGCCGGGCTCACGGGAGGGCGTCGCGGAGCCGGCCGTCCAGGAGCGCCGCGATGGCGTCCTCGGTCGAGCGCGCGTCGTAGCCGAAGCGGGCCTCGAGCGTCGTCGCCATCGCCTGGGCGGCTGCGAGACGCGCGGGCTCGAGCTTCGCCGCTGGGCCTTCTCGGAGGTGGCGGAGCAGATCTCGCGCGAGGGCCGCCACCTGGCCTCGTCGGTCGGCGAAGACGGCCGCCCGCATCTTCTTGACGAGGCCGGGGAACACCTCGGTCGGGACGACCTTGGCGCCAGGGTGGTCGATGGCCCAGGCGGCGATGGTCGCGATGAGATCTTGCCGGAAGCCGGTCGCGAGCGCGGGGTCGGCGCCGAGGAGCCGCTCGACCTCCGCCATCATGTCCACGTCGGGCGCCTCGTCCATCCCGGTCACGCGGCTGCGGAGCTTCTCGCCCTTCGTGAGCGCGGAGACGTGGGACACGTAGCGCTCGAAGAGCTCGGCGTACGTGGTCTCGTCCACGAGGCCGCTCGCGACGCGGAGCTCTTCTTCGATCGTGGCCTCGAGGCGCTCCCGGGTGGCGGCGAGCATCGCGTCCGGGTCATGGTAGCCGCCCGGGGCGGGGGGGATCTGGAGCCACTCGTATTCGACCTTGCGCTCCGCGAGCTTGGCGAGCTCGTCGAGGACGCCGAAGGGCGAGAGGTAGCCGTAGCGTGGGTGCTGGGCCGCGTTGAGCACCGCGGTCCTCATCTCGCGCGGGCTCGCGC
This sequence comes from uncultured Polyangiaceae bacterium, assembly GCA_964396175.1. Lineage (GTDB taxonomy): Bacteria > Myxococcota_A > Polyangia > Polyangiales > Polyangiaceae > CAYNEK01. Next base: position 38,108 of record CAYNEK010000034.1, on the reverse strand, counting down.
CGACGCGCCCTTCGTAGTCGGTCTCGCCGGCGGTCTCGCCTCGGAGGGCGGCGATCCCGGCCCGGACGATCTTGGCCTCGTCGGCGTCGAGCCGATCGGGGACGGCCCCGGTGGCGTAGAGATCGGCCTTCTCGAGCGCGGAGAGGCTCTCGACGAGCGTGGCGAGCGGCTCCTCGTGCTGGTCCTTCGAGGGCCTCCGCATGCGCGACAGGACGGCGAACATCGCGGCGACCCGGGTCGCGTGGGGCGCGGTCCTTGTCCGGACGAGCGGGACGATCTGCGCGTCGTAGATGGCCTCTTCGTCGAGGTATGACACGAGGTACGGCGTGCGGAGGAGCTCGAAGCGCCCTCGAAAGCTCGCCCACTCGTGGTGGCTCCGGAGGGCGTCGAGGTGGATCTCGTTCGCGCTCGCGATCATCACGGCGTTCAGCTGCATCGTCTGCTGCGACAGGGACACCTCGCCCGTCTCGATCGACAGCTGGAGGTACTTGAAGGCGTCGATCGGTCGCTTCAAGAGGTCCGAGAACTCGAGGAGCCCCCCTTGTGCATCGACGAGCTCCCCGTGGACCTCGAAGAGCGTCGTCGCCTGGAGCGCCGTCGGCAGGGCGCTGAGCGAGCGGTCGGCCGTCACCTGCCGCTCCGCAGCGTCGACGCTCATCTGGGGGCCCACGGTCGCGGCGCCCGTGCGGTACCGGTGCGAGATGTCGTAGCGCTCGACCTGGACGTGGCGGAGCACCTCCCGCAGGTCGCCGTCGTACGAGGCGAGGAGCGCCGACATGACCTCCTGGTTCTTGTGGGAGAGCTGCCCGCGGAGCATCCACTCCGAGGGAGGTTCTGTCGTCCCAGCGGCCTCGTAGAGATCGAGGACGAGCGCCCGTCGCTCGGCGAGCGGGAGGAGGAAGAGCGGGTGATCCCGCACCTCGACGACGAGGCGCGCGTCGATCTGGGACTCGGGCAGGTGCGCGTAGCTCGCCTCGCGTGGCGCCTCGGCGAGCTCGTCGCCGCCAAAGCCGATCGCGCCTCGGAGCGTCTTCTGGCTGGGGAAGACCCAGTGGAAGCGGTAGAGCGCGCCCTCGTCGGCTCGGGAGTAGCGCTCGAGCGCGCGGAAGATGCAGCCGACCAGCGTGCTCTTGGCAGAGCCGTTCGGGCCGTGGAGCAGGGTGAGCTTGTTGGGGCGACCCTCACGGACGAAGTTCTCCAGGATGCGGTAGAGGTCTCCCTGGAGCTCCTCGTGACCGACGAGGGCGCTTCGGCGGGCTTCGTCTCCGAGGAAGTCGAGATCGAACAGCCGGAAGCGTCGGAGGCTCCCCCAAGGCCGCTCGACGGTGCGCGTCCCGAAGTGGTCGAAGCAGTCCCGGAGGTACCGAGACGCGTCTCGCGCGAAACGCGCGGGGTGCTCCGCGAAGAGATCGAGGTACTCGTCGAACGAGAGGACTCGCCTCTCGCGCCGGTATCGCTCGGTGAGCTGGCCTGCGAGCTCCGACAGCCGCGCACGCGCCTCGGCGCGCCGGGAGTCGGCGTCGGTCACTGCACGGTGACCGTGATGTCGAGATCTCGCTTCTCCATCAAGCAGTTCTTGTCCGAGCAGACCGAGAGGCTCACCTTGCCCGCGAAGACCACGTCGCCCGTCTTCTTGGGCGTGAACTTCGCGCGCAAGATCGCCTTCTTCTCCTCGAAGGTGCCGCCATCCCGGCCCGTCGGGCCCTTCGACTCGATGTCGTCGCTCGGCTTCGGGGCGAACTTGAAGGGATACTGATCGTTGATGTGTTTGTCGCCCTTCGCGACGATCACGACCTCCATCGTGCCCTCTTCGTCCTTCTTGTAGGTGCCGACGGGGCGAAGCTCGACCGAGAAGTCGTCGGTCTCCGCCTTCGCTCCGCCCTTCACGGCCTGGGCCGCGGAGCCGCCACGCGCGGGCGAGGCCTCGCTCTGGTTGCAGCCGGCCGCGAGGATCCCGACGAAGCCGAGGGCCGTGACGATGGGAGCGATGTGCTTCATGACGCGAGATCGGTAACACGCGCGAGAGCGCTTGACCAGGGGGCGGGCAGGGGGGCGCACGGGTGACAGCCTCGAGGTGTCTTACGCGACGCGCGCGCATGGCCTTCCCGGTGGCCCGCGGCTCCGTCCACGCGCGTGTCGCGTCGCCGCCGCTCTGCCGGTGGGTGATCTGCCTCGGGGTCCGCGCGCGTCTCGAGCCGCGGTGGCGCGCGGTCCGGCCTCCTCGTGCTCGGAGAGGCTCAGCCGAAGCAATCGACCGCCGCGCCGTTCATCGCGGCGGGGGCGTCGAGGGCGAGGTACGTGACGAGGCCTGCGACGTCGGAGGCCGTCATGGCGGGCTCGAACGGCGTCCGCTTCAGCATGTCGGTGTCGACGGCGCCTGGGCTCACGCAGAGGGCCTGGAGCCCCGTCTCGCGGAGCTCCTCGGCGAGCGACTTGACGAAGCCGACGAGGCCCCACTTCGACGCGTTGTAGGCGCTCGCCTCGGGCGTCCCGAGGGTCGCGGAGATGCTCGCGACGGCGACGATCCGCCCGCGCCGGGCGGCGAGCATCGCCGGGAGAAAGGCCCTCGCCGTGAGGAAGGTCCCCGTGAGGTTGACCCGGAGGACCTCCTCGAAGTCCGCGAGGGCGAGGCTCGGCACCGCGCCGCGGCGCAAGATCCCGGCGCAGGGGACGACGACCGCGGGCGTCCCGAGCTCCGAGAGGACGCGGACCTTGGCGGCCTCGACGCTCCCTTCGTCCGCGACGTCGCATGGGATGGGCATGGCGCCCGGGATCGCGCTGGCGACCTCGGCGAGGCCAGGCTGGCTCCTGGCGAGGAGCGCCACCTGTAGCCCGCGGGCCCCGAGGGCCTCCGCGATGGCTCGCCCGATGCCGCGCGAGGCGCCCGTGACGACGGCGACGGTCAAGCGCCCCCGAGGAGGACGCGGATGGCGGGCTCGTGATCGACGCGCGCGAAGGCCCAGGTCTCGATGGTGCCTGCGCTGCGCTCGCCGCGGGCGGTCAGGCAGGCGTGTCGCATGCGGAGCCGGACCGCGACGGGCGCATCCTCGAGGCTCGACGACAGATCGGCCGCGATCCTCGCCCCGGCGGTCTCCTGGAGCGCGAGGCGTCGGGTGTGCGCGTCCACGACCCGCGCGAGCGCGCCGAGGCCGACGATGCGTCCCCTCGGTCGATAGGCCATCGTGGCGTCGCCGAGCGCGGGGAGCAGGTGGTGTGGGCAGACGAGGTGGGTCGCGTGGTCGCGGAGCACGACCCAGGTCCCGTCGGACGGTCCGTCGATGGCCTCCTGGCGCAGCATGGCGGGCACGTCGATCTGCTCGCCGGCGAGGAGCTCCGTCGCCCACGCCTCGGCGACCCGCGCCCCGGTCTCCCGGAGGTCGGGGTCGGTCGTCGGGTCGTGGCCGAGCGCGACGAGGAAGTCCTCGATGGCGCGCGCCGCGCGGGGCAGGTCGCGGCTCATGACGGCGGCTTGTCTCCGGCCCGAGAGGACGCCGTGGCCTCGACGCGGGGCGCGGCGGAGACGCGGGGCAGGTCGCGGCTCATGACAGCGGCTTGTCTCCGGCCCGAGAGGACGCCGTGGCCTCGACGCGGGGCGCGGCGGAGACGCGGGGCAGGTCGCGGCTCATGACAGCGGCTTGTCTCCGGCCCGAGAGGACGCCGTGGCCTCGACGCGGGGCGCGGCGGAGACGCGGGGCAGGTCGCGGCTCATGACAGCGGCTTGTCTCCGGCCCGAGAGGACGCCGTGGCCTCGACGCGGGGCGCGGCGGAGACGCGGGGCAGATCGCGGCTCATGACAGCAGCCTGTGCCTGGCTGGAGGCGCTGGCAGCGGGCGGCGGCCTTGGAAGCCCTCGTCGAGCCCGTGATAATGCGCGATCGACTCCTCTCCGAAGCGCCAGCACAAGCAGACCCGCTCGCCCTCGATCCGCCCTGGGAAGTCGACGAGCCCGAGGCGAGGATCCTTCACCTCGCCGCCCATCGCCGCCACCTGGTTCCACCCCTCGTTGAGGCGCGCGGCGAGGCCGAGCACCCCACGCTTCATCACGGCGACGTCCTCGTCGTCGCTCGTCAGCACCGAGATGTCGCGGGGGAGCTTGCCGAGGCGCGCGTGGAGCCGGGACAACGTCTCGGACAGCTCGACCTGGACGAGCATCTGCGCCGAGACGATGCGGTGGAGCGCGGGCACCAGTTCGTTCGCCTCCTCGGCCGAGAATTCGCGCTCGGGCATGGTGGCGTCGCTCCTAGCACGCGCGCGCGCGGCGCTCGCTCACTTCGTCGGGTACGTGCAGCCGAGCGGCACGTACTTGAGGCGTGCGTCGCGGCAGAGCGCGCCCTTGGCTGCGTCGTCTCCGGCGGAGCTCTTCGCCTGGGAGAGGGCCGCCTTGCAGTCCTTCTTCACGTCGCTCGGGCAGAGCTCACAGAGCGCGTCGAGAGCCTCGCACTCGAAGCGAAGGCAGTTTTGCTCTGGGGTCGCATCGAAGCACGAGCAGGTCCCGTCGCACATCGGGACGATCTCGCCGGTGCGGAAGAAGTGATCGCTCTGCTTGTACGATGGGAGGAGCTGCCGGACCATGTCGTGCGGATCCGGATCCCACGCGGGCGGGGTGTTCGTGAGCGGCTCCTTCGGCAGCTGGAAGTCGTACTCGACGATCGCGGAGCCGTCCTTCACCGAGGCGGCCTCTTCGAGCCCCCAGATCGGGCGGACGGCGGGCGTCAGCGCCTTGGCCTTCACGGCGCGCGCGATGATGTGTGCGCCGTAGGTCGTCACCTGGTGGTCGCCGAGCGCGTCGTGGATCAAGATCTGATGCTGCGGTGTGCCCGGGAGCATGTTCTCCGTGATGTACGGCGCGTACCCCGTGGGCTCCGAGCGGTCCCAGAACATCTGGATGAGCCCGAGGAGCACCTGCTGGTCGAAGCCGTTCGGGTACGAGCCGTTCAGGACGAGGCCGTAGCCCGCGTAGTCCTTCGAGCGGTTCAGGAGCAGGTTGTAAGACATGCCGGGCTCACCGACGAGGCCGCGGGTCACGTCCGTCGTCATCCCCATGTACGCGGTGCCCATGATGCCGCCCTGCGAGTCGCCGCGGTACGCGCGGAGATCGGTGTCGACGACCGACGCCCCGTTCACCTGGAGGATGGGATCCTTCGAGAAGGTGTTGATCATGAAGCGCATGGCGAGGAGCTGCATGAGCTGCCCCTGCACCTGGCGATCGATGAAGCCGCGGAGGTTCTCGGGCTTGCCGCCGAGCCCGTCCATCACGATGCCGACGTCGTCCTCGGCGAAGCCGAAGAGGTTCACCGAGAAGGCGATCCACTTGTAGTCGTTGGCCATCTCGGCGAGGTAGCCGTTCTGTCCCTCGAAGCGGCTGCCGAGCAGGCCGTGGCCGTTCTGCAGGAGACCGTGCTTCTCGCCGGTGGCGGTGCTCTTCGGGATGTGGACGACGAGATCCCAGTCGAACTCGCCGTTCTGCTGCGGGTTCCCGTCCGGGCCAAAGACGAGCCGTGAGACTGGGCCGCCCTTGCCTGCGTCGTAGCGCTCCTCGGTCGTCAGGTAGCGCGGCACCGTGAACTTCACGTGGACGCGCTTGGCGGTCCACTTGTTGGGGTCCTCCTCGACCTTCTCGATCTTGTACTGGAAGGACGTGTACTTCGCGAGCGCCTCGTCGCGCATGTGGACGAGCCAGCGCGTGTTGTTCTCGCGGGTCGCCGTGGTGTAGTCCCACGCGATCTGGAGGCCGTCCTTCTTGACGCCCGCGGCCTCGAGCTTCGCGAAGATGTCCTTGTAGAGCTCGCGGCGCAGCTCGATGGAGGGGTGGTTGTAGCTGCCGCCGTCGCGGAGCGCGGTGAAGGCCTTGCTCGCCGGGATGGCGGCGCCTCCCTGGTCCTTCACGTTGCGGAGCGCGACGATGTAGCGGGTGTTGTCCTTGAGCCTCACCGCGGGGCGGACGAGGACGGCGCGCTCGTCTTCCTCCTTGGTGGACATGTCGATGTCGATCCAGTGCGGGACCAGCTCGCCCGTGTCGGCGTCGAGGAGGATGGATGGCGAGTCCGGCGACAGGGTCGACGGGATGGTGTCCGGGGTCGCGAGCCCGGCCGCCGTCGCGCCCTCGAGCCACGTGAACGGCGCCTGCCCCGGCGAGAAGCCGTCGCTGTCGTACCAGAGCGACGGATCCATGAAGAAGGACTTCTTCCCCTGGTAGTGAGGCAGCGTGTACTTGCCGAACTGGACGCGCTTGCCCGAGGGGTTCTTCTTGTCGGGATCGTCGACGCGATATACATTGGACGGGAAGGGCATCCCGCAGCGCCCTCCGAGGGGGTCGCAGTCGGTGCCGAGGAGCGGCGGGCCCTTGCCGACCTCCTGGTCGTCGCCCTCCAGGCGGAGGATGTCGCCCCCACCAGAGCCACCGCTCCCCGCGGCGCCTCCGCCGGGGCTGCCGGTGTCCTCCTCTCCGCCGCCGCAGGCGACGCCGAGGGTGGACAGCAGTCCGAGCGAGACGATGGCGGAGAGGAGCGCGCGTGGGGTCATCGGGCGAGGGGAGGCTACCAGGCATCCTCGTACGGAGCGAGCGACAAACGCCCAGCCGGGGCGTCTCGCTTGACGATCGGGTCGAGGCCGACAATTGTCCCCGCGGCATGAAGATCACGCGCATCGCGTCGGCCGCGGCGGGGCTCTCGGCCCTGGCGATCGGCCTGGTCGGTTGCGGGGACTCCGCGGAGGACACCCCGGCTCCGAACCCGGGGCACCCCGGGGCCGGAGGGAGCGCGGGCAGTGCGGTGGTCGGCAACTGCGATCCTGCCGCCGCGGTCGACGCCTCGGGGCCGGTCTCGCTCACCATCGCGGGCTTCGTGTACGACCCGCCGTGCATCCGCGTCCACGCGGGGACGAAGGTGAGCTTCCCACAGTCCGACGCCCACCCGTTGAAGGGCATGGTCGGCCACGGGACCCAGCCGAACCCCATCGTCGCGGCGGAGCAGCCGACGACGACGACGACCCTCGAGGTCACCTTCGCGGCCCCCGGGACGTACGGGTACTACTGCAAGACGCACGGCATGGACGCCGCGTCGTCGGCGGGGATGGCGGGCGCCGTCGTGGTGGTGCCGTGACGAGGAGAGGTCGAGCCTTCGCCGCCTGCGTCTCGACGCTCGCGATCGTCGCGTCGCTCTCGGGCGCGGCGCGGGCGGTCACCGTCGAGAAGGTGGTTGCGGTCGTCGCGGACCAGGCCATCTTCTTGAGCGATCTGCGCCGCCGCGCGCGCCCGGTCCTCGCGGACATCGCGGCGCACTACCCGGCCGGCCCCGAGCGCAACGCGATCGAGGCCAAGATGTACAAGGAGCTCCTCCAGGCCGTCGTCGACGAGCGGATCATCCAGCTCGCCGCAGACAAGGCCCAGCGCCGGGTGACGACCGAGGAGGTCGACCGCGGTCTCCAGAACCTCGCCGCGAGCCAGGGGCTCACGGTGGACGATCTCGTCACCGAGGCCATCAAGACGGGCATGACGCCCCAGGAGCTGCGCCTGCAGGTGCAGCGGCAGCTCCTCGACCAGAAGATGGTGAGCCTCCGCGTGATGCCGCGCGTGCGGATCTCGCCCGAGGACGTGCGCGCGGGGTACGCGCGGCTCCAGCGCGAGGAGCGGCGGCGGCTCGGGTTCTCGATCGAGTGGGTCGTGCTCCATCCGGCGACCGACGCCGAGCGAGACGAGAAGCGGCGGCTCGCGGGCCGGGTCGCGGAGCTCGCCCGGAGCGGCACGCCCTTCGCCGAGCTCGCGAAGCGTTACTCGGACGACGCACGCACGCGGGACAAGGGCGGCGCGCTCGATCCGCTCCGGCCGGGGCAGCTCACCCCCCAGCTCGACGAGGTCGCGCTCGGGCTCGCGGTGGGCGAGGTGTCGGCGCCGTTCGTGTTCGGGCAGGACTTCATCGTGATGCGGCTCGCGAAGCGGGACCAGAGCAAGCTCCCGCCGCTCGAGGAGGCGCACGATCGCGTCGCGCAGGAGGTCTTCTCCGAGCGCATGGCGAAGGCGCGACGTCAGTGGCTCGACGAGCTCCGCCGCGCGAACTTCGTCGACGTGCGGATGTGACGCGAGCGCCCGCGCTGGGCGGGCCTCGCGGTCACTTGCAGCTCTTCATGTCGACGTGGAGGTGCGGTCCGGTGCCGCCGTTCTCATGGAAGACGAAGGGGAAGCCCGCGGCGTTCGCTGCGGCCTCGTACTTGAGGGCCATGTCGGCGGCGGCGCCCCACATGTGGCGGGAGTTGTAGGCGCACGTCACGACGCCGCCCTGGACGCACTCGTCCTTGCCGCAGATGCTCTGGCAGAGCGCGTGCTGGTGGGGGGGCGAGCGGAAGCCGCTGGTCAGGATCACGGGGCCACCGTACGCGACGCGGAGCGCCTCTAGCTTCGCCATGAAATCGACGTCGACGAGGACGCTCGTCGACCACGCGTTCGCGGGATCGACGCCGCCCGTGCCCTTGGGATCGACCTCGCCGCTGACGAGCTCGTAGAGCTCGAAGTGCGTCGAGAGCTTGACGTGGACGTCGTGCTTCTGTCCGCCGGGGCTCGAGAGATCCGTCGTGTCGATGAAGCACTTCGGTGTCGTGCATGCGACGCCGAGCTTCTCGTAGATGGCCGAGAGCCCTGGGTTGGGCTTGAGCTGGAGCTCGACGCCGCTCGGGTAGGTGAGTGAAGGACAGCCCCCCGGGGCCGCCCCCGCTGCGCCGCCTTTGCCCGCAGTCGCCCCGGCCGCCCCCGCGGTCCCGCCACTCGCGCCGCCCGCTCCGCCCGCCGTGCCGGCGGCGCCTGCGACCGAGCCGCCTGCACCCGCTCCGCCGCTCGAGGTCCCGGCCGTTCCGCCTTGGGACGTCGCTCCGGCCGCGCCGGCCGTGCCCCCGGCGGCTCCGGCGTGACCTGCGCCGCCGGTCCCGCCGACCGGGGCGCCGCCGGTGCCTCCATGGGGCGCCGCGCCGGCCGTGCCCGCGCCGCTGCTCCCGCCGCCTCCGGGCGTGACGATGAGATCGACTGGGCCGTCTTCCTCGGCGCCGCCGCCGCACGCGGCGAGCGCGAGGGGGACGAGGAGGAGTGCGTAGCTTCGCCGGGCCACGGTCACTCGACGATGTGGAACTCGACGCGGCGGTTCTTCTGGCGGCCCGCGTCGGTGTCGTTGGTGTCGATGGGCTTGTCCGGCCCGAAGCCCTGCGAGGAGAGGCGCCCGGCGTCGATGCCGCCCTTCGTCGAGAGGTAGTTGAGCACGCTCTTCGCGCGATCGTCCGAGAGCCTCATGTTCATGTCGTGGCCGCCGCGGTTGTCGGTGTGCCCCTCGATGCTGAGCTTCTTGATGGTCGGGTTCGCCTTGAGCAGCTGCACGACCTCGTCGAGGATCGGGAAGGAGACGGGCTTGATCGTCGCCTTCCCGGTGTCGAACTCGATCTTCTGGAGGATGCGGATCTCGTTGGAGCCCTCGATGCGCTGGATGAACTGCGGGCAGCCGTTCTTCTTCGGGTCCTTCGAGGGCTTGCCTGGCTCGCGGGGGCAGGCGTCTTGCGCGTCGGGGATGCCGTCCTTGTCGACGTCGTCCTCGGGGCAGCCGTCGTCGTCGTCGATGCCGTCCTTGTCCTCGGGGACGTCGGGGCACTTGTCGACCGCGTCGGGGATGCCGTCGCCGTCGCGATCGGGCGGGAGCGGGCAGCCGTCGTTGGGGTCGGGCTGCTTGTGGTCCTCGGGGACGTCGGGGCACGCGTCGATCGCGTCGGGGATGCCGTCGCCATCGCGATCGGACGATTTCTCGGGGACGCGCTCGTCGTCTCGCACCATCCTCCGCGCGGGCGCAGGCGGATCGCTGTCCTTGATGTCGAACCAGTACCCGACCTGCGCGATCACGCGGAAGTCTGGCGCGGAGTAGCCTGGGACGACCATCGTCCCGAACCCGCCGCCCGCCCACCAGCGCTGCCGCTCACCGAGGCCGAACCGCGCCTCGCCGAGCCACTCGACCGGGGTGTACCGGCGCTTGAAGAAGCTCTCCTTGACGAGGCTGGGGCGCGCGACCGGATCGGGCTTGTTGAGGCCCGTCTGCCCATAGATCGAGCCACCGATGCGCACCCGCCCGTCGCGCAGCGGCACGAAGACCGAGGCGCCGAAGACGAGCTCGTTGCGGAACGAGAGCTCGCCGAGATCGTGCTTGTCGCGCAGGTGCACGCCCACCCACTGGTCCAGGATGAGGCTCCCGACGCGCTCTTCGACGGTCGTCGAGAAGAGCGAGTGCCCGGAGACATCGCCCGTGAACGAGCGCGGATCGCCCGTGGACGAGAAGTACGCGGCGTTCACCCCCCAGGCGAGCTTCTTGCTGTCTGTCTGGAGGATCTGGAGGCGCGCGTCGACGCGGAAGTCCCCGAGGCCCGACTTCTTCGAGGACAGCCCGTTGATGAAGACGTTGGTCCCTGGGTCGTTGGCCTTCGTGTAGAGCGTGATGGGCAAGGTGCCCGAGACGCTGAGGCGCGAGAGCAGCTCGACGCCGAAGGTGGCGAAGCCGTTGATTTGTCGAGAGATCGGGTTGGGGCTCTTCGCCTGGAAATCGCCGCTGCTCGTGACGCTCTGGATGCGGAGTGGCCGGTTGATGTAGTCGACGGTCGCGCTCCCGAAGAAGCGCGTGCGCTCGCCGAAGACGGGGCGCGCCGTGACGAAGCCGTCGTCCGGGTTCGGCGCCAGGATCAGCCGGTCTGCCGTGTAGCCCATCTGCTGGGCGTGGGCGTCATGCTCTTGGACGACCAGGGCGATGGAGGTGGTGAGCGCGGAGAGCGCGAGCGGGAGCGCCACGCGCGTGGCCTTGCGGGTCATGACGGCGGGACCGTACATGGGGACGCTCCGTCTTGAAAGCGCGTCGATGGACTCGTGACCCCGAGGCGGCCTGGCGAGCGGGGGCTGGCCTAGGGCGTCCCGACTGGATTTCCTTGACGAGGACCCGCTCTGTGTGGTTGAAGACCCGCCCTCCGAGGACGACGTGCCATGAAGCGCACCTACCAGCCCCACAACACGAGCCGCCTGCGGACCCACGGGTTCCGCGCCCGCATGGCCACCGCCGGTGGTCGCAAGGTCCTGTCCAACCGCCGCCGGAAGGGTCGCCATCGCCTCGCCGTCTCCACCTACAAGAAGTTACCGCTTCCCCAAGGCCGCGCGGCTCCTGTCGCGAGCGGACTTCGAGCGCGTCCAGGGGAGCAAGCACAGAGCCACGACGAAGCATTTCGTCTTCGTCGTGGCTTCGTCGCGTCCATCGGCCACGGTCCCTGCTCCCTCCGCTCTGCCGTCGACGCGCCTCGGCGTCGTCGCGTCGAAGAAATCGGTCGGGACCGCCCCCCAGAGGAATCGCGCGAAGCGGCTCCTGCGCGAGCTCTTCCGTCTCCACCGTGACGCTTTCCCCGAGGGAGTGGATGTCGTCGTCATCGCGCGCGTGGGCGCGGCGGCGCTGACGCTCGATGAGGTGCGGGCCGAGTGTCTGCCGCTCCTCCGGAGCGCGCGCATGAGGGCCGTCGCCGCGGACGCGCGGGCTCATGTCGCAGGCTGAGCGGCAGGCGCGGGCTCCGACGCGAGGGCGCCTGCGCGTCGGGTGAGCTCCCATGCGCTGGGACCGCCGTCTCTCACGCCTGCGCGCACGTGGGCCGACGCTGCGGGCGTGCGAGATCAGGTCGCGGGATCGGTGGCCGGGGAGGCGTGCGCGAGCGAGCCCGTGCGCCAGGTGATCTCACGCGTCCGTGGGAGCAGATAGGCGATCCCGGTGACTACGGCGCTGGCCCCGACGGCGGTCGCCCACCCGATCGGGCCGAGCGGCGTGCAGCCGAAGCTCTGGCTGAGCCCGGGGAGCTGAACGATCGCGCCGAGGACGGCCGCGGAGCCGACGCACGTGAGCCACACGGGCGTGTCTCGTCCGCCCGCCACCAAGGTCTGGCCGAGCTGTGAGCCGACGAGCGCCACCATCCCGACGGTGCGCGCGCGGGTCGCGGTCCCCGTGAGCCGCGCGCCGAACCACGCGGCGCCAGCCCCCGTCGCCGTCAGCACCGAGCGGAGCGCGATGTCCCGGTAGAGCCCCCGCCCGAGAGACGCGTCGGGTCCACGCCCGGCGAGCGCCTGGAGCGCCTCTTCGGTGGGGGGACGGATGGCGATCGTCATCGCTGGCGCGACGTCCGTGAGGAGGTTCACGAGGAGGAGCTGGCGCGCGTTGAGCGGCGGGCGCCCGTCGATGAGGCCCGCGCCGAGCGTGAAGCCGATCTCTCCGAGGTTGCCGCCGATCAGGATGGATACCGCGTCGCGCACCGCCGACCAGAGCGCTCGGCCCTCGGCGACCGCGCGCACGAGCGTCCCGATTCGCTCGTCGAGGAGCATGAGATCGGCCGCCGCGCGCGCCGCTGCGGTGGCTCGCTCGCCGAGCGCGACCCCGACGTCCGCGACGCGGATCGCGGGGGCGTCGTTCGCGCCGTCACCCGTCATCGCGACCGTCGCGCCGCGCCGCTGCAGCGCTCGGACGAGGCGCACCTTCTGGGACGGCGTCGCGCGGGCGACGACGGCGATGCCGCGGACGTGCTCGTCGAGGACGTCGTCGGACCACTGGTCGAGATCGGCGCCGGTCACGGTCTCGCCCTGGAGGCCGAGCTCTCTCGCGATGGCGTCCGCCGTGCGCGCGTGATCCCCCGTGATCATGACCACGCGGATCCCGGCCCTCGCGAGATCGAGGATGAGCTGCGGCGCCTCCCGGCGGATCGGATCGCGGAACGCGATGAGCCCTCGCAGCCTCAACCCGAGGACGTCGCGCTCGTCGACGGCTGGTGGGGCGGCCTCGCGCGCCGGCCCGAGCTCGCGCTCCGCGACGGCGAGGACGCGCAGGCCGCGCGCGGCGAGCTCGGCCGCGTGCGCCTCGAGCCGGCGCCGAGACGGGCCGTCGAGAGGAGCGCCGCGCTCGTCGCGATCGGTGAGGGCGAGCACCGCCTCGGGAGCGCCCTTGACGGACAAGACTCGACCCGTGCTCGTCTCGCCGAGCACGACAGCATAGCGCCGCGACGCGGCGAACGCGAGGTCCGCGAGGGGGCGAAAAGCCGCCGCGCCGTCTTGGGCCGCGACGCCCGCCTGCCGCGCCGCGAGCTGGATCGCTTCGTCGACCGCGTCGACGGTCGACGCCGGGACGGGAGAGGACGACGCGCGGAGCGCCGCGCCGACGATCCCACGCGTCATGGGGCCGAGGGCCGCAGAGTCCTCGACGGTCGTCCCGTCCGAGACGAGGGCCAGGCGGAGCCGCCCTTCCGTCATCGTCCCCGTCTTGTCGACGCACATCACGCTCACGCGCCCCAGCGCCTCGAGGACCTTTGGATCGCGGATCAGCGCGCCGTGCTCGGCGAGTCGCTTGGCCGCGGCGAGCTGTGCCGCGGTCGCGAGGAGGGGGAGCCCCTCGGGGACGGCGGCGACCGCCATGCTCACGCCTGCGCCGACGACCTCGTCGACGCGACGTCCCCGGAGGAGCCCGAGGCCGACGAGCGACAGGCCGGCCGTCGCGGCGAAGGGTGCGGTCAGTGACGTCAACTTCTCGAGGCGTGCCTCGACGCCGCCGCGGCTGCGCTGCGCCCCCGAGGCGGCCGCGCGCTTGACCTCCGTGTCCGCCCCGACCGCCACGACGACGGCTGTGGCGCGCCCCGCCGCGATGGTCGTCCCCTCGTAGACCATCGAGGTGCGCTCGGCGATCTGCGCGGCCTTGCTCGGTGTGGTGGACCGCTCGACGGGCATCGACTCGCCCGTGAGGCTCGCGGCGTCGACCTCGAGCCCCTCGGCCGCCACGAGCCGACAGTCCGCGGGTACCACGTCGCCCGCCTCGAGCACCAAGACGTCGCCGAGGACGAGCTCGCCCTGCGGGACCCAGCGGAGCTCTCCACCTCGCCGCACGCGCGCGGAGATCCTCGCCTGCCGCTCGAGGGCACGCACCGCGCGCTCGGCCCCGAAGCGCTGCACCCCGCCGACGATCGAGTTCAGCGCGACGACGCTCGCGACGAGGGCCGCGTCGTCCAGCGAGCCGACGACCGCGGAGAGCCCAGCGCCCGCCGCGAGCAGCGGCGTGAGCGGGGTCATCGTCTCGCGCGCGATCGCGCTCCCCAGCTCGACGAGGGGCGACGGCCGAGCGCGGATGGGGCGGTGACGCGCGAGGATGTCTCGGGCGCGGAGGCCCTGCTCGGAGACGCCGAGCCGCGCCAGGACCTCGTCGACCTCGAGCTGGTGCCACGGGGTCGGATCGCGCGGGGTGATGACGGGCCTGTCCGCGGCCTCGAGAGACAGGCGCAGCCCGTTCGCCATCGAGACGAGTGACGCGAGGTTCACGACGCGCATCACGCGCCGCGCGTTGGAGAGCAGCCCCTTCGCCGTCGCGAACGAGCCGATCCCCGCGGCCGCCATCGCGAGGGTCACGCTCTCGCTCGATGTGGTGCGCGCGGCCTTGCAGGCGCCGAGGAGGAAGCAGAGCTCCGCGAGATCGTCCCGGACGATGACGTGGGCTCCCCAGGGTGGGGAGCCTCCGGGCTTCATGAGCCCGACGCCGACGTCGGCGATCGCGAGAGAGCGCGCGCGCCCACGGTGGGCGACGAGCACGACTCGGCCGTCCGTCTGGAGGCGGCGGACGCTGTCGCCCAGCGCATCGCCGCCGAGCAGCACGCCGTCGGCCCCGAGGCCCGCCCAGGCTCGTGGATCGGTCGCGGCGAGGTGCACGGTGAGCTCTGCCTGGCGCGCCGTCGAGAGCACCGTCTCGAGCCAGACGGGCGCACCCTGCGCCGGGTCCACGTCGCCGAAGATCTCGACGGGGAGCACGACCGCGTCCACGCGATCGAGCCGCCGGAGCGCAGCCGGATCGAGGACACACGCGCCGCGCTGCGCCAGCGTCCACGAGACGTGCGCACAGAACGCCTCGCGCCCGAGCCGTGCGGACTTGGGGAGGCCCACGAGGACCGAGGCGAGCGCACTCTCGGCGCTCCGACTCGCGGCGAGGGAGACGAAGAACGCTCCGAGCGACACCGCCCAAGCGTTCGCCTCGTAGCGCTCGATCGGACCGCGCGGGAGCGAGACGCGTGACGGCGGCGGCGCCGCGGGGACGTCGCCCGATGGAGCCGCGAAGAGCTCGTGCGCGCGGGCAGCGAACGAGCGCTCGTGCGCGCGGTGCTCGACCCACGAGGTGCCTCGCTGGACGAGCCCCACGAACGGATCGAGCGTGCGCTGGGCGAGCCCCATCGTGATGGGCTGGGCGATGCGCAGGACGTGCTCCGTCATCACCTCGCCGAGGCTCTCCTCGAGCACGGCGCGGAGCCGGCGCACGCTGCCGACGACCGTCACCATCGCGGCGACGTTCGACGCGAGCGTCGAGGCCGGGAGCGGCGTCAATCGCAGCATCGCTCCGAGCGCGAGGCCGGCTGCGTCGGCGGTCATCTCCGTCACCATGCGCGCCTTCTGCGCCTCGTCGACCGGGTGCCGCGTCCGCTCGGGCAGGGGCGTCGTCGCGAGCCCAGCATCCTCTTCTGCGCGCGCCACGAAGTCGCAGAGCTCCCGCGTCGAGTACGCCCCGCGTGCGTGCGCGACGATGACCCTGCCGATCTGCGCGTTGATCTCGAGCCACTCGACGTGGCCGTACTGGCCCTTCAGCGCGACGAGGGCCTTCTTGAGCGCGGCGACGTCCTCGGGCGTGCGCGCGCGATGCTCGACGTGCGCGCGCCCCTCGTGGACGAAGCAGCGGCGCGGCGAGGCCCCGGCGCCGAAGAGCAGGGACGCGAGAGGCAGCTTCGAGAAGAGCTCGAGCATGGCGCCGACCGTAGCCGACCGCTCAACGCGGGGCACCGCGAACCGTCGCGCGACGGCGCCGACCGTAGCCGACCGCTCACCGCGGGGCACCGCGAGCCGTCGCGTGACGGCGCCGGCTGCGAGGCGAGGCCCAGCCGAGAGGCCCGCATCCAGCGAAGCCTCGTCGCGTGCGTTGACAACGTGCGCTGCGCGAGTAAGGTTCGCGCCCCGCTCGGGTTTCAGCCCCTGGGTCCTAGGATATCGCCATGCTCCACGCCGCCATCAGCAAGATCGAAGCCGCTCAACTCCGGACCGACATCCCCGCCTTCCGCGTGGGGGACACCGTCCGGGTCCACTACAAGATCGTCGAGGGCGAGAAGGAGCGTATCCAGGAGTTCCAAGGCGTCGTCATCAAGCGTCGCCGCGCGGGCTCGCGCTCGACCTTCACCGTCCGCAAGGTGACCTTCGCGATCGGCGTCGAGCGCGTCTTCTTGCAGCACAGCCCGCGCATCGACAAGCTGGAGGTCGTCTCGCGCGGCGTCGTCCGCCGCAACCGGCTCTATTATCTGCGCGATCTCGCCGGGAAGGCCGCGCGCATCCGCGACGAGAAGGACAAGTAGCCGTCGACGGGGCGACGCTTCGAGCCGCTCCCTCGCCGAAAACGGTTGCGCGCGAGGGGGGGGCTTGGCGTAGGCTGGAGAAGAATGTCGGTCGCGGATCCAGCCTTCCTCACCAAAGTCGCCCACTCGCTGGCGGACGCCCCGGACAACCGGGACGCCGGCGCTCCCGGATCCATCCTCGTCGTCGCGGCCGCGTCCTACGGCGCGCGCCCCGCCGACGACGAGAACACCATCCCCACCGGGTTCGATCCGCTCGCCGCGGCGCTCTTCGAGGCCGTGGTCGAGGCGGCCTTCCTCGTCGCGAACGCGGACGGCGACTTCGACGCAGACGAGCGGCGTGCGTTCTCGACGGTCGTGCTCCAGGCCACGCGCCAGAGCGTCGACGCACGGCAGATCGACGCGCTCCTCGCCGACCTCGCGGAGCTCTTCGACGAGGATGGTATCGACACCCGCATCAAGATGATCTCGCGCACGGTGACGAAGCCGGCCCACCAGCGTGAGGTGCTGCGCGTCGCGTCGCTCCTCGCGTACGTCTCGGGCGGGGTGAGCGACGTCGAGCGCGCCGTCCTCGACAAGCTGGCGCAGGCGTTCGATCTCGACGGCGACGCGGTCGGCGCGGCCGTCGAGGACGCGAAGAGAGCGCTCGGCGCCTAGCGACGAAGACGGCGACGCGGTCGGCGCGGCCGTCGAGGACGCGAAGAGAGCGCTCGGCGCCTAGCGACGAAGACGGCGACGCGGTCGGCGCGGCCGTCGAGGACGCGGAGAGAGCGCTCGGCGCCTAGCGACGAAGTTGGCCTCGAGAGGGGCGGGTTGTTACCGCTCGTGGGGTGAAGCCCCTGACGCAGGGACTCCTCGTCTTCCTCGCCGGCGCGGCGCTCGTCGCTGCGCCCGAGGTGTCTCTCGCGGGACGCCCGACCCCGGGTCCAGCTCCAGCCGCGCCGACGAGGTCCATCAGCGTCGGCGCGCCGAACGAGGGCTCGCTCATCGGCGGCGTGCGCCTCGAGCCCTCCGAGTCCCTGAAGATCCTCCCTGGACACGAGCGTCGATGGGGGACGGCGGAGCTCGTCGGGATGCTACAGAGGAGCGCGGAGCGCGTGGCGAAGCGCTTCCCCGGCTCGGTCCTCCACGTGGGGGATCTCTCGCAGCGTGGCGGCGGGGACGTGGACGGCCACCGGTCGCACGAGAGCGGTCGGGACGCCGACGTCGCGTTCTATGTGACCGACTCGAAGGGGAAGCCGCGCGCGCCCGGCATCGCTCGTGGCTTCGACGAGCGCGGGGTCTCGCAGGGGCGCGAGGACGTGCGCTTCGACGATCGCAGGAACTGGGCGCTCGTCGAGGCGTGGCTCACCGATCCGACCGCGCGGGTCCACCGCATCTTCGTCGCCGAGCACCTCCGCAAGCGCCTGCTCGACGAGGCCCGGCGCCGCGGCGTCACGGCCGCCGTCCGCGCGCGCGCCGAGAGCGCGCTCTTCGAGCCCAAGGGCCTGTCGCACGACGACCACTTCCACGTCCGCATCGGCTGCCCCGACCGTCAGGCAGGCCAGTGCGTCGAGTTCGTCACGAACGAGCGCGCGCGGCCGAGGGCCCCCGCGAAGCGCGCCGCGAGCATCGCGCGTGTACGTCGGCGCGGCGGCACGACCGGCGTCACGCCGCCACCGGCGGCGGGGATCGTGCGAGCCGACGGGGACTTCGTCGAGGACGGCGCGACGGCCCAGGCGGACGACCCGGCGCGCTGATCCGCGACAGAGGCCCCTTTTCGCCCGCTCTTCAGGCCCTGACCGAGCAGGACGACAACTGCGGCGCGCTGGTCCGCGACAGAGGCCCCTTTTCGCCCTCTCTTCAGGACCTGACTGAGCAGGACGACAACTGCGGCGCGCTGATCCGCGACAGAGGCCCCTTTTCGCCCTCTCTTCAGGACCTGACTGAGCAGGACGACAACTGCGGCGCGCTGATCCGCGACAGAGGCCCCTTTTCGCCACGTTCCGGGCATGCTTTCACCCGCTCGGTGGTTCTCCCTCGGACCCTCATGCCCGGCGCCGCCCGAGCCCCCCTCTCGCCCGTGAGGGCGACGCGCGACGCGCGGTCGAGGGGGCTCACGCTGATCGAGGTGATCGTGGTGGTGGCGATCGGCGCCCTGCTGATGGGCGCCATCCTCTTCGGGGCGGGCGCCGCCACGAACGCGAAGCTGAAGGCCGCGACGACGGTGGTGTCCTCCGCGATCCGCACGGCCTACACACGCTCGAGCGCCGTCTCGAAGCCGCACCGCGTGGTGTTCGAGTTCTCGACCGGCCGCTTCTGGATCGAAGAGGGGGCGGCGGACCTCTTGGTGCAGTCCGGGGACGCCGCGAAGACGGGTGGGGCCGATCCGGCGACCGAGGCCGAGAAGCGCGCCGCCGCCGAGACCGAGCGTATCCGCACCGGCCCGAGGCCGCCGCGGGTCGCCTTCAAACCCGTGAAGGGCGTGATGGTGAGCGAGGACGACAAGGGGGTCGGCATGACGCTCGGCGCGAACCTCCGCTTCCGCGAGGTGATGACCGCTCACCAGACCGAGCCGCTCCGCGAGGGCCGCGCCTACCTGTACACATGGCCGGGCGGCACGACCGAGCTCGCGTACATCCAGATCGCGAAGGGCAAGGAGATGCTGCCAGCGGACACGATGACGCTCACCGTACACCCGCTGACGGGCAAGGTGCGGATCGTCCCGGGCGCCAAGACCATCCGGACGGACGAGGCGGAGAGCGAGCGGGAGGACCGCGGGTGGTGACGCCGCGCCGATGGGGGCTCCGCAGCCGGTGCGTCGCGTCGGCGGAGAGCGAGCGGGAGGATCGCGGGTGGTGACGCGCGGCGGCCTCGGACGCAGGCTCCTCCAGGGCTTCACGCTGCTCGAGGTCATGGTCGCGACGGCCATCCTCGGGCTCTCGCTCACGGTCATCCTCTCGTCGCAGGTGGGGCTCTTCTCGTCCGCGACGTACGCGCAGAAGATCAGCGTCGCCACCGGGCTCGCGCGCTGCAAGATGACCGAGCTCGAGGAGGGCTTCTTGAAGATGGGGTACCCCGAGCTCGACGCCGTCGACGAGGGCCCCTGCTGCAACAACGAGCTGCGCCCCGACTTCTCTTGCAAGTGGAAGATCGAGCGGGTCGAATTGCCGCAGCCCGATCAGTTCGGCCAGTCTGACGGCGGGATGTCGTCCCTCTTCGCGAGCCCGGCCGGCTCCTCTGGGCTCTCGCTCGGGGCCCCGATGATGGGCGCGGATCCGTCGATGCTCGGGCTCCTCGGCGGCGGCAACGCGCTCGGCGACGGGCTCTCGGGTCTCGGGGATGGAGGGGTTCCATCGGTCTCGGGGATGAGCGGGATGGCGGGTTTGATGGCGTCCGGCGGAGGGATGAACGGCATCCTCTCGATGGGCATGACGATGGTCTACCCGTCGCTGAAGCCGATGCTGGAGGCGTCGATCCGGAAGGTCACGGTCACGGTGCTCTGGAAGGACGGCACCCGCGCGCGTGATCTCGAGCTGCTCCAGTGGGTGACGAATCCATCGAAGGGTGGCCTCATCCTCGGTGCGCCGGCCGAGGCGACGAGCTCCGGTACCTCGCCCATCGGGACCTCTCCAGGCGGCATCGCCCCGGGCGGGATGACGCCCGGAGGGATGATGCCTGGGCTCCCACGCCCCTCGGGAGGCGCGCGATGAGGGGCGGGCGCACCCGCGGCCTCACCCTGCTCGAGGTGCTCGTCTCGATCGCGATCCTCGCGATGCTGAGCGTCGTCCTCTACGGCGCGTTCGACGGCCTGTCGCGCAACAAGACGGGGCTGTCGCGCGTGAACGACCGCTATCACACCGGGCGCGCCGTCATGCGGCGCCTCGCCGAGGAGCTCTCGGCTGCGTACGTCTCTCTGCACCTGCCGATCAACCAGAGTCTCACGGTGCAGCGGACGGCCTTCATCGTGAAGGACTCGTCCCCCGGCGATCGGCTCGACATGACGACCTTCAGCCACCGCCGTGTCGTCGCCGAGTCGCGCGAGTCCGATCAGGCGGAGGTCTCCTATTTTGCCGTTGCCGATCCTGCGGTGACCGGGAAGGCGGATCTCGTCCGGCGTGAGTCCCCCCGCATCGATCTCGATCCGAACAAGGGCGGGACGGTGATGGTGCTCGCCGAGGACATCGATCTCTTCGACGTGCGCCTCCTCGATCCGATGACCGGGATGTGGACCGACAGCTGGGACACGACCCAGGCCATCGGCCAGCCCAACCGCCTCCCGGCGCAGGTGCGCGTCACGCTCGTGCTCCGCGGCGGCCCCTCCGGCAAGACCATCAAGTTCGAAGAGAAAATCCCGCTCCAGATGCTGGACGCGCTCTCCTTCGCGAACCCCAAATGAGCGAGCTTACGCGACGCCAAAGCCCCCGCGGCGCGAAGAAGCAGGCCAAGGCCGAGCGCCGCGGTGTCGCGCTGGTCATGGTGCTCGGGGCGCTCAGCATCCTCACGGTCC
Organism: uncultured Polyangiaceae bacterium; assembly: GCA_964396175.1. Lineage (GTDB taxonomy): Bacteria > Myxococcota_A > Polyangia > Polyangiales > Polyangiaceae > CAYNEK01. Next base: position 17,225 of record CAYNEK010000034.1, on the reverse strand, counting down.
TGCTCGCCGAGTTCCAGGAAGAGGCGTCCGCCGAGCAGTCCGCGGCCATCGCCGATCGGGACGCGCTGAAGGCCGAGTACATCGCGAGGAGCGCGATCAACCTCTCGCGCCTGCTCATCGCGGCCGAGCCGAGCATCCGCGCGCCCCTCTCGCCCCTCCTCGGCATGGCCTTCGGCGGCGCGGTCCCGCAGCTCCCGGTGTGGGAGTTCTCCGATCAGCTCCTCGGCGCCTTCAACGACGACGCCGCGACCAAGGACTTCGCCGGCATCGCCGGGATCGACCTCGCGAAGGGCAAGAACCTCGGGATGAAGGGGGGGCGCTTCGAGCTCCAGATCGTCGATGAGGACAGCAAGATCGATCTCAACCTCGCGGCGAAGGATCTCCGCTCGCAGCTCCGCCTCGCGAGCCAGATCGTCGGCCTGATGACCGGCGAGCAGTACAACCCCCTCTTCGAGCAGCGCGACGCGGAGGGACAATTCAACGATCGGCTCACGATCTGCGGCGCGCTCGTCGACTGGGCCGATCCGGACGAGAACCTCTTCTCGTGCGATCTCCTCAACCCCAACAACACCGCCCAGGGGGCAGAGGACGGATACTACCAGATCCTGAAGGTCCCCTATCGCCGGAAGAACGCGCCGTACGACAGCGTCGCCGAGCTCCAACTCGTGCGGGGGATCACGGACACGTTCTACTCGACCTTCCTCGATCCGGATCCGCGGGATCCCAAGAAGCGCACCGTGACCGTGTGGGGGCAGGGGACCATCAACGTCAACACCGCCAACGCGCAGACCATCTGGGCGTTCCTTTGTGGGCCCGACGTCGCGGCGCGCACGCCGCCCAACGCCATCTGTGAGGACCCGCTGCAGGCCGCGAAGTTCATCACCAGCATCAACATGATGCGCGGCATGCTCGCGGGGTTCCCGGTGTTCGGCTCGGCGAACGCCTTCATGAAGATGGCGAAGGGGCAGGGACCCTTCGGGACGCTCGTGACGGGCGCGCTCGGGATCGAGCCGTTTCGCTTCCAGGCGGAGGCCGAGGCGCGCAAGGGGCTCTCGGCCGAGAGCAAGGTCTTCAGCATCTACGCAGACGGGGTCGTGCCCGGCTTCAAGCGGACGACGCGCGTCCGGGTCCACGCAGTCGTGGATTTTCGTGACGCGCCTCCCCCGGGGATGGGCTTCGCGGGGATCGCGCTCGCCCCGGCGGGGACGGCGCTGCCCGGCGCGGGTGGCGTGGGCACGACCCCCTCGGTCACGGGCACGACGCCGGTCGCTGGATCGAGCGCCGCTGGGCAGCAGGGAGAGGCGCTCACGGGCGCCCTCGTGAAGAACCCAGGCGGCACCATTGTTTACTTCCGAATCGAATGAACCTCCGGTACGAGACGATCTCCCTTGGCGACTTACCTCGGCATCGATCTCGGCGCCGCGTCGGTCCGCGCTGCCCTCGTCAGGACCTCGGTGAGGAAGGTGCAGCTCATCGCCACGCAGGCCTGCGATCTCGCGGGCGTGGACGTGGTCGACGCCGTGCGGCAGGCGACGCTCGGCCTCGGGCAGCGGTGCGACGGCGTCGTCGTGTCGCTCCCGGGCGACCGCGTGCTCACCCGGAGGCTGAGCCTCCCCAAGGCGGCGCAGAGCCAGCTCGCCGAGGTCCTCCCCTTCGAGATCGAGGCGCAGATCCCCTTCGACATCGCGGAGGCCGTCTTCGACTCGCGGAGCTTCCCGATCGACCGCGCGAAGCAGACCCTCGACGTCGTCGCGACGGTCGCGCGGCAGGACGACGTGCGCCAGCACATCGATCTCTTCAAGGCCGCCGGCCTGCCCGAGCCCGAGACCGTCGTCCCCGGGGGCCACGCGCTCGCGGCGCTCGTCGGGCACGTCCCGTCCTTGTCTCAGCGAGGGTGTTTCGCGATCCTGGACATCGGGCTCCTGTCGACGGACGTGCTCATCGTCCGCGGGGGCGACGTCGTGTCGGGTCGGACGCTCTCGGTCGGCACGCGCGGCCTGCCGCAGTCGGCACACCAGATGGCGCGTGAGCTCCGGCAGACCATGGTCGCCTTCCGTGCGCAGGGCGGGCCGGAGCTCGAGGAGCTGTTCCTGTGCGGCGCAGGCTCGCAGGCGGCGGGGGCCGAGGCGTTCCTCGCCGGAGAGCTCGGCATCCCCGCGACGCCGATGCCTCTCCCGAAGCTCGAGGGGCTCGGCCCGGAGCGGCTCGGTGAGCTCCCCGCCTACGCGAAGGCCATCGCGCTCGCGCTCGCCGGGCGCGGCCGAGGGCTGAACCTCCGGCGCGGCGCGCTCGCCTTCGAGCGTGGCTATGGCTTCCTCCGCGAGCGGATCCCGGTGCTCGGGGGCCTCGCGGCGGTCATCCTCGCGAGCTTCGCGTTCTCGACCTGGGCCGAGCTGCGCGCGTTGTCGAAGGATCACGACATGCTCGAGGACGCGATGATGACGGTGTCGAAGGACGTGCTCGGCGAGGAGCTCCGCGATCCAGCGCGCGCGCTCGAGCTGCTCGAGCAGGGGCCCGCGGGCAAGGACGAGGATCCGCTCCCACGCGTCGACGCCTTCGACGTGATGGCGGAGCTCGCCGAGGCGCTCCCTCCGTCCTTGAAGCACGACATCGACGACATCGACGTGCAGCGGAGCGGCAACAGCGCGCCGCACGTCTCGATCCACGGCATCGTGCCGAAGGTCACCGACGCGGAGGAGCTCGCGCAGCGGCTCAAGGAGCACCCGTGCTTCGCCGACGTCAAGATCGTGAAGACCTCGCAGCAGATCGGCGGTGACGGGCAGAAGTACCACATGGAGTGGGATCTCCGCTGTCCGAGCGCGTCGGACAAGAAGCCCGGCGCCGCGGCGAGCGCGTCCCCGAAGGGGAGCGGCCCGTGAGCGCGGGAGGCTGGTACGCCGATCTCTCGCCCCGCGAGCGCCGCCTGCTCGTCGGGTTGTCCTCGGTGGTCGTCGTGATGCTGGTCCTGCTCGTGCCGCTCGGGCTCGGGGCCATGACCCGGTCACGACGGGAGGCGAACGACGAGCTGCGCGAGGCGATCCGTCGACTGCAGGAGTCCAAGGGCCAGGTGAGGGCGCGTCAGGAGAAACGCGACGAGATCGCCGCGCGGTACGCCAAGAAGGCGCCGAAGCTCGCCGGCTTCCTCGAGCAGCTCGCGAAGGAGCAGGCGATCGAGATCCCGGAGTCGCAAGACAAGCCCGAGATCCCGATCGGCAAGCGGTACGTCGAGCGCGGCATCCAGGTTCGCCTCCGCAAGGTGCACGGCCTCCCGCTGCTCAAGTTCTTGGAGGCCATCGAGCAGTCGGGACATCCCCTGGCGATCTCGCGCCTGTCGCTCCGCCGCCGCGCGGCCGAGAAGGACAGCTACGACGTCGAGCTCGGGGTGTCCGCCTACGATCGCAGCGACGTCGTCGCCGCACCTGCGACGGCGGCGCCCGGGGCGTCCTCGGCGCCGCAGGGGGGCGGTCGATGAAGGCCGCGCTCCGGCGCGCGCTCCCGTACATCGGGTACGCGTCGTTCTACCTCGCGTCGTTCGCGCTCTTTTTGTACCTCACCTTCCCGTACGACAAGGTCCGCGATCGCATCGTGGCCGGCTTCGCGCTCGATCCCAAGGGCCGACCGACCCACCAGCGCATCGAGATCGACGAGCTGTCTCCGTACTGGTTCACGGGGGTCCGCGCGACCGGCGTGAAGCTGACCATCGCCGCGGCGCCGAAGGTGACCGGCGAGCCCGATCCTCCCATGGTGGTCGAGATCGACGAGCTGCGTGCGCGCGTGGGCATCTTCGCGAAGCTCCTCGGGAAGACGAGGGTGTCCTTCCACGTGAAGGGCTTCGGCGGCGTCGTCGACGGCACCTTCGTCGACTCGTCGGCCGAGCGGCGGATCGAGCTCGACCTCGATGAGGTGTCCGTCGCGCGCATCGACGCCCTCTCGGCCCTCGTCGGGCTCCCGCTGACCGGCGTCGTCAAGGGTCACGTCGAGCTCGGCTTCCCCGAGCGCCGCGCGTCGAAGGGAGAAGGAACCATCAAGCTCGCCTTCACCGATCTCGCCGTCGGCGACGGGAAGGCGAAGCTGAAGGGGATGCTCGCGCTCCCGAAGGTCCAGGTCGGCGAGCTCGCGCTCGAGGCGGACGTCGCGAGCGGCATCGTGAAGGTCTCGAAGCTCGGCGCAGCCGGTGGCGACCTCCAGCTCGCGGGGGACGGGAAGATCCAGCTCCGCGATCAGCCCATGGAGTCGCAGACCGATCTCTTCCTCCGCTTCAAGTTCTCGGACGGGTACCGCAACAAGAACGACACGACCCGCCTCCTCCTCGGCACGCCCGGCGGTGGCGGCGCGCCCGCGATGCTCGAGATGGACCCGAAGGTGAAGCTCAGCAAGCGCGCCGACGGGTTCTACGGCTGGCACATGATGGGCTTGCTGTCGGCGCCCAAGTTCGAGCCCTTCGCGGGGACCTCGCCCGGCGCGCGCCCCACCGTGGGTGCTCCGACGGCGCGACCCTGAGGCGCGGGCCGAGCAGGCTCAGGCTGCGCCGACGCCGATCGAGTCGAGGATAGGGCCCGGGAGCTCGGGGCCAGCGTCGTCGACGGGTCGGTTCCGGGCGTCGACACGCACGACCAGGGGCTTGTGGGCGCGGGCTTCGGCCTCGTCCATCTCGGCGTAGGTCGCGAGGATGACGAGATCGCCTGGGCGGTTGAGATGCGCGGCTGCGCCGTTCACGCAGATGCAGCCCGAGCCGCGTGGACCCGAGAGGACGTAGGTCATGAGCCTCGTGCCGCGCGTCACGTTCCAGATGTGGACCGCCTCGTGCTCCAGCATGCCCGACAGATCGAGGAGATCCTGGTCGATGGTGACGCTGCCCTCGTACTCCAGGTCGGCGTGCGTGACGGTCGCGCGATGGATCTTGGACTTGAACATGTGGAGGCGCATGTTCTCCTGGCTGCCTTTCTGCGGTGCTGGTCCGGATGGGTCGCGCGCCCCGCGGAGCGGAGCGGCCGGCCATGGGCCGGGCCGTGGCGCCCACGAGGGTGCGCCCGATCGACGACCGAAATGTACGTCCCGGTCGCCCGCGGGGCAAGGCCAAGTCGTCTCTTGGCCTGTAGCGCCTCGTGGGTCGCGCTCGACGGCTTGGCGCGAGGGTGGCTCCCGCCCGCGCGACGGAGGCGTGGCGCTCGCGCGCGACGAGAGTGTGCCCCTCGAGCGCGCGGCCACGGACGAGCTCGCGGCGTCTTCGCGATCGTCGCGCGCCGCGAACTTGGCCGATCCTGGCTGCGTCCTGTAGGGGTCCAGTGTCCCCAGCGCAAGGAGCCCCCGTGACCCGCCCCAAGACCGACATCCTCGACGAACTTCGCACCATGCTCCGTGACGTCTTCGCCGCGCGCTCCGACGGCGCAGCCTACGCGCGGCTCGCTCGCGCCCACGGCTACGTGGACGGGTACATGCGCGCCATCATGGAGTCGGGGGTCGCGTCGAAGGACGAGCTCTTGCGCGTCGTCGCCGAGGAGCGGGCGCTCGCCCACGGCCCCGCGACCGGAGAGACCGCCGCGGCCTGACGCTCCGCATCCCGCCGAGCGCGTCGCTCGAACGAACGAGAGGTCGATCCCACCCGGGGGATCGACCTCTCTCGTTGTGGCGCGTGCGCGCGTCGCTCAGGGCGTGGCGAGCGCGACGTCGCCCACCGGAGCGGCGCCGTTGTTCCGCTGGAAGGCCGCGATGACGAGCTTGCCGTCGATGGTCGACCACTGCGGGAAGAAGCCCGCCATCTGCTGGTCGACCTTGATGATCTTGCGCGTCCAGGTGGCGCCGGACTTCGTCGCGGTGCGGATCGTCATCGCCGTCGCGTCCTGGTAGACGACGCGCACCGCGCCCGAGCCGTCGACGAAGACGTTCGAGTCGTCGCCGACGATGTGCACCCCGTCTGCGAACGTGCTCCCTGCCTTCGCTGGATCGTCTCCCTGGTCGATGAGGCTCGTCTCAGCCGGCGGGACCGCGCCGCCCTGGAGCCGCGCGTACTTGAGCGCCTCCTTCTGCCCCTCGACGTAGGTGATGTGCCAGTCGCCCTTCGCGTCGATGAAGAGCGAGGCGCCGATGCCCGCGTCGCCCGTGTCCTTGCCGCTGCCGTCCTGCCCGTCGACGAGCTTCGCCTCCCAGCCGGCGGACGCCTTCTCGGCCTTCCAGAGATCGCCGCGGAGCCGGTCGTAGAAGATGAGCCCGAGGCTCTTCTTGTCCGGCTTCGTGGCGAGCGCGATGTAGAGACCCGTCGCCTCGGGATACGCGTCCGGTGTCGCGGACGTGCGCTCGGCGTGGCAGGCGGGCGTCCCCTTCGCGTCCACGAAGCAGGTGTCGCCCGAGCACTTGGGCGTGCAGGTGCCTGTCTTCTCGCATTTGTTCGAGTCGGCGTTGCACTTCGTCCCGGAGCCGCAGTACTGGGGGCGGCAGGGGATCTGCGCGGGCTTCGCGAGCACGCTCTCGAAGGTCCAGTCTCCCGTCGCCGAGGGGACGGCCTTCGTCGCGCGGGCGATCTTCACGTTGGACGTGGTGTCGCCGTTCGTCTGCCCCTCGATCGCGAGGTAGGCGATGACGGGCTTGCCGTCGACGATGGCCATCTTCGCGTAGCGGCCGTACGACGCGCCTGCCTTCTGATCGACGCTGTGAGCCGTCCACTTCGTGCCGTCGAAGGAGGCGAACTTCAGCGCGGAGTTCGTCATGTCGTAGTACGCGACGACGGGGTTGTTTCCGTCGCCGATGGCGATGGACGTCCAGATCCCGACGTTGGGTCCCGGCTCGCTCTTGCCGCCTCGCCAGCCGTTCGTGTCGTAGGACTTGGGGTCGGGCTCCTCCTTGGGATCGGTCCCGTCGACGGTGGTCCAGTCGACCTTCGTGCCGTTCACCTTGCCGACGACGAGGTCGCCGTATTCGTAGTCTTCGCTGTAGTCGGCCTCGTTGTACCCGGCGACCCACGCGGTCTTGCCGTCCGAGGTGACCGCCACGGACGTGTACGAGCCGATGAGCCCCTTCTTCAGGGTGACGCAGTCGGCGCCCGGGGTGCAGGTGCTCGGCGCGGAGCCGCCGCTGCCGCCCGCGCCGCCGCCGCCTGCGCCCGCGGCGCCTTCGGGGTCGTCTCCCTGGTCGCTGCTGCCGCAGTTGCACCCCGGGAAGGAGGCCACCACGCCGACCACGGCCGCCGCGCTGGCGAGCCGCGCCGCCCGCGTCCGACGCGCGCGGAGGAAGGCGAGCACCGAGCCCAGCGCGAAGGCGGAGAGCCAGCCCACCGAGCGTCCATGTCCACCTCCGGGCACCTCGCAGCCGCAGCCGCCGCTCGAGGACGTGCCCGTCTTGTCCGGGCGACCGCGGAGCTCTTGCGAGGTCGAGCCGACGTGGCCCTCTTCGTCACGCGCCTCGACGGCGAGCTTCCAGTGCCCGGTGACGTCGACGTCGTGGACGTCGGGGAAGGCCGTCCACTCGGTCCACGGACCGTCGTCGAGGGCGTAGCGCACGACGAGCTTCTCCTCCTCGGTCACGGCGTCGCCGGCGAGGAGGATGACCTTCTCGCCGGAGCGGCGGATGCCGACGGCGGGCGCGTCCGTGTCGACGCGGACCGGGACCTTCGACTCGGTGATCGAGTCGGGGTAGCCGACCGCGCGAGAGCGGACGACGATCTCGTGCTTGCCCTGCGTGCGGAGGTACGGATCGGTGACGACGAGGACGGCGTCACGCTGCCAGGGGCGCCAGAAGCCGTTGTCCACCTTGTACTGGTATTCGATGACGTGCTGCCCGTCGTCGAGCGACGACTGCGCGCGGAGCGTCACCACCGTCGCGTTGTCGTCGGTGTACGTGGCGAGGTGGACGCCCTCGGTGACGATGTGCGTCGAGACGATGTCGACCTGTGTCTTGGGGATGGCCCCGAGGGGCATCGAGGTCTGCGACGGCGCGATCCCGAGCGTCCCGAAGAGCCCGAGGAAATTGTCCGTGTCCTTCGTGAGCTTGCGGATGCCGGGCGAGCCCTTGCCAGGCTCGGACGGCGGGATGGTGAGGGTGAGGCCGGTGCTCTTCAAGAGGCCGGACACGTCGATGGGCTTGATGCCGCCGCCGAGCGCCTGCCCGACGAGCCCGCCCACCAGCTGGGCGAAGGCCGGCCCGAGCGCGTCGGCCTCGGACTTCACGAGGAACTCGGCGTTCGACACCTTGGTGTTGGCGAGCTTCAGATCGCCGATGGTCGGCTGGAGCCCCTCGGGCACCATGTCGAGGACGACGGGGACCGAGATGTCCGTCGTCACCGTGAAGGCGCGGATGAAGCGGTCGGACGTCCAAGTGTAGAAGTCCAGCGACAGCGCGGGGATGACGATCGAGAGGGTCGGATCCTTCGTCTTGTCCGTGCCCTTGCCCACCGTGACGACGGGCGGCTTCGACGGGCGCATGAGCATGCCGAGCTGCTGATCCTTCTTGTTGAGGAGCAGCGTGTTGATCGACTTGGCGAGGAGGCCGATCTTCGAGGCCGTCAGCGCCGAGACCGTCTCGCTCGTGATCTGGATGCAGAGCGCGCCCGAGTTGTAGACGCCGCCCATGAAGTAGTTGAGGAAGCGCTCGGACAAGCCGAGGCCGAAGTGCGGGCCCGCGAGCCCGGCGGGCCAGCCGTCGACGGTGTTGCCGAGCAGCTCCGTCGGCTGCGGGATCCCGGCGGGCTTGTCGAGCGGCACCGGCGTCATGCAGAGCAGGCCCGGATCGACCAGTGGCTTCTTCAGGAGCTTCAGGTTGTCGTTGTGCGGGAGCGCGCCGCCCATGAGCGAGAGGGTCGCGCCCTTCGCCGCCGGGTTGAGATCTCCGTTTTTGTTGCCGGAGGGCGCCTGCGGGTTGGGCGAGGGGCCGCCGAGGGCGAACTGGTAGTCGAGCGTGCCCTTCGTCGCGGGCGAGATGCTCGCGAGCATCGAGCCGAGATCGATTTGGCCCTCGGTGCCGAGCGCCTGGCCGACGCAGCTCTTGTCCTTGAAGAGGCACTTGCCCTGCGTCGGATCCTTCGTGTCCTCGGGGGTCGAGCCCTCGGGGCACGCGGTGGCCGGGTCCTTCGTCGCGCCCTTGATGCAGAGGGCCTCGTCGAGCTGGCTCGTGAGGGGCTTCTTGATCTGGTCGACGAGCGTCGAGAACAGCATGTCCTTGATGCCGCCGAGGATGCTGTTCCACACCTGGCAGAGGACGCCGGAGCAGTCCCCGCAGAGCTTGACCTGGTTCTTGTCGAGCTTGGGGTCGAGCTTCGTGATCTTGATCTTCGACATCCCGTAGCGGCTCATGTGGTCCGGCACGGTGTCGGTCTCGATGGAGATGTCGCCGTCGATGGGGATGTCCGCGTAGGTGATCCCGCCGCTGCAGCTGCCCTCGCCGAGGCCCGCCCAGATGTCCATCGACAGGGTCCCGGACAGCTTCACGGGGATGTACTCGGCCTTGATGGGGATGGTGCCCGAGATGACGAGGTTGTGCGGCGCGGCCGAGCTCAGCTTCAGCTTGGAGTTCTGGAGATCGATGTCGATGACGCACTTCTCGGGCTTCGCGTTCGGGTCGGAGCCGCCCTGGCAGGCCACGCCCTTCACCTTGATGAAGCCGAGGTAGGTCTCGTCGATGATCTTCATCCCCGCCGGGTCGTTCGCGATCGGGAACTGGAGCACGCCGTTGGCCGTCTGGCCGCCCGAGCCGCTGAGCAGCTTGCCCGCGAGGGTCCCCAGGTTGTCGCCGATGAACGCGAAGCCCGAGTCCGTGATCCGCGCGGTCGCCGCGTTCTCGACGCGGGCCTCCTGGGCGAAGCCGTCAGGGAGCGGCGCCGTGCCGGCGCAGCCGCCGCAGCCGCCGCCTCCTCCGGAGCAGGCGACCAGGGTGAAGAACGAAGCGTAGGCAGTCTTCTTGATCCACGGGGTCATGTCGGTCTCCGTCGCTGAGGCAGGTCAAGCCGAGCGCGGTCCGAGAACGGCTCGGGCCGCCGCGCACCCGAGAAGGTACGTGGCGGCCCGCGGTCGATCAAGCCCGATCCGCGCCCGCGGCGCAAAATCGGCCCGGAGACGCCCGCGTCAATTGCAGCTCGGGTTGATCTTGACCGCGCTGGCGGCGATCTGGGCGCCGAGGACCCACGCCTCGTTCGCGCCGTCGCCGTCGGCGTCGTAGTCGGGCTTGCCCGAGAATTTGTCGTAGTCGAGCTTGTTGTTCGCGTCCCTCGGGCAGCAGTCGCTCTTGCCGTCGGCCGCGCACTTCGCGCCCTTCGAGCTCGAGAGGAAGGAGCAGAGCGACTGGCCGAGATCGACGATGAGCACGTTGTCCGCCTCCTCCGCCGTGATGTAGCCCTCGAGCTGCCCGTCGTTCTTGAACTGGTAGGACTCGTCCGACTTGGGATCGTCGTCGGTCGTCTGGCACTCGTCCGACTTCTTGAGCGTGTCGCCGCGGAAGGCGCCGATGCAGTTGCCGCCCTCGGAGAACTTGCCCTTGAACATCGGCACGTCCTTCTTCGCCTTCAGCGGGAGGAGGATCGGCGTCTTCTCGCCCTTCGGGTCGAGGAAGATCGGCACGGTGATGTTCTTGTGCGCGTCGTCGTAGATCGTCTCGAAGGTCTGCGCGGCGGCGTCGTAGTTGATGCTGACGACGAGCGGGCCGACCGGCGTCCCCGCGATCGTCGTGTCGACGTAGCAGTAGCCCTTGTCCGGATCGGCGACCGGGGGCGCGCCGCCCGTCTTCAGGGTCTTCTTGTCGAGATCGAACTCGAGGAGCCACGAGAACTGGCCGCCCTTGCCGTTGGTCTTGAGGTAGCACTCGGGCTTCTCGGCGATCGTCACGGCCGGGCCGATGATCGTGAAGGCGATGGTCTTGCTGGCGAGCTGCGAGGGCTTCGTGAGCTTCAGCTGCGCCATGCGGAGGGTCTTCACGCTCGAGGACGCCACGTCGTTGTAGGCCATGCACTTCGAGCCGGGGATGCCGCAGCCCGCCGCCGTGGGGAAGCACTCGCCCGCGGCGGACCCGCCGCCCGAGCCGCCCGGGTCGGTGGCCTTGGGGGCGTCCGAGCCCCCGCAGGCGTAGAGGGATGCACCGAGGGCGACGAGGACGAGGGGGCGGAGAGCGGAGCGGATCGGCATGGTGGAGTCTTTCTGGGGGAAGAAGCGGTGGTGAGGGTGGACGGAGTCTAGCTCAGGACGCGAAGAGGGGGCTCGCCCCGAAGCTGAGGAGCTTCTCGAACGCGTGGATGCGCTCTTGGACGTCGCGCTCGCCGAGGGACTTCAGCCGGTCCGGGCCGACGGACTCGACGCAGAAGGACGCGGTCGCCGAGGCGACCATGACGGCGCGGCGCAGGCCCTCGGACGAGAGGTCGCCGGTCTTCGCGAGGTAGCCGAGCAGGCCCCCCGCGAAGCTGTCGCCGGCGCCGGTCGGATCGACGACGTCCTCGAGCGGGTAGGCGGGCGCGAAGAAGGCGCCGCTCGCGTCGAAGAAGAGCGCGCCGTACTCGCCGCGCTTCACGATGAGGTGCCTCGGGCCCATGGCGCAGACCCTCTTCGCGGCCTTCGCCACGTTGTGCTCGTCGGCGAGCTGCCGCACCTCCTCCTCGTTGATGACGAGGAGATCCACCGCGCCGAGCATCTCGCGGAGCAGCTTGGGCTCGCCGTCGATCCAGAAGTTCATCGTGTCGGCGACGACGAGGCGCGGCGCGCGCACCTGGGCGAGCACCGAGAGCTGGAGGGCGGGGTGGATGTTGCCGAGCAGGACCAGCGGCGAGTCGGCGAAGGAGGCGGGGATCTTGGGCTGGAACTCGGCGAAGACGTTGAGCTGCGTGTCGAGCGTCTCGCGCGAGGAGAGGTTGTCGCTGTACCTCCCCGCCCAGCGGAAGGTCCGGCCGTCGGCGATCTCGACGCCGGAGGTGTCGGCGCCGCGGGCGGCGAGCGCGTGGAGCTCGGCCCCCGGGAAGTCCTTGCCCACGACGGCGACGAGCCGCACGGGCGCGAACGTCGTCGCGGCGTACGCGCCGTAGGTGGCCGAGCCGCCCACCGTGTCGTCGAACTGGCCCGTCGGCAGGCCGAGGTCGTCGAACGCCATGGAGCCGACGACGAGGATGGGCAGCGGCGCCGGGAGGGTCGCGCCGCCGACGGGCGGCCGAGGGGCGGGGGAGATCATGCGAGCCGGGCGCTCTTTCTCGCGAACGGCGCGCGGGTCAAGTCGAAAACGGCCGCAGAAACGCGAGCCTCTTGCGCGTCTCGGCGGGGATCTTCGTGGGATCGGTCATGACGGCGCCGTCGAGGGCGCGCGCTGCGGGCGAGCGGTCCTGGGCGGGGAGCCGGGACGCGAGGGCGAGGAGCGTGCGCTTCGCGGCGGCGGCGTTCTTCTTCATGGTGGCGACGACCTCGGCGACGGTGACGGCGTCGTGGCCCTCGCGCCAGCAGTCGTAGTCGGTGGAGAGGGCGAGGGTCGCGTAGGGGAGCTCTGCCTCCCGCGCGAGCTTGGCCTCGGGCATCGCGGTCATGCCGATGACGGCGACGCCCCAGCTCCGGTAGAGGTGGCTCTCGGCGCGCGTCGAGAACTGGGGGCCCTCGATGCAGACGTAGGTCCCGCCGTCGTGGACGCGCGCCCCCGAGGCCTCCTTCGCCGCGGCCGTGAGCGCCTCGCGGAGGAGCGGGCAGATCGGATCGGCGAAGGCGACGTGGCACGCGACGCCGCCCTCGAAGAAGGTGGAGGCGCGGCGCTTCGTGAGGTCGAGGTACTGGTCGGGCGTCACGAGCTCGCCGGGGGCGATCTCCTCGCGCATGGAGCCGACCGCCGTGACGCCGACGACGTGCGTCGCGCCGGCGATGCGGAGGGCGGCGACGTTGGCGCGGTAGTTGACCTCGGTGGGTGAGAAGCGGTGCCCGCGGCCGTGCCGCGGGAGGAACACGAGATCGGCGTGCTCGGTGCGGGCGCGGACGAGCTTGTCGCTGGGCGCCCCGAAGGGCGTATCGACGGTCTCTTCGCCGACGAGCTCCACGCCGTCGATCTCGTAGAGCCCGCTGCCACCGACGACGCCGAGGACCGGGCGGCTCATCGGGCGGCTCCTGTCGCGGAGGGGCCCGCGGGACGGGCGACGCCGAGGACGGGGCGGCTCATCGGGCGGCTCCCGTCGCGGAGGGGCCCGCGGGACGGGCGACGCCGAGGACCGGGCGGCTCATCGGGCGGCTCCCGTCGCGGAGGGGCCCGCGGGACGGGCGACGCC
>CAYNEK010000034.1:0-3924 GCA_964396175.1 uncultured Polyangiaceae bacterium | reverse complement strand
GGGCGGCTCATCGGGCGGCTCCCGTCGCGGAGGGGCCCGCGGGACGGGCGACGCCGAGGACCGGGCGGCTCATCGGGCGGCTCCTGTCGCGGAGGGGCCCGCGGGACGGACGACGCCGAGGACTGGGCGGCTCATCGGGCGGCTCCCGTCGCGAGGAGGCGCTCGGCGAGCGGCGCGCGACGCCAGCGCCGGGCGCGCTCGGCGAGGACGATCGCGGACAGCTCCTTCGACGCGCGGTCCACGTCGTCGTTGAGGATCACGTAGTCGAAGAGCCCGTAGGCGGCGAGCTCGCCGCGGGCGTCCTCGAGCCGCCGCGCGATGGCCTCGTCGCCCTCGTCGCGCCGCCCGCGGAGGCGCCGCTCGAGCTCGGTGAGCGACGGCGGCAGGACGAACACGAGGACCGCCTCGGGGAGGGCCGCGCGGAGCTGCCTCGCGCCCTGCACGTCGATGTCGAAGACGACCCCACGCTTCGTCTCGCGGGCGCGCTCGAGCTCGGCGAGGCTCGTGCCGTAGTGGTGCCCGTGCACCTCGGCCCACTCGGCGAAGGCGCCGTCGGCCGCGAGGCCGAGGAAGCGCTCCTTCGTCACGAAGCGGTACTCGCGCCCGTCCTCTTCCGTCGCGCGGCGCGCGCGCGTCGTGTGGGACACCGAGAAGCCGAGCTCGGGGTGCTCGGCGAGCAGCCGATCCTTCAGCGTGGTCTTGCCCGCGCCGGAGGCCGAGCAGAGCACGAGGACCAAGAAATCGCGCGGATCGGTCACCGCCACGCTCACCCGAGGCCGCGCTTGCGCCGGATCTCGTCCTTGATGCGCTGGTACTCGACCTCCCAGGTGCTCGTGCCCTCCTTCATGTGCTTCATGCGACCGCGCACCTCCTCCTCGAGCGACTCGTCCGCGGCCATGTGCTTGAGGAAGGCGGGGCGCACGAGGCGGCGCAGCTCGTGGTCCTCGGCGAAGACCTCGTCCACGTTGCTCGAGTGCATGAGGATCTGCACGACCTGATCGAGCAGGTAGTCGAGCGTGTCTTCGCCGATTTTGATGCCCTTCTTCTCGGCGTAGAGCTTGCGCAGGCGAGGAAACTCGCCCGTCCCGGCGTGGCCGCGGGCGACGTGGTCCTTGGCCTCGTCGGTGGCCTCCTGCTCGGCGCGGACGTACTGGGCCATCACGGCGGCGAGATCGGCCTCGACCTCGCGGGGCACCTCGGCCTCGATGGCCTTGGCGGAGAGGAGGGCCTTGGTGGCTTCGCTGGCGATCGTGGCGACCTTGCCGCTGTAGAGGCGCATGTTGGCGCGAGTCTAGTCACAGCGCGGCCTCCGTGCGGGACGAAAACGCGCGCCTCGGGCCCTCGGGCGGACGGGGGCGCGGCCTGCGCGGGGGGACGGGCTCGAGCCCGGGCGCCGGGCGGGACGAAATCGGCGGCATCCTGGCGCTCGGCGGGCCGAGTCGTGGTAGGGGCCGCCGCCCATGACCGACGCCGATCTCCGGATCCTCATCGGAGACGCGCTGTCCGCCGCGCTCCAGAAGAAGGGCTTCACCGAGCTCACCCCCGTCCAGCGCGCCGTGCTCGAGCCCCGCGCCGAGGGCCGCGATCTCCGCATCTCGTCGCAGACGGGCTCGGGCAAGACGGTCGCGGTCGGGCTCGCGCTCCGGCGCTTCCTCGAGGGCGAGGGGGCCATCGAGGAGACGCGGGCGCTCGTCCTCGCGCCGACGCGCGAGCTCGCCAAGCAGGTGAAGTCCGAGCTCGCCTGGCTCTACGAGGGCCTGCCGGTGGCCGTCGTGACGGGCGGCTCGAGCTACCGCGACGAGCTGCGGGCGCTCTCGGCGAAGCCGGTCGTCGTCGTGGGGACGCCGGGGCGCGTCCTCGATCACCTGGACCGGAAGAGCCTCGTCCCCGACGCGATCTGCGCGGTCGTGCTGGACGAGGCGGATCAGATGCTCGATCTCGGCTTCCGCGAGGCGCTGCTCGACATCCTCGGGCGCCTGCCCGCGGAGCGGACGACGCACCTCGTGTCGGCGACCTTCCCGGGGGAGGTCGAGTCGCTGGCGAACCAGGTGCAGCGCGAGCCGGTGCGGGTCGAGGGGACGCCGCTCGGGAGCGCGAACGCGGACATCGACCACGTGCTCCACATCGTCTCGCCCTTCCAGCGGACGGACGCGGTGGTGAACCTCCTCTTGGCGAGCCCGGCGGCGCCGACCTTGGTGTTCGCGCGGACGCGGGCGGACGTGGCGCGGGTGGCGACGGAGCTCGGGCAGGCGGGGTTTCGGGTGAGCCCGCTGTCGGGGGACATGGAGCAGCCGGAGCGGGAGCGGGCGCTCGGGGCGTTCAAGCGAGGGGGGCTCGACGCGCTCGTGGCGACGGACGTGGCGGCGCGGGGGATCGACGTGGAGGGGATCGCGCGGGTGGTGCACATGGAGCCGCCGCTCGATCCGGACACGTACACGCACCGGAGCGGCCGGACGGGCCGCGCGGGGAAGAAGGGCGTCTCGTCGGTGCTCGTCGCGCCGTCGACGGTGCAGCGGACGTTGGCGCTCTTGCGGAGGGCGCGCGTCTCGCCGCGGTTCGAGCCGATCCCGTCGGCGGAGGCGATCCGCGGGGCGACGGAGGCGCGGCTCTTGGAGGAGCTCTTGGCGCCGGCCGGGGAGGAGCGGGCGGAGCCGGACGATCGGGCGTGGGATTTGGCGAAGCGGATCTTCGCGCACGCGGAGGCGAAGCGGGCGATGGCGCGGCTGCTCTTCCAGGCGAAGCTCGGGCCGAGCGAGCCGAGGGAGGTGCGGGCCTTCGATCCGCCGTCCCCGAAGAGTGTGGGAGGCGGCGCGGGGCCGAGGGGGTTCGGGGCGGGGGCGCGCCCAGGGCCGGCACGACGTCCCGGCGCGACAGGGTACGACGACCGTCCGAGGCGTGGGTCGGCGACGGCGTACGCGGAGCGTCCGAAGCGTGGGGAGGCGACGGGGTACGGTGAGCGCGGAGCGGCGACGGCGTACGCGGAGCGTCCGAGGCGTGGGGAGGCGACGGGGTACGGTGAGCGCGGGTCGGCGACGGCGTCCGCGGAGCGTCCGAAGCGTGGGGAGGCGACGGGGTACGGTGAGCGTCCGATGGGGGACGAGGGCGTGCGGCGTCGGGCGGCGCCTCGGGAGCACGGGGCGAGCGAAGGCGCGTTCGTGACCTTTCGGGTGACGTGGGGCGCGGAGCAGGGCGCGGATCCGCGGCGGCTGCTCGCGTCGGTGTGTCGGCGCGGGGACATTCGCGGCGCCGACGTGGGGAGCATCCGCATGCAGGCGAGGTTCTCGCTGGTGGATGTGGCGAGGGAGGTGGCCGATCGGTTCGAGGCGAACGCGAGCGCGCCCGATCCGCGGGATCCGCGGGTGAGGATCTTCCGCGCGGACGAGCGTCCGACGCGCCCGGCTGGCGGCCCGCCGCGCGCCGGAGAGGCGCCGACCAGGCCCGCGCCCTACCCGAAGAAGAAGCCGCCTCGACCCCGCTGAGCGGGAGGCCGCCCGAGGGCGACCGAGAAAGGCTCCGAAGAGCCACGGGCCCACTCCCGAGCCCTCGAGGGCCTGCCAGGACCGCGTCCGAGCCCCTCCGGGCCTCGAGATCGGGCGTCCGGGCCTCGAGATCGGGCGTCCGGGCTTCGCCGAGAGCGGTCCGGGCCACGAGATCGGGCGTCCTGGTCTCGCCGAGAGCCGTCCGGGACTCCCCGAGAGCCGTCCTGGCGGCGAGGTTGGGCGTCCGGTCCTCGCCGAGAGCCGTCCGGCACTCCCCGAGAGCCGTCCTGGCGGCGAGGTTGGGCGTCCGGGCCTCGAGATCGGGCGTCCGGGCCTCGAGATCGGGCGTCCGGTCACCGAGATCGGGCGTCCGGTCATGACCGGACGGCTCTCGGCGGTGACCGGACGGCTCTCGGCGGTGACCGGACGGGTCTCGGCGGTGACC
>CAYNEK010000033.1:14431-49963 GCA_964396175.1 uncultured Polyangiaceae bacterium | reverse complement strand
TGATCGGGTAGCGCTCGCCCTTCTGCTTCGCGTGGGCGTAGCCCGGCGGGAGCGAGACCGTCACCGGGCCCTTGCGCCCCGCCGCGTCCGTGAAATCGAAGGTGCAGTTGCCGCTCACCTCGCACGCGGGCGCGCTCGGATCGGGCTCCTCGCTCGACTCCTCGACGAGGTGGCGCGGGGCGTCCGGCCAGCGCTGGCCCATGAAATAGAGCGCCGCGCGGAGGCGCCCCGCGAGCTCCGGCACCGAGCCGACGTGCTGCCCGGCCCCGTCGTCGAGATCCTTCGGCGTCGGATCGATCGGCCCGTAGCGCAGCATCACGCCGCCCGGCACGTCGTCCCAGGCCATCGACTGCGGCGTGAAGTTGCCCGCGCCCGTGCCGCGCTTCTGGCCGGGGAGGCTCGAGAAATCGGTGAAGTACGCGACGTTGCGCCCCTCTGCCGCGAACCCGCCCGTGAGATGCTGCGCCGCGACCGCGAAGTTGAAGAGATCGCGCGTCCCGCCGTCCGTCCAGAGATCGATCCGTCGCAGCGCCGCCGCGTCGAACGCGCCGCCCGGGACCGGAGAGCGTCCCGTCATCAGGCTCCGCGGATCGTGATCCCAGAAGCGTTGGAGCCCCTTGGACACGGTGAACTTCTTGTCGCCCTCGCCCGAGTCGTAGGGGCTCGACGCGGTGTTCGGCACGCCGTCGAGGCCGTCGTCGGCGTAGGGCTCGCCCTCGTCGTACCAGTGGTTGCCCTCGGCGCCGGTCGGGTTGTACTGCGGGTCGTAGTCGTCGCCGGCGGGGTCGAGGTTCCCGGGGCCATAGCCGGGCTCGTCCTTCGAGAGCTTGCCGTCCTTGCCCGTGTCGGTCCACGGCTCGTGGCTCTGGCGGAGGATGGGCTCGTTCTCGTCGCGGACGCCGTTGCCGTTGTAGTCGACGGCGAGCCCGACCTCGAGGGGGACGTTGTTGCCGGTCGCGGTCCAATGGTTCGCGTAGGGGGAGCGCTTCTTGTCCTGTGGCGATCCGTCGCACACCGTGATCACCGGCCACTTGGCCTTCGCGTTGTACTCGCGGTCGTACATGCCCGTGATGCTGATGTTGTTCGCGCAGCGCTCCTTCGGGCAGTTGTTGGCGAGCTCTTGCTCCTTGGCCTTGTCGGGATCGCCGTCGATCGGATCGAGCCAGACCTGACACTCGTTCCCGGGGTGCTCGCCGCGCACGGCCTTCGACGCAGGGTCCACGCCCTGCGGGAGGTTCTCGCCGCCAGGGAAGGTGTTGTTGCCGTTCGGGTTGCCGAACATCAGCGACAGATCGCGGAAGATCTGCGAGTAATCGTCCCGCGCGAAGCTGCCGCCGTTGCCCGTCCGCGGGTACTCGTACCACCAGTCGTTGAAGGTCGACGGGTGCTCGTATGGATCGGTGGGTGTCGGCATGGGGAGCGTCGTCGTCGGCGCGGTGTCCCCGTCGTTCGGCGCGAAGCCGCCCGTGTTGTTCGTCTCGATATAGTGCATCATCCACGTCCAATCGACGGGGCCGCCGAGCGGCGCGAGCACGTCGAATTTGTCGTGGTGCCGGAAGCCGAAGCTCGCCGTGCCGCCGCCGCCCATCGAGATGCCCATCACCGCGCGGTGGGTGATGCGGCGCTTGTCGGCCTTCTTCCCGGCGTCGGGCGGGATCACGGCCTGGTAGGTGCCGAGCCGCGGCGCCATGAAGCGGAGCACCCAGGTGCCGTCGGGCCCCGCGTCGATCCACGGATCGGCGACAGGGATGGTCCGCGGCGCCTTGAAGGCCGGCCCCGAGTACGCGACGCGCACGTGGCGGAGGCGCGCCATGTCGGGGATGGCCGCGGGGTTGATGGGGATCGCGAGCGGGATCTCGCGACGGAAGGCCTTGTCGTCCGGGCCGAAGGTGATCGCGGGTCCGAGGGCGACGAGCCCGTCCGGGACGATGTCGGCCGCGCACGCGACGGTCGCGTCGAAGGCGCCCTGGGGCCAGAGCACGGGGCTCTCGTAGAGGAAGCCCGTGTCCTGATCCTTGGCGCGCGCGGGATCGTCGGCGCGCTCCTGAAGCCCGACCGACGCGCCGAGCACGGCGGTGTCGCCGCCGACCTTCCCGCCGGGCTTCACGTTGCCGCTCACCTGACCGCTGCACGTCCCCAGGGCGGGGTCGAGGACGTCGACCGGCACGTCGAGGGTCGTCGTCGCGCCCTTCAGGGTGAACGACGCCGTGAGCTTGGTCGCGCCGGGCTTCTCGCCCTTGATGGCCACCTCGACGCGAGCGTCGCGGACGTCGACCTTGGCGGTCGCCTTCTGCCCGCTCGCCGCGCCTGGGAAGGCGCCTCCCACGCTGGAGAACGACGCGACCGCGCCGCCGAGCTCGAGCGTCAGATCCTCGCGCGAGCAGATGTCGGGCTCGACGACGATCGAGAGCGTCCTGGTCTGGCCGGGGGCGAGGAAGAGGTGGGTCGAACTCGTGCGCAGCTTGACGGTGAACGCCTCGGTGTTGTCGCAGTGCTCGCCGGGGCGGAGCTCAGGGAGGCCGCCCGACGAACCCGACGAGCCCGACGCGCCGGAGGTCCCGGCCGCGCCAGACGCTCCGCTGCCTGGGCCCGCCCCGTCGCCCTCTCCGCCTCCGCAACCAACGGGCAGGACGAGCGCTGCGGCGGCGAGCGAGAAGAAGCAGACGAGCGAGGTGCGGGAGGGGCGCATGTGCGGCGAGGCTATCACGCGGTCGCCCACGCCAACCCGAAAGCTCAAAGAAAAAGAAGCGCGGCGGCCAGATCATCCTCCCCAAAGCCGCGCCCGCGCGGTCCCTGCCCTGGCAAGCGGACGCCGCGAGCGCCCGGCCTCGCGAGGTGCCCCGGACGCCATGCCTGCGCGGCCCCCTCCCTGGGGCCCAAGAAGCTGGCAGTCCCCGTCGTCATCCCACGACCGACGCCGCGCCCGCGTGGCCCCCGCCCTGGCAAGCGGACGCCGCGGGCGCGACGAGGCCCGAGCGCGCTGGCTCCGAGGTGGCGGCGCTCCGCGGGCTCCGCCGGCCCGCTCCGTCCCACGCGACGAGGCGCGCGGCTACTCCTTCCAGAAGAGCTTCCAGGGGTTGTGCTTGAGGTCGCGCACGAGCTCCTGGAGATCGTCGTAGAGCTGCTCGCTCATCACGAGGTTCCCGACGCTGCCGCCGCCGCGCTTGATGTGCGCGACGATGGCCTGTGCATCCGTCGTCGCGACCTTCGCCTTCGCCACGGTGTCCGACAAGTCCGCGATGAGCTTCTGGATCCGTCGGGTCTCCTCGTCGCTCGCCAGCGTGCCGGTGATCTTCTTGGTGTTCGCCAGCGTGGCGCGCGCGTCGGCGAGGAGCGCGTCCGAGTCCCGCGACACCGAGGCGGACACCTTCTCGATGTTGTTCATGATGCGGGTGATCTGCGGGTTGTCGATGTACTTCCCCCGCGCGGCCGTGACGAGCTCGTGGGAGTCGACCGTGAGCTGCTCCACGTTGGCCACGATGCGGTCGAGCCGGTCGCGGTTCGCGTTGAAGAAGTGCCCCGTGCCCTTCAGCGTGTCGCGCAGCCCATCGAAGGCCTCGCCGATGTCCTTTCGGTTCGCGCGGACGCTCTCGATCGTCGTGTGCAAGAGCTCGTAGCCCTCGGCGAGGAGCATGTCGAGGCGAGGAGGATCGAGCCCGTCGCGGATGGCCCCCTCCTCGAGGATCGGGCGATCCATCCGGCCCGGATCGATCGCGAGGAATTGCTCGCCGAGCACGCCCTGCGTCGTGACGTAGAAGAGCGCATCGTCGTGGATGGCGGTCTTGTGGCGGCGCTCGATCGCGACGGTCAGCCGGACGAGCTTCTCGCGCTTCTGGCTGCCGGGCGTCGCCATCCCGCCGCGGAACTGGATCTCCTCGACGCTGCCGACCTTCACGCCCGCGATCTTCACGGGGGCGCCCGTCTGCAGCCCCGCGGGGTTGTCGAAATTGACGAACACCCGGTACTTCGGCTGGAAGTTCAGCCCGCCCATCACGAGGATGAAGGTGCCCAAGATCCCGACCGCGACCAGGATGAGCAGGCCGACCTTGACCTCGATGGACCGCGGGTTCGCCATGGGTCCGTAAAGAAGCGGAAATCGGGCCGGACGGGAAGAGGGAACTTGGCCTCGCGCGGAAAAAGGACTCGCGCGAGTGAGGGGAGCCACACGGCACGAGCCGCATCACGTTCGGGGGACCGAGGCGAGCCGACCGTGCCACCCACGCGCGCCCTCACTCCCGCCACGCCACGGCCCGAGGACCGTGCCCTCCGCGACCCGATCGCGCCCGCCCGGCGCGCCGCGCCGACCGTGGGAGGTTCGATGCCCGCGATGGCCGGACTCGCGCCCGACCGCGCCCTCTGGGGCACTCCGCACTCGCCGGCCTCGGCGCGCCCATCACGGCCGGCGATCTCCGCGACCCGATCGCGCCCTCTCGGCGATCCATACGCCACGGCGACCACGCCGACTGGCTCCGGCCCGCGGACAGAGGACCCAACGTCCATGCCGCCGGTCCTGCTACGCTGCGGGCCTTCATGCGCACCGCCGCTCCGGGCAAGCTCGTCCTCTCGGGCGCGTACGCGGTGCTCGAGGGCGCGCCCGCGCTCGTGTGCAGCGTCTCCGCCTTCGCCGTCGCCGACGACGCCCGGACGACGACCCGCCCCAGCCCGGAGCTCCGCGCAGCGTTCGGCACGCGCTCCGCGCCGATCGTCGACACCTCCGCCATGCGCCGTGGCAAAGAGAAGCTCGGGCTCGGCTCGAGCGCGGCCGCCGTGGTCGCCGCGGTCGCGCTCGACGTCTGGGCCCACGCGCGGGAGACTGCGCGTGACCCGTTGCGCCCCGCGATCGCCGCCCGCGCCATCCGAGCGCACCGAGAGGCCCAGGGCGGCGGCAGCGGGGTCGACGTGCTCGCGTCCACCCACGGCGGGTTCCTCGTCTGCAGGACGACCGGCGGAGAGCCCACGATCCGACACACGACCCTCCCCGAAGGGATCGAGATCGAGGCGTTCTTTCTCGGCCGAGGCGCCTCGACCGCCGGGCTCCTGGGCGCCGTGCGACGCCTCCGAGACGTACGCCCCGAGCTGCACGGCGCGCTCCTCGAGGAGGCCACGGCCGGAGCGCTCGACGTCGAGGAGGCGCTCGCGCACGGCAGGGCCGGCGCGTTCGTCGCAGGGCTTCGGCGGCAGCAGATCGCCCTCCAAGCGCTCGGGAGGGCCGCCAGCTGCGACATCGTCCCCGCGAGCCTCCGGGGACTGGACGACGAGGCACGGGGCCACGGAGCCCTCGTCGCGACGACGGGAGCGGGCGGAGGCGACGTCGCGATCGCCGTCTCCGTGGGGCCTCTCCCCGGCGAGCTGAGGGGACTCCTCCTCCAGGCGGGGCTCGCCCCGCTGTCCCTGCAACTTGGGGTCGAGGGCGTCCGGGTACTATCATCGACCAGGCCGTGACCCCTGCGGAGAAGCACCGAAAGCTCTACGCGACCCGCTTCGTCTTCAAGCGGCTCGGCTGGCTCGTCGCCGGCGTCGGCGCGATCGTCGTCGCCTACCTCCTGCGCGGCGTCTTGCTCCCGCTCTTTCTCGCGTTCTTGCTGGCCTATGCGCTCGACCCGCTCGTGTCCTGGCTCCAGCGTCGCAGGGTGCCCCGCGCGGCCGCCGCCATCGGCGTGATGACGGGGATGCTCGCGCTCGGGACGGCGTTCTTCGTGTTCGTGCTGCCGTACTTCTACGACGAGGTCGTGCTCGCCGCCGACAAGGTGCCCGAGCAGCTGGGGCACCTCCTCGCGCGCACGGAGGCGGCGTTCGGCGTGACGTTGCCGAGGTCGTGGAGCGACATCCAGCGGACCTACGGCGGGACCATCCGAGAGCGAGCCCCCGCGGTCTTCCAAGGGGTCGTGCCGGCGCTCTTCGGGACGCTGAACTTCGTGGTCGTCGCGGGGGGCCTCCTCATCATCCCGCTCTTCGCGGTCTACCTGCTCACCGACTTCGACGTCATCGTGCGGCGCGCGGAGGCGATGGTGCCGCGGCGCTGGTCCAGGACCGTGAACGCCGTCGCGCGCGAGGTCCACGAGACGCTCGGGAACTACGTGCGCGGCCAGGTGCTCGCCTGCCTGCTGCTCGCCGCGCTCTACGCCGTCGGTCTCCGCATCGTCGGCGTGCGCCTCGCGATCCCCATCGGGATGCTGACCGGGCTCCTCGCCTTCGTCCCGTACGTCGGGTTCTCCGCCGGGCTCGCCCTCGCCGTCGTGATGGCGCTGCTCGACTGGGCGGGCGTGGGGCAGCTCGTCGGGGTCGTCGCCGTCATGTTCGGGGTGCAGCTCCTCGACGGGGTGCTCATCACGCCGCGCGTCGTCGGGGGCAGCGTCGGGCTCCGCCCCATCGAGGTCCTGCTCACGATGATGGCGGCGGGGACGCTCTTCGGGTTCTTCGGGGTGCTCCTCGCGGTGCCCCTCGGCGCCGTCGTCAAGATCTTGGTGATCCGCTCCTCCGAGGCGTATCTGGCGTCGCCATTCTACAAGCACGTCCCCGCGGTGACGACGCCGACGCCCTACCCGCTCGCGACGCCCTTGCCGGACACCGGCCGCTCCCCTAGGCCTGCGCCTCCGCCCAGCTCGGAGCCGCCGAGCGTCCCATCCTCCCGCGAGGCCCCATGACCACCGAAGACGTCCTCCTCGTCGAGCGCCACGCCGGCGTCGCCACCGTCACGCTGAGCCGCCCCCACGTCAAGAACGCGCTGAACCGGGCGCTCATCACCGCGCTGGCGGCCACCCTCGAGGCGCTGGGCACGGACACGGCCGTCCGCGCCCTCGTGCTCACGGGCGCCGGGGGCGCCTTCTGCTCCGGCGCCGATCTCAAGTCCGATCTCGGCGAAGACCCGGACTTCATGGCTCACCTGGAAGAGCGCGTGGAGTCCTTTCATCGGGTGGTGAAGGCCATCATCGCGGCGGACAAGCCGGTGCTCGCCGCCGTCGACGGCGCCGCCGTGGGCTTCGGGGCGAACCTCGCGCTCGCGTGCGATCTCCGGCTCGTGACGCCCGAGAGCTACTTCCAGCAGTCGTTCACCAAGCTCGGGCTCATGCCCGACGGCGGCGGGACCTTCTGGCTGCCGCGGCTCGTCGGGCTGGGCAAGGCCTTCGAGCTCATCTACGGCGCCGAGCGCGTCTCGGGCGCCGACGCGGTGGCGATGGGGCTCGCGAACCGCCTGTCGACCCAGGCGACGCTCCAGGGCGACGCAGCCACGTGGGCGGACAAGCTCGCGAAGGGCCCCCCCATCGCCCACGCGAAGCTCCGCGCCGCCCTCTGGCAGAACCTCTCCGCGACGCCCTTCGAGGCGCTCGACCGCGAGAAAGAGGGTCAGGTCCAGTGTCTGCGGACCGGCGACGTGATGGAAGGCGTGCTCTCGTGGATGCAGCGCCGCCCACCCGAGTTCAAAGGGCAGTGACCCATCCCCACCCCACGCGCGCGCAGCGCCGCCCGCCCGAATCCGAGGGGCCGTGATCCGTCCTTGCCTGACGCGCACGCGGCGGTTCGACGTCGCGCTCTCGAAGAGGACAGGGCGTGGGACAGCGAGCCGTGCTCACCTCACGAGGAGCGCCTCACGCCGGCCGCGCCGCCCCCGACTCTGCATCGGAGGTGCGGGGTGAGCCTCGATCTCGCGGCGCGCTTCGGCGTCCGGGCGCCCACGCTCGAGCGGCCCACCTGGGGGCTCGCCGACATCGAGGGCGTGCGGGTTTCGGGGGTCGTCGCCGGGATCAAGACGAGCGGCAAACCCGACGTCGCCCTCCTCGTGGCGGACCGACCGCTCACCGCGCAGGCGGTCTTCACGCAGAACAAGCTCGCGGCGGCGCCGGTCACGCTCTCGCGGCGACACCTCGAGGCGACCTCCGGGCGCGTGCGCGCCGTCGTCGTCAACTCCGGGAACGCGAACGCGTGCACTGGACGACGAGGCGAGCTCGACGCGCTCGCGATGGCGCGGGTGACGGCCCGGCTCGTCGGGTGCGCCGTCGAGGAGGTGCTCGTGGCCTCGACGGGGGTCATCGGGCGCCCGCTGCCGATGGGCGCGGTCGAGCAGGGCATCGAGGCCGCCTTCGAGACGCTCGGGACCGGGCGCGGCGCACACGACGCGTTCCTTCGGGCGATCATGACCACCGACGCCTTCCCCAAGGAGGCGGCGCGCGAGGCGGACGGCGCGCGGATCGCCGGCGTCGCGAAGGGCGCGGGCATGATCGAGCCGCAGATGGCGACGATGCTCGCCTTCGTCGTGACCGAGGCGGAGATCGTGCCGGGCGACGTCGCCGACGCGGCGCGCACCTCGTTCAACGCGATCTGGGTGGACGGTCACACGAGCACCAACGACACCTTGGTCGTCCTCTCGACGGCGACGCACCCTCGCGCACACGACGGGCTGAAGGAGGTGTGCGAGCGCCTAGCCTGGCTCATCGCCCGAGACGGTGAGGGCTCGAACAAGGTGACGACGCTGCGCGTCAAAGGGGCATCGAGCCCAGCCGCCGCGGACGCGATCGCTCGAAAGATCGCCTCGTCGGGGCTCGTGAGGACGGCGCTGTTCGGCCGAGACCCGAACTGGGGGCGCTTCGCCAGCCAGGTCGCGAACTGCTCCGACTGCGGGGACGCGTCGAGGCTGTCCGTGACGCTCGGCGGGATCCCGGTCTTTCGGGCCGGAGAGCCCCTGCCGTTCGACGCGGCCGCGGCGTCGGCGTCGATGGACGCCGAGGACCTCCGGCTGGACATCGGCCTCGAGGACGGGGATGGGGCGGCTCGGCTGTTCGTCTCGGATCTCGGCTACAAGTATGTCGAGGTGAACGCGGAGTACACCACGTGACGCGCCCTCGCCGTCCAAGCCCGCACCCCGCGTCGTGGGCCACGTCCGGACCCACGTCCCTCCACGCCGAGCCCGCGCCGTCCGCGAGCGCCTCCGGACGCATGAGCCGGGCCGTCGCCTCGCCCCTCTACGCCGAGCCCGCGCCGTCGTTCGCGACGCTGGAGCCCTCCCCATGAAGCCCGCCCGTCGCCCGCTGCTCGTCGGTTCCATCTTGGCCCTAGGCACCGTCTTCGCGGGCTGCGCCGAGCCCAAGACACGGGAGTGGACCCCGACCGACCACGACGTCCCCGCCGAGGCCCCGCCGCCCGGTCCCCCTCGAGGCGCCTCGACGCGAGCGGGCGTGGACGAGCTCGCCGATCTGGCGTGGCAGCGGCACTGCGTATCCTGTCATGGACCGGAGGGGCGAGGAGACGGGCCGCGGGGCGCCGAGGTCGGAGCGCCGGATCTCACGCGGACCGAAGGGCGCGCCCTCCTCACGGACGCCGAGCTCGCCGCCGTCATCCGCCAGGGAAGGGGGAGGATGCCCCCGGTCACCCTGCCGGACCCCGCCATCCGGGCCCTCGTCGCCCGCATCCGCTCCCGCCAGGCCCGGTGAGCGCCCCCCCCGACGCGCCTCCGCGGCGCCGCGCGACCCTCGGTCTCCTCGTCGCGGGGCTCGCCATCGCCTTCTGGTTCGGGCTGCGCTCGGCCCCCCGAGAGCTCCCCGTGACCCTCCGCCTCGAGGGAGATCGCGACTCCACCGCGCAGATCCGTGTGCAGTTCGAGGCGGGCGGCGAGGCCCTCGGGGGCGCCTCCTGGACCTTCTCCGCCAAGGCGCCGCCCTCTCTCGTGACGCACCCCAAGCTCCCGCGCGCGCGGGTGACGGCGCGCGTCGAGGCGCGCTCGCGCGACAGCGAAGTCACGCTGAACGATCTCGATCTGGACGCCACGACGGACACCCCTGTCCTGCGGATTTTGCTGGATTTTTCGCGGCGCAAGCAGAATCCACCGTCGATCGCATCCCACTGAACAGGCGTCGAAGATGGCGAACTTTTCACTTGTGTAAGTGAGAGAATGCCGTCTAAACGTTGGCCCTCGCTGGCAGGCCATGCGACCTTATCCTACATGTAGGGCTTGGTCGCTCAACATCGCACCATCAGTTCGCTCCTGTCCTCTTCGTCACGACCGGTCCCCTTGCAGCACCGCAGTCCCACCGCCGCCGGGCCTTCGCTCGGGCGGCGCTCAGCGAGGAATCACGACCCATGCAGCGACACCTCCAGTTGAAGAAGATCGGCCCCTGGGCGCTCGCAGTCCTGGCCACGATGACCCCCCTCGGCGCGCTCGGTGGCTTCCTCGGCGTCTTCGCCGCCCACGCCGCGATCCTGTCCGTGACCCTCGGCATCTTCTTCGCGACCCTCTCTCTCGGCCGCGCCCGCACCTCGACGTCCACGGCGACCCCCCTCCCCACCGTCCACCTCGAGCTCCCGCCTCGCTGACGCTCCCCACGCTCCGCCCCCTGTCTCGGCTTGGGTCCTGCGTGGCTGGTGACCGCCGGTGGGGTGCGCCGTGAGCCCGCGGACGCCGAGCCCCCGGCTGAAGCGGCTCGAAGAGCTCTCGCTCGCCGACCTCGAGGCGCTCCGCCTCATCCTCCGAGGCGACTCCGTCGTCGACTGGCACCGGCTCTCCTTCGCCAGCGAGGCCGAGGCGGAGAGCTACGTCAGCGCCCAGGAGCTCGACCTCGGCGATCCGGGCGACGTCGAGCGTCTCCGAGCCATCCAGGACGAGGCGATCGACTACCTCCGGGCCAACTTCGCCTTCCACATCCCCCGCCCCATCGCCGAGGCCTCCCTCGTCGAGCTCTGCATGATGGCGAGCGGGAAGGGTCACCGGCAGGTGTGCGCGTGCACGGTCCTCAAGGTGATGCACATCATCCACCACCTCGACGCGCGCGAGCTGCTCTTCCAGCTCCCGATGTCGAGCCAGGAGCTCTTCGCGGCGGTGCAGCAGAAGGTCTACCGCATCGTGGGGAACATGCTCGCCGCGGGCCTGCCCATCACCGAGGTCATCGGCGGCAGCAAGAACCGCGAGTCCCTGCTGACGAAGCTGCTCTCCAAGCCCGAGACGAGCGCGGCGAACGTCTACGACAAGCTGCGCTTCCGGATCGTCGCCCGCTCCGTCGACGACCTGCTCCCCATCCTCCAGGTGATGACGCAGGAGCTCTTCCCCTTCTCCTACGTCATCCCCGGGCAGAGCACGAACACGATATTTCACTTCAGAAAATACTGCAAGTCCAACCCACAACTCGCTGCATTCATTCCTCAATTTCAAGAAGGCATCGACGACGAGTTTACGCCGAGCGGCAACAGCTTCAGCGCGGCAGACTACCGGATCATGCACTTCGTCGTGGACATGCCGGTGAGGCTGCCGACCGAGTTCCTGATGACGCTCCCTCCCATGGCGCAGCGGCTCGGACCCATCGTGTTCGTCCTCTGCGAGCTCCAGCTGGTGGACCAGAAGACCGAGGTGGCCAACGAGCGCGGAGAGGCGAGCCACGCGCTCTACAAGGAGCGACAGAAGAAGGCTGTCATCCGGAGGCTCAAGCTCGGCAGTCGCGAGATGAGGTCGCCACCCCCCGCCCCCCCGCCGGTCGCTCCACCCTCCCGGCGCAAGCGGAGCGGCTCGTAGCAAGACGTCCGCGACCGCTGTCGCGCTCCGGTCGGTCCCTCCCGCCCGACACGAGCGCACTGGCTCGTCGCGAACCGTCCGCGACCGCTATCGCTCTCCGGTCGGTCCCTCCCGCCCGACACGAGCGCACTGGCTCGTCGCGATGGCGCAGCGCTCCCGCCCCGGCGCCCCCCGCTAGGGCGCGCAGCGGCGGGTGCACTCGTCCGCCTGGCGGTCACACGCGCTCTGCTCGAGGCTCGAGGGCGCCGCCTCGTAGCAGCCGTCCGCCCGGTGGGCGCACGCGTCGCGACAATCCCGGGGCCCCGTCTTCCCGGCGGACGAGCGCGGGCCGCCGCACCCTACGGCTACGAGCATCGCCAGGACGACCACCGAGCGCACGATCCCTCGAGCCTTCGACCAGAGTCGGCCGCGCTGCAACAGGCATTCGCGCGGGCGGGAGAACGCCTCTTGTTCGAGGCGCCACCCTTCCCTACGATGTGGTCCCCGCATGGACGCCTGGGCCTCCGTCGCCCGAAGTGCCGACCGGGACATGAGACACCATGAGCGCGCACAGCCTCCGGACAGCCCTCGCCCTCCTCCAAGACGATCCCGACAGCGCGGCGGCGCTGGAGACGCTCTCCACCCTCGCCACCACGGGACAGCCCGACGTCGGGCTCGACGAGGCACTCCGGCTCCTCGCCGCGGCGCACGCTGGCCACGAGGCGCGACGCGAGTGGGACACCCTCGTGAGCGTCATCAGGGCGGAGCTCGCCCTCACGAAGGGCACCGGCGCCGAGCTCGCTCACCAGGTGGAGCTCGCCCGCGTCCTCGACCGCGAGCTCATCGAGGACAAGCCCGCCATCGAGGCGTGGGAGCGCGTCCTTCAGCTATCCCCAGGCGACGACGACGCCAAGGAGGCCCTCGAGCGCCTCGCGGGCATGCGAGAGAAGTCGAAGGAGCTCGTGAAGCGCTACGTCGCGGAGGTCGAGCTGTCGACGGATCCGGCCTTCAAGAGCGCGCTCCTCATGAGCGCCGCCGAGGTCGCGATGCGCTTCGGCGGCAAGAAGAAGGCCGCCGTGAAGCAGCTCGCGCAGATGCTCGAGCAGGCGACCACCTTCGATCCCAAGAACCGCCGCGCCGCGATCCTCCTCGAGCGGCTCTACCGCCGCGAGGAGCGGTGGGACGACGCCGCCCGCGTCATCACGGCGCTCTCCCAGGAGGCCGAGACGAAGGAGGAGCGGGTGGCGGCGCTCTTGCGCCTCGCGCGCCTCCACAAGCACCACTCGAAGGACGAGGCGCGCGCCGCGGACGCCTACGAGGCCGTGCTCGATCTCGCGCCTGGACAGACGGAGGCGCTCGAGTTCCTCGCGCACAAATTCTCCGAGAGCGAGCAGTGGGATCACCTCGTCGCGCTGTACGAGGACCAGTGGAAGAACGGCGGCGTCAAGGACGGAGACGAGCTCGGGGTGCTCGTGCAGGTCGCGATGACGCACTGGAGGATGCGCAAGCGCCCGGACTCCGCCGAGCCGTGGTTCGAGCGGGTGCGCAAGCTCGACGCAGGGCAGCCGATGATGCTGTCCTTCTTCCGCGATCGGCTCCTCGAGCGCGGCGACCGCGCGCGCCTCGTCACGATCCTCCAGGACGCCCAGCGCGCGCTCCCCGAGGGGCCCGAGCGCGGCGCCCTCGCGCAGGAGATCGCCCAGCTCGCCGAGGACGACGCCAACGCCGGCAAGGCCATCGAGCAGTACAAGGCGATCCTCCGCGGCGATCCCGAGAACCAGGAGGCCCGAAGCGCGCTCCGTCGCCTGTACACCCAGACCGAGAGCTGGAACGCGCTCGTCGAGCTCCTGCGGCAGGAGATCGAGCGCCTCCCTCCGGACGACAAGGATGGGAGGCTGTCGCGGCTGCGCGAGATCGCCACCATCTACCGCGTGCACATCAAGAGCGACACGGCGCTCGTCACCGTGCTGTCGCAGATCGTCCATCTCGACGAGACCGATCGCGGCGCCATCGTCGACCTGGTCCGCGTCTACGAGGCGCTCGGGCGCTTCCGCGATCTCCTCACGTACCAGCAGAAGCTCGCCGCCCTCACCGACGATCCGCTCGACAAGATGGAGCTGTACCGCGCGATCGCGAACCGATGGCTCGATCAGTTCAACAACGTGGCGAACGCCATCGAGGCCTTCGAGGGCATCCTCGCGGTCGAGCCGCAAGACGCCGAGGCGCTCGCGAAGCTCCGCGAGCTCTACGGCAAGCGCCGCGCCTGGAAGGAGCTCTTCGAGCTGTCGTCGAAGGAGCTCGTCGGGCTCCGCGGCCCGGACCGGGTGCCGCTCCTGCTCGAGATGGCGAAGCTCGCCGCCGAGCGGCTCGACCGGGGGAAGGACGCGATCCAGCTCTGGCGTGAGGCGCTGTCCCTGGACCCGAGCGCGCAGGGCGCACTCGACGCGATGGAGAAGCAGGCCGAGCGCGAGAAGGACTACGAGACGCTCGCCGAAGCGCTCGAGCTCCGCGTCGAGGCATCGAAGGACGACGCGCAGAAGCTCGCGGCCCTCACCAAGCAGGGGACCCTCTTCGCCGAGCGGCTCGGCGCGCACGACCGCGCGGCGCGCGCCTTCCGCCGCGTCCTCGACCTCCAGCCGGGCAACGCGAAGGCGCTCCGCGTGCTGCGTGACAGCTTCCTCGCCGCCGGGGATCTCGACGCGCTCGAGGAGCTGTACGGCTCGCAGGGCGACTGGGAGGGGCTCGCCGACGTGCTCTCGTCGGCGGCCGACAAGGCCCCGGACGACGCCAAGAAGATCTCGCTCTCGCTCCGCGCTGCAGGGGTCTTCGAGGGACGGATCGGCCAGCCCGAGCGCGCCGCGCGCTCGTACGAGCGCATCCTCGCCATCGAGCCGACCCACGAGACGAGCGTCCGCGCGCTCGTGCCCCTCTACGAGAACGAAGAGCGCCACGGTCGGCTCGTCGCCCTCTACGGTACGCTCGTCGAGCTCGTGCCCTCGCTGGACGAGAAGCTCGACGTGCTGGCGTCGCTCGTCCGCTCGGCGGGGAAGGCGGGGGACAAGGGGAGCATGCAAGCCGCGGCGAAGCGTGCGGTCGAGCTCGCCCCGGGAGATCCTCGTGCGCTCGATCTGCTCGCCGAGGCGGCGAAGGGCACCGGCGATCACGCGTCGCTCGCCGCCGCGCTCGAGGCCCGGCTCGCGGACGGCGCCGCGCGCCTCGACGACGCCGAGACCCGCGACCTCCGCGGACGGCTCGTGGACCTCTACGCGGGGGAGATGGGCCAGCTCGACAAGGCCGTCGCGCTGCTACGGCGGGCGGTCGAGCGGCACCCGGACGACGAGCGGTCCATCGAGCGTCTGGACGCGCTCCTCCGCAGGACCGACCGTCGAGACGAGCTCCGATGGCTCTTCGAGCTGAGGGTGGGGCGCGCGGACGACAAGGTGGCCCTGCTCTCCGATTGGGCGACGCTCGAAGAGGACGCCTTCGACGACCGCGAGCGCGCTGCGGCGCTGTTCGGCCGCGTCGTCGAGCTAGCCCCCGACGACCGGGCGGCGCTCGCGAGTCGCGCGCGCTTGTTCCGCTCGCTCGGCGACGCGCTCGGCGCCTCGGGGGCGCTCGCGCGGCTCCGTGATTTGTCCGAAGGTCCCGAGCGGGCTCGGCTCGGGTTCGAGCTCGCGGAGCTCCTCTTCGAGCCGCTCGGCGAGGCGCACGCCGCGCTCGACTGCGTGCTCGACGCGATGACGCTGGATCCCTCGGCCGACCGCGGGGTCGCGCTGCTCGAGAAGCTTGCCAAGCTGCCCGAGACCCAGGCGCGCGCCGCCGAGGCGCTCGTCGAGACCCACGCCCACGGTGGAGACGCTCGCAAAGAGGCCGAGGCGCTCCGCGCGCTCATCGCCGCGGGGACTGACGACGCGCAGCGGATCACGCTCACGCTCCGGCTCGCCGACGTCCAGGAGCACAAGCTCCGATCGCCGGGGGCGGCCTTCGACGTCCTCTTGCAGGCGGTCGCGAGCGACCCCGAGGAGCTCGCGCTCTGGGATCGCGCGATCGAGCTCTCCTCGCCGACGGGGCGCGCCACCGACGTCGCGGAGTCGCTCCGCGTGGCCATGATGGGGACGCTCTCCCCCGACGCCGAGGTGTCGCTCGCCGAGCGAGCGGCTGCCGTCTTCGACGATCGCCTCGGGAACCCGGAGGCCGCCATCCCGTACCTCGATCGCGTGCTCACGCGACGCCCCGACGACGAGACGGCCTTCGCGCGGCTGAAGCAGGTGCTCACCTCCACCGAGCGGTGGGGGCAGCTCGAGGAGCTCTACGAGAAGGTCGTCGCCCACACCGAGGACCGCGGCCGTCAGGCAGAGCTCTTGTCGGAGGTCGCGCTGATCTGTGAGGAGATCACCCAGGAGAACGGCAAGGCCATCTCGTACTACGAGCGGATCCTCGAGCTCGACCCCACCTCCGACGCCACGGCACGCTCGCTCGACGCGCTCTACGTCGCGGAGAAGCGGTGGCCCGATCTCGCGCGCCTGCTCGAGCGGAGGCTCCCGGACGCGCTCGGGGACACAGCGGCCACACTCCGGCTGCGCCTCGCCAGGCTGTTTCTCTCCGAGCTCCACGTGCCCGACCGGGCGACGAGCCTGCTCGGAGAGCTCCTCGCCGAGGACCCGAAGAGCGATGAGGGGAGAGATCTCGCGGAGCAGCTGCTCGCCGTCGACTCCCAGCGGCTCGCCGCCGCCGTCATGCTCGAGGGCGTCTACGAGGCACGCGACGACGCGAGGGATCTCGCGCGGGTCTTGGACATCCGCACCGAGAAGAGCACCGATCCCGCCGAGCGGCGCGAGCTCCTGCGGCGCGGCGCGGCCCTCCGCGACGAGCGGCTGAAGGACGATCAGGGTGCGTTCGGCGCGCTGTCGGAGCTCGTGCCGCTCGACCCCGAGGATCACACGGCGCGGGAGCGCCTGATCGACATCGGGCGGCGCCTCGGTGCGCACGCAGACCTCGCCGCCGTGCTGGCCCGGGCGGCAGCGTCCGCCGAGCCGACCACGAAGGCCGAGATCCTGATGAAGGTGGCGAGCATCTACGAAGATCACCTCGGAGATCGCGAGCGCGCGATCGCGACGTACGAGGCGGTCGCGGCGATCGCGCCGACCGACGCGGAGATGACGCTCCCGGCTGCGCGAGGGCTCATCACGCTCCTCGCGCAGAAGGGCGACTCCGCACGCCTCGCGTCGGTGCTCGAGCGCTCAGCCAAGCTCGAGCACGATCCCGCAGAGAGGCGCGCGCTCCTCGGCCGGCTCGGAGAGCTCGCGGAGACGCAGCTCCAGGACGACGCACGAGCCATCGCGGCGTGGACCGCGCGGCACGAGGACGACGCGAGCGATCTCGACGCGCTCATCGCGCTCGAGCGCCTCCACGAGCGCGGCGGCCACGACGAGGAGCTCATCGCCGTCCTCCGCATGCGCGAGCAGGCCGAGCTCGGAGGTGACGCGAAGCGCAGGACCCTCGGCAAGCTGGCAGAGCGGCTCGTCGCGCTCGGTCGCCACGCCGAGGCCATCGACACGTACCGCGCGCTCACCGACGAGATCGGCGCATCCCTCGATGTCCAGGCCGCGCTGTCGAGGCTCTACGAGCGCACGGGGAGGCACACCGATCTCGCGGAGTCCCTCGAGACCGAGCTCGACCTGGCAGCCGACGCCCCGACCCGCGTCGGCCTGCTCGTCCGCTTGGCGGCGGTGCGCCGCGCTCACCTCGAAGACACCGAAGGGGCGCTCACCGCCCTGCGAGACGCGCTCACGCTCGACGCATCGAGCCAGCCAGCCCGCGACGCCACCTGGGCGCTGCTCGACGATCCGAGCGCCCAACGCGACGCCGCGGAGCTCCTCCATCCGCTCCTCGAGGCCGACGGCGACTTCCAGCGGCTCCTGCGCGTCCTGTCGCTCGAGGCCGATCTCGCCGACTCCGACGGCGAGCGCCTGGCGCTCCTCGGTGACGCCGTACGCACCGCAGAAGGGCCGCTCGGAGACATCCAAGCAGCGCTCGGCTTCGCCTTCCGTGGGCTCCGCGCCTCGCTCTCCGAGGGCGACGTGTCGTCCTGGGTCGATCGCGCCGAGGGGCTCGCCCGCAAGGGGGGCGACCTCGGCCGCTTCGTCAACGAGGCGTCCAAGATCGTCCCCGACGTGCTCGACGAGGAGCCACGCGTCGCGCTCTGCGTCCGTATCGCGAGCGTGGCGCGCGGAGATCTCGGGGATCGTGCGCTCGCGCGGAGCTGGTTCGAGCGCGCCCTCGAGCTCCGTCCCGAGGACCGTGACGTGCTCCTCGAGCTCGAGCGCCTGCACGAAGAGGCCGGCGCAGGCCCCGAGCTGCTCGTGGTCCTCGAGCGTCGCGCCGAGCTCGCAGAGTCCGACGACGAGCGACGTGCGCTGCTCTACCGCCAAGCGAAGCTCGTCCAGGCGCAGTCCGGCGCAAGCGACGCCATCCGCGTGTACGAGAGCATCCTCGATCTCGGGCTCGACGCGCCCGCCGTGGACACGCTCTACGCCCTCTACGAGGCAGAGGGGCGGCACGAGGATCTCACCGCGCTCCTCGAGCGTCAGATCGCCGAAGAGGCCGGCCCGAAGGCCCCGCTCTTCGTGCGGCTCGCCCGCGTCTACGCAGAAAGGCTCGGCGACGTCGACCGCGCCTTCGACCAGCTCGAGGCCGCCCTAGCCGACACGATGGATGACGACGGCGCCGTGAAGGCGCTGGAGAAGCTCATGGCCGACGGATCCTCCGCCGAGAGCCGCGGGCGCGCCGCCGAGTTGCTGGAGCCCGTCTACGCGCGGCGCGGCGACTTCAAGGCCGTGCTCGCGTCGCTCGAGGCGCGCCTCCCGTCCACCCAGGACCTGGACGAGCGCAAGGCGCTCCTCCGACGCATCGGCACGATCCACGAGGAGCAAGCGGACTCCCCTGGCGACGCGCTCGAGGCCTTCGCCCGACTCTTCGCCGAGGATCTCTCCGATCGAGACACGAGGGACGATCTGGAGCGCGTGGCCCGCGTAGGGAGCCGCGAGACGCGCCTGGCGGAGGTCTACGCAGCCGCGCTCGACACCGTGTCTGTCGACGAGGAGCATACCCGCGACCTCGCGGTACGGACGGGCGAGCTCTTCGCCGCTGCCGGGAGGACGGAGGAGTCTCTCCGTGCCTACCGACGCGCCCTCGCCTTCGCTCCGGAGGACCGCGCCGTCTTCGACGCGATCGATCGCCTCCTGACGGCCGGGAGCCGCCACGAGGAGCGCGCCGCGCTATACCGGGCCTTCCTGGAGCAGCCCGTCGATGACGAGACGAAGGTGTCGCTCCTCCGGGTCCTCGCGCGGGTCGAGGAGCAAGAGCTCGGCGATCGAGCGCTCGCAGTGCTCTCCCTGCGGCGTCTCCTCGACGTCGACGACCGCGACGAGGAGGCGCTCGACGCCCTCACGCGCCTCTACCGCGCCACCGCGGCGTGGCGGCCACTCGCAGAGCTCACCCAGCAGCGCGCCGAGGGCGCGACCGATCCCGAGGTCGCAGCTGCCCACCGGCTCAGCCTCGCCAGACTCTACCACACCGAGCTCGCCGACCCGGAGTCCGCCGTCGACCAGCTCGAGGCGATCGTCGAGGCCGCGCCATGGAACAAGGCCGCGATCGCGGAGCTCGAGGAGCTCGCCAAGGTGCCCGAGCTCCACTCGCGCGTCGTCGAGATCCTCCTGCCACTCTACGAGCGAAGCGATGACGTCGACGATCTCGTGCGCGTCCGACGGCAGAAGCTCGCGCTCGCGACCGAGCCGAGCGACAAGGTCACGGAGCTGCTCGAGCTCGCGACCATCCTCGAGACCCGCAAAGCCGACCGTCCGGCGGCGTTCGAGGCGATCCAGGCGGCCTTCGCGCTGGACATCGAGAGCGGAGAGGTGCGTCAGCAGCTGGACCGGCTCGCCGCCGAGATCGGCGCTTGGGATGCACTCGCCGCCAGCTACGAGGCGGGCATCGGCCGCGCAGACGACCTGACGAAGCGCGATCTGCTCTCGTCCCTCGCCAAGCTCCACGACGAGCGGCGCGACGACCCTCGCTCCGCGCTCGTTGCCTACGGTAGGCTCTACGAGCTCGATCCCAGCGATCTCGAGCCGCTCGAGGCGATGGACCAGCTCGCCATGATGCTGTCGGACTGGACCGCGGTCGTCGATGTCCTCACGAAGAAGGCCGCCTTGGTCGTCGCCGACGACGAGCGGGCGTCACTGTACCGCCGCGTCGGCGAGGCGCAGCGCGACATGCTCGAGGACGCCCCGGGCGCGATCGCGTCGTACGAGCGTGCCCTCGAGCTCGATCCAGAGAGCCCCTTCACGCTCGACTGCCTCATCGAGCTCCACGAGCCGGGCGGCGTGACCGAGCACCTCGTCGCGCTCTATCGTCGCCGGGTCGAGTTCCTGTCGACCGACGACGCCGACGCGAAGTACGAGCTCCTCGTCAAGATCGCGCACGCCGAGGAAGCCGTGTTTCACCGGAACCGAGAGGCGATCGAGGCGCTCCGCGAGGCGTTGTCCGCGCGCCCCGCCGACTCCGCCGTGCTCGCGTCCCTCGACGCCCTCTACCGCAAGGAAGAGCTCTGGGCAGATCTCCTCGACAACCTGCGGCTCCGCGCCGCGAGCGCGGACACGCAGGAAGCGCGCGTCACCACCCGACGCGCGATGGGAGATCTCTTCCGCGACAAACTCGAGGACCCACGTGAAGCCCTCGAGTGCTACCGGCTCGTCCTCGACGAGGTCCCCGGCGACGCCGCCACGATCCAGGCGGTGCTGGGGCTCGGCGACGCCCGCGAAGACTTCCGACGCGAGGCCGTGGAGCTGCTCGAGCCGGTCCTCCGCGCCACGGGCAGCCCAAAGCTCATCGACACCCTCGAGCTGCGGCTGCGCATGGAAACCGATCCCGAGGCTCGCGCCCGGACCCTGCGCAACATCGCCCTCACCCACGAGCACACGCTCGGAGACCCGAAGGCCGCGCTCCGCGCCCTCCTCGCCACGCTCATGGAGACCCCGGCCGACGACTCGCTTCACGACGAGATCGAGCGGCTCGCTGCGTCCACCTCGGGCTACGCGATCTACGCCGACGCGCTCGACGAGCGCGCGAGGGCGCTGTTCGACGCGGACGTCGCCTCGCGGCTGCGGTCCCGGCTCGGTCGTGTGGCCGAAGAGAAGCTCGGAGACGAGGCGCGCGCCATCACGGCGTACCGCGCCGCACTCGACGAAGGCGGAGACGCGCCACACCTGCTCGTCGCGCTGGATCGACTCTACGAGAAGGCCGGGGACGCGGCCGCGCGCGCAGACATCCTCGAGAGGAGAGCGTCCATTGCGACATCCGACGGCGAACGCGCGCAGCTCTACGCACAGCTGGGTGTCCTGCAGGTGGAGCGCCTCGCGGATGCGAGGACGGGACTCGCGAGCCTCCGCCTCGCGTTGGAGGCGGACCCCACCGAGGCGACGGCGCGCCAGGGGCTGCTCGGGCTCCTCGACGGCGACCACTTCGACGAGGCCGCGGAGGCGCTCCAGACCGCGTACCGCGTCGCCGGCGATCACGCGGCGCTCACGGATCTGCTGGAGAAGAAGATCGAGCGGACGCCGTCAGCCAGCGATCGCCTGGCGATGAGGCTCGATCTCGCGAGGGTCCTCGAGGAGGACCGTCACGATGCGTTGCGCGCCCAGCGCGTGCTCGAGGTCGCCCTCGTCGAGGCGCCCACGGACGCGACGGTGCTCGCCGATCTCGAGCGACTCGGGCCGGTCACCGGAGACTGGCGAGGCCTCGCGAGCGCCATCGAGAAGGCGATCTCCTCGCCCGACGTCACCGCCGAGCACGCGAAGGAGCTCCTCGTCCGCGCCGCAGCCTGGTGTCGCGATCGCGGCGGTGACGCCGAGCAGGCCGAGCGGCTCTTCGAGCTCGCGCTCACGAAGGCCAGCGACGATCTCGAGATCCTCGCCGCGCTCGAGAGCCTCCAGCGAGCACCCGGTCGCGAGCGCGCGCTCGTCGAAACCCTCCGCAAGCGCGCCACGCTCGAGCCGTCCGCAGACGAGCGGCGACGCCTCCGCCGGGAGGCCAAGGCGCTCTCGGACCACCCGCTCGCCGATCCATCCCTCTCGCTGACGATCCTCGAGGAGGTGCTCGCAGAGAACGGCGTGGACCTCTGGGCGCTCGAGGAGCTGACGACCCACCGTGAGTCTCAGGGAGACCGCCCCGCAGTCGCCAAGCTCCTCGAGCGACGCGCGGACATCGTCGACGATCGAGGCGAAGCGAGCGCCCTCAGGCACCGCGCAGCGACGCTGCACGACGAGGAGCTCGGAGACAAGGAGAAGGCCATCGCCCTCTACGTGCGGCTCGCCGACGACGACGTCGACGACGCGCGGGCGACCGACGCGCTCACGCGGCTCTACAAGGACGGCGGCAAGCACGTGGAGCTCGCGAGGCTCCTCGAGCGGCTCGTCGCGGCGGCGCGATCGGCGGAGGACCGTACGAGACTCCGGCTCGACCTAGCCAGGCTCTCGAGCGAGACGCTCCAGCGCCCGGACGACGCGATCGCAGCCCTCCGAGCCATCCTGGACGAGGCCCCCGAGCAGCCCGAGGCCGTCACGAGCTTGCTCGATCTCTTCGAGACCACGCGGCGCGACGACGATCTGGCCGAGCTCCTCTCGAAGCAGATCGACCTGGCGAAGGCACGAGGAGATCACGGCGCCGAGCTCGCGTACCTGGTGCGCCTGGGAGACATCTACGACACGCGCCTCGGACTCCCCGAGAAGGCCATCGCGACCTTCGAAGGCGTCCTGGCGAGGGACCCCGATCACAAGGGCGCGCTGTCGGCGCTCGCGCGGCTCCTCGAGGCGCGTGGCGATCTCGACGGAGCGTATGCCAAGCTCGATCGTCTCGGGGCGATCGGCACGGGAGAAGACGGGATCGCGCTCGCGCTCCGAGCCGCCGACCTCGCCACCAAGCGGAAGGTGCCCGCGGACGTGAGGGCCTCTCTCGAGCGCGCGCTCGCGCTCGACGACACGAACGGCGAGGTCCGGCGCCGTTTGCGCGCGGAGTACGAGGCGCAGGCCGCCTTCAAGGAGCTCGCGGCGATGCTCGAGGTCGACGCGGGACGCGCAGCCACCCCGGAGGAGAAGGTTCCTCTCCTTCAACGGGCCGCCTCGTTCCTCCAGGAGAAGGCCGGAGATGCTCGGGGCGCGACGCGTCTCCTAGAGGCAGCCGCAGCGCTCCTGCCGGATGATCGGGAGGTGCTCCTCACGCTCTCGGACGCCTACACGGCCTCCGGCGACAGCGAGCGGGCCATCGCGACGCTCGAGCGTGTGCGCGACTCGTTCGGCGGCAAGCGTTCGAAGGAGCTCGGCAGCATCCACCAGCGCATCGCTCAGGCGCACCTCGCCGCCGGAGCGAAGGACAAGGCGCTCGCGGAGCTGGACGCGGCCTTCAAGATCGATCCAGGGAACGTCGCGACCCTCCGCGATCTCGGCAAGCTGACGCTCGAAGCGGGAGACCTCGAGCGCGCGGGCAAGACCTACCGGGCGCTCCTCCTGCAGAAGATCGACGCGACCTCACCCATCACGAAGGCCGAGGTCTTCTTCCGCTTGGGAGAAATCCACCACAAGCAAGGGGACAAGACGAAGGCGATCCAGATGCTGGAGCGCGCAATCGAGAACGATCAGGGCCTCGAGGAGGCCAAGACGCTCCTCGCCCAGCTGAAGGGCTGATCCCCCGCGATGCCGCCCCTCTCGCGAGGAGGGGCGGCATCTCCCCCCGCAAGCATGGCTCTGCGAGCAGAGGCTCGACCGCTCCGCGTGCCCCCATCCCGGCGTGAGACGACGGGCAGCGGCCATCTTCGATGGCAGGCTGCTTCGCGCCGCACGTCCATCGCCCCCCCCCGCGGGAGGCGATGGCCAAGAGCCCACCCGATCCGCGCCGTCGGCTGATCCACCCGGGACCTCGCCGCCTCCCGCGATCGGCATCGCGGACTGCTGGCGAGATCAGCCCGCTGGCGCCGCGTCGGCCGCGGGCTTGGGCGGGAGCGGCACCGTGAGCTGGCCGCCCCCCGACTGCAGGAGCAGCGCGATCGCCTTGTCGAAGAACGCCCGAAGGAACGGGACGTCGCGCGGCGGATCCGTGACGAGCCCGCACTTCGAGATGGCGGTGCGCGTCGCCAGGACTTGCCTCGCCGCGTCGGCGCCGAGCCGCGCGTGGACGCTCAGCGCGGCGTCGAGGAGGCTCGCCGCGAGCGCGTCTCGGAGATCCGGGGTGAAGAACCGATCGGTCGCCGCGTCGCACTCCTCGCGCACGAACTCGGAGAAGGTCGCCTGCGAGGGCTCGGCCTCCCCGGACGCCGCGACTCGCTCGCCGAGCTTCCGGAGCAGCTCGTCGATCGCCGCGCGAGAGGGGAGCAGGTGCACGAACTCTGGCTGGTTGTGCAGGGCGCCGGAGCTCTTCACCGCCTCTGCGTCCGCGTGCTCGAGCGACATCCCCGCGAGCTCGAGCGGATGGGCAGGGGTCGCGTCGGGCGCGCCGTCGAGGAGATCTCGCGCGTTCGCGAGCTCGAGCGGGAGCAAGAGCCCCGTCTGCTCATTGACCGCCGCGCCCGCCTTCACGCGGGAGCGCGCCCACGCGAGATCGACGGCCACCGGGCCGAAGCCACGGCTCGCGACGAGGGTCTTCTCCCACTCGCGCAGCCGGCTCGCGGCGACCGATCCCACCGAGGCCCGAGAGATGCCGCGAGGCGAGAGGACCACGTCGACGAGCCGAGCGTCCCTTCCGGGCGCACGCGCCATGATCGAGAGGACGACGTCACCGCTCGCGTCTGGCGCAAGGAACCGCGCCTCGGTGGTCCACCCGCTCGTACCCTGGAACGGCCTCGCGGCAGACCTCGCCTCCGGGATCGTGACGCCGCGTGAGCGGAGGACGTTCACGGCGCGGCGCGCGGCCTTGCGGCCCGGCGCGGGAGCGTCATCTTCGCGCGCGACGGCGGCGATGGCGGCGACGTTGCCGGACG
This sequence comes from uncultured Polyangiaceae bacterium, assembly GCA_964396175.1. Lineage (GTDB taxonomy): Bacteria > Myxococcota_A > Polyangia > Polyangiales > Polyangiaceae > CAYNEK01. The sequence goes on along the minus strand of CAYNEK010000033.1, from coordinate 25,463 downwards.
CTTGCCACGCGTCGACGAGATCCCCTTGCTCGTCGGCGCCGAGGGCGCGCAAGATCGAGATCGCGGTGTCGGGGCCGGCTTGGAGCTGCTGCTTGTCGAATGCCATGGTCTCTCGTCCTCTCTCGATCAGGAGCCGACGGCGGCTGTGCAGTCGATCTCCACGCGGACCCCGCGCGGGAGCGCGGCGACCTGAACCGTGGCGCGCGCCGGAAGCGACTCGCCGAAGTAGGTGGCGTAGACCTCGTTGACCTTCGCGAAGTCGCCGAGGTCCGTGAGGAAGATCGTGGTCTTGACGACGTCCGCGGGCTTGGCGCCCCCGGCCGCTAGGACCGCCACCAGGTTGTCGAGGACCCGTCGGGTCTCGGTCTGGATGTCTCCGCTCACGAGCTCACCCGTCGCCGGATCGAGCGGGATCTGCCCGCTGCAGAACAAGAAGCCTCCGGCTCGAACCGCCTGGGAGTACGGCCCGATGGCCTTGGGGGCGGCGGCGGTGCTGACGATCGTCTTCGACATGGGATTGTCCTCTATCCCAGCGGGCGCCGGCCTTCCAGCGCTCTGCCGAGGGTGATGGGATCGGCGTACTCGAGGTCCCCTCCGTGCGGAATGCCGCTCGCCAGGCGCGTCACGCGGGCGCCGAGCTGCCCGAGCTCCCGCGAGAGGAAGAGCGCGGTCGCCTCCCCATCGACGGTGGAAGGGGTCGCGACGATGATCTCCTCGACCCCACCCCGGACCCGCGCGCGGAGCGCGTCGAGCGGCAGATCCTCGGGGCCGACTCCCTCGAGGGGGGACAGGAGCCTCGGCAGGACGAAGTAGCGCCCGCGCATGGCGCCGCTGCGCTCGAGGCTCATGAGATCCTGGACGCGCCCGACGACGCAGAGCACGCGGTCGTCGCGCCGAGGATCGAGGCACAGCGCGCACGCCTCGGCCTCGGCCGGGAAGCCGCAGCGCGCGCACGGCCCAACCGTGGACGAGAGCGCGAGGAGCGCCTCACCGAGCGCGATCGGGACCGCCGGGTCCTTCGCGAGCAGCGCGAGCGCGTAGCGCGTGGCGGTCTTCTCGCCGACCCCAGGCAGCCGCGCGAGGAGCTCGATCACCTTGCGGACCGCGCCCGGGAGCATCAGGCGAGCACGCGCGTCCGGATGCTCGTGTCGAGCCCGGCCAGATCGTCCGCGACCCCCTCCGACACGTCCTCGTCGAGGTCCATGACGAGGTAGCCGATGTCGGCGGTCGTCGAGAGGATCTGCGCGCGGATGTTGGCGCCCCGGGCCGCGACGAGGCGGTTGATGTCGCGCATGACGCCTGGGACGTTGCGGTGGACGTTCACGACGCGCGAGCACCCCGGAGACGGCGGGAGCTCCACCTCGGGGAAGTTGACGGCGCCCGTCGTCGCACCGGTCTCCACGTACTTGACGAGGCTCGTCGCGACCTCGCGCCCGATGGACGCCTGAGCCTCCGCCGTGGAGCCGCCGATGTGCGGCGTGAGGATCACGTTGGGGACGCCGCGGAGAGGCGTCTCGAAGCCTGCGCCGTTGGACTCCGGCTCCTCGGGGTAGACGTCCACCGCGGCGCCGGCGAGGTGCCCGGCCCGGAGCGACGCGGCGAGCGCGTGGAGATCGACGACGGTCCCGCGGCTCGCGTTGAGGAGGTACGCGCCCGCCTTCATCTTGGCGAGCTCGGCGGCGCCGATGAGCCCCTTCGTCTGCGGCGTCTCGGGGACGTGCAGGGTGACGAAGTCGGCCTCGCCGAGCACCTCGTCCATCGTGGCGGCCGATCGGTTGTTCCCCATCGGGAGACGCGTGGCGACGTCGAAGAAGACGACCCGCATGCCGACCATCTCGGCGAGCACGCCGATCTGACGGCCGATGTGGCCGTAACCGACGATCCCGAGGGTCTTGCCGCGCACCTCGTACGAGCGCGTCGCCACCTTCTTCCACGTGCCCTCGTGGACCTCACGGCTGCGATCGAAGAGCTGCCGGGCGAGCGCGATGACCTCGGCCAGGATGAGCTCCGCGACGCTGCGCGTGTTGGAGAAGGGTGCGTTGAACACCGGGACGCCCGCCTTCGTGGCCGCCGCCAGATCGACCTGGTTGGTCCCGATGCAGAAGCACCCCACCGCGAGCAGCCGCGACGCCTCGAGGACGCGCCTCGTCACGCGGGTCTTGCTGCGAATGCCAACGATGTCCACCGCCTCGAGCGCGGCGATGAGCTCGTCCTCTTTGTAAGCGCTCGTCACGAGCTCGACGGACTGGCCGTGCTCCGCCAGCATGTCGCGCGCGGACGGGTGGATGGACTCGAGCAAGAGCGTGGACTTCGGGCGGCGCGAAGGGGTCATCGAGGAGGGTCGCTTCCCTACTTTTGGCGAGCGCCATTCGCAAGTACACGAGGGGGATGGACCACGACTTCTGGCGCTCCCGCTGGGACACCCGGCAGATCGGCTTCCACGAGGGCAAGCCCAACGCCTTCTTGACGAGCCACGCCTCCCGGCTCGAGCTCGCCCCGACGAAGCGCGTCCTGGTCCCCCTGTGCGGCAAGTCCGCCGATCTCCCGTGGCTCGCGGCGCACGCCGAGACCGTCGGGGTCGAGCTCGTCGAGGCCGCGGCCCTCGAGCTCTTCCAGGATCTCGGCGTGACGCCCGAGCGTGTCGGCCAGCGCCTCTCACACGGCGCGCTCTCGGTGTCCGTCGGCGACTATTTCGCCCTCGGGGAGCCCGAGCTCGGGCGCTTCGACGCGGTGTACGATCGGGCCGCGCTCATCGCGCTCGACCCGAACGATCGCGCCCGCTACGTCGCGCACACCGTCGCGCTCGCGAAGCCGGGGGCGAGGGTCCTCGTGATCGGCTTCTCCTACGACGCGGCGGCGTCAGGGCCGCCGTTCCCTATCGACCGCGCGGCGCTCGAGGCGCTCTACGCCCCGTTCGGCGCCGTCGAGCTGCTCGACGAGCGAGACATCACGGACGAGAGCCCGCGCTTCCGAGAGCGAGGCGCGACCCACGTCCACGAGGCGGCCTTCCTCGTCACGCTGCGCTGACCCTCGCCCGACCCGTCGTCTAGGAGCGCGCCACGGACGAGAGCCCGCGCTTTCGCGAGCGAGGCGCGACCCGCGTCCACGAGGCGGCCTTCCTCGTCACGCTGCGCTGACCCTCGCCCGACCCGTCGTCTGGGAGCGCGCCACGGACGAGAGCCCGCGCTTCCGCGAGCGAGGCGCGGGCTCTCGTCCGCGTGGCGGTTCCCTCTTGCGCCCTGGCGCACCAACCCATCGGCTTGCGGGCGCGAGACGGCGTGAGCCACTCGGTCACCCCACGACGAGACGCCGGAGCCGCTCGCGGAGCGTCGTGCGCCGCTCGCCCCGCCGCCGCTCCGCGAGGGCCATCGCGAGCGCTCCGGGCTCGGCGACGACGACGACCATGCGCTTGCCGCGCGTGATCGCGGTGTAGAGGAGGTTCCGCGTCAGCATGTGCGCGTGCGCGCGCATCCAGGGGATGACCACGGCCGGATACTCGCTGCCCTGGCTCTTGTGGATCGTGATCGCGTACGCGAGCTCGAGCGAGAGCGACGCCTCTCCAGTATAGCTCTTCTTCTGGCCATCGACCTCGACGGCCAGCCCAGCCCCGTCGACCTCTGGATCGGGCAGCGCCACCACACGCCCGAGGTCGCCGTTGTACACGTCGAGCTCGTAGTCGTTGCGTGTCTGGATCACCTTGTCGCCGCGGCCGAACCCGCGGTGGTTGCGGAGCGCGCCCGGGTTCTGCAGCGCCGAGAGCTCGCGGTTCAGCTCCTCCACACCGAGCGCTCGCTTCTTGACGGGGGTGAGCACCTGCACGTCGTCCAGCGGATCGACGCCGAGCTTCGCGGGGATCCGCTCCGCGACGAGCTTCTTCACCGTCGCGAGCGCCGCCTCGGGCGTCCGCCGCTCGAGCACGAAGAAGTCGTCGTCGGGTCGCGCGCCGCTCTCGGGCATCCGCCCCTCGCGGACCGCGTGCGCCGCGAGCGTGATGAGGCTCCCCTCCCCTTGCCGGAAGATGCGCTGGAGCCTCGTCACGGGCACGACCCCCGCCCCGATGAGATCCTCGAGCACCGCGCCTGGCCCCACGCTCGGGAGCTGATCGACGTCTCCGACGACGACGAGCCGCGCCTCGTCCGGGATCGCCTCGAGCAGGGCGCGCGCGAGCCCCACGTCGATCATCGACGCCTCGTCCACGATGAAGACGTCCGCGTCGCACGGCGCGCCGAGCCGACGCTTGAAATCGCCCGTCTTCGGCTCGATCTCGAGCAGGCGATGGATCGTCTTGGCCTCGCGGCCCGTCGCCTCGGCGAGCCGCTTGGCAGCGCGGCCCGTCGGCGCAGCGAGCGCGACGCGGAGCCGCGCGGCGTCGAAGAGCTGCACCATCGCGCGGACGACCGTCGTCTTCCCGACCCCAGGGCCTCCCGTGACGACGCTCACCTTGCGCGAGGCGGCGAGGACCACCGCGGCGCGCTGCTCGTCCGCGAGCTTCATGCCGAGCTCGCCCTCGCTCTTCGACAGGATCTCGCTCGGGCGCTCGATCGGCTCGCCCTGCGTCCTCGCGAGGGCGGACACCCGGACCGCGACGCTCTCCTCCGCCTCCGACAGCGCCCGGGGCGCGAGCCGCCCCTCGTGATCACGGACGACGAACCTCGCGCCGACGACCCGCTCGACCGAGCCGTCCAGGGCCTCGTCGGGGAGCGCGAGCAGCTCGGCGGCGCGGGCGAGCACCTCGCGCTCCTCGGTCACGGTGTGTCCCTCGCCCGCGAGCTCGGAGAGGACATGCACGACGGCGGCGTCGACGCGCTCGGGGGCGTCACGCGGGATGCCGCCCGCCTGCGCGATCTTGTCGGCGGTCGAGAAGCCGACGCCGCGGACCTCCGTCGACAGGCGGTACGGCTCGCGCTCGATCACGTGCGCCGCGTGGGCCCCGTACTGCCGCACGATGCGACGCGCCAGCGCGGGAGAGAGCCCGAAGCCGGCGAGCTGCGAGAAGAGCCCCGCCTCGACGCGGTGCGTGACCCACGCCTCCGCGACGCGCGCCGCGAGGGGCGCCGAGATGCCTCGCACCATGGCGAGCTCGTTCGAGCCCGAGTCGAGCACCTCCCACGCCCGATCACCGAAGGTGTCCGTGATCCGCTGCGCGAGCGCGGGGCCGATCCCGCGGACGAGCCCCGACGCGAGGAAGGCGTGGAGCCCCTCGAGCGTGCGTGGGGTCACGACCGCGACCCCGTCCGCGCGCACCCGCCGCCCGAAGCGGGGGTCGTCCTCCCACTGCCCCGTGACGCGCACGGTCATCCCGGGGCGGACGTCGGGCGTGATCCCGACCACGGTGACGAGCTTCCCGCCGACCTCGACCTTGAGCACCCGGTAGCCGGTCTCCTGGTTCGCGAAGGTCACCGTCGTGACGGCGCCGATCAGCGGCGTCACGACGTCACGCGGGATCACCGAGGCTCTCCACGTCCACGGTCAGGGTGCCCGAAGGCCCACGAGACCCGTCACGTCGTCACGCGGATCACCTCGTCCACGGTCGTCACGCCCGCGAGCACCTTCTGGTAGCCAGCGTGGCGGAGCGACGGGATGCGGCGCCTCTTCATGATCTCACGGAAGCCGAGCGCTGGCGATTTCGCCTTGATGAGCTCGCGGATCTCGTCGTCCATCTCGAGCACCTCGAAGATCCCGGTGCGCCCCTTGTAGCCTGTCCTGCGGCAGGAGACGCACCCCCTCGGCCGCACGACCTCGCTCCCGCTCGGCAGGAGCACCTCGTCACCATCCCAGAGGTCGTGCTCGAGCGTCACCTTCTCCTGGCACGACGGACAGACGATGCGCACGAGCCGCTGGGCGAGCACGGCGGTCAGCGCGTTCGCGATGATCCAGGGCTCGATGCCGAGATCGACGAGCCTGACGACGGTCTCGACCGCGTCCGAGGTGTGGAGCGTCGAGAGCACCAGGTGCCCCGTGAGCGCCGCCTGGAGCGCGATCCCCGCCGTCTCCGAGTCACGCATCTCGCCGACGAGGATGACGTCCGGATCTTGCCGGAGGATCGCGCGGAGCCCCGCGGCGAAGGTGAAGCCGCTGCGCACGTGGGTCTGCCCCTGCGTGATCGTCTGGAGCTCGACCTCGATGGGGTCCTCGAGCGTGACGACGTTGACCCGGCTCGTGTCGATGAGCTGCAAGAACGCGTAGAGCGTCGAGGTCTTCCCGGAGCCCGTCGGGCCACATGTCACGAGGAAGCCCTGCGGCCGCGCGATGATCTCGCGGAGCGACTGCGCGGTCCGCCGATCGAGCCCGAGGCGATCGAAGGCGATGAGGTTGTGACCCATCAAGATCCGCAAGACGACCTTCTCGCCTTGCGACGACGGGAAGGTCGAGGCGCGCAGGTGGATCCGCGAGGTCATGCCGGTCTCGAGGGCGAATTGCCCGTCCTGTGGCAGGCGGCGCTCGGCGATGTCCATGCGCGCGAGCACCTTGATGCGCGTCGTCACCTGGAGCGCCGTCTCGGGCGGGATACGCGCGACCTCGGCCATCTCGCCGTCGGTGCGCAGGCGCACCTGCATGTAGTCCCGCTTCGGCTCGAGGTGGATGTCGCTCGCGCCCGCGAGGACGGCGCGCCGCACGACCTCGTCGAGCATCTCGACCGCGCCGAGCGCGTCGTCGAGGGGCTCGAGGGCGGTGGCGGGTCTCGGGATCGGGCGCTCGGCCATCGTCGCCGCAGGATACCGCGCTTCGCCACCCGAGGGATCGCAGCCGAGCTCCGGCGACGGATTCTCCGACCCGACGGGGGCCGGCTGCTTCTGGATGCGTCGAGGGGCCGCAGCCGAGGCTCGACGGCGAGTCCTCGGCGCCGTCGGAGACCGCGGAGCTTGCGACGGAGGGCGGAAGATCGCCGAGATCCGACGGCGGCGCCCGGCGGCCTCCGCGCCCCTTCCGCCCCGCGGACGGCTCTGTTACCCCGCGCGCATGACCAAAGTCTACGACGCCCTCGTGCTCGGCGGTGGTCCGGGCGGCTACCCCGCAGCGATTCGCCTCGGTCAGCTCGAGCAGAAGGTCGCGTGCATCGAGATGGACGAGCCCGGCGGCGTGTGCCTCAACTGGGGCTGCATCCCCTCGAAGGCGCTCATCAGCGCCGCGCACACCTACGAGAACGCGAAGAACGGCGCGGCCATCGGCGTCACGACGACGGGCGTCTCGGTCGATCCGGCCAAGGTGCAGGACTGGAAGAACGGCATCGTCAAGAAGCTCACCGGCGGCGTCCGGGGCCTCCTCCGCGCGAACGGCGCGGACCTCGTCCTCGGTCGCGGTCGGCTCGTCTCGAAGGCCCAGATCGAGGTGACCGCGAAGGACGGATCGAAGGAGATCTACGAGGCGAAGAAGGGCATCATCCTCGCCACGGGCTCGTCGACGATCGAGATCCCGGCCTTCCCGTTCGACGGCAAGCAGATCATCGGCGCGAAGGAGGCCGTCTCCCTCCGCGAGATCCCGAAGCGCCTCGTCGTCATCGGCGGCGGCGTCATCGGCCTCGAGCTCGGCACCGTGTACCAGAAGTTCGGCTCGGAGCTGACGGTGGTCGAATTCTTGCCGAACCTGCTCGGCGGGGTCGATCCCGAGGCGTCGGCGGTCGTCGAGAAGCGCATCGTGAGGCACGGCGGCAAGGTGCTGAAGAACACGAAGGCCCTCGGCTACGAGCGTCAGAAGGACGGGAGCCTCGCGGTGTCGATCGAGACGGCAGGCAAGAAGGAGACGCTCGTGTGCGACGTCGTGCTCGTCGCGGTCGGCATGCGGCCCAACGGCAAGGGCTTCGGCGCCGAGGAGATCGGCGTCCGCCTCGACGAGCGCGGCTTCATCCCCTCGGACATCGAGTGCAGGACGAACGTCCCCGGCATCTTCTCGGTGGGCGACGTCTCGGGCGCGCCGCTCCTCGCGCACAAGGCGAGCAAGGAGGGCGTCGTCGCGGCCGAGGTGCTCGCCGGGCACAAGGCGGCGAAGGACTGGGTCACGATCCCCGGCGCCATCTTCACCGATCCCGAGGTCGCGACGGCGGGCCTCTCCGAGGCCGAGGCCAAGGCGAAGGGGCACGCGGTCGTCATCGGCAAGATGCCCTTCGCGGCGAGCGGGCGAGCGATGGCCGTGCGCGACACCGACGGCTTCGTGAAGGTCGTGGCCGACGCGAAGACGCACCAGATCCTCGGATGGACCCTCGTCGGCCCCTCGGCGACCGATCTCATCGGCGAGGGCATCCTCTCGCTCGAGATGGCCGCGGTGCTCGACGACGTCGCGCTCCCGGTGCACCCGCACCCGACGCTCGGCGAGGCCGTCATGGTCGCCGCCGAGCACGCGCTCGGCCACGCGATCGACATCCTGAACAAGTAGCCGTCGCGTGCCAGCTCCGCTGCCGCGAGCCTCGGCCCACGGCAGCGAGCGCAGCGGCGCACGCGCGCGGCTCCGAGCGCGCGCGCCGAATCAGCGCCGGAGGTACTCGCGCCCGTACTTCTCGAGGAACTCGTCGTACGTCCCGTTGAAGAGCGTCGGGCCCTTCTCGGACAGCTCGAGGATGCGGGTGGCGACGCTCGAGACGAAGTGCCGATCGTGGCTCGTCACGATGACGGTCCCCTTGTACTCGACGAGCCCGTCGACCAGCGCGTCGATGCTCTCCACGTCGAGGTGGTTGGTGGGCTCGTCCATCACGAAGACGTTGTTCTTCAGGAGGACCAGCTTCGCGAGCATGAGCCGCGCCGCCTCGCCGCCCGAGAGGTTCTCGGTCTTTTTTTGTCCGGCCTCCCCCGAGAAGAGCAGCCGCCCGAGGATGCCGCGGACGTGCTCGATCCCTGCGTCGGTGTCGAAGCGGTGGAGCCACTCGTACGCCGCGTAGCCCTCCTCGAGCGCCTCGTGGTGCTCCTGGGCGAAGTAGCCCACGCGCGTCTCGTGCCCCCAGCCGATCTTGCCGGACGACGGCGCGTAGTCGGCGAGCGCGTCCGCGTGGTGGAGGCGTCGCTCCTCGGGCGACAGCTCGCCCATCGACGCGCGGACGAGCATCTTCAAGAGCGTCGACTTCCCGATGCCGCTCGGGCCGATGACGCCGAGCTTGTCGCCGCGCGCGACGTTGAAGGAGAAGTCCGTGAGGATACGCTTCTCGCCGAAGGCCTTGGAGAGCCCCTCGACGCGGAGGACGTCGCGCCCCGACGGCTTCTCGAAATCGAACTTGATGTACGGGCGCACGACGGAGCTGCGCTTCAGGCTGAGCCCCTCGGAGAGCTTCTCGATCTCCTTCACGCGGGACTGCGCCTGGCTCGATCGGTTCGCGCTCGCGCCGAACTTCTGGACGAAGGTCTTCAGCTCGGCGATCTTCTTCTTCTTGTTCGCGATGTCGGCCTCGGCCTGGCGGCGGCCGGTCGTCTTCTGCTCGATGAAGTCGTCGTAGTCGCCCGTGTAGACAGTGACCGTCTGGTAGTCGACGTCTGCGACGTGCGTCGCGATCGCGTTCATGAAGTGGCGATCGTGGCTGACGACGACGAGCGTGCCGCGGAAGTCGTTCGTGAGGTAGCCCTCGAGCCAGCGGATGCCGTCGAGATCGAGGTGGTTGGTCGGCTCGTCCATCAGGAGGACGTCCGCTCCGACGAAGAGCGTCTGCGCGAGCAGGGCGCGGGGCTTGTACCCAGCCGCGAGCGACGAGACGAGCTCCTCGTGCTGCTCGGTCGGGATCCCGAGTCCCTCCAGCAGCTCGGCCGCGCGCGCCTCGGCGGTGTAGCCGTCCTCCTCGGCGATCGTCGTCTCGAGCTCGGCGAGGCGCATCCCCTGATCGGCGTCGAGGTCGTCGCCGTGCGCGGCGAAGAGCGCGTCCTTCTCCTGCATCGCGTCCCAGAGCGGCTTGTTGCCCATGAGGACGGTGTCGATGATGCGCCGCGTGTCGTAGATCGAGTGATCTTGCTTCAAGACGCCCACCTTGAGCTTGCTCGGGATCTCGAACGAGCCCTGATCGCTCTCCTCCTCGTCCGACAGGATGCGGAGCAGCGTGGACTTCCCGGCCCCGTTCGCGCCGACGAGCACGTAGCGCTTGCCGGGGTCGAAGGTCATCGACACGTTCTCGAAGAGGATCTTCGGGCCGTAGCGCTTGGTGAGCTTGTCGAGGGTGATCATCGAGGGCGGGGCCTATCGCACGAAAAGAGCGGGAGCGGCCGAAATCCGGGCGCGCGTCGCACCTCCTCGAACCACGCGGACGTGAACACGCCCGGACGGAGGGGGACCGGCCGAGATCCGGGCGCGCGTCGCACCTCCTCGAACCACGCGGACGTGAACACGCCCGGACGGAGTGGGACCGGCCGAGATCCGGGCGCTCGTCACGCCTCGCGGACGAGCCCCTCGGCGACGAGCTCGCGGAGGACCTCGGCCGCGTCACGCCGCGCGGTCTCGGCGTCGACGTCGAATTCTTCCGTGAGCGCCGAGCCGAGCGCGTCGAGCGTCGCCCCACCCGCCTGGAGGCGCTTCCACAGGGCGACGCCCGTCGCGTTCAGCGTGAAGTAGAACTTGGTGTCGAGATCGAGCAAGACGCCGCCCTCTCGGGTCTCGGTCAAGATCACCTTCGGGCTCGGCGTGAGGGACTTCATGGCGCGAGGGCTTACGTCGCGCGCCGGACCGCGTCGAGCAGCGTGTCCGCGGCGAGGCTCGGCGACGCGAGGGCGTCCGGGCCGAGCGTGAGACGCACCGTGGCCGCCTCCGCGACGAGCGCGCCGAGGCGGGCGAGGTTCTCTTCGCGGTGCGGCACCTCGGGCACCCAGGCGGTCGCGCTCGCGTGCACGAGCTCGCCGAGCGCCTCCTCGCGCGAGGTGCGCTCCCACGACGTCGGCGCCGCGCCGATGGCGACGCACGCGACGAGACGCGGGAGCGACGCGCGCGACGCGAAACGGACGCTCCGCTCGGCGAAGAGCTCGAGCGGCGCCTTCCCCCCCGACGCACGAGACGTGGCGCTCCGTACATCGTCCCACGGCCGGCCCGCGACGTCACCGTTCCCTCCCGACGCACGAGACGTGGCGCTCCG
>CAYNEK010000033.1:7948-14331 GCA_964396175.1 uncultured Polyangiaceae bacterium | reverse complement strand
ACGGCCGGCCCGCGACGTCACCGTTCCCTCCCGACGCACGAGACGTGGCGCTCCGTGCATCGTCCCACGGCCGGCCCGCGACGTCACCCGCGCCGCCGAGAGCGGGCCTGGCGACCTCGACGCGCCGCGGGCTCGCGGAGGGCAAGAGCACCCGAGCGCTGTCTCCGACGTGGAACACGCGCGGGAAGCCGAAGAGCTCTCCGTCGCCCAGCACCACCTTGTCGTCCCCGAGGAGGGCCGCGCCCACCCGAGCGAGCGACAGCGCCGCGCTCGTCTTGCCCGCGCCGCTCGGCCCGACGAGGAGCACGACGCCCTCGTCCGTCTCCGCCCCAGCCGCGTGGAGCTCGAACAGGCGACGCTCGCGGAGCGCGGCGAAGAGCGCCGCCTCGGCGACCCCGCGCGCGTAGACCCCACGAGGATCGGCCACGACGAGGTCCACACGATCTCGGCTGGCGCGCGCGCACGCGGAGCGCTCCTTCGCGTCCCAGACGCTCCAGGCGTCGCCGCGACGAGCGAGCTGGATCCAACCATGGAAGAGGACCGGCCGCGCGTCGTCCGGTCGCACCACACCGTGCCGCTCGTCGACCACCAAGACGGGGGGAGCATCGGTCCCTTCGAAGAGCTCGAAGAAGCCCCCGAGCAGCGACGCGGCAGGCGCGGCGTGCGCCACCGCCAGACCGAACGCCCGCCGCGTCTTCAGTTCGCTCCCGTGTCGTAACAGAAGAACGGACCGTACTCCGAGCACGGCCCCGGGCACGCCTCGCACACCATGCACGTGAGGACCGCGTCGTACGCCGGGACGCCCTTCGGGTACTTCTTGTAGCAGTCGTCCAGGCTCGCGCCCGAGTCCGTGCACTTGCCGATCGCCTGGCAGTCGACCGACTGCATGCACGCGACGAGCTGCTTCGCGCACTGCTGCTGTCCCTTCGTCTGCGTGCACTGGTCGCACGAGGTCTGCGGTCCGCCGCCCGCACCGCCCGTGCCCCCGCCGCCACAAGCGACCGAGCAGGCGGCCCCGCACGACGGGCTGCACGCGGCGCACTGGAAGATGGACTCTACCGCCTTGTGCGCCTGAGGCGAGCCCTTGCAGCTCTTCTTCGCACAGGTCACCGGATCGGGCTGCTCGAGGCACCCGGCCTGGAGCGCGCACTGGCCGAGCTGTGAGCAGCCGGGGGTCGCGGCGCACTGCTGGAGCTCACCGGCGCACTGGTTGCTCTCGATCGCCTTCTTCGCGCAGCTCGTGCAGCCCTGCGGCGGACCGCCGCCTGCGCCGCAGTACTGGGGGGACACCCCGCACGGTCCCTGGCAAGCGCAGGCCGCGCACTCGATGAAATCGGTCGCGGCCTTCTCCACGGCGCCGGGAGGCGGTCCGCACGACGAGTCGACGCAGGAGGCGATGTCCGAGGTGGAGAGGCAGCCCGAGGCCGCGACGCAGTCGGACCACTTCCAGCACGCGGGGTTCTGCCCGCACTTCGAGCCCATCGGGTCGCAGGCCGGAGGGCCCGCGCCCTGCATCACGCACACCTCGCAGGCGGAGGGAGACCCCCCCGCGCCGCCCGGCCCGGTGCAGGTCTGACCGCACTGCAAGACGCCGCTCTTCGAGCAGGAGCAGTCATAGAAACAGTCCGGCTGGTACGGATCCGGGGCAGAGCAGCCCATCCCTGGGCTGCACGGGTATCCAGGGAGGCACTGGCTCGGCGCGCCGGCTGCCCCGGCCTGGCCGCAATTGGTCTGGCACTGGTAGGCGCCACCGGCGCACTGGCAGTACGTCACGCACGGTGGCCCGTCCGAGGTCGTGCACGCGGCGCCAGGCTGACACGCCATCCCCGGCGCACACGTGGGAGACTGGCCGCCGAAGCCCGCCGCGTTCCCTACGTTGCCCGAGCCGCTGTAGCCCGCCGTGTTCCCCACGTTGCCGACGCCGGCGGTGCCGGCCTTCCCGGAGCTGCCGCCCGTCCCGGCGGACGTGCCGTCATTCTCGCCGAGGTACGGGCCGTCGAGCGTCGAGCGCCCCCCGCACGCGAACGCGACGACCGCGACGGTCGAGAGGGCCAGGAAGGAAGCAGCGCGAGGAAGAGCCATGTCGATGGATTCTAGATCGACTCGGCGCAGATGGCGAGGAAGCTGAGCGGGTGCGCGACGTTTGGGCGGGAGAGCCCGGACGAACCGGCTCCCGCCTGGGGTCGCCGGTCCACGAAGAGGCGCCCGGGCGCTGGGCCTTCCGGCCGCCCGGACGCGAACGGGGCGAGCGGGGCGGCGCCCCGAGTCGCGCCCCACCTCCGGCTCATGACCGTCGCCCCCATCGGTCGCGCACGGGCGAGCTTCCGCCGCCGTGGCGGTCAGCTCGCCTGGTCACAGGATGGCCGCTTCCATCAGTAGCGCACGGTGCGCCACCCGACGCGGCGACCGGGGACCTGCGCGTCGACGGCCTCGACGCAGACCATCACGGCGCGACGAGGCCCGCTCGCGAACTGTCGCGGACAGTCTCCGATGAGGCTCTTGATCTCCTTCGGCAGCCGGAACGGCGCACCGGGCTCGCCGCCGAGCGCGAGATCCAGCCGTGGGAGGATCGGCCCCGTGCCGTTGGGTCCGGGGCGCTCACCGATCGGGATCGTGCTCGACCTCTCGAGCCAGGTCCCGACCACGCCGCTGCCACCGAGGAGGACGACCGTGTCGCCAAAGACACGTGGAGTCCCGAGGACGGTCGCGTGGCTCCCGCCGTCCTCTCCAAGGGTGACGGGGGCCGACCAGTCGCCATTGGCCAGCCGATGGATGGTCATCGGCACCCGGTCGGACGCGCTGCCGACGAGGAGCGCCCCGCCGTCGCTCGCGCGAACGACGGTCGTGACCGTCGCGAGGCGTGCCGACAGAGACTCCCCACCGTACCAGCCCGGCCAGAGCGCCCAGGGAGAGGCGACCCCACGCTCCACGTCGACGACGGACGACATCAGCGCCGCACCACCGCCGTCGGGGATGTCGAGCTCTGTCAGGTAGGACTTGGGCAAGCGCGTCGAGCGCACCAGCTCCACCCGGTGCTCGTCGAGCGGCAAGAGCCACGTGGGCCCCGGCGGCAGAACCCAGCTCCTCGCCGACGGCACCGCGATCTGGCGGCCCGCCGAGGGACCCACGAGGACGAGCAGGGAGTCGCCCGCACCGTCCAGCATCACCCACGAGTCGCCAGCCTTCTCGAGCGATGGGCTCGGGGCGGACCTCGTCGGGACCTTGAACTGGATCTCGAGGACGGGACCGACGGGCGCGCCGCGCGCGGAGAAGCGCTGCGCATACTGCCCCCCTCCCTCGGTGAAGAGGACGAGCCCCTCGCCGTCCGTCTGGTGGTAGCCCGCTGCGAGGAGCGCTTGGGACTCACGAGCCTCGATCGCGGGCGGCACGATCGGCGCGTCGCCTGCTCGCCGCGAGGGGCGCTCCTTCGAAGGGAGGAGACGCCGATCGAACGCTCTCCCGTCGATGTCGAAGCCGTCGGCGCGTGGCGAGATCGCGTGGGTGGGCGCCTCGTCGGGAGGGAGATCGACCGCCACGACGTGGTCCGCGCGCTGCCTCCCACCCGAACCAAAGATCATGACGTGCGTCTGCTTCGTCACGCTCGGGTCCGTGAGCGGACGGCTCGAGCGCCCGCAGCCGTTCTTGCCGCCGCGGATCCCAGGGGCCATCCCTGTCGGCGTGAACTTCGCGGGGGGCTGGACCTCGGTCCAGACGAGGGCCCAGTCCTTGGTGAGCGCCCCATCCTCGTCGAGCACGGGGGACACCGCGGTCGCGCCCCAGCTCACGCGACGCCCCATCGCGCGGAGGACCCGCGCCGAGGCCGCCGCCCCGTCCGGAGCCGGGCTGATCTTCAGCTTGGTGTAGTGGTGGAGCGCGTAGCCGTCCGCGCCGCGACGGATGCCCAAGGCGACGAGTTGCTCGGACATCGCCCCCTCGTCCACCACCGTGCCCACGAGGGCGAACCCGTCCGCCGTCTCGACCAGCCTCGCGTCGATCGGCTGCGGTGCGCCCGGGAGCGCCAAGACCGGGGTCGAGCCCCCGACCTCGTCGATCCGGTCCACGAAGACACCGTCGGCGAACCGCACCCCGAGGAGCCCATCCGTCACGCCGAGGTACGCATCCCAGCCGCCTGGCCACGGCACGGGCGGCGACCAGTCGATCACCTCGTCGTCCACCGCGGGCCGAAGGAACGCGTGACCCTCCGCGCGCGCTCCCCCCTTCCACTTGCCGAACCTGGCGAACATGCACGCACCAGCGCGCGCGTGGACGGCACACCGCCCTCCGTCGACGAAGCTCGAGAGCGCCATCACCCCGCCGCCATACGGAGTCACGTCCGCGGGGTACGTCGCCGCACGACGCGACGGCTCGCGCGCGCTCGTGACGAGCTCGCCGATCCCGAGCTTCGCATCGGGAGGGTCCGAGAGATCGACGGGGGGACGCGGCAGAGGCCCGGCAGACGCGCTCGCCGAGGCAGAGGGTTCCGGCGGGCGCGCCACCTCCACGAGCGTGGGCGCGCCGCCACACCCGACCACGAGCGCGGCAGGGAGCGGCGCGAGGCTCGGCGCGATGAGACGGCTCCACCGTCGAAGGTTGGCCATCCGCGTATCTTACGCGCCCGAGCGGCTCGCACCAAGTCCCGCTCCACGGAAGCCGAGGGCTCGCGCGAGCGCCTCGCGCCCGGCATCGCTCCACGGAGACAGAGGGCTCGCGCGAGCGCCTCGCGCCCGGCATCGCCCCACGGAGACCCGCGCCTCAAGCGCACCTCACACCCAGCATCGCCCCACGGAGACCCGCGCCGCGCCTCGCCGCTCGAGCACGACAACTTCGACGGGAACCCACGCCGCATGCGCACCGCGCGCCCGGCATCGCCCCACGGAAGCCTGGGGCATCGCCTGGCCGCTTCGAGTATCTTCGGCGCGTGCCGACGATCCCGCCCCCCGCACAGGCCCGCATCCTCGTCGTCGACGACGAGCCAGGGATCCGTCAAATGTTGCAGATCTTGCTCGGCCGCCAGGGCCACTCCGCCGTGACGGTGCCCGGGTGCACGGCCGCGCTCGAGGCGATCTCGCAGACGCCGAGCCCCTTCCCGCTCGTCCTCACGGACCTGATGATGCCCGACGGCTCGGGCCTGGACGTGCTCGCCGCAGCGAAGTGGCGCGCCGAGCAGACCGAGGTGATCGTGATGACCGCGCACTCGACCGTCGACGCCGCCGTCGATGCGATGCGGAGCGGCGCCTACGACTTCGTCGAGAAGCCCTTCGTCCCCCAAGCGATCGCCGCGCTCGTCGAGAAGGCGCTCGAGAAGAGCTCCCTCGTCCGCGAGTACCGCCGCCTCCGCGCGAAGGTCGAAGAGGGGCGCGGCACCTTCCTCGGGCACAGCCCCGCGATGCGAAAGCTCGCCGACCTCCTCACGAAGGTCGCCGACACACGCACGACCGTCCTCGTGACCGGCGAGAGCGGCACGGGCAAGGAGCGCGTCGCGCGCGCCCTCCACGAGCAGTCGTCCCGCAGGGCCGGCCCCTTCCTCGTGGTCAACTGCGGAGCGCTCCCCGAGGCGCTCATGGAGAGCGAGCTCTTCGGACACACGAAGGGAGCCTTCACCGGCGCGCTCGCAGCGAGGGCGGGCATCTTCCGCGACGCCGACGGAGGAACGGTGTTCCTCGACGAGGTGGGGGAGCTGCCGGCGGCGCTGCAGGTGAAGCTCCTCCGCGTGCTCCAGGAGCGAAAGGTGCGCGCCGTCGGCGCGTCGAGTGAGGAGCCCGTGGACGTCCGCATCGTCGCCGCGACGAACCGCTCGCTCGAGGACGACGTCGCCGAGAGGCGCTTCCGCGAGGATCTGTACTACCGGCTCAACGTGATCCGCATCGCCCTGCCGCCGCTGCGCGAGCGCCGCGAGGACGTGCCCGATCTCGCGAGACAGTTCATCGCGCGCTACTCCGAGGGGCTTGGGAAGGACGTCCGCGGGCTGTCGCCCGACGCGCTCCGCGCGCTCGGCAACTACGCCTTCCCAGGCAACGTGCGCGAGCTCGAGAACATGATGGAGCGCGCCGTGACGCTCGCCGTCTCTCCGCTCATCGGGCTCGGAGATCTCCCGGAGCCCGTCACCGGGCTCTCGTCCGCGCCCGCACCCCACCTCGCCGAGCTCCCCGAGGCTGGCTGCAACCTCGAGGAGGTTCTCGGCGAGGTCGAGCGGCGACTCCTCCTACAGGCGCTCGAGCGCACCGGGGGCGTGCGCACCCACGCGGCAAAGCTCCTCGGGATCACCTTCCGCTCGCTGCGGTACCGCCTCGCGAAGCTCGGGCTGGGGAGCGACGACGATGAAGAGCCTTCGTCGTCGTCCTGACCCGGAGGCGGGCACCGACCTCGCGACCTCTGCGCCCGCC
>CAYNEK010000033.1:0-7848 GCA_964396175.1 uncultured Polyangiaceae bacterium | reverse complement strand
TCGCCCACGCCTCGCCCACGCCTCGCCCACGCCTCGCCCACGCCTCGCCCACGCCTCGCCCACGCCCACCCGGGCCTCGCTGCGGCCACGACGTCCTTGGCGACGCGGGGCTCGCCTGCACGAAACCTCCTCGCGCGACCGCGGGCGCTCTGCGGTAGGGAGCGCCCGACACCTTGACCTTCGACGACTGCCTCCGCTGGGCCAAGACCGAGATCCCCCCACGCCTCGCCGAGGCGTTCTCACAGGAGCGGGCTCGAAGGGATGGGCTCGGCGACGACGTCCGCACCATGCTCGAGGCCGCCGAGAGCATCACCTTGCGCGGCGGGAAGCGGGTCCGAGCCGCGCTCGTCGGCGCGGCGACCGTGAGCTTGGGAGGCACGCTCGACGACGCGCGATCGTTCGCGGCGGCCGTGGAGCTCCTCCAGACCTACCTCCTCATCCACGACGACTGGATGGACCAGGACGAGGAGCGCCGCGGAGGGCCCGCCGCCCACGTGATGCTCTCTCGGTCGCGCAGCCCCCATCACGCCGAGAGCTCCGCCGTGCTCTCGGGAGATCTGGCCTCCGCGATGGCCCTCACGGAGCTCGCACGCGCGCCCCTCCCATCCGAGCGAATCGCCCGCGCGCTCGCCCACCTCGCCGCCATGCTGACCGACGTCATCGTCGGTCAAGAGCTCGATCTCTCGAGCCGCGCCGTCGACGTCTCCGTCATGCACACGCTGAAGACGTCCGCGTACACGACGACCGGCCCCCTGCTCCTCGGCGCCGCCGCAGCGGGCGCGAGCGCCGAGGACGAGCGTGCGCTGCGAGCCTTCGGCGATCCGCTCGGCGTCGCCTTCCAGATCGAAGACGATCTGCTCGGCACCTTCGGCGACGAGGCCGAGACCGGGAAGCCCGTGGGGGCCGATCTCCGCGCGGGGAAGCGGACCTCCGTGCTCGCAGAGGCCGAGCGAACCCTCGGCGCCGCGGATCTCCAGACGGTGCGCGAGGCGCTTCGACAGAACGCGACCGCCGACGCCATACGCGCGGCCACGAGGGCCCTCGCGCCCGTGCGGCCCGCGCTCGAGCGGCACAGAGACGCGCTCTGCGATCGGGCCCTCGGGGCGCTCGCGGCCCTGGGAGGGCGCTCGGCGGTCCTCACGGAGGCCGCGCGGTGCGTCGGCGGCAGGAGGGCGTCGTGAGCCGCGGGCGTGCGTCGGGGAAGGTGATCCTCCTCGGAGAGCACGCCGTGGTCTACGGCGTCCCTGCGCTCGCGGCGGCGATCGACCGCGGCGCCACGGCGACCGCGGCGCCCACCCGGGGTCCCTCGACGCTGCGCCTCGACGACCTGTCGGTGGCGGCGGGCGATGCGCACGAGGTCGGCCAAGCGTTCGCCGCGGTGCTCACGAGCCTCGAGATCGAGACGCCCGTCGCCGTGGAGGCCTCGACCGATCTCCTGCGCGGCGCGGGGCTCGGCTGCTCGGCGGCTCTCGGCGTGGCGATCGCGCGCGCCGTCTCACCCTTTGGCCGAGGCGACGTGCTCGCCGCGGCGCACGCGTGGGAGTGCGTCTTCCATGGGACCCCCTCGGGCGTGGACGCCGCCGTGGCGGCCTCGGGGGGCTGCGTTCGGTTCGTGCGCGGCCAGGCACCGACCCCCGTGCGCGTGGCACGACCTCTGTCGCTCGCGATCGTGAGCTCCGGGAGCCCCTCGGCGACGCGGGACATGGTCGAGCGCGTGGCCGAGCTTCGTCGACGCTCGCCGGCGCTCGTCGGCGAGATCTTCGCCCGGATCGCGACGCTGGTGGGCGACGGCGAGCGAGCGATCGCGGCGGGCGAGCTCGCCACGGTCGGTCGACTCCTGGACGAGAACCACGAGCGACTCTCGGAGCTCGGCCTCTCCACGCCGAGCCTCGAGGACGCGATCGCCACGGCCCGCGCGACGGGCGCGCTCGGCGCGAAGCTGACGGGCGCAGGGGGCGGCGGGTGCGCCATCGCCCTCGCCCGGGATCGCGGTCACGCCCAGGAGATCTCGGACACCTGCACCACGCGTGGGTGGGCCGCTTTCGTCGCCGAGGTGCGCTCATGATCCGCGTCCTCGCGCACCCGAACATCGCGCTCGCCAAGTACTGGGGGAAGCTCGCGGGCCCAGGGAACCGCCCAGCCATGCCGAGCCTCTCGGTGACCCTCGCGGGGATGACGACCGAGACGCGAGTCTCGACGATCGACGCCGAGGACGATCGGGTCATCGTGAACGGCCGCCTCGTCCCCGCCGGCGGAGCCGCGAAGGCGCGGGCGCTCCTCGACCGCGTGCGCGCCGAGGCACGGCTGGAGGCGCGCTTCTCCGTCGAGTCCAAGAACGACTTCCCGACGGCGTCGGGCCTCGCCTCGAGCGCGTCGGGTTTCGCGGCGCTGGCGGTCGGTGCGCGGGCCGCAGTCGGGCTCCCGCGCGATCCGACGATCGAGAGCGATCTCGGCCGTCGAGCGAGCGCCTCCGCGGCGCGGAGCCTGTTCTCCGGGTTCGTCGCGCTCCCGGCTGGGCGAGCCGACGACGGGCTCCTCTCGGCCTACCCCGTCGCGCCCGCGACGGCCCTGCCGCTCGTCGTGCTCGTCGCGGTGACGACGGAGGCAGAGAAGGAGGTGTCCTCCTCCGAGGGGATGCGGCGCACGGCCGAGGTGGGCCCGTACCACGCGGCGTGGGTCGCCGAGTCGACCCGGCTCTTCGGGGAGATCGAGCGCGCCATCCTCACGCAGGATCTGTCGAAGGTCGGCGAGCTCACCGAGCGGAGCGCCCTCGCGATGCACGCGTCGGCGCTCGCCGCTGGCGTCCTCTATTTCCGCGAGGCCACGCTCTCGGCGCTGCGGACCGTCCACGCGCTCCGAGCCCACGGGACGGGCGCGTGGGCGACGATGGATGCCGGCCCGCACGTGAAGGTGCTCGCCCACGCGAACGACGCCGACCCAGTCGAGCGCGCCCTCACCGGGACGCCTGGGGTGCTCCGCGTCCTCCGCGCGACGCCGGGAGACGGCGCGCGCATCGTGTCCGACTGATCTCCCCTCGCCGCG
The DNA here is from genome assembly GCA_964396175.1 of uncultured Polyangiaceae bacterium. Lineage (GTDB taxonomy): Bacteria > Myxococcota_A > Polyangia > Polyangiales > Polyangiaceae > CAYNEK01. The sequence continues at coordinate 4,806 of CAYNEK010000033.1, read as the reverse complement.
GCCCTCCTCGCCCGCCCATCCCGCCCCGTGGGCTCGACTCGGCTGACGACGAGGCGGCCGGGCGTCTCCCTCGCGGCCCGCGACCCTCCGCTCGACGACGAAGGAGCCGGGGCCCCCCATAGCTCCCTCCGCTCGACTCGGCTCACGAGGAGTCGGCGAGGCGTCTCCTCGTGGGCCTCGGCCCCACGCGCACGGCCGCTCGACGACGGACCGCTGGACGACGCGCGACACTATGCGCCAGTGACACGATGTGCTTCACACCCCGTCGCCATGACATCCAGCGGCCTCATCGCGACCGCGGTCTGCGCACTCAGCGGCTTCGTTTGGACAGGCTGCGCGTCCTCCGCGCCCACCCCACCCACACCGCGCAGCCATGGCGCGATCGCGTCGCGCACGACGGCTCACGCGCTCGAGCTCGGCACCCCAGCACCCGACTTCGAGCTCACCGACTTGGAGGGCAACGTCCACAAGCTCTCGCGGCACCGCGGCCAGATCGTCGTGCTCGAGTGGTTCAGCCCAGCGTGCCTCTTCACGACCAGGAGCCACGAGCAGGGCCCGCTCAAGGATCAGGCGAGGCGCGCCATGGCCCGAGGGGTCGTCTGGCTGTCGGTGAACTCGACGGCCCCCCGCTACGATGGGCACGGCGTCGAGGCGAACGCGAAGGCCAAGGCCGCATGGGCGATGCCCAACCCCATCCTCCTCGACCCGAGCGGCGACGTCGGACGAGCTTACGGCGTGACCGCGACGCCTCAGATGTTCGTCATCGATCCGAGAGGGACCGTCGTCTACGTGGGCGCCATCGACAACGACCCGGACATCGGCGATCCGCGCGGGGACGTGCTCGAGAACTACGTCGACCTCGCCCTCGCCGATCTCGCCGCCGGTCGTCCCGTCGCGAGGCCCAACGTGCCGACCTACGGCTGTAGGGTCAAGTACGATCGCCCCTGATCCGTGCCCACACGAGCCGCTCGATGGAGCGATCTCCGGAGGGTCCGTCGACGCGATCTCCGGAGGGTCCGTCGACCGAGATCGGCCCTCGGCCGTCGCCACACGAGCCCCCTACGCGATTGCCCTACGACTGCCTCTGCGCCAGAGCACCAGGCCTCCACGCGAGGCACCCTCCCGCTCGACTTGCAGGGCCCGCTCGAGCGCACTCCCCCTCGGCCGTCGCCACGCGCGACGAACGGGGAGCCGCCTCGCGGAGCCCCGGTGAGGAGCGCCTGCCCGTGAGGTACGTCAGCACGAGGCCCGCGCAGGGGCTCGCGATCGCGATCGCGGTGGCCGTCACGATCGTCGGATGCGACGGCCCGCGCGAGAAGAGGCGACCACGGCGAGCGCGGCGGGGGATTGCGGCCACGCTGGCAGGCTCGAGCGGCGCGAGACCCAGCGAGTCGACGCCCGACGAGGGCGAGGACATCCCTCCTCCGCCCGCAGAGACCTCACCCCACGTCTCCGTCACGCCATCGCCCGCCAACGTGGGCTGGATCGGAGGGTCCTGTGAGGTAGCAGAACAGTGTACTGCGCCCCACGGAGAGTGTCTGCTGGACGGCTTCCCCGCGGGGCTCTGTACCAGCCCCTGTACGGGCGCGTGCCCCGCTCGCGGGGAGCGCGGCGACACGAAGAGCTTCTGTGTGGACGGCAGGCCTCATGGTCACGGCCAGGGGATCTGTCTCGCCCAATGTGATTTTGGTGCGTTCGTGACCACGGGCTGCCAGGAAGGCTGGACCTGTGCAGAGCGCAACCTCTACGCCGACCCCGCGGTCGTGGGCGACGTGTGCGTGCCGGCGCGACGCTACGTCTGCAGCGGGGCAGAGGATGCGCTGGTCCGCGTGCCCTATCCGGACCGTGGGGCCGTGTGGCTCCCCGCGGAGCTCCGCTGCGGTGACGGCCCCGTCGACGTGGTCGTCCTGCTCCACGGCCTCAACGGGCTGCGCGCCGCGGCCCCGCTGCTCGGCGGCGGGCTGCGCCTCGAGCTCCTCGTCCGCGGGCTCATCGATGGTGGGGTGATGCGCCCCGTCGTCCTCGCGGCGCCCGTGCACTTCCAGGCGACCTCGAGTATGCTGTACGGGGACGGCTTCGATCCGGCGCGCCACCTCGAGCTCGTGGAGCAGGCGCTCGCGCCAGCGCGGCGGACGATCGGCACGGTCTCGTACATCGGGCACTCCGGCGCCGGGTGCCACGAGCAGAACGGGCTCTATGAGGTGCTCGCCCGCCGACGAGAGCTCGCGCGCGGGGCCGCGCTCCACCTCTGGGGGCTGATGGATGTCTGCTACGAGGCTCCGTACCATTGGGAGGCGCCGCTCGCTGCGCTCGACAAGGAGCCCACGATGCTGTTCAATGTGTATGGCGAGCAAGGGGATCCGACCGCCTTCGAGGAGCACGTCTTCGGGGGCGCGACGACGTTCCCTTGCGACGACTCGGTGTACGCTCGCTGCCTCTCCCATCCGGCGCACCCCTGGTACTCCGCGCGCGCGCGTCCCCAGGCGGGTGCGACCCACGCGAACAACCCGTACTTCTTCCTCCGCGAGGCCTTCCCGCGTGCCTTCCCCCCGGGAGGCTGATCCAGCGCCGGGGGGGGGGGGAGCGAACCCTCGCTCTGGCGCCTTCCCACCGAGAGGCCGAGCCAGCGCCAGGGCGGGCACGCAGCGTCGCGAGGGCTCCTTCGGCCCGCCGTCGGCGCAGCCGCTAGCTACTCGGCCCGCCGTCGGCGCAGCCGCTAGCTACTCGGCCCGCCGTCGGCGCAGCCGCTAGCTCCGGGGCTCGGTCGCGGAGAAGGACGCGCGCGCGCGAAGTCGATCCCACCAGGCGAAGAGCGCGGGGTGCTGCGCACGGAGGCCAGGGATCGGATCGCGGAATTCGAGCCACCCTAGGGCGCAGCCGAGCGAGATCGTCCCGAGGTCGAGCGGGAGATCGAGGCGCGCCACGTCCCGGTCGAGCGAGGCGAGCGCGGAGCGCACCTTCGCCGCCTGAGCGGCGCACCAGGCCTCATCGACCTTGTCCGGCGCGCGGAAGCGGCGCTCGTAGTGGACGAGGATCCCCGCGTCGAGCACACCGTCCGCGAGCGCCTCCAGCCGGAGTGCGCGGCGGCGATCCTCTCCCTCGCGGGGGATGATCCGCCCTCCCCCTGCGAGCGCGTCGAGGTGGTCGACGATCACGTGCGAGTCGAAGAGCGCCTCGCCGTCCTCGAGCACGAGCGCGGGGATCTTCGCGAGCGGGTTCTTCTCGAGGAGCTCTTGGCTCGGCGCGAGCGGCGTCGTCGTCACGGGCACGAGCTCGATCGACGACGCGAGCCCGAGCTCGTGCGCGGCGACGAGCACCTTCCGAACGAAGGGCGAGGTGGTGGTGGAATAGAGGCGCATGGATCGGTCACGAGCCTAGCAAGAGATGCCTCCCACGCCTCGGCATCCGTCGCCGCCCCACCCCGACCTCGCGCGCTCCTCCGCGCCACCGGGGCGTCCGGCCTCCCCGCCCAGCCCGTGGGCTCTCCCGAGGAAGCGATCCTGGGCGCTCCTCCGCGCCACCGGGGCGTCCGGCCTCCCCGCCCAGCCCGTGGGCTCTCCCGAGGAAGCGATCCTGGGCGCTCCTCCGCGCCGCCGGGACGTGCACGATCTGCGCCGGGCCCCTTCCCTCTACGGAGCGCATGGTTAGAGGTGTCTGCATGTTCGTGGTTGACGCGAGGGACACCTCGCCGTCAAACACCCGACGAGGAACGAAGGCCCCCCCCACCATGTCCGACAAGAAGAAAGACCCCAAGGAGCCCTCGATCGCCGACACGCCGATCGACGATGTCCAATTTGGCGACGAGCTGCCGGTCCTCCCGATCCGCAACGCCGTCCTCTTCCCCGGCGCCGTCGCCCCGTTCGACGTCGGCCGCGAGAAGTCGGTCGCTCTCGTCGAAGACATCGACAGCTACGATCCGCCCATCATCGCCGTGCTCGCGCAGCGCGATCCCGCCATCGACGATCCGGGCGAGACCGATCTCTTCCCCGTGGGCACCGCCGCCCGCGTGCTGAAGGCGCTGAAGCACGGCTCCGGCAACTTCAGCCTCATCCTCCAGGGCATCGGGCGCATCCGGCTGCGCAGCATCACGGCCGAGGCCCCGTACCTCAAGGCGAAGATCGAGCGCATCCACGAGGAGCCGGCCGAGGACGTCGAGATCGAGGCGCTCTCGATGTCCCTCCGCGAGCTCGCGAAGCAGGTCATCCACCTGATGCCCGAGCTCCCGCGCGAGGCCGCGCATCTCATCGACAACCTCCAGTCCCCCGGCGCCCTCGCCGATCTCGTCGCGGCGAACCTCGACGCCCCCGTCGAGGAGAAGGCGACGCTCCTCGAGGCCGTCGACGTGAAGGACCGCATCCGCCGCGTGCTCCGGCTCCTCACGAGGCAGCACGAGGTCCTCAAGATGCGCGAGCGCATCAACTCGCAGATCAAGGAGGAGATGGGCAAAAACCAGCGCGAGTACGTGCTCCGCCAGCAGCTGAAGGCCATCAAGGAGGAGCTCGGCGAGGACGACGGCGACCAGGGCGATCTCGAGGGGCTCGAGGAGCGCATCGTCAAGGCGAACCTCCCCGCCGAGGCCGAGAGCGTCGCGAAGAAGCAGCTGAAGCGGCTCCGCTCGATGCAGGTCGGCTCGGCCGAGTACACCGTCGTGCGCACCTACGTCGACTGGATCCTCGACATCCCGTGGACGAACGCGACCGTGGACAACATGGACATCGGCGAGGTCCGCAAGGTGCTCGACGAGGACCACCACGGCCTCGAGAAGGTCAAGAAGCGCATCCTCGAGTACCTCGCCGTCCGCAAGCT
>CAYNEK010000032.1:24240-53185 GCA_964396175.1 uncultured Polyangiaceae bacterium | reverse complement strand
GCTTGCCCCGCTTGCCCCGCTTGCCCCGCTTGCCCCGCTTGCCCCGCTTGCCCCGCTTGCCCCGATTGCCCCGCTTGCCCCGATTGCCCCGATTGCCCCGATTGCCCCGATTGCCCCGCTTGCCCCGCTTGCCCCGCTTGCCCGCCCTGACCGGCGCGAGGCCCGCCACCAGCCCGCCCTGCGGCGTCGACGGATCCGGCGTCATCGCCACCGCACGCCGGGAGCAGCACGAACGCGAAGGCGAGCGCGTGCGAGAACAATCGAGTCATGGCGCGGCGGGAGCCTCCAGCTTCACGGGGTGCAGGACGAGCGCGTCGAACGCGGCGAGGAGCCCGCGGCTCTCGGGGCGCTTCCCCGCGCAAACCGCCCGAAATTCGTGGCGCCCCGCGGCGAGGTGCAGGGGCGGGGAGGCCTCGGTCTCTCTCGGCTCCGACTTCGCCGAGTACCCAGACCAGCGGCCGACCGGCGCCCCATCGAGCGTCAAGTCCCACTCCCCGCTGTTCGCCGTCGCCACCCCCTCGAGCGAGAAGCGATACTCGCCCGCCTCGTGGACCCAGATCGGGAGCCGGAGGCTCGCCCCCTCTTCCGCGACGAACACCGCGAGCACGCGCCCCCCGCTGGACCGCACCGCGAGGTTGCTCTGGAGCGTGCTGAGGCGCTTGGTCGCCACCCGATCGGGCCGCACGAAGGACGGCCACGCCGCCTCGGCCTCGAAGCGGAGATCGCCCACCAGGGGCCGCTCGGGCCAGGGCGCGATCTTCGTCGGGAACGACCGGAGCATGGGCAGCTCGGGGTGGGCCCGCCGGAGCTCCGTCTGCCCCGCGTTGTCGTCCGTCACGAAGAGTCGATCGGGTAGATCCCGGGAGAAATCCTGCGCCGCGAGCACCGCGAAGTCATCGTACGACGTGATGATCCCGCGGGGCGCTGCCTCCGCCGCCGCCTGATCGCGGAGGTTCTGCCGGCGCGCCTGCCACTTGTCGAGGCCCGCGCGCGCGTGGATCCAGCGCTCGCGCTGCGTGAGCCCGAGCGTCACGAGCGTCGCGACGACGAGCGCGCCCGAGAGCCGCCGGTGCTCCGCGATGGCATTGCCCCGGAAGGAGACGAGCGCCCGCGCGACCAGCACGTACAAGAACGGCGCGGCAGGGAAGAGGTGCCGCGCGCCAAAATAGGGCGCGTTGCCGTAATAGAAGAGCCCATACGCGACCGTGAGCCCGACGACGTACGTGACGGCGAGCAGGTACCGAGGCGACCGGCGACGGAAGGGCAGCGACACACCGAGCAGGCCGAGCGCCGCGAGCCCAAAGAGATCTCCCTCGAGCGTGTTCGCGCGCTCCTTCGTGACGTGGAGCGCGTCCTTGACGTCGTAGCCGTCCTCACCGTGCGCCGCTCGGTCGTCGGGGTGCTCGACCGAGCAGCCCACGTCCTTGCCGAAGCCCAGGCGATGACAGGTCGGCGGCCAGTCCGAGCGCTCGAAGTACACGCCCTGCGTCGGGGTCGTGTACGAGCCGGTCGCCGCGCGCTGGCTCGCCGCCACGAAGAGGACGAACGGCGACGCCCCGAGCACGAACATCGCCGCCGCGCGCGCGGGGAGCCGCTTGTGCCTCAGGTGCCAGGCGAGCGGCAGCGCGACGACGGCGCCGAGGACGAGCCCGTCGAGGAGCCGCGCCGAGAAGGTGAAGCCGACGAGCGCGCCCGCCGCCGCGACGAGCCACGGCCGCCGCGGCGCCGAGAGCGCGCACGCGACCGCGCCCGCCGACGCCGCCCCGACGACCGCGTGAGAGAGCAGATCCGCCGTCTCCATCGCGCGAGGGAAGGATCCCAGCGAGAGGAGCACCGCGAGCCGCACGGCGAGCTCGTTCCGTGTGAGAGCGCGCCCGAGGGCGTACGACGCGAGGACGAGGAGCGCCCCCGCCGCGGGCCCCGCGTGGAGCGGCTGCCCGAGCCACACGAAGGGCACGAGGAAGAGCGGGTACCCGGGAGGGAACACCCCATACAACCGCGCGTCGGGGCCCTCGAAGAGGAAGCGCCCGCCAAAGGGGAGGATCGGCGTCGGGGGCGCCTGCCCAAAGCCGAAGTGTGCGAGCGCGCGCGCCTGGTAGGTGTACACGCTCGCGTCCACGGTGAGCACCTGCCCGTGCATCGCGCCCCGCTGGAGGAGCACCGCGACGACGATCGCCACGCCCGCCGTCGCCGCGAGGAAGACCGCGCGGCTCGGGCGCAGGATCGCGGCGCGCACCGCCTCCCCGACGAAGGGGACCCCCACCGCGAGGCTCGCGCAGATCACGAAGGCGACGATCCCGAGCCGCGGCGACGACTCCTTCGCGAGCCCGGTCAGCGTCTGGCTCGTCAGGTAGAGCCAGAGGGCCGTGAAGAGCCCGCCGAGGACGCGGATCACGGGCGCTCCGTCGGCTCGTCCGGGGCCTCCTCGCGAGGAGCATCGGCCACACGAGCTCTGTCCTCGTCGGCCGCCGCGCGCCCGGCGCGGACCAGCACCGAGACGAGCGGGAGGAGCGCGAGGTAGCACGCCGCCGCAACGACGAAGAGCGAGCGGAGCCCGGCCTCGAGCGCGACGACGACGGCGACGGACGACGCGAGCACCCCGCCGATGCCGTTGATGCCCCAGAGCCAGGGCGTCTCCTCGACCTGCCTCCGCTGGACGAGCCGCATCCCCGTGGGGAAGGCGAAGCCCATCGCGAGCCCCATCACGCTCGTCAGCCCGCCCGCGATGGCGATCCGGGCGCGGGTCTCGAGCACCTGCACCCGCGGCGCGAGATCGGGGAGGTACGCGGCGAGCGCGAGCATGAGCGCCGCGATGACGACCGGGTAGACGAAGCAGAGCGGGCGCTCGTCCATCGGGAGCCGATCGGACAGGTACGACCCGAGCCCCGCCGACGCGACGAGGCTCGAGAGGACGACGATGAGGCTGTAGCTCGGGTGGCCGAGGACGAGCGAGAGGCGCATGAGGAGCCCCACCTCGGCGAGCATGAAGCCGACGCCGATGAGCCCAAAGTACGCGAGCGCGGCGTACAGCGAGGTGCCCACGCGCCCGCCCGGCCTCGCTCGGGAGTAGAGCGGCCACGCGATCGTCGCGACAGACAGGACGACCGACGCGAAGAGCGAGAGCAGCAGCGTCCGGGTCGCGAGGCGGTTGCCCTCGATGGTGCCGCCCTGGCTCTCGGAAGGAGAGAGGAAGCTCCGGAGGCGCAGGACGTTGAAGAAGAAGGGACGCTCGTCCGTCGACGGGCGGAGATCGAGATCGTCGGTCAAGGTCAGGCGATCGATCTCGGCGCGCGAGGTGGCGCGGAGCACGTCCGTCAGCTTTCGCCCCTCGGGGAGCTTCGTGCCCGGGGCGACGACGACGTCGAAGCCCTTCTCGTCCGCGACACGGCGGAGCGTGTCGCCATCGGCGGCGGTGAGCGGGGATTTCCCGACGATGAGCGTGGTCACCTGGCCCGAGGAGACGAGCGCGACGTGCGCGCCCGGATCCTTCGCCCCGTCGTCGAGGAGCGCGGCCATCGCGACGGCGACGAGACGGATCGTCTCACCCGACGACCAGCGCGACATCGTGACGACACCGTCCGGCTCGAGCCGCGCGAGGAAGGTGCGCCACGCCTCGACGGTGTAGAGGCCGTTCTCGCCGAGCGCGTGGGCGCCCGCGCCGGTCGCGGCCCAGGTGTCGATGAGCGACGCCTGGATGAAGCGGAACTGCGCCTTCGATCGCGACAGCCAGCTCCTCGCGTCGTCGTGCACGAGCCGCACGTCCGGGTTCTGCGGGACGAGCGTACCCTGCCCCATTGGGCCTCGGAGGATCTCGAGGAGGCGGCGGTTCAGCTCGATGCCGACGACGGGCGCGTGCCCCGCGAGCAGGGCCGCCTGGATGTCCCGCGAGCCGCCCACGCCGATGATCGCCGCGGGGCCGCCGGGGCGGAGGTGGTGCGCGACGTTGGTGACGTCGCAGTCGAGGAAACGCAGCTCGTCGAGGGACTTCTCGGGGAGGTAGAGCGGCGTCGCCGCGTCGGCGTCGATCATCAGCATGCGCTGCTGCACGCGCGGGACGCGGCACCTCTTGCCTGGCCCCCACAGCGCCGCGACGGGCGTGCCGATGGGGCTCACCTGCACGCGCGAGTGGCTGTTCCACCGCTCGAGCTCGATGGACTGCGGCTCCTCGGGCTTGCCCTTCGCCCAGAGCGGCACCAGCCCCTGCTTCGCGGACGCATTCGCGACGACGAGGAGGAGCAGCCCCGCCGCGACCCGGAGCGCTCGGCGCTTGCCGAGCTCGTCGCTCGACGCGATCGAGAAGGCCACCGCCGCCGCCGCGCCGATCACCGACATCGAGAGGATCGCGGTGCCGCCGTTCATGCGCTCGAGCAGCTCGGGCACGAGCGGCGCCCCGATCGCCGCGCCCGCGAGATCCACCGCGTAGACGCGCCCGGTGGGGAGCTTCGACTTGGTGAGCGACGCCGCCACGACCATCCCGGCGGGCACGAAGGGCAAGGCCACGATCGCCGCGAAGACGACGAAGAGCACGACGGTCGTCCACGTGGGCGCGACCCGCAGCGGCACGACGAGCAGGAGCGCGTACGAGATGGGCACGGCGATCGCGAAGCGGAGCGCGTCCCGCGCGAGCGATCGTCCGAGCGCGGGCCCCTCGTACTCCTCGGGCCTCAGGTACACGCGGACCGCGCCCGCCGTCAGGCCGAACATGCCCATCCCGAGCACGAGGAACGCGAGCGAGTACCAGGTGATGACCGAGAGCAGGCGCGTGACGAGCACCTCGAGCGCGAGCGTCGCGCCCGACACCAGCATCAACCCAGCGAGGAACGGGAGCTCCGCGAGCCCTCCCTGCGTGCTCGGCTCGGGCGCGCTGTCCGGGCCGGAGGCCGGCGCCACCTCGGGATCGGACGGCTCGGGCGACGGAGGTGGCTGGCTCACGCGGGGAGCGTCCTACCTCACGCCGGCGCGGTCGCGAAAGCCTCGTCGTCCGAACTGCGCCGCCTCCTCGCGCTGGCCGCCCGGAGGCTGACCCGCCAGCAGCGTCGCGATACCCTCCTCGTCCGAGCCGCACCTCGAACGGCGCGCCACCGACGAGCCTCGTCCTCGTCGCGATACCCTCCTCGTCCGAACCGCGGCGCCTCCCGCGATGTCACCTGCGCGACAGACACGCCGCAGCGATGGCGAGCGCCTCTGCGTCCGAACGGCCAGACGCACCGAATCCCTTGCCCCAAGGCCACGCTCATGGCGAGCCCCGGGGGCTCCTCCTCGGCGCGCGCTCCCGACGGGCCTGCCTTCGCGCCAGCGCCCGACACGGCGGCGCGCTCCCTGCGTGGCTCGATCGATCTCGGAACGGCGCGCGCCGACGCGGTATAGTCACAGCTGCCCCGCGGCGCCTCGCATCGCGCCGCCGGCGTGGTCGCAGCGCGAGCCTTCCGCGCCGGCGACCCGATCCGAATCCCACCCACGCACACCGCAAGGATCCTCCGGTGACCCAGAAGCCCCCCTCGCCCCGCCCGCTGCTCTGGCTCACGACGCTCGCCACGTGGCTCGTCCTCTCGCCGTTCGGGTGCGGGAGCAGCCCGACCGACGACGCCTTGCCGCCGCGCGCGGGCTGGCCGACGAGCACGAGCGGCGCGGCGGGGACGAGCAGCGGGCACCCGGGGACGAGCGGCGCGGCGGGGACGAGCGGGGGCGGAGGCGCGGGCGCGAGCGGCAACGCGGGCACGGCCACCTCGGGGAGCGCGGGCTCGTCGGGGATCGGCGCAGGAGGCTCCGGCGCCGCGGGTGAGCCCTTCGGCCAGGGCGGAGGCGGCAGCGCGGGCGATCCCTTCGGCCAGGGCGGCGACGGCAACGCGGGCGATCCCTTCGGGCAGGCGGGCAGCGGCAACGGAGGATTCGGCGCCGCGGGCGATCCCTTCGGCGGAGGAGGCTCCGACCCGGCGGGCGGGAGCGGAGGCTGGTCCGGGCAGACGTACGCGACCGAGCCACGCTGCCCGGACGGCACGTGTGGTGGCGATGGGCAGTGCTGCCTCGGCGTCGGCAAGCCCTGCGGCACCTCCGTCTTCGGCACCTGCGTCGAGTGACGGACGCCGCATCCCGCCCGCACCACGGCGCCGTTCGGCCTGACCGCGCGCACGGCCACGGACGATCTCCCGCCCCGCGAGCGAAGCTCCGCGACCCACGAGACCGATCGACGCCGCCCGAAAGCACGCCGAAGCGCCTCGGGGGCACACGGTCGATCCACCCAGAGGCTCGTTCCGGTGACAATGGAATGTTCTTTTTCTTGAGCTTGTCCAACATTCCCATACGCTTCCTTGGCGAGGCCGCGCGGCGCGTCGCTCGGGCTCGCGGTACGATCTCCCAGACCGTGCCATCTTGACCATGAGACGACTTGGTCCAAGTCGCCTCGCACCGAGGAGCCCTCCGTGAAGAAGAAGCCCCAGTCGTCTCATTCCTTGCTTTGGTTCGCCGCGCTCTTGACGGCCTTCGCGCTCTCACCTTACGGCTGCGCGTCCTCGCCGGACCAGTCGGAAGACGACGCGCTGCCTCCGGGCCAGAGCGGGAAGTCGGGCGCGAGCGGCGCCAAGTCGGGCTCGGGCGGCACCTCGGGCGCGAGCGGCGCCAAGTCGGGCTCGGGCGGCTCGAGCGCGGGCACCGGCGGCTCGAGCGCGGGCTCGGGCGGCGCGAGCGCGGGCTCGGGCAACAAGTCCGGCTCGTCCACGTCGGGCAGCGGCGGCTCGAACGCAGGGAGCAGCGGCTCCGGCAACGCGGGCGATCCTTTCGGGCAGGGCGGCAACGCGAACGCGGGATCCGGGACGGCCGGCGATCCCTTCGGCGGCGGCGGCTCCGATCCGCAGGGCGGCAGCGGAGGCAGCGGCGGCCAGACCTTCATGAACGAGCTCGAGTGCGCCGACGGCACCTGCGGTGGCGACGGCGAGTGCTGCCTCGGCATCGGCAAGGCCTGCGGCAAGAACGTCTTCGGCACCTGCGTCGAGTGACACGCTCCGGGGAGCGAGCGCGCCCCTCGGCAACCGCCGGCCCCACGAGCTGACCGCGACGGTCTTCGAGGGCGCTCCGCGTCCACCTTCATCGCGCCTGTCCGCCTTCGACACGCGCCCCTCGAGACCTCCCGCCGCCGCCTCCGACACGCGCCCCTCGAGGCGCCCCGCGACCGTCGTCGTCGCGCGCGTCCGCCTTCGACACGCGCCCCTCGAGACCTTCCGCCGCCGCCGCCGACACGCGCCCCTCGAGGCGCCCCGCGACCGTCGTCGTCGCGCGTGAGAGCATCGCCGGCGGAGCGCGAATCGAGGCGCCGCGTCGTCGCGCTTCTGCTATGCACCGCCGCCCCCCGATGCGCGGCCCGCTCCGGCTCCTCCTCGTCGCGTCGCTGCCGCTCGCCGCGGCGTGCGGCTCGTCGTCGCCCACGGTGGAGAACATCCTCTTCTCCGACATCCACATCACGCCCGCGACCTTCCTCGGCGCGCGTGCGTGCGGACGGACCGACGGCGCCGTGCAGAGCTACAGGGTCACGTACTTCGAGGTCCCCGACGACGCCCCGGCGACGAGCGGCGAGCCCGACTGCACCTGGGCCCTCGTCACCCCACCCGTGAAGCGAGTCGGCGCCACGCCGCCCGTGCCTTGCGGGCTCGACGCGGCCTTCGGCGACGTCGTGCCCGGGGCGCGCTACATCGCGGCGATCGACGCGTTCTCGCTGCCGCCCTGCGGGTACGTCGACGATCCCGCGTGCATCGAGCCCGATCCATCCGACGCGACGGGAGCGAGCCTCGTCCGCCGAGACACCGGCGCGGCCGTCGTCGCGGACCCAGAGGACAAGACCTGCTGCGGCGCGCCGACCCCGCGCCCGACGAGCGGCCCCGACGCCCACGCGACCGAGGCCGTCTACCTCGTGCGCCGAGAGATGATCGACTGCCACCCGCTCGCGGCGGCCAAAGGGGTCGGCGCCGTGCGCGTGCGCACCGCCGACATCGAGGGGCTCGCGTGCGGAGACGGGCCTGGTCAGGCCGCGACGGTCGCGGTCACGACCGCGGGCAAGGACGCGCTCAGCGTCGACTGCGGCGCAGACGCCAAGCTCTCGGGGGTCTCGGGGACCGTCGTCCTCACCGCCACGGCGCGCGCCAAGGACGGGAGCACCGTGGGCACCGCGCGCTGCCAGGCGGCGGTCGGCTCCGCGATCGAGTACGTTGCCGCCTGCGATCCGCTCGTGACGCGCGGAGCCCTCACCGTCCGCGCGAAGGACGTGTGCGGCGACGCCTCGACCTACGCGGCCCAGGTCGTCGGCGTCGGACAGAAGGACGCAGTCCCATGCAGCGAGGACGCGACCTTCGGGGCGCTCGCGTCAGGCCAGTACACGGTGGTCGTGACGACGGGGACTATGACCCGGATCTGCTCCGCCGTGGTGATCCCCGGGTCCACGACGACGGCGACCTGCCCATCGCCGTGAGCGGGCCCGCGCGCCCCACCGAGATCGCGGACGGCGTCGTCGGCTTCTCCGCGCGCACGCCCACGCTCCCGCCCGCGACGCACACCGAGAGCTACGCCCTCGGGTCCCGCGAGGTGCTCCTCGTCGAGCCCGCCACGCCCTACGAGGACGAGCAGCGCGCGTGGCTCGCGTGGGCCCGCGGACTCCAGAGCGCGGGGCGGACGCTCGTCGGCATCCTCCTCACCCACCACCACGAGGACCACGTCGGAGGCGCGACCGTCTTCCGTGACACGCTCGGCGTACCGCTCCTCGCCCACGGCGAGACCGCGCGCGCGCTCCCCTTCCCGATCGATCGACGGCTCGGCGAGGGCGACACGATCACGCTCGACGGCCCCGTGCCACGCCGGCTCCAAGTGTATCACACACCTGGACACGCGAGGGGTCACCTCTGCCTCCTCGGCGACGACGGGACGGCGGTCGTCGGGGACATGGTCGCCACCGAGGGGACGATCCTCGTGCCCCCTGGAGAGCACGCCATGTCGACGTACCTCCGCGAGCTCCGCCGGATGTGCGCCTGGGGCGCGAGGCTCGCCCTGCCAGCCCACGGCGCGCCCATCCTCGACCCGGCGGCGCTCTTCGAGCGGTACATCGCGCACCGGCTCGGACGCGAGGCGAAGATCGCGGCGGTCTTCGCGGCGCTCGGCACAACCGGCGGGACGCTCGACGAGGTGCTCCCGCGCGCGTACGACGACGCGCCGCCCCGCGCGATGCCGTTCGCGCGGCTGAGCCTCGAGGCCCACGTCGAGAAGCTCGAGGACGAGGGGCGCCTCACGCGCTCGGACGATCGGTGGTTCACGACACGAGAGGGCGGCGCCTGATGGGACGCGTGCGCGCCCTGCCGCGCGGAGAGGGCGGGGCGCGCGACGCCCTTGGGCCCGCCGCGCGCGTCGTCGATCGAGCGGCGCGGCGAGGTGCGCGCGCTCGGCGGACGGCGCGAGGGGCACGGGACGCATGATCGGGCGCGGCCGCGTCGTGCCCCCCGGGGAGAGCGTCACGGCGGACTCGCCCGGGCTCGCAGCGCTGATCGTCGATCGAGCGGCGCGGCGCCGAGAGATCGTCGAGCTCGCCTGCGCCGTCTCGGAGCGGCTCGTCGGGGACCTCATCGCGCGCGATCGCGCGGCCTTCGCGGGCCTCGTCGACGCCGCGCTCGGCTCGCTGGCGCGCGCGCCCAAGGTCTTGCTATGGGCTCACCCAGGCGACGCGCCGGCGCTCCGCGCCCGCTTCGCCGAGCTCGACGCCGTCGAGATCCATGACGACCCCGACCGATCCCCCCACACCGTGCTCGCCTGCGCCGACGGGATCGGGACCCTCGTCGTCGATCTCCCCTCCGCCGTCGCCGCCCTCCGCGCCGCGCTCCTCGACGAGTAGGTGGGGCCTCGCCGCCGCGGCGCTCGTCGTCACGCTCTTCTCGACGCTACAGGCCGGGCGCGCGCAGGTGCCCGACGCGAGGGGCCTCCTCGCGGGCTGGACCTTCGCCGTGCCGCTCATGAGCATCTTGGTCGCGCACGAGCTCGGGCACTACGTCGCCGCGCGCCTCCACGGCGTCCGCTCGAGCCTGCCCATCTTCCTCCCCCTGCCGTTCGTGTCGCCCTTCGGCACCGCAGGGGCGGTGATCGGGATGTTCGAGCCGATCCGCAGGCGACGGGCGCTCCTCGACATCGGCGCCGCGGGGCCGCTCGCGGGGCTCGTCGTCGCGCTCCCGGTGCTCGCGTGGGGGCTCGCGCTCTCCGAGGTCCGGCCCATCCCACCGCACGGGCTGCAAGAGGGGAATTCGCTCCTCTACCTCTTGCTGAAGCGCCTCGTGGTCGGCCCGATCGCCGAGGGGCACGACGTCTTCCTCCACCCGACCGCGTTCGCGGGCTGGGCGGGGCTCTTCGTCACGATGATCAACCTCCTGCCCGTCGGGCAGCTCGACGGTGGGCACGTCTTCTACGCGCTGCTCGGTCCCCGCCAGGACAAGGTGTCTCGGCTCGTCCACGCAGCGCTCTTGCCGCTCGCGGCGCTCTCCATGGGGGTCGCCGCGTGGACCACGAGGGGCGCGCGCCTGGACGCCACGCGCGCCCTCGACATCGCGGGGCACGGCAGCTTCTGGATCGTGTGGTTCGTGTTGCTCGTCGTGCTCCGGCGGTTCTCGGGTAAGGAGCACCCTCCCACCGACTCCGAGCCGCTCGGGGCGGCGCGCACCCTGGCCGCGATCACGTGCGTGCTGCTCTTCGTCGTGCTCTTCATGCCCGCGCCGCTCACCCAGCACTGATCATGACCGAAGATCCCTCCCTCCGCGCGTACCGAGATCCCTCCGTCGTCGCCCACTACGATCACGACGAGCTCCGCCCCGCCGAGGCGCACCTCTTCGAGCGCTTCGTCCCCCGGGGCGGCGCCGTGCTCGATCTCGGGGTCGGCGCGGGTCGCACGACGCCGCACCTCGCCGCCCGCGCGACGCGCTACGTCGGGCTCGACTACTCGGACGCGATGATCGCGCGCTGCCGCGAGAAGTTCCCGGCGCTCGACTTCGTGATCGGCGACGCGGCCGATCTCTCGGCCTTCGAGGATCGGTCGTTCGACGCCGTCGTCTTCTCGTTCAATGGCCTCGGCTGCCTCCCCGAGGACGCCCAGCGGCGCCGCTGCCTGTCCGAAATCGCGCGGGTCACGAGGCCGGGCGGCGCGTTCGTCTTCTCTCTGCACAACCCGCGCTGCGTGCTCTTCCGCCCCGTGCTCGAGGGGGCCTCGCTCCCGAAGAAGGCGTGGCGCCTCGCGTACGCCGCGGGGATCTCGCTGAAGATGGCGCCCGCGCGCCTCCGCTCCCCCGCCCTCCGCCGCGGCGAGGGCTACGTCCGCGACGTCGTCGGGCACGGCGGACCGCGCGTGTACAACGCGACCCCCAAGGTCGTCCGGGCCGCGCTGTCGGAGGCGGGGCTCGATCTCGTCGAGACGCTCCCCTCGACGTACCCCGCGAGGCCGAGCTCCATCTGGGTCCCCTGGTACGACTACGCCGCGAGGAAGCGCCCCTGAAGCTCCGCTCCTATCGCCCGATCGAGCTCGAGGAGGGCTGGCTGCTCGACCGGTACGCGGGCTTCCGGCTGCTCGAGCGCGGGCCGCGTTGGGCGGTCTTCTCGCGGCCCTACC
The DNA here is from genome assembly GCA_964396175.1 of uncultured Polyangiaceae bacterium. Taxonomy (GTDB): domain Bacteria; phylum Myxococcota_A; class Polyangia; order Polyangiales; family Polyangiaceae; genus CAYNEK01. The sequence goes on along the minus strand of CAYNEK010000032.1, from coordinate 41,568 downwards.
CGCCGCGCGTGCGCCTCTCGCCGCTCCGCCGCGTGCTCTTCCTCGCGCACGGGGCGAGCCGCGGAGAGCTCGACCTCGTCGCGCACCGCCAAGCGCTCCTCTCGCCGCGCACGCACCTCCTGCTCCAGGACTTCTCGGCCGAGCCCGGCGATCCGCCGCACCGCCTCCTCGGCGTGCCGCTCGAAGAGGTCCGCGAGGGGCGGTGGTTCGGCGCCGGGACCTACGCGGTCGATCTCACCCGCCCCGAGGAGGAGCTCTTCGCCGCCTTCCCGAAGGGCAAGCAGAAGGAGATCCGCCGCGCCGAGCGGCGCGGGATCGACGTCACCGTCCACGAGCGACCGCCCCCCGCAGAGCTCGATCGGTTCCTCGAGCTCTACGCGCCGATGGCCGCGGCGCGCGGCCTCGATCGGGTCGACAGGGAGCTCTGCCTGCGCATGGCCAGCGACGGCGCCCTCGCCGTCGTGCTCGCGCGAGCCGAGGGCGTCGTCGTCACGGCGAACCTCGTCTACCTCCTCCCGACGAGCGGCTACTACCTCCACGGCGCCAGCGTCGATCGCTCCCCCGAGGGCGCGGGGCACCTCGCGCAGTGGCGCACGATGCTCGCCCTGAAGGCGCGGGGCGCGCGCGTCTACGATCTCGGGCTCGTCTCCACGGAGGACCCGCGCGACGGGATCCACTGGTTCAAGAAGAGCCTCGGTGGCGACTTCGTCCCGGCCGGGCGCGAGCTCACCCACGCGCCCCTCTGGCACCGCGCGGCGAACCTCGCCAAGCGAGCGGCGAAGTCCCTCAGAACATCCTGATATTCCTCGACAAATTCGCCCACTCGGGCGTTGCGGCGGGGCGACCGCGCGACTACGCCCGAGCGCGTGACCGAGCCGTCGAGCAACATCGAGCAGCGGATCCCCGTCTCCATCCAGGACGAGCTGCGGACCTCGTACCTCGACTACGCGATGAGCGTCATCATCGGTCGCGCGCTCCCGGACGTCCGGGACGGGCTGAAGCCGGTGCACCGACGCATCCTCTTCTCGATGCACGAGCAGAAGATCAACGCGTCCGGCGGCTTCAAGAAGTGCGCGCGCGTCGTCGGCGACGTGCTGGCGAAGTACCACCCCCACGGCGACGCCTCGGTCTACGACGCGCTCGTCCGGCTCGCGCAGGACTTCTCGATGCGCCACCGGCTCGTCGAGGGGCAGGGCAACTTCGGCTCCGTCGACGGCGATCCTGCGGCGGCCTACCGCTACACCGAGTGTCGCCTCACGCGCCTCTCGGGCGAGCTGCTCACCGATCTCGACAAGGACACCGTCGACTTCCAGCCCAACTTCGACGACTCCGAGGAGGAGCCCTCGGTCCTCCCCGCCAAGTGGCCGAACCTGCTCGTCAACGGCTCGGAGGGCATCGCCGTCGGCATGGCGACCAACATCCCGCCGCACAACCTCGGCGAGGCGGTGAGCGGCGCGATCGCCCTCGCGCGGAACCCGGACGTCACGACCGAGGAGCTGATGCAGCTCATCCCAGGCCCCGACTTCCCGACGGGCGGGACGCTCTACGGCAAGACGGGCATCGAGCAGGCGTACCGGACGGGACGCGGGGCCGTGTACATCCGCGCCAAGACGCGCATCGAGCCCGCGCTCGGCAAGGGCGATCGCGAGCAGATCGTCTGCTACGAGATCCCCTACCAGGTCAACAAGGCCAAGCTCACGAAGCGCATCGCGGAGCTGCAGCGCGACAAGGAGATCGAGGGCATCGCCGAGGTCCGCGACGAGTCCGATCGCGAAGGGATCCGGCTCGTCGTCGAGCTGAAGAAGGACGTCGTCCCCCAGGTGGTCCTCGCCCAGCTCCACAAGCTCACCGACATGCAGGTGACCTTCGGGATCATCAACCTCGCCGTCGTCGACGGGCGCCCGATGGTCCTGTCGCTGAAGCAGACGCTCGCGGAGTTCCTCGCGCACCGGCGCGAGGTGACGACGCGGCGCTGCCGCTTCGAGCTGCGGCAGGCCGAGAGCCAGCGCGAGCTCAACCTGGGGCTCGGGATGGCGACGACCGAGATCGATCTCGTGATCCGCACCATCCGAGAGTCGGCCGACCCCGACGTCGCGAGGGAGCGACTCATGGCGCTGCCGCTCCACGGCCTCGAGGCGTACGTGCGCCGCGCGGGGCGCCCCGAGGCCGAGATCGACGAGGCCAAGGCGGTTGGTCAGTATTTCCTGACCGAGCGTCAAGCGAAGGCGATCCTGGAGATGCGCCTCTCGAGGCTCACCGGGCTCGAGCAAGAGAAGCTCGCGAAGGAGTACGGCGAGCTCTCGGACGAGATCGCGGAGCTCCGAGCCATCCTCGCGGACGAGAGGCTCTTGCTCGACGTCATCGTGAAGGAGCTCGAGGAGGTGCGCGACAAGTACGCCGAGCCGCGCCGGACCGACATCGTGGCCGCCGACGCCGAGATCAACCTCGAGGACCTCATCCAGCGCCGCGACATGGTCGTGACGGTGTCGAACCTCGGGTACATCAAGCGGACGGCGCAGGCCGACTACCAGGCGCAGCGGCGTGGTGGCAAGGGCCGGCTCGGCATCCAGAGCCGCGAGGAGGACTACGTCTCGCGGCTCTTCGTCGCCTCGACGCACGCCTTCGTCTTCTTCTTCACGGACAAGGGCAAGGTGTACGTGAAGAAGGTCTACGAGGTCCCCGAGGCGCAGCGGAGCGCGAAGGGCCGCGCCATCGTCAACTTCGTCGGCATGGAGCCGGGCGAGAAGGTCGCCGCCGTCGCGATCGTCCCCGAGTTCGCCGACGACAAGTTCATCCTCACGCTGACGAAGAACGGCCTCATCAAGAAGACCGAGCTGAAGGCGTACGAGAATTACCGCGAGAAGGGCATCATCGGCGTCAAGGTCGAGGACGGCGACGCGCTGCTCTCGGCCGAGGTCACCGACGGGACGTGCGACATGATGATCGCGACGCGGCTCGGGATGAGCATCCGCTTCTCGGAGGAGCAGGTGCGGCCGATGGGGCGGGACACGATGGGCGTGAAGGGCATCACCCTCGACGAGGGCGACGTCGTCGTGGGCTTCGTCTCGACGGAGCCCGGGCGCGAGCAGGTCCTCGCGGTCTGCGAGAAGGGCTTCGGGAAGCGCACGCCGCTCGACGACTTTCGCGCGCAGAACCGCGGCGGCAAGGGGCTCATCCTCATCGACGCGAGCGATCGCAACGGCCCCTGCGTCGGCATCCTCCTCGTGAAGGACGACGACGAGATCATGGTCGTCACCGATCAGGGCCAGACGCTCCGCACCGAGGTCAGGGAGATCCGCGAGACGGGGCGCAACGCGCAGGGCGTCCGCGTGATGAACGTCACGGACAAGGAGCGCGTCGTCGCGATCGAGCTCATGGCCGAGGGCGAGAAGACGACCGACGTCACGGCGAGCGAGCTCCCGTCGGAGCCCGCGCCCGGCGCGCCCGAGGCGCTCGAAGGGGGAGAGGGCGGCGATCCGTGAGCATGGCGTCCGCCGCCCGTCGTCGCCTGCCCCAGCGAGGCAGAGCCGTCCGAGCGCGCGCGGACCGCGCCCCGTGACGTCGTCGCGTGTCCGGGGGCTCCTCGCGGCGAGCCTGGTCGTCATCGGGCTGCCGCGGGCCGCCCTGGCGGACGAGAAGCGCCCGCGGTCGGACACGTACGACTACTCCAAGTACGAGAAGCAGGCGCTCTCCTCCGCGATCGACAAACACGGTCTCGCGATCGATCCCGACGCCGAGGGCAAGGTCATCGAGTCCGTCGACGTCGTGCGGCTCGAGGTCATCGAGCAGCGCGATCCCGCGCCGCTCTTCCTGAACCACTTCCACACGACGACACGCGACCGCATCGTGCGCCGCGAGCTGCTCCAGCACCCCGGCGACCGCTACCAGAAGCTCCTCATCGACGAGACCGCGCGAAACCTGCGCCTCTACGCGGGGATCTCGCTGGTCCTCGTCGTCCCCATCCGGGGCTCGGCGCCCGACCGGGTGCGCGTGATGGTCATCACGAAGGACGTATGGAGCCTCCGGATGGGCTGGGATCTCGTCTACACGAACGGCGGCATCAACCGGCTCGCCCTCGTGCCGAGCGAGATCAACGTCGCCGGGACGCAGCAGGCGGTGTCGCTCCGCTACGAGATGCGGCCGCTCAGCCAGAGCTTCGCCGCCAAGTTTTCGTCGCGGCGCCTCCTCGGCTCCTGGATGACGCTCTCGACGGAGGCGGGCCTGCACCAGAGCCGCGCGGCCGGCGCGATCGAGGGGAGCTTCGCGGCGATCACCCTGGACAAGCCCCTCTGGTCCACGACGGAGGAGTGGGCCTACGGGGCCTACGTCGGCCAGAACGATCAGGTCGTCCGCCGCTACCAGAACGTCGCGCTCGCGACCTACCGCGCGAGCACGGGAGAGGCGGTGCCGTGGGTGTACCGGGAGCGCCTCGTCACGAGCCGCGCGTACGTCACGCGCTCCTTCGGGTGGGGGATCAAGCACGATGTCACGCTGGGCGGCGAGGCGACGAGGCGACGCATCACGATGGCCGACGGGGATGGGCTGTCGGCCCCGGCGATCGCGGAGTTTCTCGGCGAGAGCGCGCCGCGGGGCGTGGCACGCGTGTTCCCGTACGTGTCCTTGCGGGCGTACACGACGAGCTTCCTCCGGGCGCTCGACATGGAGACGCTCTCGCTCCAGGAGGACGTTCGGCTCGGCCACGACGTGACGGTGAAGGCGTACCCGGTCTCGGCCGCGCTCGGCTCCGATCGGTCCTTCCTCGGTCTCTCGGCGTCGGGGCAGTACACCTTCCAGCTCGGCGACGGCTACGCTCGCGCCTTCGCGGGGACGCGGCAGGAGGGCGTCGTGGGCGGGAACGTCGACGCCTCGGTCCTCGGCGGCGTGCGCGTCGTCACGCCGCGGCTCCCCCTCGGGCGGCTCGTCGTGCACGGCACCTTCGTCGATCGATACCACAACGCCCAGAACCAGCAGACGCTCCTCGGCAGCGACACGGGGCTGCGCGGCTACACGACGAGCGCCTTCTCCGGGCCGAGCTACGCGACGTACAACTTCGAGCTCCGCACGCGCCCCTTGTCGGTGAAGACCGTGCAGGTGGGCGCGGTCGTCTTCCACGACGTCGGCGCCATCGGGAGGCGCCTCGCCCACATGACCACACACACGGCGGTGGGCGGAGGGCTTCGGATCCTCTTCCCGCAGCTCGATCGCTACGTGTTCCGCATCGATCTCGGCACACCGATCGAGGATGGGCGCTTCGGGCAGACGCAGCTCTTCATCGGCTTCGGTCAGGGCTTCCCGAGCACGCCACCGTCCCCTTGAGCGAAGACGTGGCGGCGCCATCGCGCCGCCAGTGGCTCGGCGCGCGCGCACTCGCTCGGCGCTCGTCCAGGCGTCCTCGGGAGCCATCCGCTCGGCGTCGCACGCGACGCGCTGCTCTCGGCGCTCCACCGGCGATCGCGCGGAGCTCCCAGAGCCCGCCGCGCGACGCGCGACCGATCCTCGGCGTCACATCGCGATGGGCGCCAGACCCTCGTCCGCGAAGCGGACCGTCACCTCGTCGTAGCCGAGGGACGTCACGAGCACCTGGACGGTCCGCGCCGCGTTCTGGCGGGCGCGGGCGAGGATCCCGGCCTCCTCTGCGCCTCGCTGCAAGGTCCTCTCGGCCTCCTCACGCGCCCGACCCTCGAGCGCCTCCACGCGGCGCGCGAGCAGATCGGTCCTCCGCGAGTGGACGTACGTCCGCTGCGCGTCGAGCCTCGTCGAGAACACCACGGGCGCGGGCAACGTGACGACCGCCTTCGGGCCGTCGACCCGCACGTCGCCCTCGCGGAGCCCCGCGAGATCGACGCCCGCCACGACCTCCCCGGCGGCGACGAGGAGGAGCGCGTCCTCGGCCTCCAGGAGCCCGAAGAGGTGCGACTGTCGCTCACGGAAGTCGACCACGCGTTCCATATGGAACTCCGCCGACTCGAGCCGCGCCAAGTCGCGGATGGCGACGAGCACCGCGGGAGACGCACGGACGACGGTCGCGACGCTCGAGATCGCGGGGAGGAGCGGCGCGCGCGGGCGCGCACGGAGGGCGATGAGCGACGCCACGCCCACGACGATCGACGCCACCGCCGCGAGGGCGACCCATCGAGGAGAGATCCGAGCTCGCATCTCCTCGAGTGTAGCCGTGGCGGCGCGCCGCGCCACCGACACGATCGAAGCCTCGAGAGTCGACGCCACGCGCCCCGGCGTCGTCGCGATGACTCCGAGGGCGGCGCGTCGGGGAGAGCGCCCGCGGACAACTCCTCGTCCGCCTCGCGGGGTGCCAAGCCGCCGACGACGCAGCCACGGCATCGCGAGGCACCAGGCCTCCGTGCCGCCCGGCGCACCGACGGCTCATGGTCGCGGCGCGACGGTGACCCCGAGCACGTGCTCCTCGCCGGTCCCCTTCCCGCAGGGGACGCGGAGCTCACCCCGCGCGTCGAGCGCCGCGTCGACCAGCACGCCGTCGCACGTCACGCCGAGCGGGGCGCCGAGCGCCGGGGCGACCGCGATCACCGAGTCCCCCACCATCGTCGGATCGTCGCGGAAACGCAGCGAGAAGACGCCCGTCGCTCGTTCGAAGCGCGTCTCCGCCGGCCAGCCCGAGACCCGGGTCGCCCGCACGCGCGCGAGCACCAGCCGCAGCGCCTCGCGTGGCGTGAACGTCCCCGTCGCAGCGTCGAACTCGTAGCACCCCCAGCTCCCCTGCGAGCTCTCCTTCCAGAGCCAGAAGAAGCTCGACGCCATCACCTCTTCGTGGAGCTCCGCCTGCCAGGTGAGGTACTCGGCCGCCCTCGTCCCCTTGGGATCGTAGCCGTACTCGGTCACGAAGAGCCCCGCCCTCCAGGCGTCGGCCTCCTCGCGCGCGTTGATCACCTGCGGGCGTAGGGTGTCCTTCGTCATCGCGGCGCGCGCCTTCTCGACGTCGCCCACGCCCGTCGAGAAGGCGAGCTTGTACGTGTGCGGCGCGTACAGCGTCCCGTCGCCGAGCGGGTGGGGTGGGAGCGGCGCGTCGTCGAAGAAGTTCCGCGTGGCGCTGGGCTCGAAGGCGATGAGCTTCTTCGGCGCCGCGGCGCGCACCGTCGCGTACGCCGCCTCGTGCACGCGCATGAGCCCATCCATCGGCGCGAGGGGCTCGTTGAAGAGCTCGATGCCGATGACCGCAGGGTGCCCCGCGAACCGCGCCGCGACCTTCCCGGCCATGTCCGCGAAGCGCCCGCGCAGCCGCGCACCCTCCTCCGAAGCTCCAAAGAACGTGTCGAACGCAGCGAGCACCTCCGGGCTCTGTCGGCGCGCGTCGAGATCCGTGAGCGGACCGCCGAGCAGCGTCTTTGGCTGCGGTGAGATCGCCCAGCGCGGCGCGCCGTCCTCGCCGATCTCCTTCGAGTACGCGTCCTGGTGGAAGTCGAGGAGCACCTGGACGCCCGCGCCCTGCGCCGCCTGGAGCAAGTCCGCGATGCGCGTGAGGTACGGCTCGGACAGCCCGCCGTCCTCGGTCGGCTCGATGGCGCTCCACTGGATCGGCAAGCGCAGCGCGTCGAAGCCAAAGCCGCGCAGCGCGTCGAGGTCCGCGGCCGAGAATTCGGGGATCTCCTCGAGCGGGAGCCGCCCATCGTCGAACGTGACGTCGAAGATCCCACGGACGCGAGCGTTCACGCCGCGAACGAACGCCACGCGCCCGCCCTCGTCGACGAGCTGACCACAGCGCAGCCCGAACGGAGCGCCGACGAAGGGCGGATCGGCGCACGGTGCGGTGGAGACGGGCGGCGGCCTCGGGGCCTCCAGCTCGCCGCCACCACAGCCACCACCCTGCGCCACCAGCACGCCGAGCCCGATGAGCCCCGCCCACCCTCGGACGCCTCGCGGCCTCATCGACCCGTGATCCTGACGCCCGCGAGGAAGGCGTCGTCCACGTCCTTCGCGAGCCGAGCGAACGCAGCGTACCCCGCGGCGGGGACCGCGCCGGTCGTCACGTCGAGCGAGAAGGCGTCCTCGACGGTGACGCCCGCGACGGCGGTCGACCGCTTCGCCTCGACGAGCGGCGCCGACGCGATCTTTGGCTCGGGGGCGCGCACAACGGCGAAGCCCGCGGGGAGCGTCACCTTCCGGCGGAGGGCCCACCGTTGCGAGGTCGAGACGACGAGCGCCGTGTCGCGCGCGCCCTTGGTCGTGAACGCCCCGCGCATCGTCGCGGTGCCCGGCGCGGGGTAGCCGTAGTGGACCGGATCGACGCCAGGCAGCACCCACACCGCGCCCTCGCGCTGGAGGTACGATGGGAGCACCACCTTCGCAGCGATGGACACGAAGGTCGCGCCTTCGGGTGAGGTGAGCCGCACCTCGTCCACCGTGGCCCAGGGGAGCCAGCCGAGCACCACGCGCCGGAGCAGCGCTCGTCGATCGGTCCCCACCACCGTGTCGAGCGCGTCGAGGAGCGCCTGGGACGAGCGGCCCCGGAGCTCCAGCGAAATCGTCCCCACGGCGTCACCGCGCTCGTCGACCGTGAGGTCGAGCGCGATCTCGTCGCCCCGAGAGGCGATCGTGCGCGGCAGCTCGACGGTCTCGCCGCTCGGGAGGAGCGCCGTACGCCCGAGCAGCTCGGGGCTGATGTCTCCCAACGGGAGCGGCGGACCTTGCACGTCCGCATCCACGAAGAGCGCGCCCTCAGGCGTGTGCACGAGGAGGAGCGGTCGATCGTAACGCCCCGGGCGGGCTGGGAAGTCCGGGTTCTCGGAGAAGGGCTCTCGCTCGGCGAGCGCGAGCTCGTGCGGGATCCCGACGGTCTCGAGCGCACGATGCAGGAGCCAGGTGCGGCTGCCTTGTCCAAGATCGAGGATGGGCCGCGCGCGGAGCCCAGCCGCGCCCGTCGCGGCCGCGAGATCCGAGAGCATGCTGCTGTTCGCCACCTTCACGGCCTTGCCCACCGCCGTGAGGAGGCGCGCCACCTTCTCGCGCGGGCTCCCCTCGCCGGCGGCGGCGAGCGCCCACGCCCGGACGATGGGATCACGATCCTCGCTCGTGGCGACGAGATCCGCGACGGCGCGAGCGATGTCGGACCACCGGTACGTCCCGAAGCTCACGGAGACATCGCGATCCATCCGCGGGACCCCATCCTCGAAGGTGCGCGGCGCTGCGTCCATGAGCCGATAGACGAGCGTGCGCTTGCCGTCGGCGTCGCGCCTCTCTGGCGTCCCGAGCTGCTTCGAGGCGGCGAGCGAGACCGCGACGTCCGCGGGGAGGACGATCTCGATCGTGGCCGACCGCACGCTCGTGCGCTCGGGGAGGAGATCGGGCGTATCGACGACGATGTGTCCGAGGCGGTCCGGCAGCGCGAGGCCGTACGCGGCCTGCTCGATCACGTCACCCGGCTCGAGCTGAGACAGATCGGCGTCGGACTGCTCGGCGTTCCGCGCCCGATCGGGCTCGAGGAGGCGGCCGTCCTTCTTGTGGATACGCCGGTAGAGCAGCTTGCGCGTGTCGCGACCCCACACCCCCGCGAAGAGCGCCTGCGAGCCACCACGCTCGACGTCGCTGGTCCCACCGACCCTCCGCACGTCGAGGATCGAGTACACGAGGATCCCGTCTCGGGCGAGCTCCCACCGCTCCTCGTGGAGCAGCACCGACGTCGCGTCCCCCGCGCGGGGCGGAGTCGCGAGCACCACCTCGCGGCCGCGACGCTGCGCCTTCGTGACGTCGAAGCCCGAGAGGAGGTGGAGGAGCGGCTCCATCGACGCCCCCTCGCGGGCCGTCGCGCGATCGCGCGCGACGAGATCGCGCCGCGCGGGGAAGGCGCCGAGCAAGGTCACCGTCCGCTCGCCCGGGAGCATCTGCTCGTACAGCGCGAGCGCCTCGTCGAGCGCGCCCTTCGAGACGCGGAGCCGGAGCTCCTCGTCCCGGAGGAGCGTGGGTGAGCCCCGGAGCGCGCGGAGGCGCTGGATCTCGGTGAGCGCGCCGTCGAGATCGCCGCGCTGACGCTTTGCGCCCAGACAGTCGAGCCCCCGTCGATCACCGAGCGGATCGAGGCAGGCACGCGCCTCGCGCGCCGGCGCATCGAGATCGAGCGACCGGTCCTCGGTGAGCTTCCAGAAGGGGGTCCCCGAGAGCGCAGGGCGCGCCTCCGCAAGGGACGCCGCGGCCACGTCTCGGAGCCCCGCACCCGCCGCGACCGCCGCGCGCAGGGCGATCGTCGTCGGCGCAATCCCCTCGCGAGAGAGCCCGCGCACGACGTCGAAGCGCGCCTCCCCGACGCCCTTCCTCGACGCCGAGAGGACCACGTCTCCGGCCTCGGCCTCCCAGCTCGCGGGGCTCACGGCCTTCGCCTTCGCGTAGAGCGCGCGGAGGCGCTCGGCGCGGCGCTCGGACGGGACGTCCGGGCTCATCGACGTCGGCCCCGTCGCGAGCAGGAGCGACGCGAGCTCACCGCGACCCTCGAGCGTCGCGAGCGCACCGGCGTCGTCGCCGAGCGCGAGCCGCGCCGCCCCCGCGAGCGCCCCCTCCGCCGCGGGCTGCCACGGCGTCGCGGCGATGGCCACGTCGGCACGATCCCCAGGCGCGGGCGCAGAGAGCGTCGGCGCCGCTCCCTCGAGGGCGAGCGCGAGCGACACCTTCGACGGCTCGTCGCCCTGCGGCACGCGGAGGACGAGGCGAGATCGCCCCTTGGGGACGTGGACGCGCGCGACACGCACCATCCAGCCCCAGCCGTCCTCGGGCGCGCGTGACGCGAGGGCCTTGCCCCCCGACGCGAGCACGAACGGCACCGCGCTGTGGACGAGGACAAAGCCCTCCGCGTCGCGGTCGAGGAGCACGTCCCCAGCGGCGGCGTAGACGCCGGCACGCGCCCCCGTCCTCGCGGGATCGACGACGCCGTCTTCGGCGGTGACGACGCGCGGCAGGAGCGCCGACGAGAAGGGCTTCGCGCCCTCGACTTCGTGCGGGAGCACGGCCGCGTCGAGCGGCGTCGACGCCGCGAGCGCGACGACCCCGATGGGCACGAGTGGACCGACGACGGTCAGCGCAGGGAACACCCCCGCCTGCGCGCGCACCTTGGCCGCGCCCGCCTCGTCGCCGCGCTGCTCCGCGACGCCGAGCGCGGCGACCGCGAGCACGTGGCGAGACAGCGGATCGCGCGCACGCGCCAGGAGCCCCTCGAGCCGCGCCGGCATCGAGTCCCACCGCAGCGACCGGAGCGCGAGCGGCTCGGCCGACGGCACCGACAGGCCCCCGAGAGGCCGGCGAAGGAAGAGCTCCTCGGTGGCGGCGAGCACCGCCGCGGCGCCCGGATCGCCCTTGTCGACCGCGTCGTCGAGGAGCGAGAGGTACGCGTCGACCGCGGCGTCGGGCCCGCGCGTCTGCTCGACCTCGAAGGCCGCCTCGAACGAGCGCGCGAGCCGCGCCCGGATCTCCGCGCCGCCGTCGATCGGGTGCTTCGCGGGCGCGCACGCGGCGAGGGACATCGCAAGGGCGAGCCCCGGGAGGAGGCGCCTCATCGCGGCGTCCCTCCGCGCACGAAGCGCGCCGACCGGTGGAGCAGCGAGTCGACCTCGAGCAGCCATCCTCGAAACGCAGGGTACTCGGCCACCGGGATCACCTCCCGATCGAAGACGAGCTCGGAGCGAAGCACGACGACGCGAGCGTCCTTGGCGTCACGCAGGATCTCGAGCCGCGCGTGGCCGAAGGCGCCGCCACGCGCCTCCCCACCGGGCGGGAGATCACCGGGGACCATCCCGGGCGGGGCGACGAAGCGGACCTCCTTCGTGAGCTTGCTCGGCGCGAGCTGCGACGGCAGGACGACCGGCGTCGTCCGCGTCGGGAGCGCGGCGAGGGACGAGGACCAGGTCGACGAGGGAGAGAGCGTCACGAGCAGATCGTCGCCCTCGTTGCGGCCGAACGCTCGGCTCTTCGCACGGTAAGCGACCCGCGCACGCCCGTCGGGCAGCGCCGCCTCGAAGGCGATCTTTGGATCGATCTCGGCCTGCGGGAAGGTCGCACCCACCAGGTACTCGTCGACCCACTGCGCGCGCGACGCCTCCTCGCGGAGCCCCGTGCGGAGGAAGAACGCGTGATCTCCGCGGTGCGTCTCCTCGGCGGTGAGCTCAGCCTCACCCGTCGCGGAGAGCTCGATGGTCCACCGAGCGTCCGAGCCGTAGTCCTCCGGGGATCCACGCGGCGTCGGGACCATCTCGGCGGGGCCCTCGCTCGCGAAGAGCGCGAAGGTCCGCGCGTCCATCGAGGGCACGGGTCCGAGCCGACTCTCGGGGCTCGTCGCGTCGAGCCACACCGCAGGGCGCCCGTCCTTCGCGGGGAGATAGGCGATCCCGTGATCGAAGAGGGGGACGGCGACCTTCTTCGAGAGGAGCAGCGACGGCTGGGCGGTGAGCCGCGTCTGGATGAGCACCTCCGTCGCCTCGATCCCGACCGCACGCAGCAGGCTGATGAGGAGGATCGCCTTGTCGTCACAGTCGCCCTGTCGCCGCGCGAGGAGCTCTTGCGGACGGTTGGGGAGCCACCACTCACCCGAGACGAAGTTCACGTAGCGGATGTCGTCGGCGACGAACTCGAAGAGCGCCCGCAGCTTCTCGTCCCGCGTGGTCTTGCCCTGCGTGAGCTTCTTCGCGAGCTCCTCGATCTGCGCGTCGGGCTCGGTGAAGCCCTTCACGGCGCCGTCGTACCAGGCGCGGAATTCGCCCCACGTCGCGAAGCTCGAGGCGACGAGCGTCGGCAGGATCTCGGTCGGCCGCGGCATGAGCGGCTCGTCCTCGATGGTGACGGGGTGATCCCAGACATACCGCGTGACCACCCGGTCGCCTTCCTCCTTCGTCTCGACGCGATCGGGCTTCCCGTGGAGCACGTCGACGGCCAGAGGGCCGTCCTTCGGGAGATCGGTGACCACCTCGTTGTAGAGCAGCGGGTGCGTCGAGACCGAGCCTCCGTAGTCCATGAAGTAGAAGGGCGGATCGCCGCGCCGACCGATCGGCCCCCGCGTGGAGCTGCGGACGACGACCTCGACGACGTCCCCCTGCCCGAGCTTGGGCCACCGGATGAGCGGGCGCCCGTGCTCGCTCGACTGCTCCTCGGCGAAGGCCACCGATCCGTCCTTCCGGTGGACGCGCGCGCGGAGGATCTCGGTGTCGTCGCCCTCGGTCGGCACCGGCTCGTAGAGCTCCTCCTGCGTGCGCGGAGGGATCACGATCTCGCGCGCATACTGGATGAGCTGCGACACGCGCCGATCGGCGTCCTGCGTGACCGCACGCAGCCAGTACGGCTGGCGATCGACGACCTCGCCGAGCTTCGCAGGCTGCGCCGTCACGCGCGCGAGGATCGCCTCGCTCGGGACGAGGAACCGCTCGTCGCGGCGCTCCTTGCCCGCGCCGCCGCGATCCCGGAAGGACGCCTCGGCGCGGAGCGTCGCGTTCGCCGGTGCGAGCTCGCGAGCCCTCATGAGGTGCGCCCTCCCCTTCTCGGCGTCCTCGGGGCGCCCCGAGGCGAAGAGCGCTCGCGACAGCAGCTCCTGGATGCGCACGACGTTGGGGGCGACGAGCTCGCCGAGCGAGAGGACCGTCAGGGCGTCGCGCGGTCGCCCGCTCCGCAGGAGCTCCTCCGCCGCGGCTGCGAGATCGTCCGGATCGGTGAGGCTCCCGGACCGGATCGCCTCCCCCGCCACGCGCACGAGCGTGTCCGCGTCCACGAGCGCCGCCGCCCGCACCCGGTCGAGATCGAAGCGCTCGGGCGCGTGCTTCGCGAGCTCGTCGCGCGCGCGGAGCGCGATCGTCCGATCGAAGGGCTCGGCCATCCGCGCGACCAGCTCCCAGCCCTCGACGGGGAGCTTCTTCTTCTCGTCGGCGAGGGCGACGAGCCCCGCGAGCTCCCTGCGACGGGCGGCCTCGCCGAGGAGCTCACCTTCCACATACGCGCGGAGGAGCCGAGACTCCGTGTCGGTCGCGGTCGAGAGGGGCGGCACCGACAGCGTCGCCTTGGCCCACTCGAACAGGCCCGCGTCCGCGCGCGCCGCGACGATGCGCCGCTCCGCGAACTCCTCGACGGCCTTCTGCCCGGACGCCTCCGCCACCTCGCGGGCGCGCGACAGCAGGCCGCTCCGCACCGCGCCGAACGGCGAGATCCACCCGAGGAGAGCGAGCACGTCGGGCGTCGCCCTCTTGGAGAGCTCCTCGGTGAGGCCGGGCGCCCTCGGCGAGCGCAGATCGTCCGCACCACCCCTCGTCCGCAGGACGATCGACGCGAGCGACTCGGCGGGAGTCGGCCTCTTCCCGAGGGCGAGCGAGCGCGCGAGCGGCGTCTTCAGGGCCTCGTGCTTGAACGGCGCGAACGCGACCCCCGCGAGGGGGCCGAGGTCCTTCGACGAAGGCGCGCGCAGGGGCTCACCTGCGTCCGTCGAGAGCCGGAGGCGCGCGCGCCCGACGTCGTCGAGCGAGCCCGCGCAGATCCGCGCCGCGACCAGGTGATCCCCGGCCTTCGCCTCGACCCGCGCCGAGAGGCGATCGAGGAGCGCGAGCGCGTGCGTCTCGTCGCTCACGTCGAGCGTCACGCCGTCCCAGAGGAGCCGCACGGCGCCCGAGCCGGCGAGCGACACGCGCAGCGTCGTCGGCTTGTCGAGCGTGACGCGCGAGGCGAGGTACGCGCAGGTCTCGCGACGCGGAAAGAGGTAGAGGTCGAGCGGCACGCCACGCGCGGTCGTGGGCGTCACGACGGGACGCCACCGCACGTCGTAGACACCCCACGAGTACGTCGCGTCGCGCGCGGCCCACGCCGCCGGATCCTCCTCGCGGAGATCGGCCTCACGGATCCGTCCCGATGTGTCCTGGAACGGACCGAGGACGGACAGGCTCGTCACGAGGTCGTCGGGGCTCGCGCGCGACACGACGGGCTCGAGCGACAGCGCGAGGAGGCGCGCCTCGGACGCGTACGGGCCGCCCTTGTCGGCGATGGCCTCGAGCTTCCGCTCGGCGACGCCAGGGGCGACCCTGCCCGCGAGCGCGTGGACGAGCACCAGCGCGGCGAGCGCGTCGGGGCCCTTGCCCTCTGCGCGCCGGACGAGCCGCGTCAGCATCTCCTCGGGCGTGGCCGCGACCCACGCGTCGTCGGCGAGTGGCTTCTGTCCGTGGGCGGGCGCGACGCGCTTTGGGCGAGGTGCGCCCTTGGGTGGTGGAGCCGCCGAGGCGGTCGTGGCAGCCAAGAGGACGACGGCGGCGAGAGGGCGACGCACCGTCAGAGCGTAGACCAACCGCGACCGCGCGAGGCACCCGGATCGAGTCACCGCCCGCACGATTGGAGCGACGGCCGTGCAACCACGCGGCGGCCTTCCGCCCCGCGCACCCCGAGATCAGCGCGGCGGCGACGCGGTGCGCGCTGGGAGCACGGGGACAATCGTCTCGCGGGCCTCGTAGACCACGGCGGCGTGGCGAAGGCGGGCGCGCGGAGAAGGCACGCCCAGGTCGACCTCTCGATGCCATCGACGCCGCGAGATCGCGGGCGCGCTCGAGTCGGCGACGGGCTCTCTGCGGAGGCCGTCGACGCCGCGAGATCGCGGGCGCGCTCGAGTCGGCGACGGGCTCTCTGCGGAGGCCGTCGACGCCGCGAGATCGCGGGCGCGCTCGAGTCGCCGTCGAAGGGTTCTCTGCGAAGGCCGGCGACGCCACGAGATCGCGGGCACGCTCGAGGGACTTGCGGTTCTCCTTGCGCGATCGCTCCCCGTCCGCCTTGCTGCCGCGAGGTCGTTGGCACGCTCGAGGGGCTTGCGGAGAGCGCCCCGGCCGCGCGACGATGAGCCATCGCGCCACTCGGCTTCGACGCATCATCCCAGACGGAGGCCGCTCGGCACGATCCGCTCCACGTCCAGCCGGCGCCGCGAGACGGAGGCTCGCCCCAATCCGTGCCCACGCTCTCCGCGCTCCGCCTCTTCGCCCGCTACCACCTCGTCCGACGCGTGGCGTTCTACCCCGCGCGAGACACCGGGCTCGACGCGGCGCCGCTCGGCTACGACGCGCGCAGCTTCGCACGGGAGATCATGGGGTTCGGTGAGGACTTCGACGTTCGCGAGCTCGACGAGCGCACGTTCCGCGGGGTCCGGTACCCCATCTTCTCGGTGGCCACGCGCCCCGACGCACCGCGGCGGATCCTCGTGCTCTCGGGCGTGCACGGCAACGAGGAGGCCGGGATCCTCGCCGTCCCAGAGCTCCTCGCGCGGCTCCGCGGCGAGCGCGCGCTCCTCGAGCGCGTGTCGGTCCACTTCGTCACACCGGTCAACCCCGTCGGCGCCGCCGAAGGCTCGCGACTCAACGCCGATGGATACGATGTCAACCGGGACTTCAAGGAGTTCCTGACGCCCGAGGCTCGCGCCGTCGGGCGGGTCGTCGACGCCGTCCGCCCCGAGGTCATCGTCTCACTCCACGAAGGCCCCCAGGACGCCGCCTTCTTCTTCGCGAACGAGCGCGTCCCGCGCGCCCTCGGCCGTCGGTTGCTCACAGAGCTCGCTCGGACCGGCGTCCGGCTCGCGACGCACGACTACTTCGGCGCCAGGCTCCCGACGCCGGGCCTCTCTCCCTCGACGTGGGCGGGCCGCGCGCTCCACGATCTGTGGGCCACGACGCTCGGGATGATGCCGACGAGCGAGTACGCCGCCCGGCGCGGGATCGCCGAGATCACCCTCGAGAGCGGCTGGCGGAGCCCCGATCGGCGCGAGCGGCTCCGCCCCCACGTCGAGCTGGTGCTCGCCCTCCTCCGAGCCCTCGCTCACCCGACGAGTGTTTCAAACCCATCGCGGTGACCGCCGCCCGCCGAGCGGCTCCGACCCCACGTCGAGCTGGCGCTCGCCCTCCTCCGAGCCCTCGCTCACCCGACGAGTGTATCACACCAATCGCGGCAATCGCCACCTACCGAGCGGCTCCGATTCCCAGGTCGCTCGACGATTGAGTCACACATTTCGACGACGCCTCGATGCGGTCGACGAAGGGGGCTGGCGTCGGCGCTCCCGAGGGTCGCGGCGTGCGGGCCTCTCCGCGCAGCGCGCGTCAGAGCCTGCCGACGCCGCCCGGGGCGAGGACGAAGTAGAGGACGAGGATCAGGAGAAGCATGACCGCCGCCGTGAGGAGATAGGTGCCCTTCGCGGGATCGCGCGTGGACCACCCGTCCGCATAGAATTTCCCCTTCGAGCGGCGGCGGATGCGCTGCTGCACCCCGCGGAGCACGTCGTCCCTCGGTGGCGGAGGCGGGAGATCGGCCGTCCGGCGCAACAGATCGCGGAGCGCCTCCTCCTCATCGGCCATCTGGCGGAGCTGCTCCTCGCTCGGG
>CAYNEK010000032.1:0-24140 GCA_964396175.1 uncultured Polyangiaceae bacterium | reverse complement strand
TCCTCCGCGCCCGGCGCCTCGATCTTCGGGCGGGGCTGCTCCTCGCTCGGGTCCTCCGCGCCCGGCGCCTCGATCTTCGGGCGGGGCTGCTCCTCGCTCGGGTCCTTCTCGTCCGCTGTCTCGCTCATCGTCCAATCCTCTCGCCCATGCGCTTCTCGACGCAGGCGCGGAGCTGCGCGCGCGCGCGGAAGATGCGGCTCTTCACCGTGCCGTCCGGGAGCCCCGTGATCTCGGCGATCTCCTCGTAGCTGAGCTCCTCGACGTCGCGGAGCACCAACACCTCGCGGAAGTCTGGCTCGATCCCGGCGATGCACCGCTGCACGATGCTCTCGACCTCGTGGCCCGCGTAGGCGTCGTCGGGGCGCACGACGTCCGCGGCCGTGACGCCGCGCGCCTCGCCCATCGGCACCCGCTCGCCGAGCGCCGTCACGTCCTCCTCCTCACCCGCGTGGCGACGCGAGAGGTACTTCGTTCGATTCTTCGAGAGGTTCACCGTGATGCGATACATCCAGGTCGAGAGCTTCGACTCTCCACGGAAGGTCTCGATCGCCTTGAACACCTGGACGAACACCTCCTGCGCGAGATCCTCCGCCTCGTCGCGGCGCCCGAGCATGCGGAAGGCGAGGCCATAGATCCGCCTCTCATAGAGGCGCACCAGCTCGTTGAACGCACGCTCGTCGCGCGACCGGAGGCGCACGAGGAAGTGTTCGTCTTCGAGATTTGCCATCGAGAGGGACCGCCCGACCTTACGAACGAACGCGGAGGCGCGTCATGCCTTTCTTGCTCCCCTCGACGTCCGGGGTCTTGATGTAGGAGGGCGCGGCCTCCGGCGCGAGCGTCGCCTCGCTCCACACGTCGAAGTCGGGAGGCAGCGGCCCCGGCAAGGTGGGCTGGATGGTGCGCTCGAGGAGCGCGAAGCCGTGCGCGACCGACAGCTCGAGCGGGAGCCTCTTCGCGGGGCCTCCCTGCGCGAACCATGCCTTGGCGCGGTTCACGTTCCCGATGAGGACGTGGTGTTGTGGATCGGTCTTCGCCGCCCGGAGGAAGAGCGCCATCATCTCGTCGAGATCCCCCTCGGCGTGCGCGACGCACGCGAGGTGGTTCAGCACGAGGCCCGGACAAGGGTGGCCGAGCGCGAGCGCGCGCTCCGCGTGGTGCTTGGCCACCGCGAGGTCGCCCTCGCGGTAGGCGGCGGCGGCGACATCGAGGTGCGCGGGCGGGTGGTCTCCGAGGAGCGCGAGGGTCTCCCGCGTCTCGGCGAGCGTGCGCGGGCGGCCGTGGTGCAGGCCGGAGTTCTCGGCGAACCAGCCGTTCATCCGCGTCGTGCACGCCTCGTCGGCGTCGAACGGCACCTTGAGCTCCTGGAAGCGCTCGTCGAAGTAGCTCTCCGGCGTGATCTTGTGCGCCCGGACGGCGTCATGAAAGTCGGCGGTGCCCGGGTAGATGGAGAGGCACGAGAAGACCCACTCGTCGGGGTCGGCGCGCGCGAGGAAGGCGAGCGTCTCCTCGAAGCTCTCCACGGTCTCGCCGCGGTTGCCGAGCATCATGTAGAAGCGGACCCGGATGCCGTAGCGACGCGCGAGCCGGGTCGTCTCGAGGATCTCGTCGGGGGTGATCTTCTTCTGGATGAGATCGAGGATGCGCTGCGAGCCCGTCTCGACGCCGAGAGACATCCGCTCGCACCCCGCGAGGCGCATCTCGCGGCAGAGCTCGTCGGTCAAGAGATCGACGCGCGTGTCGCAGCTCCAGAGGAAGCGGAGGTTCCGCTCGCGGATCCCGCGGCAGAGCTCGAGGACGCGCTTCTTCTTGGTGGTGAAGGTGTCGTCCTTGATCTGGATCATCCGGACCGGGAGCCTCGAGATGCAGGTCTCGAGCGCGTGGAGCACGTACTCGACGGAGTTCGATCGATAGCCGCGCCCCCACGAGGTCTCCGCGGCGCAGAAGGTGCACGACCACGGGCAGCCGCGCGACGTCATGAAGATGTGGGTCGAGAAGTCCTCGTGCGGCGAGCGCAGCGTGTCGAGATCGCCCAGGTTCTTCCGCTCGGGCGCGCGCACGATCCGGCGCTCGTCGCGGTAGACGGACCCCGCGATGCCGCGCGTGTCTTCGCCCGCCGCGAGGCGCCCCACGAGCTCGAGGAAGGTCTCATCCGACTCGCCGGTGCAGACGACGTCGACCGCCTCGAAGCGCCGGAGCAGCGGCTCGGCGAGCGGGGTCGCGTGGGGACCACCGACGACGATCGGCGTGGCCGGGTGGTGCGCCTTCAGGAGCCGCGTCAGGAGGTCGACGCCGCGGCGGTTCGCCGTCCAGCAGGAGAGCGCGTAGAGATCGGCGTCGAGGCGCCGGGCGACGGCCTCGAGGACGCTCGAGGTCATGGCCGAGAGGTTCAGCACCTTGATCTGGTGGCCGGCGCGCTTCGCCTGAGAGGCGAGGGTGAGGAGGCCGTACGGGACCTGGTAGAAGTCGGCGTCGAGATCGCCCGGTCGATACCCAGGCGGCGGCCCCTCGATGGGATCGGGCGCCTCGCCCTCGTCGGGGATGCGCCACGGCGGGGCGTAGAGGAAGGCGATGCGCATGGCCGATGCCGGACGCCAGGGGCGCCACACGGCGAGGGTACACTCGATCGCTCGGGCGTGGCGCGCTCGTCTCCTGCCACGCCAGCTCCCGACACCCGCGCAGGGTACCCGCGCTCGCGAGGGCGTGGCATGGACGCAGACATGCGCCGCCGCATCGTGCCGCCCCTCCTCGCCGCCCTCGCCCTCATGGGCGGCTGCTCGAAGTCCCCGCCCGAGCCCGACGGCTCGTCGAACGTCGCGAAGAAGGCGCCGCCGAAGGATGACTTCACGGTCGTCGACGAGGTCGTGGGGACGGGCCCCGAGGTGAAGGACGGGAGCCACGTGAAGGTGCACTACACAGGGACGCTGAAGAGCGGCGAGGTCTTCGACTCGTCGGTCGGCAGGGAGCCCTTCGAGGTCACCGTGGGCAAGGGCGAGGTCATCAAGGGCTGGGACAAGGGGCTCGTCGGCATGAAGCAGGGCGGAAAGCGGAAGCTCACGATCCCCTACGATCTCGCCTACGGCGAGGCCGGCTCGCCGCCGAAGATCCCCCCGCGCGCGACGCTCCTCTTCGACATCGAGGTGCTCGAGGTGAAGTAGACGGCGAGGGGCGGGCACCCGGGCACCCGTGGGCTGTCGCCTCGCCCGTCACCCCGGGGAGACCACACGGTCGTCCGGCCCCTCCCGGCGAGGCGTCGCTTCGCCTGACGCATCCATGAGACGCCGCCCGTCACCCCGGGGAGACCACACGGTCGTCCGCCCCCTCCCGGCGAGGCGTCGCTTCGCCCGACGCATCCCTGAGACGCCGCGAGGCTCGACGCGAACCGAGCCGCGAGGAGGCGTCGTCCTCGCGGGCGTCCGGCGACGCCGGCGGCACGACCGTGGGCTCAGAGAGCGCGACCGCGCACGCGCCCCGATGCAGGCGCTGGCCGCTCGATCGACGCGCGCTCCTCGCTCGAGGCCGGCCGCCACAAGGCGCCTGGGCTTCGTCTATGCTGCGCCGCATGACCGAGCACGACGACGTCGAGGCGCGCCTTGCGGCGCGGGAGCGGCGCGCAGACGTCGATCGGCGCGAGCTCGTGCGCCCCGCGAGCCTCGTCAGCCCGAGGCTCCCGCGCCGCGCCCGCCGGTCCTCCCACCCCGCGAGAGGAGCCTCGCCCGGACTGTCCTTGGGCGGGCTGCTTGCGGGGTCATGTGGGTGGCCGGGGTGACGAGCACCTCCTTCGGAGCTCAGGAGCAGGGCATCCACTGGGGCCTCGCGTCGGTCCTCGCCCCCGCGGGAGGTGCGTTCGCAATGCCCTCTTCAAGATGAGAGCGACCAGCGGATGAGCACCCCTCTGCGCCGGGCTCCCTCGAGAGCCCACGTCGTCACTCCGGGTCGACAGGAAGGCCCCCGGTCCGCCCCATGATCCGTCGGCACCGGCTCGCGCTCATGGCCTGCGCACTCCAGGAAGGCCCTCGGTCCGCCCCATGATCCCTCGGCACCGGCTCGCGCTCATGGGTTGCGCACTCCAGGAAGGCCCTCGGTCCGCCCCATGATCCCTCGGCACCGGCTCGCGCTCATGGGTTGCGCGCTCTTCGCCGCCTGCGCCCCCCGCGTCGCCGATCCACCCGGCCCGCTCCTCGCATCGAGCGCCTCCGCGTCGGCCAGCGTCGCCGCGTCGAGCGCCTCCGCCGACCCCAGGGCGAGCGCGTCCGTCGCACCCGTAGAGAGGGCGTCGACCGCACCCCCCGGCGCCTCCCTGCCCCGCGCGCTCCCTGGCGGCGATCCTGCGCGCATCGCCCAGCTCGCCTTCCTGGCTCGCGCCCTGCTCGACACCTTCGACAACGTCCAGCCGCGGCCCGTCACGCGAGGGTACACACAACAGACTTGGGTCCAATTCGAGACAGACAAACGTACGCCGGGGGAGCTCCGCTCTGTCGAGGCTTGGACGATGGATCTGCATCACCCTCCCTCGCCCGCGAGCCCCTTCGAGCCCTGCAAGGCGCCGCTCGCCCCTGGGCAATCGGTGGAGGGGGTGGGGCGCGGCTCCGCGCGGCTCGAGCGCGACGCCCTCCACGACACCCTCTTCGTGTCGTCGTGGCGACGGCGAGACGTCCCGGCTGCGCTCCCGAGGGGGAGGTCGCACGGCGCGTGCCTCGGCCCGGACGGGACCCGCGTGTGGGTGGCGTGGTCCACGCCCGACGCGCCGCCCGAGCTCTTCTCCATCGCGCTCGACTCGGGCAAGCCACGCGCGCTCCGCATGGACGCTCGGCCAGGGCTCGCCACGCTCCCCCCGATGAAAGTGGCGGAGGCTCCAGGGGGGCTCACGCTCACGCCAGCGGGGTCGGCGAGGGCGACGGTGTTCGTGGTCGAGGAGGGACCCGTCTTTGGGTGGAGCCGGGCGGCGCGGTTCTTGGTCGCGGCCGGGATCGCGGTGCGGCGGGGAGGGGCGCCGCGCGACGGCGAGGCGGTGGTCGAGGTGGGCGGGGCGACGGGGCCGTTCGTCTTGCGTGGGGGCGGGGAGCGCTCGGTGCTCTCGTCTCACGATGGGGACGGCGCCATCGTCCCGGAGGGGAGAGACGCGCGCGCGCGCGCATCGGAGGCGCTCGCCCAGATCGCCGATCGGGTCCTCCAGCAGCCCGGCTCCACGCGCTGAAGCGACCGGTGGGTGAGGGACCCGGGCGGCACCCCGCTCGAGGCGCTCCCGGCTCGCGCGGCGACATGGGCCCCTCGAGGCGCCCCGGGCTCGCGCGGCGACATGGGCCCCTCGAGGCGCCCCGGGCTCGCGCGGCGACATGGGCCCCTCGAGGCGCTCCCGGCTCGCGCGGCGACATGGGCCTCTCGAGGCGCTTCGGGCTCGCGCGGCGGCGCGTGCCGGCGAGGCGCTTCGGGCTCGCGCGGCGATGGGGGCGCGCGCCCCGGCCGTTCGGAACGACGTCGTCGATCGCGACGCATCGCCCTGTGCGGACGGTGCCCGGGCTCGCACAAAGACGCGAGGAGTTCGCGCTCCGTTGGACACCTCGTGTACGAGGCCCGCGTGACCGCGCTCGAAGCCGTCCTCCTCGGCATCGTCGAGGGCTTGACCGAGTTCCTTCCGGTGTCGTCGACCGGACACCTCGTGCTCGTGGCGCACCTGCTCGGCAAGACCGGAGAGGGCGCTGACGCCTTCGAGATTGTCATCCAGGCCGGCGCGCTCCTCTCCGTCGTCGTCCACTACCGCGCCCTCCTCGCGCGTCACCTCGCGGGCGCGCTCCGACAGAACCGCGAGAGTCTCCGCCTCCTCGCGGCAATCTTGGTCGCCTTCGTCCCCGTCGCCGTCGTCGGTCTCCTCGCCCGCAAGCTCATCAAGGCGCACCTCTTCGGCCCGATGCCGGTCATCGCGGCGCTCGTCGTCGGCGGCGGCGTGATGATCCTGGCCGGGCGCAAGCCCCGCGCCGGCGAGAGCGACGACGTCGAGGCGGTCACGCTGCGACAGGCGCTCGTCGTGGGCGTGGGTCAGTGCTTCTCCCTCTGGCCGGGCATGTCCCGATCCATGTGCACCATCCTCGCAGGTCGCGCCGCAGGGCTCTCGACGCGCGCCGCCGCGGAGCTGTCGTTCCTCGTCGCCCTCCCGACGCTCGGAGCCGCAACGGCGTACGAGGCGCTGAAGTCGCGCGACGCGCTGCTCCACGAAATCGGCGCGGTCGAGCTCTCACTCGGCCTCGTCACCTCCTTCGTCGTCGCCTGGGCCGTCATCGCCGCCTTCTTGAAGGTGCTCTCGAAGATCGGGCTCGCGCCCTTCGGCGCCTACCGCGTCGTCGTCGGGGTCGCGTTCTTCCTCGTGTTCGTGCGGTAGCTCCCGCCGCCGTGGTGAGCCGAGCCGCGCTCCGTGCTCGCCTCCGCCTCGGCGGCTCCAAGCGTCTTCGTCCGCGGCGGCGCGAACCGCCCGCAGCGCGACCGCACACGGCTTCAGCGCTCCGTGCTCGCCTCCGCCTCCGCGTCCGTCTCGGCCGCCCCAGGCGTCTTCGTGAGCGGCATCACGAGCCGCCCGTACCCGAAGGCGAGCACCCCCGCGCAGGTCGACCCAAGGACGACCGCGAGCTTCGCCGTCGCGCGGAGCCCGGGCTCCACGAAGGCCAGCTCCGACACGAAGAGCGCCATCGTGAAGCCGACCCCCGCGACGAGCCCGACGAGAAGAAGCTCTCGCAGCCCGAGCCCCACGGGGAGCGCCGAGGCCCCGATCCGCACCGCGACGAGCGACGCAAGAACGACCCCGACCGGCTTCCCGACGACGAGCCCCAGCGCGACGCCCATCGCGACCGGCACCCCAGCGGGCCCGAGCTCCGCCCCCGCGAGCGGCACGCAGGCGTTCACGAACGCGAAGAGCGGCATGACCCCAAACGCCACGTACGGGCCCAGCACCCGCACGAGCCGCTCCGCGGGCGACTCGTCTTCGCCGCGCCGGTCGGCCGGGCAGAGCAAGCCCATCACGACCCCTGCGAGCGTCGGGTGCACGCCCGCCCGGAGCGCGCCCCACCACACGACGGCGCCAGGCAGGACGTACGCGAGCGGCTGCTTCACCGAGAGCCGACGAAGCGCGAGCGTGAGCGCGATCCCCGCGCACGCGACGCCGAGGCCGAGCGCGGAGAGCTTCCCCGAGTAAAAGAGCGCGATGACGACGATCGCGCCCACGTCATCGACGACCGCGAGCGCGAGGAGCAAGATGCGAGCGGCAGGCGGGACACGAGGCCCGAGCAGCGCGAGGACGCCGACCGCGAACGCGATGTCCGTGGCCGTAGGAACCCCCCAACCGTGCGAGGTCGCGCCGCGGTTCTGCGCGAGGTAGACGAGCGCCGGCGCGAGCATGCCGCCCGCCGCGGCCGCGAGCGGGAGGGACGCACGCCGTGGCTCGGACAGCTCGCCAGCGTGGAGTTCTCGCCGGATCTCGAGCCCGACGACGAGGAAGAAGATCGTCATCAGCCCCTCGTTCACGACGAAGTGCACGTCCTTCCGGAAGAAGGACGGTCCCAGCTCGTGGTGCAAGATCGCCTCGATCCACGGCGCCGATCCCG
Organism: uncultured Polyangiaceae bacterium; assembly: GCA_964396175.1. GTDB lineage: Bacteria > Myxococcota_A > Polyangia > Polyangiales > Polyangiaceae > CAYNEK01. The sequence goes on along the minus strand of CAYNEK010000032.1, from coordinate 16,551 downwards.
TGTTCGCGAGGAGGAGTGACGAGGCTGCCACCACGACGAGCACGACGCCGCTCGACGCCTGGAGGCGAAGGAAGCGCTCGACCGGCGCGACGAGGCGAGCGAAGGCAGGGCGGAGGTGGGGCGTCAGGGCGATCGCGAGGCGCGGGGAGGAGGGCGTGGGACCACACCGTCGCCCACGCAGGTGAGGGGCGTGGGCTCGGCCCACCCCGATAAGATGGACGAGCGCGTAAGGCCATAGGCGAGGCGCGCCCTCGCGCGCGGCCTCGACGCGCTGTCGTGCGTGGGCGATGTCTTTACAGGAAGTGCGCTGCAAGACCTTCGTCTCGCGCGCGGCCTCGACGCGCTGTCGTGCGTGGGCAGCGCGGGCGCGGGAGGCTATACGACGCGGGCTCACGTCATGGCCCAGTCGTTCGCGGACGCATCCTCGATCCATCTCATCTCCCCTGCACGCGCCGGCTGGTCCGTCCCCGACGGATGGCAGCAGGGCCGCGGGGCCTTTGGCGGCCTCGTCTTCGGCGCGCTGGCGCGGGCGCTCACCCTGGACGAGCCCGAGCGCACCCGACGGCTCCGCACCTTCACGGGGGACATCATGGCGCCCGTCCTCCCCGGAGAGGCGGAGCTCACCGTGGAGCAGGTCCGCCGCGGCAAGAGCCAATCCAACGCGCTCGCCACGCTCACGCAAGGAGGACACGTGGTCGCGCGGGCGAGCGCCATCCTCGCTGCGCCGCGTGAGGTCCCGCCGCGCCCGACGATCCCGCTCGAGCCGCCCAGCGCCCCAGCCTTCCACGACGTCGCGCCCGCCGAGCTCGGACCGCTCGGGCCGCGGTTCTCGTCGCACTACGAGTACCGCGTGGCGAGCGCGGCGCCGTTCACCGCCGCGGCCGAGCCGCTCGTCGTCGGCTGGGTGCGCGAGAAGGAGCCCCTCGCACGCCTCGACGAGGCCGCGATCCTGGGGAGGCTCGACGCCCACTGGCCGGCGCTGCTCCCGGTGCTCGACGGGCCGCGCCCCTGCGCCACGGTGACGTTCCTCGCCGAGGTGCTCGTGGATCCGGTCACGCTCGACCCGACCGAGGCCATGCTCCACCGCGGTCGCGTCGTCGCAGAGGCGGACGGCTACTTCACCGAGCTGCGTGAGCTCTGGTCGGCGGGGCGCGTCGTGGCCCTGAACCAGCAGGTGTTCGCCGTGCTCGGTTGATCCGGACGCCAGCGGCGACGAGCTCGACCCTCAGCCGCCGCCGCAGGCGTCGAAGCTCGCCTTGTCGCAGGCGCCTGCCGCCGCGAGCACCTTCAGGGTGTACTGGGAGCAGGTCTTCGCCGACGCCGAGGCGCTCCGGGACACGCCGATCAGGTAGTCGCTGGTCATGTCCGCGCAGTGCTGCATCCCGTCGTTGTTCCCGCACGGGGAGAGCCCGCGCGTCGTCCCCTCCTGGAACGCGACGCAGAAATCGTACGAGGTGAGGATCGGCGCCGTCGTCGCCTTCGCGCAGTCCGCCCCACGGATGACCTGGACGACGAACTCGTTGCCAGGGTTCTTGTCGAACTTGACCTGGACGTGATACGAATTTTTGCCGTTCTCGTCGCTGTCCTTGACGTTGATCTTGTACCAGTCGACGTCGGCGTCCGACGAGAGCGTTCCCGTGACGTCCCCGCTCGCCGTGCCTCCTGCGTCCTGGAGCGCAGGGAGCCCGACGGCCTTGGCGCAGGTGTCGCCGAGGGGCTCGAACGAGTCCTCCTTGCACGGGCAGCCGGCAGAGTCGGGCAGCGACGAGGGGTAGTGTGTGTACCCCGCTTGGCACGTGATGGTGCACTGCCCGCCCGAGCAATTGCACGCGGCGCCTGGGATGTCGTCGACCTTGCCGTTGCAGTCGTCGTCGAGCTCGTTGCACGTCTCGGGCTGCGGCACCGGCGCGGTGCAGGCGCTGTACTTGCCCGTCTTCGCGTCACACTTCTCGGCCCCGGTGCAGGTGAGCCCCTGGTTCGACTTCGAGCACGCGCGCTCGTCGCCGTCGCGGTTCGCCGCGCAGGGGCAGCTCACGGTGTCGTCGGCCTGACACGACCGCTCCGTCACCTTGCCGCCCGGCGCTTGCTTGCACTTCAGCCCGCTCGGACACACGCCATCGAAGGAGCAGTCCTGGGCGCAGTATTTCTCCTTGTGAGGCCCCTCGAGGCAGCGATCGCCCTTCACTTTGCAGTCCGAGTCCGTCTTGCAGAGCGCGCATTGTCCATCCTTGTTGGGCACGCACACCGACGCGCCGTCGAGCGTCGCGCAGTGGGTGCCATCCGGGCACGGCGTCCCCGTCTTGCAGGCCGTCGCACAGACGAGCTCCGGCTTCGAGACCCCGACGTCCACGCACTTGCCGCTGCAGCTCGGGCCACAGTCCCCGGACGCGCCGCCGCCCGTCCCGCCGCCCGTCCCGCCGCCCACGCCGCCGTTACCAGCCTTCCCGCCGGATCCTGCGCCCGCCGTCCCCGCGACGGGGCCTCCCGCCTGGCTGCCCGAGGAGCCTCCCTTCCCCGCGCCCGCGCTCCCCGCCTGCGCCCCCGCCGAGCCGGCCGATCCCGCGTCGCCGCCCCCGCCGTCGTCGGGTGGCGCGTCGTTGGCGGTGTCGCCCCCCGAGGCGCACGCCCAGCCGAGCACGAGCGTCGCGAAGAGGGGGATGGCTCGAAGGAAGCTCGGACGGCTCATCGTGAGCGGAGATTACGCGGGCGAAGGGGTGGAATGCAAACCCGAATCCCACCGCGCCGCGGCCGTCTCGAGGCGCGTCCGCGGCTCGCCACGCGGCCACCCACGCCGCGCGAGGCCTCGAGCCCGAGCACGGGTCGTCGACACGAGCCCCACCCAGCTTCGGCCACCCCTGCGACGCCGCCATCGCCCCGAGCGCGTCTCGTCGAGCCAGCCTCCCGTGCCGCTTCGGCCACCCCTGCGACGCCGCCATCGCCCCGAGCGTGTCTCGTCGAGCCAGACCCTCGCCCCGCGCCTCGGCCCCCCGCGTCGAGCGACGCCGATCTCGAGGGTGCCTCATCGAGCCAAGCGGGCGCCCGCGTCGACCTCCCGCTTGACGGAGCCCCGCGTGTACGCGAAGAGCCCGCGCGATGAAGGCCATCGTCAAGGTCCGGCTGAAGCGCGAGGTCCTCGATCCTCAGGGCGACGCAGTCCGGCGAGCGCTCGGGACGATGGGCTTCGGCGGGGTCCGTGACGTACGCGTCGGCAAGCTCGTCGAGATCGATCTCGGGCCTGGCCCGCACGCCGACCTCGAGCCGCGCCTCCAGCAGATGGCCGACGATCTGCTCGCGAACCCGGTGATCGAGGATTTCGAGCTGACGATCGAAGGTTGACACCCCGCCGACGCGAAGCGACGATGCGCAGCGTAGCTTGCCGTCCCACATTCCGATGAGGAGCCGACTGTGACCACCACCCTATTGGTCGTCGAAGACAGCGCCACCATGCGCAAGGCGCTGGAGATCACCTTCTCTGGCGAGGATTTCGAGGTCGTCGCGGTCGAGTCCGGCGCCGAAGGCGTGAAGCGAGCGAGCGCCGCGGGGGCCGCGCTGGCGCTCGTCGACGTGAGCCTCCCCGGAGCCGACGGCTACGGCGTTTGCAAGCAGCTGAAGGCCGAGAACCCCTCGCTCCTCGTGGTGCTCATGTCCGCGAAGCAGGTCCCCTACGACGTCGCCAAGGGGAGCGCCGCGGGCGCCGACGACCACGTCGAGAAGCCCTTCGACACGCAGCAGCTCATCGACCGCGTGCGCAAGGTCCTCACGTCCAAGACGGAGACCGCGTCTCCTCCTCCACCGAGGCCGGCACAGCCCGCGGAGGCCAAGCTCGGCGGGACGCTGCCCGGCGCCGCGTCGCCCCCCGCTGCGCCCCCGCCGCGCGCGCCCGCGGCATCCGCGCCGCGCGTCGTCGCACCAGCCGGTCCGCCGCCCCGCGCGCACGCGCCCTCCACGCCGGTCGTCGTGCCGGTGCCGCCCGCCTCGCGGCCCCCGATCGTCGCGGCGGCCGTCTCGGCGATGGGCGACAAGCTGAGCGGCCTCGGGCTCTCGAGCGCGCAGGCCGAGGCCGTCATGGCGCTCTCGCGAGAGGTCGTGGAGCGCGTCGTCTGGGAGGTGGTCCCCGTGCTCGCCGAGACGATCATCAAGGAAGAGCTCTCGCGACTCACCAGGGACGCGTGACGGCTCCGCCTCCTCCGGTCCATCACGGTCACGCCGGCCGTGTGGCGATCCTCGCGGGCGGGGGACCGGCGCCCGGCATCAACAGCGTCATCGGCGCCGCGACGATCCGCGCGTGCCTGTCGGGCGCCGAGGTCCTGGGGATCCTGGATGGCTACAAGTGGCTCCTCCGCGGGGACCGGTCCAAGACGACGCGCCTCACGGTCGAGAACACGAGCCGCATCCACTTCCGCGGAGGCTCGGCGATCGGGATCTCTCGTGAGGGACCCGGTGACGACCCTCGAAGGGTCGCGACGATCGCCGAGACGCTGCTCGCGCTCGGCGTCGACAGGCTCATCGCGATCGGCGGCGACGGGACGGGCTCTGCCAGCGCCGCCGTGTCCCGCCACACCGAGGGCGCGATCCGCGTCGTCCACGTGCCCAAGACGATCGACAACGACATCGATTTGCCCGAGGAGACGCCGACCTTCGGCTACGAGACGGCGCGCCACAACGGCGCCGCGGTCGTCTCGGCGCTCATGTCGGACGCGAAGGCGACCTCGCGGTGGTTCTTCGTCGTCACGATGGGGCGGAAGGCCGGGCACCTCGCGCTCGGGATCGGCAAGTCGGTCGGCGCGACGCTGACGCTCATCCCCGAGGAGTTCCGTGGCGTACGCCCCACGACCGCGCTCTTCGCCGACATCCTCGTGGGGGCCATCGTGAAGCGGCTCGCCTACGGGCGCACCGACGGCGTCGCCATCCTCGCCGAGGGCCTCGTGGCGCAGCTCGACGAGGCAGAGCTCGCGTCGCTCGGGCCGGTCGAGCGCGACGCATACGGGCGAGTCTCTCTCGGGGAGGTCCCCTACGGCGACATCCTGAAGCGCCTCGTCCGCGAGCGCCTCGCGAAGCTCGGCGTCCACCCGACCATCGTCACGAAGACCCTCGGCTACGAGCTGCGGTCGTGCGATCCGGTGCCCTTCGACACCGATCTGACCCGAGATCTCGGCTACGGCGCCGCGAAGCTCCTCCTCGAGGGCGGCGGCGGCGCGACGATCACGATGCTCCGGGGGCACCTGACGGCCATCCCCTTCGCGGACCTACGGGACCCCGAGACGGGGCGGCTCCGGCTCCGGCTCGTGGACATCCAGAGCGACCGCTACCGCGTCGCGCGCACCTACATGATCCGGCTCCGCCCCGAGGACTTCGAGGGAGAGGCGCTCGCGAGGCTCGCCGCGGTCGTGTCCGTCTCCCCGGAGACCTTCCGCGAAGAGTTCGCCCACACGACCCACGGCGACCCGTCGCTCTGGGCACACCCGCGCGTCTCGCCGGCGCCGACGTGAGCTACCCGGAGCTCGCGTTCGGCTCGCCGCGGAAGCTCCCCCGCGCACGGGATCTTCGCGGCCGGGTGGTCGTCCTCGACATCGCGTTCGCGAGTGAGGCTTCGGGCGGCGGCTTCTCGAAGATCACGAAGCCCTTCATCGACGGGCTCGGCGAGCGGCTCGCGTGCTGGGTCGACCACCACGACTCGACCGATCACGAGGCGTACGCGGGCGATACCCGGTTCGTCCTCTCGACGAAGGCGGAGCACGGCGCGTGCCCCGAGATGATCACGCCCGAGCTGGTCGCCGCCGTCGGGACCGTGGACACGATCGTCTGCCACACCGATTTTGACGGGCTCGTCTCCGCCGCGAAGTGGATCTGCGGGGGAGCCGAGCCGTACCCTGGTGCGGACGCCGACGCGCGCGCGATCGACACGCGGCTCGGGGAGCCGAGCGCGATCGCCACGCGCTTCGACCGAGCGATCCGGGCGCGCCCACGCGATCTCGGGCTCCTCGGGCTGATGGTGCGGCACCTCGCGGGGAGGCTCGCCGATCGATCGCTCTGGGCCTCGATCGACGACGCAGCTCGCGCGCTCACGGCGATCGAGGACGAGACCCGCCGGGTCGCGGTGCGGTACGTGCGGCTCCCCGGAGGGGTCGCCTTCGTCGACTGCGCGGGGCGCGTGGGTCGCATCGACAAGACGATGCTCCTCCTCCTCGGTCAGGAGCGGGAGCCGGTGAGCGTCGTCGCGGACGACGACACGGTCACCGTCGCCGCGGCGTTCGACAGCGGGCGAGACTTCGTGAAGCTGCTCGGCCTCTCGGGCGGCATGCCCACCCGCGTGTCCATCCCGCGCAAGCGCCTCGGCGAGCTCCTCGCCGCGCTCGGCGTACCGTCGGACGCCCTCCCCGGATAGCGTCCGGGCACACCGCGCTCCGCGTCTTCCGGCGAGCCGAGACACGCCGCCTCACGACGCGCTCGCGGCACGCCGCGCTGCGCATCTTCCGGCGAGCTGGGACACGCCGCCTCACGACGCGCTCCGCGTCTTCCGGCGAGCCGGGACACGCCGCCTCACGACGCGCTCGCGGCACACCGCGCTCCGCGTCTTCCGGCGAGCCGAGACACGCCGCCTCACGACGCGCTCGCGGCACACCGCGCTCCGCGTCTTCCGGCGAGCCGGGACACGCCGCCTCACGAGGCGCTGACGGCACGCCGCGCTCGCCGTCGGGGGCGCCTCCGCGTCGATTCGGCCGAGAGGGCTGCGTTGTCCGTGATCCTCGGTCGTTACGGATCGGATGGCGCCCCGCTGGTGCCAGACGATCCGTCGGGCTGGGGGGCCTTGGAGGCGTCGGGTCGTGTGGTGGCCGTGGGGGGGGCGACAGGCGACGACTGCCCGAGCACACGCCGGAGCGCGAGGAGGCTCCCGGCGACGACGACGACCGCGGCGGTGAGCGCCGCGACCACCCAGACGGCCGTCGGGACCCCGTCGCCGCCACGGCGCGTGGCGGGGAGAGGCGCCCTCGCCTGCCCCGGGAGATCCTCCGCCCGCATCGCCTCGGGCGCAGACGACGCGGGCGCGGCGACCGGCGGCGGCGGAGAGGACTGGAACGAGATCTGCGGTGGAGTGAAGGGCTGCGCGACGATCCGCGCCACGGCATCGGGGGGCGGGGGCACCGACGGGAGGCGCACGGTCTTCGCTCCCTCCGGCGCGCTCGGCGGAGAGCTCGCCGGGCGTGGGGGTGGGGAGGAGCTCGGCAGGATGAGCGTCCCCTTGCTCGTCAGGCTCGGGCCGGGGGACGGCGGCACGGACGAGCGGCGAGCCTCTTCGTCCTGGAGGAGCGCGTTCTTCAGCTGTCCCCAGAATTCTCCGAGATCGGCGGGACGATCGGTCGGGCGCACGGCGAGCGCCGACTCGAAGAGCGCCTCCACGCGATCGCTCACCGCGAGCCCCAGCGCCCGCGGCGTCGGCCGTCGCGCCTCGGTCGTCGCCGCCTCGAGGAACTCGCCGAGGTGCTCCCCGGCGATGGGCGGACGATCCCCGAGCAGCTCGACGACGATGAGCGCGAAGGCGTACACGTCCGTCTGCGGCCCGGTCGCGCCGATCGTCGAGTCGAACTGCTCGGGCGCGCCGTACGCTGGCGTAAACATCTTGATCTGCCCCATCGTGGCCGCGCGGGGCCCGAGCGACAGCGCATGATCGGACACGACCTTCGCGACGCCGAAGTCGAGCACCTTCAGGCGAGGCGGCGCGCCGGAGGTCTGCACCGCGAAGATGTTGGACGGCGTGAGGTCGCGGTGGACGACGCCCATCGCGTGTGCGGTCGCCATCGCGTCCGCGACGGGATCCAGGTAGCGCACCACCTCCGCCAGGGGCCGTCCGCGGTCTCCACGCTCCCGGCGCGCGCGGAGCTCCTCGGCGAGCGGGAACCCATCGAGCCACTCGAGCACCATGTAGGGCACGAGCCCCTGCGTCACGGGGGACATCGCCGTGCCCGCCGCGACGGTGCGCGCGACGGCGAGGCTCTTCTGCGACAGTTTGTAGTGGATCTTCGACTCGTCCCGGAAGCGCCGCACGAAGGTCTCGACGAGCGCCGAGCCGAGCTGCTGCTGGAGCTTCAGGCACTTGATGGCGACGGGCTCGTCGAGGCCGAGGTGCTGGCCGCGGTACACGACCGAGAAGCCACCCTCGCCGATCGCCCGATCGACGCGGAATTGCCCGTCGAGGACCGAGCCTATGAGACCGTACGGATCGTGCGCCTGCACGGCGCTGTTGCTTACACGCGGAGCCTCGACGGCGGAACATGATAGACTGTGGCACCGGTGTTCCGGTCCCCCGAAGATCGCCTGCGCCGCGCCGGCCTGCTCGGGGTCGGCCTGACGCACGAGTTCGCGAACCTCCTCGCCACCGCGTCGACGTCGCTGTACCTCGCCGAGCGGTCGCTCGATGCGAGCTCACCAGCGGCTCGACACGTCGAGCGCGCGAGGACCGCCGTCGACCACGCCGCCGCGCTCTCCGAGCGGGTGCTGGGGCTCGCTCGGGGCGAGGCGTCTCGCATCGAGGCGTCGCGCGCCCACGAGCTCGTCGCAAGCGCGCTCGACGGGACCCAGGGCGTCGAGGTCGAGGTCGAGATCCCCCAGGAGCTCTCGCTCGCCTGCGACGAGGTGCTCACGCTGCGGATCGTCTCGAACCTCGTCGACAACGCGCGGCGTGCGGGCGCGAAGCGCGTCACGGTGACCGCCGTGCGCGAGAAGGACCACGTGCACCTCCGCGTGGTGGACGACGGCGAGGGGATCGAGCCGACGCGGCTCTCCTCCGTGTTCGAGCCCCTCCACACGACGGGTGGCACGGGCCTCGGCCTCGCGCTCGCGAGGCTCCTCGCGGAGGCCCAGGGCGGGAGCCTCCGCGCCGAGCCTCACGAGGGCGGCGCCTGCTTCGTGCTCACGCTGCCTTCGGCGTGAACATGCGCGAGACGAGCTTCGCGAGCTCGACGACAGGGACGACGAGCGCGGCGAGCACGAGGAGCTCGATCCACTGCGCCCCCGACATCGGGAAGGTCTTGAAGACGGGGCGCAGCGGCGGGACGAGCACCGAGACCAGGTGGATCGCCGTGCTCGCGAGGACCGCCAGGAGAAGGGCGCGCGGGACGAGCGGCCGAGCTGCGAACAGGCTCACCGACGGCGACCGGCAAGACGCCGCGTGGAACATGGGAGAGAGCGCGAGCAGCGAGAAGGCCGCCGCCGTCGCGAAGTCCATGTCGATCTCGTGGCGGCTCGCCCGGACGTAATAGAAGAGCGACAGCCCGCCCATCACGACGCCGACGAACAGCATCCCGAGGTAATCGCGCGTGACGAGCAGGGCCTCGCCGACCCGCCGCGGGGCCTCACGCATCTGGTCGGGGGACGGCGGATCGACGCCGAGCGCGAGCGCGGGGAGGCCGTTCGTCACCAGGTTGATCCAGAGGATCATGAGCGGCGTGAGCGGCGTCCACGGCCCGACGAACGACGTCACGAAGACGGCCACACAGAGCCCCGCGTTGCTCGAGAGCAGGAAGAAGATGAACTTCTGGATGTTGCGGTAGATGGCGCGCCCCTCCCGCACCGCCTCGACGATCGTGGCGAAGTTGTCGTCGGCGAGGACGAGATCCGCCGCCTGCCTCGCGACGTCGGTCCCCATCTTGCCCATCGCGATCCCGATGTGCGCGGCGTGGAGCGCGGGGGCGTCGTTCACGCCGTCACCCGTCATCGCGACGATGTGGCCTCGAGCCTTCAGCGCGGCGACGATGCGCATCTTCTGCTCGGCGGTCGTCCGCGCGAAGACGCGGATCGACTCGACGCGCGCCGCGAGCTCCTCGTCCGAGATCTGCGCGAGCTCGGCGCCGGTCATCGCGAGATCGCCGTCCTCGAACAGGCCGATCTCGCGCGCGATGGCGGTCGCCGTGAGCTTGTGGTCGCCCGTGATCATGACGACGCGGATGTGCGCCGCCCTGCACTCCCTGACGGCCTCGAGGACGCCCTGGCGCGGCGGGTCCATCATCCCGACGAGGCCGACGAAGGTGAGCTCGTCCTCGGGATCGCCCTCGGGCTGCGCGCGGCGGCAGAAGGCGAGGACCCGGAGCGCCCGCGAGCTCATCTCGTCCGCAACGGCGAGGATCTCGGCGCGGGAGGCCTCGTCGAGCGGCATGGGGCCGTCTTCGCCGTCCATCGCGTGGCACCTCGGCAAGAGCACGTCCACCGAGCCCTTCACGTGGGCGACCGACCGCCCCGTCCGGTCGAGGGTGACCACGGTCATGCGCTTCCGGTCCGAGTCGAAGGGCAGCTCCTTCACGAGCTCGACGCTCTCGCGCAGGGACACCGGCTCGAACCCCGCCCGCAGGGACAGCGCGATGAGCGCACCCTCCGTCGGATCGCCGACGACGGTCATCCCCACGTCCGACGACCGCAGCGTGGCGGTCGACGCGAGCACCGCGGTCTCGATGAGCCGATCGAGCGGCCCGGGCAGCGCGCCGTGCTCGAGCTCACGGCCGTCCGCGTCGAAGACACGACCCTCGCGCTCGTACCCCTCGCCATCGGCACGGTACCTCTTCCCGCCGGCGAGGACCTCGCGGACGACCATGCGGTTCTGGGTGAGGGTGCCGGTCTTGTCCGAGCAGATGACCGTCGCCGCGCCGAGCGTCTCGACGGCGGGGAGCTTCCGCACGATGGCGCCGTGGCGCGCCATCCGCTGCGTGCCGAGCGCGAGCGTGATGGTGGTGATCGCCGGGAGCCCCTCGGGGATCGCCGCGACCGCGAGGCTCACCGCCTCGAGCAGGAGGATGTGCCACGGGCGCGCGGTCGAGCCCGGGATGAACTGAGGGCGCAGGAGCCCCCACGCGAGCAAGAACGCCGACAGCGCGAGGCAGCCGATGAGGACCCACTTCCCGAAGACCGCGAGCTGCTTCTCGAGGGGCGTCGGCTCCTTCTCCGTCTCCTGGATCATGGTCCCGATGCGACCGAGCTCGGTCGACGCGCCCGTGCCCGTGATGATGGCGCGGCCCTTCCCGCGCACGACCGCCGTCCCCATGAACACCATCGTGACGCGATCCGCGAGCGGGGCGTCCTCGGCGCAGACCGCGCGGGGGTCCTTCTGGATGGGCGCGCTCTCGCCGGTCAGCGCGGCCTCTTCGACCGAAAGATCCGCCGCGACGAGCAGCCGCCCGTCCGCGGGCACCGCGTCGCCCGCCTCCAGCTCGACCACGTCGCCCGGGACGACGTCCGACGCCGAGATGATCGACACCACGCCGTCGCGGCGCACGCGCGCGAGGGGGGCCGTCATCTTCGAGAGCGCGGCGAGCGCGTCCTCGGCCTTCCGCTCCTGATAGAAGCCGAGGAAGGCGTTCAGGACGACGATGAGAAAGATGGCGAGGGCGTCGCCGTAGCGCTCGAGCCACGACGCCGCCCCACCCGCCGTCGCGCCGACGAAGACCGCGATCCCCGCCGCGACGAGCAGCGTGATGACGAGCGGGTTCATGAGCTGCTCGAGGACGACCGCGAGCGGGTGCTTCGGGGGCGAGGTGGGCAGCTCGTTCTTGCCCTTCGCGAGGCGTCGGGCCGCCTCGTCGGCCGTGAGCCCCAGCGTCTCCGACGCACCCAGGCGCCCGAGGAGCTCCTCGAGCGGGAGGACGTGGTCGAGGGACGCGGGCGGTTTCTTCGGCTCTTCGGCAGGGCTCGCCATCGGGGACCCGATCCTACGCGAAGCGCGCCGCGCGGCCGCCGATTATCTGCGCCTTCGCCACGAGGTCCCGAGGAGAGAGACGGACGCTCGGCCGTCCACGCCTCTGCGAACGACCGCCGATCCCCGATCCGCGTCGAGGACGAGGAGCGCTTGACGCGCTTCGCGGCGCGGAGGCACGCTCTCCGATCGAACCATGCGCCACCTCCACGCCGTCGGTCTTCTCCTCTTGCCGCTCGCTTGCTCTGGCTCCGACGAGGCCCCGGGCGACACCCCAGGCGGCTCGGGCGGGACCACCGGCGCGCCGGCCGGCAAGGCGGGCTCCTCGGGCGTGGCCGGCCACGCAGGCTCTCCGGCCGGGGCTGGCGGCGTCGCGGGCGATGCAGGCCATGCGGGCTCTCCCGCGGGGGCGGGTGGCGCCTCGGGCAAGGCCGGCAGCGCGGGCTCTCCCGCGGGGGCGGGTGGAGCCTCGGGCAAGGCCGGCAGCGCGGGCTCTCCCGCGGGAGCAGGCGGCGCCTCGGGCCACGCGGGAGGGGGCGCGGGCGGCCAAGGGGGCGCTCCGTCCTGCGTGTGCGACGACCCACCGCCGCCGACCGGACTGTCGGCCTGCGCTCCCGGAAAGACCTTCCAAGCGTACCTGGGCGGCGACTGCCAGACGAGCTGCGACGCCGGCGGCGCCTGCGTGTACGGGGCCATCGATCTCGCCTGCCCCGACGCGGCCTCGCCCTTCCCGCAGGCGACCGCCTGGCAGGTCGCGCTGCGCAATGGGATGAAGCAGCGGAGCCTCGGCGACTTCGCACCCAACACGGGACACGTGACCGCGAGCGCGACCGACATCGCTGGAGCCTCCGACGACGAGCTCTACCGTCTATGGATCATGGGAAAAAAGGACGCCTACTGGAACATCCCACGCTACGGCGGCGCCCTCCTGCCCGCGAGCCTCTTCTTGCTCGCCAACATCGAGGCGTCGAGCCCCCCGCGGACGATGGTCGGGCGCGAGAGCCCCCTGCAGCCCATGTTCCTCGGCTTCTACTTCACCTGGAACCACCCAGGGAACCCCTTCTACCACGACGAGGCCGTCCTACGCCGGGCCTTCCAGCTCACCTCGGGCGATCTGATGATGACGGCCTATTGCCCGGACCACGCCGCGGCCCCCCTCTGCCAGAACGCGAACTCGAGCGGGCCCTGGGAATCGGTCGCGACCGCCCTCCGAAACTACGCGGCGCTGGGCCTCGCGCTGCGCTCTTCGACGAGCATCTCGGCGTGCGACAAGGCCGCCTTCGCCGTCGGGACGCGCGACACGCTCGCCGCGCTCGAGGCGCACCCGCAGCCGAGCCCCAACGCAGACTGGATCATCGCCGGCGTGCAGGCCGCCGCCTACCTCGAGCTCGCGTACCCGGAGCTCCAGGCCCGCGCCCGGGCGCTCTCGGCCATGCTGCTCGAGAAGAGCTGCGACGCGGCCGGGTTCTGCCTCCACCAGAACGGCACCTACGACACGTCGTACGAAGGCTGGACCCTCGAGCACCTGGTGGCCGGCGCGCTCGCGACCAAGGACCCGAACGTCCGCGATTGGCTCCGGCGCTTCTCGCGCGTGAAGGCCCGCCTCACCTTGCCCGATCCCGTCGACAAGGGGTTCGTCGGGCCCTCACACTTCTCGCCGGCCACCTCGACCCCGGCCGCCCAGGACCAGGGAGACTACCGGACGTACGCGCGGGACATCGGCGCGGCGATGGTGACCGACGAGGCTGCCTACTTCCCCCACGGGGGACGCAGCACCTACCCGACCCTCCCGACGCCCGCCCAGATGAAGTCCTCCTTGCCCGCGCGAATGGCCCCCGCCGACGACTTCGCGCGGAGATGTTACTCGGAGGCGCTCGGGAAGGACGTCTCCTGCGACGACGCGAGCCTGACGATCCCGCCGTGGCAGCTTCGCCACTACGCGGACGGCCCCGTCGCCGCGGCGATGCACCCGCTCGCGGGAGCGTACGCCACGTTCGCCGCGGCCGCCGCGTCGGGCGCGCCAGAGTCGAAGCTCCCCGCCCTTCGGACCGGTGACGAGACCACCGTGATCGGCGCCCCCGGGAGCGAGGTGTTCGTCATCGAGAAGCGCGCGGCCCTGACGACGATCATCCACACGGGCCACGTGGAGTCCGCCGTCGACTCGGGCTTCGGCGGGGGGGCGCTGTCGGCCGTCTACACCGTCGCGACGGGTCCCGCGCTCCTCGGATGGAACCTCGGATCGCAGAACAACGGCTTCGGCTGGGCGAGCTTCCTCACCTGGCCCACGCACGCGATCCGGGGGTACGCGGGCGCCGCGCGCTTCAGCTCGGCGAAGCTCGCGTCCCCGGCCATCACGGTGCAGGCGGGCGGGACCACCACGATCACATCGACCGGAGATCTCTCGAAGGCCGCGGACGGGAGCCTCGGCGGCGCGATGTCGTTCGTGCGGACCTTCGTCGTCGACGCGAGCGGGGTGCATGTGACGACGCAGCTCACCTCGTCCTTGTCCGTGCATGACGTCGCCGAGGCGCTCCCGGTGTGGGACGGGGACGGAGGCGCGGCGACGACGGCCGTCACCGTGCGCGTCGATGGTCAGGGGAGCTTCGCGCCGGCGACGGTCGCGGGCACGGCGAACGTGCGCGAGATCGAGCTCTCGCGCTCGACGGGCAAGATCCGGCTGCTCCTCGACGCGCCGCGGACGGTGCGCGTCTCGGCGTCCATCACGGGGACCGCGAACGGCTGGGCGCCGCGGTCGCGGATGCTCTTCCTCGACGTCGTCGGCACGACGCCGAAGGTGCTCGGCAGTGACACCGTCGGGTACCGGGTCTCTTCGCCATAGCGCTCCCCGTGCTAGCGTCGACGCTCATGGCCCCCGCGACGATCCTCGCCGCGATGCTCACGCTGGGCCGTCCCGGCGCGAGCCCCTATTCTATGGTCGACTTGCCAGAGTGCGGGACGAACGCGCGCCAGAAGCCCACGATCTGCCCCGTAGAGGCTCGCTGGGATCCTCACTGGGGCGCCTGGGTACGGCGAGAGACGAAGGACGAGGCCAGGGCTCGCTGGCAGCGGATCGCGGCGACGATCGCGCAGGAGGTCCGCGCGGCAACGCGCGGTGACGCCCCCGTGTGGGACGGCTCGGCCAGCGATCTCGCCCGCGCGGTCGTGACGGTGGCCTTCCACGAGTCCGGGTTCCGGCGAGACGTGCACGCGGGGCGCGGGTACCTGGGGCTCGGCGACTGCACGACCCAGGAGCGCGTGCGCCGCTGCCGGAGCTTCTGCCTCATGCAGATCTCGACAGGAGGTCCCGACGGGGAGCAGCACGGCGTCCGCGGCCGCGATCTCGTCGGCGTGGACGACGAGGCGACGACGCGGTGCATCGCGGTCGGGATCCGGGCGCTCGCCAAGGTGAAGGGCGGCGGCACCGGGAAGCGGATGTTCCGCGAGACGATCGCGCGCTACGGAGGCGGGAGCCTCTCTGCGGTGGGCACGCCCTGGGTCGCGGAGCGCGTCCGGACCTTCGAGCGCGTCGAGGAGGTGACGCTCCGGTGACAGGAAGAGCGAGACGTTGCAAAGCGGGCCGGGTGTCCCGTACGATGCCGGCTCCGTGAGCGACGACAGGTCCGAACACCCCGGCAAGCCCAGTCGCGCGCAGGACTCGCGGACCACGCGAGACCCGAGGAGGGCCAAGACCGCTCCGGGGGCCTCGGGGGCGGCGGCGACCGATCCCACCGCGCTCCGACGTCGCAACGCCCAGCTCCATGGCGAGCTCGCCGAGGCTCAGGGGCTCGTCGCGCGTCAGCAGAAGGAGCTGGACGAGGCGGACGAGAAGTTCGGGGCGATGCTGACGACGCTCGCGGCGGCCGAGACCAAGACCAAGGAGGCGTTCGCCGAGCTCGCAGGGAGCCGCCCGCGCATCGGAGAGCTCGAGGCGAAGGTGCACGACCTCGAGCAGTCACGCGCCCTCTCGCTCGCGCTCGAGGGCGAGCTGAAGGCGCGCGCAGACGAGGCGCGCGCCGAGCTCGGGCGTGCCCGGGTCGCCCACGAAGAAGAGCTGACCCGACGGCACGATCTCTACCTCGAGGAGCAGCTCCTGAGGAAAGAAGCGCTCGAGGCGGTCGACGTGGCGAAGGCGAGGCTCGTCGAGCTCGAGGAGCGCATCAAAGACGCCGAGGCGGCGCAGGGACGAGCGGTCGCGGAGGCGACGAGCGCCGAGCTCCGTGAGGTGGAGGCGCTCGTCACCGCCGAGCGCGCGCGCCACGCGGAGGCCATCGAGGCGCTCGGTCGCGAGGCCGAGGAGCAGCGCACGCGCCACGCGGAGGCCATCGAGGCGCTCGGTCGCGAGGCCGAGGAGCAGCGCGCGCGGCTCGAGCAGGAGCTCGTCGAGGCGGTCGCGCAGGCGGACGAGCGCGCCGACAAGGAGCGGGAGGCGACGCTGACGGAGCTGACCCACGTGAAGGCCGTCCACGAAGCCGAGAGCCTCGCCTGGAAGGAGCGTCTCCAGCGTGAAGTCGACGCCGCAAAGGGAGCCGAGCGCGAGGACCTCGAGGCCGCTCACGAGCTCCGCCTCGCCGAGCTGAAGGCGAGCCACGAGGACGCGGTCGCCGTGCTCTCCAAGGACCGCGATGAGGCGCTGTTCGCGCTCACCGGTGCCCGCGACACCGCGGTCGAGCGCGCAGCCGAGCTCGAGAAGAGGCTCACAGAGCTCGGGGCAGCGGCGCAGAAGAGCGCCGCCGAGGCCGAGTCGCACCGCGTGGCGCTCCAGAAGGTCATCAAGAGGCTCACGGAGCTCGGCGAGGCCGAGGTCGGCGAGGCTCGGCGTCGGGCCGACGCGCTCGCGCTGCTCGTCTCCGATCTCGAGCGGCTCTGACCCGCGC
>CAYNEK010000031.1:24645-55103 GCA_964396175.1 uncultured Polyangiaceae bacterium | reverse complement strand
GACCAGGGTGTGGTCCGCAACAAGTCGGTCTACATCGCGCTCGGCGTCACGACGCCCCGAACCGCGAGGGCGCCGAGAACGCTCTCACGGCCTTCGAGGAGAAGTGGGGCCGCCGCTACCCGATGATCGGCGCCTCGTGGCGCTCGAACTGGGAGCGCGTCGTGCCCTTCCTCGACTTCCCGCCCGACATCCGGCGCATCATCTACACCACGAACGCCATCGAGTCGCTGAACTCGTCGCTCCGCAAACTCGTCCATCATCGCGGCCACTTCCCCAGCGACGAGGCCGTCACGAAGCTGCTCTACCTGGCCCTGCGGAATATCGAACAGCGCTGGAACCGCTGCGCCCGCGAGTGGAGCAAGGCCCTCGGCCAGTTTGCTGTCTTTTTCGAAGGACGCCTCCCGTCCACCTGACCCATCACCAACCCTCAACCCCAACCGGCTACGTGGACCGCGTCAAGTTACACAGAAAATCTGACAAGCTCATCGCGACCGGCGTGATCGAGGGCGCATGTCGGCACCTCATCCGGCGGCGCCTCGACATCGGCGGCGCACGCTGGGGGACCGAAGGCGCCGAGGCCGTCCTGCTTCTGCGCGCCGTCATCCTGTCGGGAGACTACGATGCCTACTGGGAGTTCCATCGCCACGCCATGTTCGGGCGCGTTCACGCGAGCAGGTACCGCGGCGACGTGCCCAACACGAACCCTTCGCGGCCAGGGCTTCGATGCGTGAAATTAGCTGGATTTGCTTCCGTCGTGAAAGAGCTGCTCCCTTCTTATTTTTCTACCTCATATGAGCCCGAAAAACAAGAACTCCTTCGCGTGTCCGTGAACGTAGCCGTTCGTCCGCGTCATGCCGAACATCCGAGCCTGCGGCCGAACGGACCGCCGGGACCAGGATCGGCGCCCTGTGGCCCCGAAACCAAAAGCTACTTGCTACCTCCGCTCCCCCCACTGCCAGCGGCACCGCAGGGTCTTGCCGACCCACACGCCCAGCCAGGTCGCCCGTCGCCATCAAAATCGCAGTAGCAGTCCCAGCAGTTAGTATCGGAGATTTTGAAGGTGCAGGTCCGTGTGGTCTGACACTGACCATCCATGGTGGCCGGGCACGGTACATCGGTGAGCTTCGGCTTCGAGTCGTCGGATGAGCATCCAACGACAAGCATCACAGTGGCTACCAGGCATCTAAAGGCTTGCATTGGGGGCAGCTCGTGGTGAGGCAATCTACCAGTGAGGAGGCTGGGGCGACCCCGGAGCCCAGGGCGGCTTGGCATTGGTTCAGGCAAACGGGATCCCCGTTGCACTGCCCCAGGCAAGTGATCAGAGGTTGGCAGTTGGGGTTCTTCGCACAAGTGTCGATCTGCGCGCAGCACGAGGTATCGGCGCACGCCTGACAGCCGGGGACCGTGAAGGCGATTCCGCACGCTCCCGCAGAGGGCCCACCCCCCCCGCCAGTTCCGCCCGCGCCCCCGGCCCCGCTGACGAACGGGCACTCGCTGCAGTCCGCGCTGCACGCGAGTACGGTGGCCGCCCAGGCGGAGTCGACTCCGGAGCTAGCGGTGCAAGCCTGTACGCAACTCGGAGACTTACAGGAACCGACGCACGCCATGAAGGTCTCACAAGCCGCCCCCTGGCAAGTCCCAAGCTGCGAACAGCAAGCTCCTGCGAGGCACTGATCGCAGGCGGCGACCTTGGTCGACGGGCCGCACAGGGTCGGAGACGGCCCTGAGCCACCAGCCCCTGCCCCACCGGTGCCACCGGCTCCAGCAGACCCGCAACCCAGACAGTTCGTCTCCATGCACTTCGCGTATGCGGCGTACTCGGCAGCGGCGACCGGCATCCCTTGATCGCACAGGGTGGCGATACATCCCAGCGAACCGTCGGGACCAGCCTCACAGCCATCGAGACACTGTCGGTAGGAGAGGCAACACAAACCGACTCCCGTAGCTGTGTAACAGGCGGGGTCGGACTCAGAGTTCAGAAAGCAATGCTGCGCCTCTTTGTTACACTTGGCGGACGCGCACGCTACGCACTTGGGATCATCCCCAGGGAGGGGAACAAAGGCATTCGGGTCCGGGATGGGCGTCCCTCCACCCGTGCCACCCTTGCCACCACCTCCCCCACACTCATCCTCGAAACAAGTCGGCCCCTTCATGCAGGCCATGATGGCGCCGCAAGACTTGGCTGACATGAGACAGTTGAGGAGGTCGTTCGAGGCAGTGTCTACAGTTTTGCCATCCGCCTTTGCGTTCGCTTCACCTTTGAGTTGGAGGCCTTTCGCGCATGCCAGGCTGAAGTCCGCGTCGGACGTCTTGCCCTTCAGCTCCGGGCATACTGTAGCCATCTGCTTGCACGCGTTCTCGAACTTGGAACAGAGCGACCCGCTGCAGGGGACGAACATGGCTCCCCCGGCGCCCGCGCCTCCCTTTTCGGACGCTCCGCCAACGCCGCCGGAGCCCGCAGTCACTTGGGATGACGGGGCGTCCTCTCCGCCGGAGCAACCCGTCCAGAGAGCCCCGACGCCGAGAGCGACCAGCAGAACGCCAAAAGTATTCTTCAGCTTCATTGGACAAATCCGTTCTTGAATTTCCAACCAAGGCGTACTCTCATCTCGAATCTTGAGGTTGCCTTCTTCGGGAGGAATCGCTCGACGTCTTCCCCAAGGGTCTGACCAGCGTTGGGGGCCGTGTAGATGCAGTGTACGTGATTTGGAAACACCTTCGGTTCCAGGCTGCACTTCATCGTCGGCGCAGGTGTCATTTGTCGGTTGTCGATCCGAACACCGAGCTTCTCGACGGGCACCGTGCTGTAGGCGAAGCTCCCCGGTTCCAAGCCCTCGACGACCAACTGTGCTGAGAGAAGGGGGTCTGTAGACCCCGGCGGTTGCGGCGGCCAGAGGTCGAACGAGTGCTCCTTAAACCCGTTTTCACTTGCCCAGCCAAACACGGAATACTCGGCATAGGTATACCCGCCTCCGATCGTATAAGTTGTCTGGGCTGGAAACTGGGTCCACAGCACGTGAGGGGGGTGGATCTCCGCAGGAAAATCGCCGCTACCTCGCGGGTGGCCGCAGTCCAAGATGACATCTCCGAGGAATCCTCGACGAAACGGGACCCCAGTTGGAAGAACTGATGGGGCGATCGGGACCAACTTGTTGATGGGATAGTCCATGCCCACCTTCAATGCTGGCTCCAAGAAGGGGGTAAAGTTTCCGCGGCCAAAGTGTTCAGGCCAAGTCGTCCTGCACTTGATGTTGTGACCGTTGTACGGCGTCGTCCTTCCCGGCCACGTTTCCTTCTCGACGAACGAATACTTCGGCGTGTCATCCCGCAGGATACCATGCTTGTCGCACTGGTCGGCTGGGAAGAGTTGTCCGAGCCACTCGAGATCGAGGTTGACCTGTTTAGGACTCGGTCCAAAAAAGTACTGAGCCACGGTCCAGTCGTAGTGGGGGTTGGGAAGAGACGCGCTCGAGTCCCAGTCGCCCATGGCGATCTGGAACTCCATTTCGTGTTCGATCTTACGGGGCTGCAACAAGCCGTTGACCGACACGGAGGCAAATCTCCGATACCCTGGATCAATCACCTCGTGAGTCTCAAACTCCCAGTTCCAATCATTCCCTTGGTGTGCGTCGGCGAGCACGAAGTCGCCCCAAGTCATGAAGCTCGTGGCGCGCGGGCCGATTGCGGACGTGCTTTGATTTCGAACGACCCCGACGAACGGAACCTTTCCTCCAACCTGGGGCCAGTGGTCACTGTTCGGGAAGTAGTCAGTCAGCTGAGCCATGAACTGCTTGATCAAGCACGCGAGCTCGGCTTGGCCGAGCACATCCGCCACGTACTCGCCGCACGACTTCTCGCAACACTGGACGGTTCCGAACGTGGCGCCCTCGCAAGTGCAACAGATCCCCCCGAGCACTGCATCCTTGACTTTTTCGATGCCCGCGCACACCCCCAATTCCAACACCGACTTTGGATTGAGAAAGGTGGCAAGGATCTGACCGACCTTGTCCTGGGAGGACTCGTAGGCCGGATTGCAAATGAGGAAGTTCCCGTTGTACTCCATGGCCTTCGATGTCGCCGCCCACCCTTCGAGCGCCCCCGGACACCAGTCGGCGCTGAGTCCACCGGGCGCGGTCCCAGGATAGTGCGCCTGCGACTCGAAGATGCCATTCCAGCATTTGGCGGTAGTCCCGACATTGGTGTTCCAGCGGTGACCGTTGGGGTCCAACATGGACTTGCTTGCCGCTTGGGACGTTTCCGGGAAGAGGCCCGTCTTGGGGTGAACCGCCTGTAGCGTGTCGAACACCGTCACGGCGCCGAACTGCGGGTCCGTCGTGACACGAGAGGTGCGCTGACTCGTCTGCGTGTTCGTCCCGTCATGTGCGTAGACTGGGAACGTCGTCGGAGTGTGCTTCTGGTACAGAAAGTCGGGGTGGTGCAGTCCAAGCTCCGGCGGCAGCGGCAGCCAAATTTTCACGGGCTTGAACGGGCCGGACACCGTGGTGTCCAGGAGCGGGAACCAGGCGGCAAAGCCCGAGCGGGGCACGATTCCCTTGAAGGCCGCGGGGTGACGATAGCGGACGTCTTGGAGCCATCCCTTCGGGTAGCTCCCGAGCATCGGGGGACCGCCGTCTGCGCGCGCCGTCCCGTCCTTGATGATCGCGTCGTCGAGATTCGGCGGAACGATGGACCACTTCGGCGGCAAGGGCCACACCGGACCCGGCGGGACCGTCCCGAACTGGTAGCACACCGCGAGCTTCACTCCGCCGTTGGCGGATCCCCAGACAGGGACAGCGCCGGGCGTCCCGCAGGCAACAGGCTTAATGGTCGTTGTCGCGCCCAGATCCTGCTCTCCGTAGATCGCCGCCCGTGTAAATCTCTGGCGTCCGGCAGTCTTGGTGTAGATGTCCCTCGTCTGGAAGTTAGCCTGCCCACCTGTCGCTAGGCCGATACCCCGTTTGGGGGAGAGCTTCCCGTTGAGATCGTCCGTCTTGGTGAACTGCACCCAGGCGTTGGCAACCATCGGGTTGTCGACGAAGATGGCCTTCTGGTTCGCCAGGTCGACGGAGAGCAGGCAGTAGCCAGACTCGGCGGCCGGCCAGTTGTCGATGGCGGCATCAACGAAGGGCTGAAACTTCTGGCTCACGCCGACTCCGGCGATCGGAGTCTTCACGCCGACGATGACCGCCCCGGAAGTCTTGACCCCTGCAACATCGTCCTTCACGCGAAAGGCCATGGCGGGGGTACAATTCGCGTTTGCCCAGTCGCTTCCTGGCGCAGGCCGATACTCCACGGGCAGCCACATCAGTGGGGTCATGGCCCCAAGCGGGGTACCTCCCCCGATGTAGCACTCTGGGTAGTACGGCGACGCCGCTTCGCTGAAGCCGGGGCAGATGTCGTAGACATCCGACACGCCATCGGCGTCAGCATCTGTCTTTGGGTCGAGCGACGGCGTGAAGCCGAGCGCGGACGACCAAGCTCCGATGTCCGCCAGCGTGGGCGCAGCCGCCGCAGTGCCCGAGGTGAGGACCGCTGCGCAGCAGAGAGAAAGAGCAGTCCGGTGTTTCACCATGTGCGCTCCTGAAGAAAGGACACCGTCATCAAGCCGAATCCGCCAGAGTGGCCATCCGGTGTCGCGTTCGTGACGCCCCCGGTCGCTGCGAGCACGAAGGTCCCGAGCGCGGCAACGAGCTGGGGCCCTCCGTAGGCATCCCACTGGCGACCGTTGGGTGCGAGCTGGGCTCCAGAGAACCTGCGGCGCGCCTGGCCCTCGACGCCGAGCCGAAGCGCGGGAGTCAGAGAGTACCCGGTGCGGAGCTTGAGCTCGCCGTCGGTTTCACCCTCCTCGTGTTCTTCGAGCCCGCGCCCGCCCACCGCGTTCATGTCGAGGTAGAACCTCGTCGTGCGGAACCCGGCGGTCACGCCCACCTCAGCCTCGCCCCCGAGCTCGCTGAACCCCTCGGCCTTGTACGTGGCCATCAACCCGAGGGCGAAGCCTTGCTGCAGCGAGCCGAGGATGCGCAGGTGTGCTGTCGCGGAAGGGGACCAGCCGTTCGCGGCGTTCCGACCCAGGAGTACGTGCGCGGACAGCCGCTCCACGGGGCTCGCTCCGATCCTCACGCCCCCAGATGTGAGCGTCTTCTGCTCGGTGGGGACCACCTGCGCGGTGCCCGACGCGAACACCGTCCCGCGTTGGAGGTTGAAGGGACTCTCCACGAACGCGTGACGTGGCACCTCGTCGCGGGGGTCGGTCGCTTCGGGCCGTCGCCGCCCCTCGTCGTCGGTCGAATCTTTGAGGGGCTGGAGTGGTAGGGACTTCGCCGTGCCCCCTGGGTCCTGTGCACGTGCCTCGGGGAGGAAAAGCGTCAACCCCGCAATGACCGCGCTCACTTTCGCTCTGGAACAAACGCCCACGATGGAGTCAGCGTAACAGAGTCGGGGCATGTCGGCACCTTTCTTTAGTCCGGGCCCCACCGAACGAAGGGAGCGCAGCGAGCCTGACAAGTCTCACGCTCTGCGCCGTCTACGGCGGCTCCCGCGGGGAGACGGAAGTCGCACGGGAGCAGATCGATCAGAACGGAAGAATTCACCAACAATATCCATGCGTTCTGCGCAATTTCGAGGAACAAAATCGGGGTGCCGCTCGTACCTACGGATGTTCGAAGTCCATAGCCCGAGGAGACACCCCGATGACCGCAGCCTACGAGCAAGAGCCGACGTTTGCCAGCGCAGATCCCTTCGCTGTCTCGCACACGATGTACCGCGAGCTGGTCGAGATGGCGTCCACGAAGGACGCCCTCGGTGCCGGACACGAGGTGGTCGAGCGCGCGATCGTCCACCAAGGGCAGGCGTTGCTGAGGCAGCTGTACCAGGACGACTTGGACCTGAGGACGGTTCACGAGCGGCAGGTCGAAGTGGTGAGCGAGGACGGCGTCCGGCGCGGAGAACGCCGCCGTGGCTCGCGCACGCTGCGGTCGCTCTTGGGGCCCGTGGTGTGGACGCGATACGTCTACCAGGAGCCGGCGAACGACTCGCGGGCGCCGGCAGATGCCGGGTTGGAGCTGCCCGAGGACGGGTTCTCCATGTGCGTCCGAAAGGAAGTCGCGCGGCTCTGCGCGTCGGAGGCGTACGCGCCGGCGGTCGCGACGCTGGAGCGGCTGAGAGGCGTTCACGTCCCGCAGCGTCAAGCCGAGCAGCTCACCAGAAGAGCGGCCGAAGACGTGGTCGAGTTCTACAAGTCTCAGCCCAAAGTGGAGGATCCTGAGGAGGCGTTGCTGGTCCTGTCGTTCGACGCGGCCGGCGTCGTCATGCGCACCGACTCGTTGAGGTCGGCGACCCGGAAGAAGGCCGAACACGAGCCCGTGGACGCGTCGTTCCCGCCGAAGCTGACGAGCGGCAAGAAGAAGAACAGGAAGCGAATGGCGGAGGTCGGCGTTGTCTACAGCGTCGCCCCGTTCGTGCGAACCGCCGCCGACGTCGTCGGTGAGCTGGAGAGCCTCGCGCCGGGGGACGACCGGCCCCGTCCGAGGCGGCCTCGGCCCCTGAACAAGCGCCTCTTCGCGAGCATCGCGACCAGCTACGCCGAGGTGATCGATCAAGGCTTCCGGGAGGCCCTGGCCCGCGATCCGCAGCGACGCCGACGCTGGGTCGTCCTGCTCGACGGAAACAGAGACCAGCTCGGCGCTGTACACCGGGCCGCGGCACGGACCGGCGTCGAGGTGACGGTCATCGCGGACTTGATTCATCTCATCGAGTACCTGTGGCCAGCGGCGTACGCGTTCCACGAGCCCGGCTCCGACGAGGCGCGCCATTGGGTGGTGAGGAAGGTCCGCGCGTTGCTGGACGGCGCGGATCCGAGCCAGGTGGCGGCCGGCATGCGACGGTCGGCGACGCTCCGGCGGATCGAGCGACGCGCACCGGTCGATGACTGCGCCGCGTACATGCTCAAGCTGGCGCCCTACCTGCGCTACGGCGCCGCGTTGCGCGAAGGCCTGCCGATCGCGACCGGCGTGATCGAGGGCGCATGTCGGCACCTCATCCGGCGGCGCCTCGACATCGGCGGCGCACGCTGGGGGACCGAAGGCGCCGAGGCCGTCCTGCTTCTGCGCGCCGTCATCCTGTCGGGAGACTACGATGCCTACTGGGAGTTCCATCGCCACGCCATGTTCGGGCGCGTTCACGCGAGCAGGTACCGCGGCGACGTGCCCAACACGAACCCTTCGCGGCCAGGGCGTCGATGCGTGAAATTAGCTGGATTTGCTTCCGTCGTGAAAGAGCTGCTCCCAAGTCGCACTTGGCGAAGCGCTGGCGAAGCTCCCCCTGGACGACTTCGGCTCGCCCGATCGGTCGTCCCGCGCAGCGAAGGAGCGCCATGTCGTCCAGGCCCCACGAGCGCACGGCATCGCGGACGGCAGGATGGGGCTCCTCTGGCTCGGTCGGAAGGTGGCCGTCTTCGAGCGCACAACCGGCGAGGAAGGAGAGAGCGCAGGCCAGAGCCGCAGAGCGCATCGACGTGAGTGGAGGGTGGCAGCGACCTCGACTCGCGGCAACGCGCAAATGGCCTCGCCCGTCCCCGCGCCGCGCGACGACTCCCCGGATGCGCTCGCAGGCCGGCAGCCAGCCGGCACGGCGCTCGACAGCACGCGGTCCACGGGTCGCCGGCGAGGCCTTGGTGTGCCGGCTCCGTCGCATTGGGGATCATCGACGACTTGTCGCGCTTGTCCCGTGATCTCGGGAACACCTGGCAGCTCGTGTTCGGCGATCTCGCCGGCCTGGGAGTCCGCGTCATCGACGCCACGTCTGGTCAGGCCTCTGATGCGATGGGCGCGCGGGTCACCTTCGGGGCACTCGCGCTCGTCAACGACACCTTCCTCCAGCTGATCAAGACGGAGACGCACCGCGGCCTCGAAGGGCGCGCGCTCGCAGGGTTCTTCACGGGCGGGCGCATCTACGGGTACCCCTCGCGCGCCGAAGAGAACCCGTCGGACCCGGCGCATCCGCGTCGCGTGCTGACTGTCCGCGACGACCAGGCAGCCGTCGTGCGCGAGATCTTCGAGCGCTTCGTGCGCGGCGAGGCCCGCTCCGCCATCGCGCGAAGCCTGAACGAGCGCGGCGTGGTAGCGCCGGTCGCGGAGAAGGGGTGGGGCCGCGGCGCGATCAACTCGATCCTGCGCAACGAGCGCTACAAGGGCCTCGTGCGGTGGAACGCGCACGAGGCCGGTCGGCTCCCAGGGGCGAGGGGCTGGAAGAGGAAGCGGCGGCCGGACTCGGAGCATGTGGTTCGCAGCGTTCCGGCGCTCGCGATCGTTGCCGTCGACGTGTGGGAAGCAGCCGCCCGTCGCCTGCAGGAGGAGCTGTCGACGGGGTTCGGTCGGCCCGTGGGCTCGGGGGCGCACGTGTACCTGGTCTCGGGCCTGCTGCGCTGCGCCCACTGCGGCGCCCCCATGTCGGTCGTCTCGCGCAAGCGCTACGGCGGGAGAGACGTGTCGCGGTTCGGGTGCCGGAAGCACCGTGCGGTGGGGAAACCCGCGTGTCCTGTCGGGAGGACCGTCGCCACGGACCGCGCGACGTCCGCCGTGCTCGGTGCGCTCGCGCGCCTCGCGACGCCCGAGGGCGCCGCGGAAGCGCTTGCCCGGCTGCCACCCGTTGCGACCCCCGCGGAAGGCGTGGAAGAGGTGCCTCAGGATGACGTGGCTGCGGCCGAGCGCCGGATCGCGAATCTCGCCGACGCTCTTGCGCGCCTCGGCTGGTCCGACGCCGTTGCCGAGCGTCTCCGTGCCGAGGAGCAGGAGCTTCGGCGACTGCGCGCTGCCCGACGCGTCGCTGCGTCCCCAGCTCCCGCCACGGCGCAGCTCGACCCCAGGTCCTTCGCCGCGTACGTCGGCGCGCTTGGGGCGGCTCTCGAGCGGGATCCGGCTTCTGGACGCCCCGCCATGCCGGCTTTCTGCTCGCGGGTCACCGTGTCCAGCACTGCGGAAGCCGTTTCCCTTTCCGGCGCCTTCGACGTGGCGGCTCTTGCCGAGGCCAGCCGTCGATGGGCAGGTAAGTCGGTGCACGCGTTCCCGACGACGGCGGACCTTCGCGCGTTCCTCGCCGTCGGCGCGTCGCCAGGACCGCGTGTGTCCCGCGTTCCCGACGACGGCGGGCCTTCGCGCGTTCCTCGCCGTCGGCGCGTCGCCAGGACCGCGTGTGTCCCCCGGGCGCTGCCCTGCTCACCCGCGTGCCGACGGAGCGGTCGCGTCGGGGCCGCCGAGGAGTCGTGTGTCCCCTTCGCTCGACATCTCCACGTGGGGACCACCGCAGGGGTGCGTGAGATGGCCTCGGGCTCGCCAGAGAGCGTTCTCGGCGCTGGCCGGGAGGCGCCGCTGTCCGCGCGGGGCTGGGTGGTGCGGGAGCGTTGGACTCTCGCCGCGACCCGATAGTATGGCGCACGCCATGGCCGAGAGCGCCTCCGCGCGGTCCGACGAGGACCTCCTGCTCGAGGCGGCCTACTTGGCCGAGTATGGCCCCGAGCCGCTCCCGCCCGCCGCGTCGACGGTCGTCGCCGGGGTCGCGCGGCGCTCGGGCGAGCTCCGCGCGCTGTGCCTCACCGATCTGTCCGCGCGGGTCTCCGGCCACGCGCTGCTCCGCCGCGCCGACGACGTGGCGAGGATCGAGGCGCTCCGCTTCGTCGAGGAGCGGCTCATGGCAGGCGAGAAGATCGAGCGGTTCGCCGCGGACGGCAGCTTCCATGGGTTCTTGCGACGCGTCGTGTCGAACCTGCTGCTCGACTGGCTCCGATCGCCGCGAGCGCGCGCGGAGCTCCGGCGCGTCGAGCATGACCCCGCGCGGATGGACGACGCCGTCGAGCTCGAGCTCCCCCGTGAAGAGACCGAGCGCGTCCAGCGGCTCGCGCTGCACCACCTGGTTGCGGTCCGCACGATCCAGGCGCTCCCCCCGGGGCGCAGCTTGCCGCTCATGCTCGCGCTCTGGCCGGCGTACGAGCACGTCGAGCGGGATCTCGCCGCGATGGCCGCCTTCGCGCACTGCCACGAGACCGCCTCGGGGCAGGCCGAGGCGCGCGCGTGCGACGCAGGGAAGCGCTGCGGCGCGCCGTCCGCGGGGTACCGAGAGCGACACGGAGCGGAGCTCGACGCCGCGAAGGCCGACGAGCCGTCGGGGCTCTCGCGGCGCGCGATCGCCGATCTCCTCCGTATCGGGCGAGACAAGCCCACCTCGAAGCGCGAGGGCGCGGTCTGTGAGCGCGTGAGCAAGGGTCGGCTGATGTTGCTCGAGGCGCTCCGTCGATCGGGCATCCGAGGCCCCTCATGATCCCGTCCCACGCCGCCGTCCTCGCGCTCCTCGACCGCCCCGACCTCGACGAGGCTGATCTCGTGACCCTCGGCCGCGCCCTCCGCGCCGCGCACCGGGACGAAGACGACCCCGAGAACGACGTCGCGACGTGGGCCTCGCTGGTCGAGCGGCTCTCGATGCTCCCGGCGCGCGCGCGGCGCTCCCCGGTCGAGGTCCCGCGGACCCCGCTCCTGGACGAGCTCGTGGGCTCGCTGCGCGGCGATCCGGTCGCGGTCGCGGCCGAGGCCGAGCGGCTCGGCGCGACGGCGCTCGCCGAGTCGTTCCTGGGCGTGCCTCGAGGCCCCGCGTCGCAGCTCACGCGGCTCTTCGCCGACTCCATCGCGAAGCTGGGTCACGCCCACGACGCGGCGCTCTTCCCGTTCGCCGAGGCCGCGCTGCGCGTCGTGTGTGAGGTGGGAGCGCACCCAGACGGGGACGGCGTGCTGCTCTCGCTCTCGGATCGGGTCGCGCTCCGGCTCGACGCCGCGTTGCGCGGTGCGCCTGTCGATCCGGTCCGGGACGCCACGTGGCCACGCACGACGACGAGCGCGCTCGCCGAGATCCTCGCGCGCGCGCTCGGGCGGGTGTCCATCGAGCTCAGCGACGAGGTGTTCGTGCTCCCTGAGATCGCGCGGGCACCCTCCGAGCTCACGCTGCACGACGCCGCCTCGTGGACGGCCCAGAGCGCCGTCGGGCGCGCGCAGGGGATCGAGCTGTCGCTCGTCGGCGCGGAGCTCGTCGTCCGCTTCGACGAGCCCGCGCCGGAGCTCGTCGCGCTGGTGCCGCTCCGGGGTGAGGTCCCTGGCGAGGTGTTGCTCGCGCGCGGCGGTGGCGATGAGCGGGAGCGTGTGATCACGCTGCCAGCGCCGCGCCCCGACGGCTTCGCGCTCGTCGCAGGCGAGCGGGTCCTCCTGCTCTGGGCCAGCCCTCGCTGAGGCGTCGACGCGACATCCCCTGCGCTCGCGGCGTCGAGGCCTCGAGCTCCACGAGCTCGTCGCAGGCCGGCTGATGGGCGGCGCCTTGCCGAAGCGGGGCGGCGTCGGGGCCTCGAGCTCCACGAGCTCGTCGCAGGCCGGCTGATGGGCGGCGCCTTGCCGAAGCGGGGCGGCGTCGGGGCCTCGAGCTCCACGAGCTCGTCGCAGGGGCCGCGCGGGTGAGTTGACGAAAGAGCCGCTCGCTGAGCTAGACTCCGAGATCTCATGGCTCGGTACGCTTGGTCCTTCGTGGCGGCTGTCCTCCTCGTGGCGTGCGGGACCCGCAACGGCCTCGATGATCTTGGGGACGACGTGTGTGTACGCCGCTCCACCGAGCCGTGTGCTTGCCTCGACGGCAAGACCGGCACGCGCTCCTGCGCGAAGGACGGCTCGTCGTGGTCCGCCTGCTCGTGCGCGTCGACGGCAGGGGGCAGCGGCAGCGGTGGGAGCGCGGGGCTCGGCGGAGCGGCGGGAGCGGCGGCCATCGCGGGCGCCAGCGGGAGCGCAGCGACTGGCGCCGTCTCGGGCTACGGAGGCTACGCGGCGGGTGGGAGCGGAGGCGCCCCCGATTTCTCCGAGTGCTGGAACGACGGACCAGACGCCTGCTACCAGTGTTGCGACGACGTGACGGGCGGCGGGGTGATGGAATACCAGTATCTCATCATCGAGGCGTGTGGCTGCGGAAAGTCCGCTGTCTGCGCCAAGGAGTGCAAGCCGTACTGTAGCTCGCAGGCCCTGGACCAACCCTGCGTCGACTGCCTCAACGACAAGCTCGGCTCGACCCCGAAATGCGTGTACGATTTCTACGATCAGTGCCAAGCGAGCTCGTCGTGCATGCAGGGGCTCGACTGCGCGAACGGCTGCCAGTGAGCCCGCGCTGACGAGCGCAGCTCGAGCCGAGGCGTTCGGTCGGCTTGCGCCAGGCCGATGAGCCGTGGACGAGCGCGGATCGGGCGCGGGGCCTCGGGCCTCGGTCGGGCTCGCGTCGATCGGGCGGGGCCTCGCTCGAGCCTTGCGTCGGCGAGCGAGTCGCTTGGAGCGGCCGGCTTCGTGCCGCCGGGCTCGTGTCCAGCGCTTCGCCAGCGCGCGCTTGCGTCGCCCGCGAGGCGGGACGAAGAGCGCGCCGTGACCTTCGATCCCGACGCCGCAGCGCTCCCTGGCTCCGGCCTGTTTGGCCTCTCGTGCTCCCCCGAGGACGCCTCGGTCGTCGTCGTGCCCGTGCCCTTCGACGCGACGACGTCGTACCGTCGCGGCGCCGCGAAGGGACCCCGCGCGGTCCTCGAGGCGTCTCGGCAGGTCGATCTCTTCGACCGCGAGCTCGGACGCCCCTACGAGGCCGGGATCTCCATGCTCGACGAGGATCCCCAGCTCGTCGCATGGAACGCCGAGGCCTCCGTCGCAGCGGCGCCGATCATCGAGGCCGGCGGCGCGACCGCCGCGCTCGCGGGACAGCTCGCGCTCGTGAACCGTCTCACCGCGGCGATGTGCGACCGGGTGCTCGACACGGTGGACGGGCTGCTCGGCGCGAAGAAGAAGGTCGTGGTCCTCGGCGGAGATCACTCGGTGTCCCTCGGCGCCATCCGCGCCCACGCGGCGCGGTTCGACGGGCTCGGGGTGCTCCACCTCGACGCGCACGCGGATCTGCGCGACGCCTTCGAGGGGTTCGTCCACTCGCACGCGTCGATCATGCGCAACGTGCTCGCCTCGGTGCCCGGCGTCGCCCGGCTCGTCCAGGTGGGGATCCGTGACTACGGCGAGTCGGAGGCCGCGTTCATGGACCAGCAAGGCGCCCGCATCCGCGCCCACTTCGACGCGGATCTCGCGGCTGCCCGGCTCGAGGGGACGCCCTTCGCGGCGCTCGGCCGCGCGATCGTGAGCGATCTGCCGCGCGACGTGTACGTCTCCTTCGACATCGACGGGCTCGACCCTACCCTGTGCCCGAGCACCGGCACCCCCGTCCCCGGCGGGCTCTCCTTCCACGAGGCCTGCTTCCTCCTCGCCGAGGTCGTCCGCTCGGGGCGCCGCATCGTCGGCGCCGATCTCTGCGAGGTCGCGCCGCACCCCTCCGGGGACGACGACTGGGACGCCAACGTCGGCGCACGCCTCCTCTACAAGCTGATCGGCTGGATGGCGAAGGGCTGAGCCGCGCCACGTAGAGATCCGCTCCGCATGTTCCAATACGGAACGAGCGCATGGGCGGTCGTGCGCCGAGGGCGATCCGTCGCTGGAGAAAGCGTTGGCCCGATCTTGGCAGGGGCCGCGGCGGAGGCCCCGATTCCATGATCGACAGAACCCAGCCCGTCGCCGACCTCGTGCTCCAGCACTCCGAGTGCGCCGAGGTCTTCCAGCGCAACCGCATCGATTTCTGCTGCCGCGGGGAGATGCCCATCGAGGAGGCCGCGAAGGCGCGGAGCCTCGACGTCGACAAGCTCGTCGGTGAGCTCGAGGCGGCCGTGGCGTCGTCCGCGTCGCGCGGCGGCCAGGGGATCGATCCGCAGGCGCTCTCGACGGGCGCGCTCACCGAGTACATCGTCTCGAAGCACCACGAGTACCTCCGTCGGACGCTGCCGTTCGTCCAGATGCTGGCGAACAAGGTGCAGCGCGTCCACGGGGATCACAACCCGAAGCTGCGCGACCTCGCCGTCGTCGTGAACGAGCTCGTCGACTCGCTCTTGCCCCACATGGACGACGAGGAGCAGACGCTCTTCCCCACGCTCGGCGACAAAGCGAGCGACAAGACGAAGCTCCGTGATTTGCTCGACGCCATGTACGCCGAGCACCTCGAGGTCTCCGAGCTGCTCACCCGCGCCCGCGCTGCGACCGACGACTATGCGGTGCCCGACTGGGGATGCAACAGCTACCGGACGCTCTTCTCCGAGCTCGAGAAGGTCGAGAAGGATCTCTTCACGCACGTCCACCTCGAGAACCACGTCCTGCGCCCACGCGGGATGGCGTCGTCCGCACCTTCCGCCTGATAGGATCGACGCCCATGCCCGATCGCCGCGAGCTCCTCGCCACGACCATCCCGCCCGCCGTCCGCCACCAGACGATCTTCGAGACCTTCGACGCCCTCGAGGAGGGGGACTCCTTCGTCCTCGTCAACGACCACTACCCGAAGCCGCTCCTCTATCAGTTTCAGGCGGAGCGCGCGGGGATGTTCGAGTGGAACGTCCTCGAGGCCAGCCCATCGCGCTATCGCGTCGAGATCCTGCGCCGCGACGAGGTCGGGCCGCGGACCGTCAGCGAGTGCCTCGAGGTCGACCACCGTCGCCTCGACGCGATCGTCGAGGAGGTCGAGGCCAAGGTCGACGACGGCGACTTCGGCGCCGCGAGGGCGCTCTTCGCCGAGTTCGTGTGCGGCCTGGATCGTCACATCGACTTCGAGGAGGAGATCCTCTTCTCGTACTTCGAGGGGAAGACAGGGATGCGAGGGGCTGGCCCGACCGTCGTCATGCGCCAGGAGCACGTGCAGATCCGCGAGAAGATGGCGGCGGTCACCCGCGCCCTCGTCGCGGAGAAGCAGGAGGACTTCTCCTGGGCGCTCCGCGAGCTGGTCGACGTGCTCGGCGCGCACAACCAAAAGGAGGAGGGGATGCTCTACCCGATGACGGACACCGAGGCGGGAAGCGAGCGCGAGCGCGACGACCTCGTGAGGCGGCTCCAGGCCTTCTGATCGCTTCCATGCGTGACGCGCCGAGACGCGTGGCGGAGCTGCTCACCGAGGAGCACGCGCGCCTCCACGCGCTCCTCGCGCGCGCCGTCCTTCCGAGCGGCGAGGTGGACCGCGAGGCGTACGTGGCGCTCCGGGCGGGGCTGCTCCGGCACATCGGCATCGAGGAGAAGATCCTCTTCCCCGCGGTTCGAGAGGCTCGCGGGGGTGTCGCGCTGGGCCGCGCCGCCGAGCTCCGCGTCGACCACGGGGCGCTCACCTCGCTGCTCGTGCCGACGCCGGACGCGGCGCTGCTCGCCGAGCTCGAGGGCCTCTTGCACGCGCACGACGCAAAGGAAGAGGGCCCGGAGGGGGTCTACGTGGAATGTGAGCGATCGCTCGGTGAGCAGGGCTCGTGGGCGATCGCGGAGCGCGCGCGCGCCTACCCGGAGGTGCCGGTCGCGGCGCACTACGACGGCCCGCGCGCCTACCGGACCGCCGCAGCAGCGCTCGCCGCGCAGATCTCCCAGCGCGCGCGCCGCGGCGGCTAGCGTACGAGAGGCGCGGCGATCAGTACGGGACGGGCTTGAAGCCGGTGTCTGGCTGTCCGCCAGGAGGCTGCGGTCGACCCACGGGTGCTCCGCCGAGCGGCGCGAGCTTGATCGTGACCCGCTCGTCGTTGCCGATCTTGATCGTCTTCGTCTCGCCCGTGTGGCCCTTCTTCGTGGCGTAGAGCTTGACCTCACGGCCCGGAGTCGCGTCCTCTCCGGCGAAGGAGACCTCACACGGCGTGTCCTTGCAGAGCTCCTGACCGTCCTTGTCCTTCAAGCGGACGATGCCACCCGACGGCTCGGTCTCGACCTTCACGACGGCCTTCTGCGCGGCGATTTTCTTGGCGCGCTCGGCCTCGGCGTCGACCGTCGGTGTCGGCGTCGGCGTCGGCGCTGCCGTCGCGCTGGCCGTCGACGGAGGCGCGGACGTCGCGGCCGCGGCAGCGGAGTCCTCGGCCTTGGACCGGGTCCACGCGAAGGCCGCGGCGGCGCCCACCGCGACGACCAAGCCCACCGCGATGATCGCCCCCTTGCCGCTCTTCTTCTCCGGGTAGACGCTCGGGGTCGAGGTGCCGGCGAGCGGCCCCGAGCCCGTCGTGCCGAGGATGCCCGGGTTGGAGCTGCGCGCCGCGTGAGGCCCCGAACCCGAGCCGGTGAGCAGCGCCCCCGCCGCCGAGCCGTACTCTCCGGTGGCCGGCGCGCCCATCATCGTGCCCGTGAGCGCCCCCGAGCCCGTGCGCTTCAGGGCGGCGAGCACGTCGTCCATCGACGCGAAGCGCTCGGCCGGATCCTTCGCGATGCAGCGGAAGATGATCGACTCGAGCTCGGGTGACGCCTCGCACCCGGGGAAGGTGTCCGTGAGCGGCGGGGGCGGCTCGTTCACGTGCGCCATGAGGATGTTGACGGAGTTGGCGCGATCGAAGGGCACCTTCCCGGTCACCATCTCGTACATGACGATGCCGAGCGAGTAGATGTCCGTGCGCGCGTCGACCTTGTCGCCGCGGATCTGCTCCGGGGACATGTACTTGGGCGACCCCATGAAGAGCCCTGCCTGGGTGAGCTCCTCGGCGGCGCCCTCCACGTTCTTCACGAGGCCGAAGTCGAGCACCTTGACGAAGTCGGTCTCGTCCGCGTGCTCGATGAGGTAGACGTTCGCGGGCTTGAGGTCGCGGTGGATGACGCCGAGGCTGTGTGCCTCGCGGAGCGCCCGGCAAATCTGGCGCGCGACGTGCGCCGCGCGCTCCTCGCCGAAGGGCCCCTCCGCCTTGATCGCCTTGTGGAGGGTGCGCCCCTCCAGGTACTCCATGGCGATGTAGTAGATCTCCTCGTCCTTGGCCTTGCCGTAGTCGAAGATCGTCACCGTGTTCGGGTGCGTGAGCTTCGAGGCGATGCTCGCCTCGAGGAAGAACCGCTTGTGGAATTCGGGGTCGTTGTCGCCCGCGTAGTTGGGGTTCAGGATCTTCAGGGCGCAGGCGCGACCGAGGGGAGCTTGCTCGGCGCGGTACACCTTCCCCATCCCGCCGCGGGCGATGAGCGAGATGATCTTGAAGCGATCGTTGATCGTGCGACCGAGCAGGGGATCGGGGCCTGGCTCTGACTTCCCCTGGGGTGCCGGCGGGTCGGACATGGGTGGTTCGCGTCTCTCCTCGTCCTCCGGGCGCTCGCGGTCGCGCCGAGAGAGGTCGACAGCACAAGCTTGCCAGGCGTCACGCGCGTCTGTCAAATGGCGATGGTCGTCGACGGGGGAGGGCGCGCCTCGCGGTCGTTCTTCGTTGACTTTCGGTGCGGCTCGGGGGCTCGTGTCGGCCGTGACGCCTCGCGAGTTCGCCGACGAGATCGACCGCGGAGCGCTCCGCCCCGTGTACCTCTTCGCGGGCGAGGAGCGGTACCTCGTCGATCGCGCCGTCCGCGCCCTGCGGGATCGCGCGCTCGCCGGCGCCGTCGCCGACTTCAACGAGGACGTGCTCCTCGCGGACGAGGCGGGGATCGATCGGGTGCTCGCCGCCGCGCGCACGATGCCGATGATGGCCGAGCGGCGCTTCGTCCTCGTGCGGCAGGTGGAGCGGTGGGATCAAGGCGAGGCGCAGGCGCTCGACAAGCTCGCGAAATTCGCCGAGGCGCCGTCCCCCTCGACGTGCCTCGCCCTCGTCGCGACGAAGATCGACGCGCGGCGCCGGTTCTCCTCGCTCGCGAAGAAGCAGGGCTTCCTGGTCGCGTGCGATCCCTTGCCAGACGAGAAGCTCCCGGGCTTCGTCGCGGCCCGCGCGAAGGAGCGTGGGGTCAAGGTCCGCGACGACGTCGCGCGCCTCCTCGCGACGCTCGTCGGCCCCGATCTCGCCGCGCTCGTGGACGCGGTGGAGCGGCTCTCGCTGTTCGTCGGCGAGGGCGCGGAGATCACCGAGGACGCCGTCGGAGCGATCATCGTGAAGGTCCGCGAGACGAGCGCCTTCTCGCTCATCGACGCCGTCGGTCGGCGCGACCGGCGGAAGGCGCTCGCGCTGCTCCACGAGGTGCTCGACGAGCGCGAGGGCCCGAAGCTCCTCGGCCTGTTCGCGTGGTCGGCGCGGCAGCTCCTCAAGTTCAAGGCGGCGCTCGAGGCGGGGGACGCGCCCGACGCGGCGGCGAAGTCGGCGGGCGTGCCGCCCTTCAAGGCGCGCGAGCTGGCGCAGCGCGTCCGGCCGCTCCCGCGCGAGGAGCTCGAGCGCTGGCTCGTGCTCCTCGCCGAGGCCGATCTCCAGCTGAAGGGCGGCAAGCGTCCGACGGGCGCGGTGTTCGAGACGCTCATCCTCGATCTGGCGTCGCGGGGCCCGGCGTGAGCGCAGGGCGCGGCCGGGAGGCGCCTCGCGATCTGGCGTCGCGGGGCCCGGCGTGAGCGCAGGGCGCGGCCGGGCGGCGCCTCGCGTCTCGGGGGGGGCTTGACGAGAGGCGATCTCGAGATAGATTCCGGCCTCTACCCTCGCGAGCAAGAGATCCACGCGATGCACGTCCCCCCCAAGGAGATCCGGCCGCGGCTCGTCCGCCAAGCGAGCGCCCCGGTGCCGACCCACTTCGGCGAGTTCGAGGTCATCGTGTACCGCGACGAGGGCCCCATCCTGGAGGGGGCCGATCCGTTCCTCTCCCACGAGCCCGTGGCGATCGTCGCGGGCGAGGTGCGGGGCAAGGAGGGCGTGCTCGTCCGCGTGCACAGCGAGTGCATCACGAGCGAGGTGTTCGGCTCGCTGAAGTGCGACTGCAAGCAGCAGCTCGAGGCGGCGCAGGAGGAGATCGGCCGGGTGGGGGAGGGCGCGATCATCTACCTCCGGCAAGAGGGGCGCGGGATCGGCCTCGTCAACAAGCTGCGGGCGTACGCGCTCCAGGCCGAGGGCGCGGACACCGTCGACGCGAACCGCATGCTCGGCCTCCCGGATGACGCGCGGCACTACGACGCGGCCGTCGCGATGCTCGAGGAGCTCGGCGTCCGGTCGGTGCGCTTGCTCACCAACAACCCGGCGAAGGTGGAGGCCTTGCGGCAGCTCGGCGTCGACGTCGTCGGGCGCGTCCCCGTCATCGTCCAGGCGCCGAGCGCGGCCGCCGCCGAGTACCTCGCCGTGAAGCGGCGCCGCATGCACCACATGCTCCCCGACTCGGCGGGGCGGATCCCCGGCGCACCGAAGACCGCGTCGGGGAGGTGAGCGCGCGGGCTCGTCGCTGGGCAGCCGGTTGACGTTCGCGGCGCGGCCCTGTACGCAGCCGCCCGCTCCGCTGAACGGGCCCCGCCCCGAGCGCACCTACCGACGAGACCGCGCAGAGATGCCCCCGAGAGTCCACCCCACC
The DNA here is from genome assembly GCA_964396175.1 of uncultured Polyangiaceae bacterium. GTDB lineage: Bacteria > Myxococcota_A > Polyangia > Polyangiales > Polyangiaceae > CAYNEK01. The sequence continues at coordinate 34,785 of CAYNEK010000031.1, read as the reverse complement.
GCGCACGTCCACCCCGAGGCTCGGATCGGCGACGACGCGCAGATCTGGCATCATGTGCAGATCCGGGAGCGCGCGGTCGTCGGCGCCCGCTGCATCATCGGTCAGGGCGCGTACCTCGATCTCGACGTCGTCCTCGGCGACGACTGCAAGGTGCAGAACTACGCTTGCGTCTTCGTCGGCGTGAAGCTCGGCCGCGGCGTCTTCGTCGGCCCGTGCGCCACCTTCACGAACGATCTCTTCCCGCGCGCGGTAAACCCCGATCTCTCGCTCAAGTCGACCGCTGACTGGCACGTGACCGAGACCGAGGTGGGCGACGGCGCGTCCATCGGCGCGAACGCGACCATCAAGTGCGGCGTCCGCATCGGCGCGTGGGCGCTCGTCGCGGCGGGGAGCGTCGTCACCAAGGACGTGCCAGACCAGGGGCTCGTCCGGGGGAACCCGGCGCGCCTCGTCGGCTTCGTCAGCAAGGCCGGGTATCCGATGAAGGTGACCGAGGGCGGCCTCGGGGCCGAGCAGGTGACCCTCTCCTGCGAGCGCTCGGGCGAGGCACTCAGCGTCCCTCGCCCTCTCTACGACACCACGAGGACCCCATGATCGACAAGCGCCAGATCGCGATCTCGAAACCGTACGTCGGCCCCGAGGAGAAGGCCGCCGTGATGGAGGTGCTCGACTCGGGCGTCCTCGCGCAGGGTCCGCGCACCGCCGCCTTCGAGAAGGCGTTCGCCGCGGCGATCGGCACGAAGCACGCGGTCGCGACGTCGTCGGGCACGACGGCGCTCCACCTCGCGCTCCTCGCGCACGGCGTCGGCCCAGGCGACGAGGTCGTCACCTCTCCGTTCACCTTCATCGCGTCGGCGAACAGCGTGCTCTTCACGGGCGCGAAGGTCGTCTTCGCGGACATCGATCCGGTGACCTTCAACGTCGACCCCGCGGCCGTCGAGGCCGCGATCACCCCGCGGACGAAGGCGATCCTGCCCGTGCACCTGTACGGGCAGCCGGCCGACATGGACCCGCTGGTCGCCCTCGCGAAGAAGCACGGGCTCGCGCTCGTCGAGGACGCGGCGCAGGCCATCGGCGCCGCGTACAAGGGCAAGCGTGCGGGGAGCTTCGGGACCGGCGCCTTCAGCCTCTACGCCACGAAGAACGTGATGAGCGCCGAGGGCGGCATGGTGACGACCGACGACGACGCGATCGCCGAGCTCTGCCGGACCCTCCGCCAGCACGGGATGCGGCGCCGCTACCACCACGATCTCCTCGGCTTCAACTTCCGCATGACCGATCTCCACGCGGCGATCGGGCTCGCGCAGCTCGCGCGGCTCGACGCCTTCAGCGCCGCGCGCCAGAAGAACGCGAGGGCGCTCACCGAGGGGCTCCATCGCGTGAAGACGCCCGTCGTCGCGCCGGATCGGACGCACGTCTTCCACCAGTACACGGTGCGCCTCGAGGGCGGCGCCGAGGCGCGGGATCGCGCGGTCGAGCGGCTGAACGAGCGGGGCGTCGGCTGCGGCGTCTTCTACCCAGTGCCCGCGCACAAACAGGCGCACCTCCGAGAGCGGGGCCACGGGGCCGAGCACCTGCCGCACGCGGAGGCCGCGGCGCGCGAGGTCTTCTCCCTCCCCGTCCACCCGGGCCTCACGCCCGAGGACCTCGCGTACATCGTCCAGGAGGTCGAGGCGCTGTGAGCACGACCAAGCTCCGCGTCGCCGTCGTCGGGCTCGGCAACATGGGTCGCAACCACGTCCGGGTGCTCTCCGAGCTCCCCCAGGTCGAGCTCGTCGGCCTCGCCGATCCGAGCGAGGCCTCGCGCAAGGCGCTGCGGTTCGTCCCTCCGTCGGCCCGGGTCTGGGCCGAGCACCGCGAGCTCCTCGCCGAGGCGAGGCCGGACGCCGTCGTCGTGGCGGTGCCGTCGGAGCTGCACCGCGCGGTCGGCATCGACTGCTTCGAGGCGGGCGCCCACGTGCTCGTCGAGAAGCCGATCGCCAAGACGCTCGAGGACGGCCAGGCGCTCTGTGACGCGGCGACGCGCACGCGCAAGAAGCTCATGGTCGGGCAGGTCGAGCGCTTCAACCCGGCGGTCATCGAGCTGCGGCGCCGGGTCCACGCCGGCGAGCTCGGGCAGGTGTTCCAGCTCCACGCGCGGCGCCTCTCGCCCTTCCCGGCGCGGATCGCGGACGTCGGGGTCGTGCTCGACCTCGCGACGCACGACATCGACGCGATGCACCACGTCACCGGCTCGCGCGTCGTGCGCGCCTACGCCGAGACGGCGCGCATGGCGCACAAGACGTGCGAGGATCTCCTCTCGGGGCTCCTCCGCTTCGAGTCGGGGCCGATCGGCATGCTCGACGTGTCGTGGCTCAGCCCCAAGAAGCTGCGCGAGCTCTGGGTGGTCGGCGAGGGCGGCACCTTCGTCGCCGACTACCTCACGCAGGATCTCTCCTGGTTCAAGAACGGGCGGGTCAACGAGTCGTACACCGCGGCGACCAACTTCTCGGGCGCGGTCGAGGGCGACTTCATCCGATCGTACATCCCCAAGAAGGAGCCGTTGCGCGCCGAGCTCGAGGCGTTCGTCTCGTCGGTGCTCGAGGACGGCCCCGTGCCCGTCACCGGCGAGGACGGCCTCGCGGCGATCCGCGTCGCGCTCGATCTCGTCGCGTCCGGCTCCTCTCACGGCGTCCGCGGGCTCTCCTCATGAAGCTCGACTCGTCGGTGCGCGCGCTCGTCACGGGCGGCGCCGGGTTCATCGGCAGCCACCTCGTCGACGCGCTCCTCGCGCGCGGCGCGCACGTCGCCGTCATCGACAATTTCTTCCTCGGCAAGGAGGAGAACCTCGCGGTGGCGCGGCAGGCGGGCGATCGCTTCGCGCTCTTCCGGGAGGACGCGGCGGAGTTCGAGGCGCTCGCCGCGACCGTCGACGCCTTCCGCCCCACCGTCGTCTACAACCTCGCGACGAAGGCGCTCGGGTACTCCTTCTTCAACCCGGCGGGGGCGTGCCGCGTCAACCTCGACATCGCGCTCGGCCTGCTCGAGCTCCAGCGCGCCGGGAGGTACGCGAAGCTCGTGCACCTCTCGAGCTCCGAGGTCTACGGCACCGCGCAGCGCGTCCCGATGGACGAGGACCACCCGCTCCTCGCCGAGACGACGTACGCCGCGGGCAAGGCCGCGGCCGATCTCGCCGTCGCGTCGTACGTGCGGATGTTCGAGCTCGACGCGATCACGGTGAGGCCCTTCAACAACTATGGCCCCAGGCAGAACGACAAGGCCCTCGCCGCGATCGTGCCGCTCACCTTCCGGCGCATCGCCGAGGGGGAGCGCCCGGTCATCCAGGGCGACGGCGAGCAGACCCGCGATCTCGTCTTCGTCCTCGACACCATCGACGCGCTCCTCCGCCTCACCGAGGCCGACGTGCCGAGAGGCTCGGTGCTCAACGTCGGGAGCGGCCAGCAGACGTCGATGAACACGCTCGTCGCCGCGATGGCGAAGGAGCTCGGCTACACGGGGCCCATCGAGCACGCGCCAGCCCGGGTCGCAGACGTCCGCCGTCACTGCGCCGACGTCCACCGCGTCGAGGCGATCATCGGCCCGGTGGCCCGCACGCCGCTCGCCGAGGGGCTCGCGACGACGCTCGCGTGGTACCGGGCCGAGCGGGAGCGCGCGTGATCCGGCTCATCGTCCCCGACATCGACGACGCCGACGTCGCGGCGGTGGCCGAGGTCCTGCGCAGCGGCTTCCTCGTCCAGGGCCCGCAGGTCGCCGCCTTCGAGCGCGCGTACGCCGACGTCATCGGCGCGCCCCACTGCGTCGCGGTGTCGAACTGCACCTCCGCGCTCTTCTTGTGCCTCCAGGCGATGGACATCGGCGCAGGCGACGAGGTCGCGGTCTGCACCTACTCGTGGCCCACGACGGCGAACGTCATCCGCCTCGTCGGCGCCCGTCCGCTCTTCGTCGACGTCGACGCCGACACCTTCAACATGCGCCCCGACGCGCTCGCGGAGGTGGCGAAGAAGGCGACGCGCCTCCGCGCGGTCATGCCGGTGCACACCTTCGGCGGCGCGGCCGACATGGGCGGGATCCTCGCCGTGTGCCGCGACCTCGGTGTTCCCTGCATCGAGGACGCGGCGTGCGCGCTCGGCACCGAGCTCCACGGCAAGAAGGCGGGGGCCCTCGGCGACGTCGGCTGCTTCAGCCTCCACCCGAGGAAGGCCATCACGACCGGCGAGGGTGGGATGATCACGACCTCGGACGGCGCGCTCGCGAAGCGCCTGCGCATGCTCCGCAACCACGGGCTCGATCCCGACGCGCCGAGCCCGGACTTCGTCATGCCGGGGCACAACATGCGGATGACGGACTTCCAGGCGGCGCTCGGCCTGACGCAGCTCGCGAAGCTCGAGCGCATCATCGCGTCGCGGATCGAGAGGGCCGCGGTGTACGACGGCCTCCTCGAGGGGACCGGGATCCGGCCTCCCCGCGCGCTCCCGGAGAGCCGGCACGTCTACCAGTCGTACGTGACGCTCCTGCCGCCCTCCGCGCGCGGGGCGCGTGACACGATCGTGGCGGAGATGAAGGCCGCGGGCATCGAGACGACGCTCGGCACCTGGCACATGCCGCTCATCCGGAGCTACCGGGAGTGGGGCGGCTTCCGGGAGGGCGACTTCCCAGTGACGGACGAGATCTTCGCGCGCGCGCTCACGATCCCTCTCTACGGCGGCCTCACGATCGAGCAGCAGCGATACGTCGTCGACACGCTCGTGTCCCTCGTGCGCGCTCGCGGGTAGGTGGGCGGGCGCGATGCGGGTCTTCCTCGGGACGGCGGACACGGCCTCGGTCCTGAGCGGGCTCGACGCGGGCTTCCGCGCGCTCGGTCACGAGACGACGACGCTCGTCGACGGCCCCTGCGACACGCTCGCGACCTACGACCTGCAGCGCGGCTACGAGCTCAGGCGGCTCGTCGATTACGGAAAGTGGCCGCGCCCGTGGAGCTCGATCGCCTACCGCCTCGACGATGGGCCGGTCCGGGTGATCTCCACCTCACCGCTCTGGAGGCGGCTCCTCGATCACGATCTCTTCGTGTTCGTCTACAGGCCCTTCGCCCCGGAGGCGTGGCTCTTTCCGCTCCTGCGCGCCCTGGGCAAGCGCATCGCGTGCTTCTTCCTCGGCAGCGACGTCCGGCACATCTCGGCGCTGTCCCAGGAGTATGGCGTCGACGTCTCGAGGTGGCGGCGCGAATTTCAACGAGACCCGGTCAATCGCAAGGTGGCGAAGATCCGGGCGGTCGAGTGGTACGCGGACGCCGTCTACTCCGTGCCCGATCAGGCGGGGCTGCAGATCCGTCCGTACCACCGCGCGCGACTCGCCCTCGCGGGGCTCGCGGAGCTCGAGGAGCACGTGCCCGGTCGCGCTCGTCCGAAGATCCTTCACGCGCCGTCTCGCGAGGACGTGAAGGGGACGTCCCACGTGGTCGCCGCCGTCGAGGCGCTCCGAGCCGAGGGGCTCGAGCTCGAGTTCCGCCTGCTGAAGGGCGTGCCGCGCGCCGAGGTGCTCGCGGCGCTCCGGGACGCCGACATCCTGGTCGACGAGCTGTGGCTCCACGGGCCCGGCGTGCTCAGCGCCGAGGCGATGTCGCTCGGGACGCTCGTGCTCACGCGGACGATGGGCGGGGCCCCCGTGGTGCCGGTCACGGTCGACACGCTGAAGGACCGTCTCCGCGAGGCGGTGCTCGACGTCGAGCGCCGCGTCGCCCTCGCGCGCGAGGCGAGGGCGTGGGCGAGGAGCGAGTACGCGCCCGTCGAGGTCGCGAGGAGCGTCGTCGCGGACGTCGAGGAGGCGCGGCCCGGTGAGCTCGTCCCGCGCTTCTACCTGGAGCGGTACGTCCTGCCTGCCGGCGCGCGCCTGTCTCGCTCGAGCCGACAGTGGTCTCGGCGGGTGGCCGAGCGCTTCCAGCCCACGGTCGATCTCCGCGGCGCCGCGGAGCGCGGGCTCGTCACGGAAGCCCCGTGAGCGCGCTCCGCAACCTCGCGCGCGACACGGTCGTGTACGGGCTCTCGACGGCGGTCTCGTCGGGCATCGGGTTCATCCTCGTGCCCCTCTACACACGCTCGCTCTCGGTCGCCGACTACGGGGTGCTCGCGACGTACAACACGACCCTCGTCTTCGCCGGGATCTTCATCTCCTTCTCGCTCGATAACGCGGCGGCCACCTGGTATGTCACCCACAAGGACGACGAGGATCGCAGGCGCACCTTCTCCTCGTGGCTCGCCTTCCTGGTCGTGGCGGGCGGGGCGGCGGGCGCGGCGCTCGTGGCCTTTCGCGCGCCGCTGGCTCGCCTCTTGCTCGGCAGCGAGCGGCTCTCGCCGGTGCTGGTCGCCGCGGGCGCGTCCGTCCTCACCACGTCGATCCCCAAGGTCGGCGCGCTCTGGTACCGGATGGAGCTCCGCGCGAAGCCGAGCGTCGCGCTGTCCTTGATCGCCCCCGTCGTCACGGCGACGACGGCTCTCGCCCTCCTCGCGCTGCGCCGACTCGATCTCACCGGGATTGTCGTCGCGCAGGCGTCGGGTGCGGCGCTCTCGACGGTGGTCACCCTGCTCGTGATGCGTGGGCGGCTGTCGTGGGCGCGCGCCCAGTGGAGCCGCCTCCGCGAGATGCTGGCGTTCTCCACGCCCTTCGTCGGCACGATCATCCTCTCCTGGTGCATGACCTCCGCCGTCGTCTACATCCTCACGTTGCTGGGGTCGAAGGAGGAGGTCGCGCACTACCAGCTCGCCTCGACGCTCTCGTCCATCGTGGGGCTCGCGTCGTTCGCCTTCGTGCAGGCGTGGACGCCCTTCGCGATGTCGCTCCCCGAGGAGGATCGCTCCGCGATCTACGGCTCCGCGACCGAGCTGTCCGCCTCGTTGGGTGCGGCGCTCTCGGTCCTCGCGACCTTGACGGCGCTGCCCATGCTCCGCCTCGTGACGGGGAAGTCCTCCTACGACGCCTCCGAGCCCGTGCTGGCGGTGCTCCTCCTCAACCAGTCGGTGATGACGTTGCCGAGCGTGTTCGCCGTCATCTTTGCGGTGAAGGCGCGGAGCGCGCCGCTCTTGGTCGCCTCGGCGGTGGGCGCGGCGACCACCTTGCCGCTCCTCGGTCTGGCGCACGTCCTCCATGGAGGGATCCTCGGGGCCGCGCTCGCCATCTCGATGGGAGGGACCGCGTACACGGCGTGGGCGTTCCGCGATGCGCACGCGCTCATCCCGATGCGCCTGTCGCGGTGGCGGATGGTGCTCGCGTTCGTGGTGGCGGCGGGCCTCGACGCGGGGCTGCTGGTCAGCCGCGGGGTGTGGCCGGGGCTGGTCGCGCAGATCGTGGTGCGAGCGGCGATCGGGCTCGTCGCGGTGGGGCTCGTCGTCGGAGCGTACCTCCCGACGCTCCGCGCGCTCGCGGCCGAGAGGCGTCGTCGCGCCGCGCTGCCGGCGGGCGCTTGACGCGGCTCCGCCTGGATCGATCGCGCGGGAGCCCGCCGGGCTGTCTCGTGGGTCCGTCGAGCGCTCGAGGCAGGCTCCGCTGCGCGGGGGCGCCGGGCTGTCTCGTGGGTCCGTCGAGCGCTCGAGGCAGGCTCCGCTGCGCGGCGGGGGCGCCGGGCTGTCTCGTGGGTCCGTCGAGCGCTCGAGGCAGGCTCCGCCGTGCGGGGGCGCCGGCGCGCACGCCGGGGTGTCTCGCGGGTCACCCGAGCGCTCGAGGTAGAACCTGTCGCGCGGGGGCGCCGGCGGGCACGTCGGGGTGTCTCGCGGGTCACGCGAGCGCTCGATGCAGGCTCTGCCGCTCGGGGTAGCCGACGAGCACGCCGAGCCCCTTGCGCTGGTAGACGACGAGGCTCCCCAGCGCGACCGCGTCGGCGTGGCCGTCCTGCACCGCGAGCCGGATGTCGTCCACCGAGCCCGCGCCTCCGTGCGCGACGAGTGGCACCCTCGCGCGCGCCGCGACGGCGCGGATCATCGCGAGGTCGAAGCCAGACCAGGTGCCTTCGCGGTTCACCGAGGTGAGGAGGAGCTCCCCCGCGCCGCGCGCCTGCGCCTCGTCGATCCAGTCGAAGAGCCGCACGTCGTGCACCTTGGACGCCGACCGCGACACGACGCGCCGCTCGCCGAGGAGCGTCGTCCGCACGTCGATCGCGACGACGACCGCCTGGCTGCCGATCTCCTGCGCGAGCTCGGTGATGAGCGCCGGGCGGAGGAGCGCCGCCGAGTTGACGACCACCTTCTCGATCCCCGCGCGCACGAGGCGGGCGGCCTGCCGAGCCTCGGTGAGCCCGCCGCCGTAGCCGACGGGCATGAACGCCTCTCCCGCCACCTCCCGCACGAGCTCGAGGTTGGGCTCACGACCGTCCGGGGTCGCGCTGATGTCGAGGAGGAACAGCTCGTCGACCTCGAGCTCGTTGAAGATGCGGATGGCGTTGGCCGGATCGCCGATGTGATCTCGCCCCCGGAACCGCACGGTCTTCACGAGGCTGCCGTCGTCGGTGAGCAGGCAGGGGATGGCGCGGCGGCGCCGACGGAGCGCGGCCTTCACCCGATCTCTCCGCGCGACGTGTACTTCACGTAGAAGCTCATGGGGATGAGCTTCGCCTGCGCGAGCACCCAGAAGGCCGGGCGCCAGCGCTCGAAGCGCTTCTTGTAGGTGGGGTAGTCGCGGAAGGTCTTCTTCGGGCGGCGCATGATGGACACGAACTCGTCGTCCGACAGGCGCAGCCGACGCTTGAAGTACGTGATGAGCCCCTCTTCCATGTAAGGCGGCCGCGCGTACTCGGCCTCGGCCTCGGCGCGCGTGAGCCTCCCGAGCCGCATGCTCGCCCCCATCGTGTTGCACCGGTTGTCGAAGCCAAACTTCACGGTGTTGTAATAGGCGTTGTAGAAGGCGGTGATGCGGTTCTCGAGGTGGTGGCCACCATAGTATTGCCACCCATAGTTCGCGAGGAGGTCCTCCCGCGCCGCCTCCTTCGAGTACTCGATGTACCAGAGCGGGCGCACCTTCTTGATGCGCTTGGCGGCCGTCCACTTGAGGAAGGAGGCGAAGTCCATGTTCGGGTAGGTGCGGAGCTTGCGTCGTCCAAACTGGGCCTGGACGCTCGCGATGTACTTCCCGTCCATGTAGCTCTGGCCGAGCGGCGCGATCCCCTCCGTCAAGAAGGCGTGCCCCTCGAGGATATACTTGACCCCGTAGCGGTCGGCGGCGCGGTACAGCACCTCGGCGAGGGCGATGTCGGTCGCGCAGTCCAAATCGGGGACGCTCGCCTCGAAGAAGGCCCGGATGATGTCGTCGGCCTCCTTGTTGTCGACGACGTGGGTGATGAGATCGACGCCGAGCTTCTCGAGCAGGTGCCGCATGTTCTCGCTCGCGATCGCCGTGTTCCATGTGTTGTCGTAGTGGACCGCGAGCGGGCGCAGCCCCCACTCGATCGCCTTGATGAGCATGTGGGACGAGTCGGTGCCGCCGCTGATCCCGACGATGCAGTCGTACTTCTTGCCCGTGCCGTCCTTGCGGATGGCGTTCAGCTCTGCGTTCATCGCGCGCTCGCCGCGGGGCGTGCCCGTGCCGAAGTCCTCGGCGAGCTTCTCGATCATGCGGCAGTAGTTGCAGACCCCCTGGCCGTCGAAGCGGATGGCCGGCGTCGCGTCGTCGTAGACGCAGCGCGCGCAGGTGTGGACGCCAGCGAGGGAGCGGCCCCGCGGCTGGAGATCGGGCGGGAGCGCGGCGACGTCGGGCGGGAGCGCGTCCGGCTCCGGAGCGCGAGGCGAAGGGGCGTCGACTTGCTGCATCGCGCCGAGCTAGCAGGCCCGCGACGCGGACGCGAGGCGCCCTGCACCGGGCGCGAGCGGCGTCGTCCGTCGCCGTGGACGAGTCTGGAGCGAGGTCCAGCGGACGCGAGGCGCCCTGCGCCCCGGTCGAGCGTCACCGGCCGTGACCGTGGACGACCGCGGCGTGTGGTGCTGCCTGCGGGCAACGCCTGCTTCGGCTGGGTGGAGCCCATGGACGATCGCGGCGTGTGCGGTCGGGTGGAGTCCTCGCGCAGCAGGATCGTCGGGGCCTCGCCGGTCAAGTGGAGCGGGCGAGGCGGCGTGCCGGGTTCCCCACCCAGGTCTCGCCGTCGGGCACGTCGCGGACCACGAC
>CAYNEK010000031.1:16476-24545 GCA_964396175.1 uncultured Polyangiaceae bacterium | reverse complement strand
GGCGTGCCGGGTTCCCCACCCAGGTCTCGCCGTCGGGCACGTCGCGGACCACGACGGCGCCCTGGCCCACGATGGCCTCGCGTCCGACCCGGATCCCCTCGCGGATCATCGATCCCGCGCCGAGGTACGCCGCCTCGCCGATGTGCGCCCCGCCCGCGACGCGCACGCCCGACGCGACGGTGACGAAGGGCTCGAGCACGTCGTCGTGGGTGAGCGTGGTGTGGGGCATCATCACGACGTGCTCGCCGAGCGAGACGTCCGCGGTCATGACGACCCCCGCGAGCACGATCGCCCCCTCGCGGAGCCGGCACGAGCGCCCGATCGACGCCGAGGGGTGGACGATGGACGCGTACCGCTCTGGCGGGAGCCCGAGGCGCGCGTGGACCTTGCGCCGCGAGGCCGGGTTGCGCGCGCTCCCGACGCAGAGGAGGACGTGCGCGTCCGGGTGATCCGCGATCGCCTCGAGCGGACCGACGACGGGGACGTCGTGCAGGCGGAGCCCCAGCTTCTCGGGGGCGTCGTCGAGGAAGCCGACGGGCTCGTAGGGCGGCGTGTCGAGCGCCGCGAGCGCGTCGAGCACCTCGCGCGCGAGCCCACCGGAGCCGACGACGAGGAGCGGACGAGCGGCCATCGCGCGGGACTATCTCACGGTTGCGGTGCGGTCTGGCTCGTGGTTTGACTCACGCCCTCCCATGATCACGATCGTGGACTACGGCCTCGGGAACCTCGGGTCGGTCCTCAACATGCTCCGGCGCCTCGGCGCGCGCGCGCAGATCTCCGGCGCGAAGGCCGACATCCTCTCCGCGAGCGCGCTGCTCCTCCCCGGCGTCGGTCACTTCGACACCGGCATGAAGAACCTCCGCGCCCGCGATCTCGTGGGGCCGCTCACGGAGCGTGCGGTCGAGCAGAAGGCGCCGGTGCTCGGGATTTGCCTCGGGATGCAGCTGCTGACACGCGGGAGCGAAGAGGGCTCGGAGCCGGGGCTCGGGTGGGTCCCGGCGACGACGAAGCGGTTCGTCTTCCCGGAGGGCGAGCCCCTGCCGCTCCCGCACATGGGGTGGAACGAGATCGTCCCCCGCGACGAGACGCTCTTCGACGTGCGCGCGGAGAGGCCTCGCTTCTACTTCGTCCACTCGTACCACGTCGTGTGTGACGACCCCGGCGACGAGGCAGCGGGGTGCGACTACGGCGTTCGCTTCACGGCGGCGCTCCGCCACGAGAACCTCATGGGGGCGCAATTTCACCCCGAGAAGAGCCACCGCTTCGGCCGCGACTTCCTCGCACGCTTCGCGCGGAACGCGCGCGCGGTCTGACTGGGCGGCGGCAGATGACCTCGGGCGCGCGACTTCCTCGCGCGCTTCGCGCGGATCGCGCGCGCGGTCTGAGTGGGCGGCTGGGGACAACCTCGGGCGCGCGACGGATCGCGCGCGATCTAAGGTTCGAAGCGGGCGCTCGCGGTCCGCGCCTCGTGGTAGACGGTCGGTCGATGTTCCCCGCCGAGCGGCCCCGCCGCCTCCGCCGTACGAAGGAGCTCCGCGCGCTCGTCCGCGAGACGACGCTCGAGCCGCGGCACCTCGTCCTGCCGCTCTTCTTCCATGCGGCCCTCACCGAGCGCCGCGCGATCCCCTCGATGCCTGGCGTCTCTCAGCTCCCGGTCGCGCGGGCCGCCGACGAGGCGCGTCGCGCGCGCGAGCTCGGCCTGGGCGGCGTCCTCCTCTTCGGCCTCCCCGAGCGCAAGGACCCGCGCGGAGACTGCGGCGCTGATCCTGATGGGCCCGTCCCTCGGGCGATCCGCGCGATGAAGGACGCCGTCCCCGAGCTCGTCGTCATGGCCGACGTCTGCGTCGACGAGTACACCGATCATGGGCACTGCGGCGTCCTCGCGACGGACGCGCGGGGTCGGACCGACGTCGACAACGACGCGACCCTCGAGGTCCTCGCGCGCATCGCGCTCGCCTACGCCCGGGCCGGCGCGGACGTCGTCGCGCCGAGCGACATGATGGACGGCCGCGTGGGCAGGATCCGCGGGGCGCTCGACGGCGACGGGTACGCGGAGACGCTCATCCTCTCCTACGCCGTCAAGTACGCGTCGGCCTTCTACGGCCCGTTTCGCGACGCGGCCGAGTGCGCCCCCAAGTTCGGCGACAGGGCGTCGTACCAGATGGACCCCGGCAACGCGCGGGAGGCGCTCCGCGAGGCGCGCCTCGACGTCGAGGAGGGCGCAGACATGCTGATGGTGAAGCCCGCGCTCCCGTACCTCGACGTCCTCGCGAAGGTCCGCGCCGAGACCACGCTGCCGCTCGCCGCGTACAACGTGAGCGGCGAGTACGCGATGCTGAAGGCCGCCGCGGCCGCGGGCATGATCGACGAGGCCCGCGCCGTCCTCGAGATCCTGACGAGCATCCGGCGCGCGGGCGCCGACTTCGTGCTCACCTATCACGCAGGGGAGGCCGCCCGGCTCCTCGGATGAAGCGCCTCTCCGTCGCCGCGCTCTCGCTCCTCGCCGCGCTCTCGTCCCTCGCGTCCGCTTGTCAGGACGCGGGCTGCGACACCTCTCCCGACGCGAACCCACCGGCCGATTTCGCCGCGGGGACGACGTACTCGACGCCGAGCGGGAAGGTGTACGAGACCTCCGCGCCGAACGGCGAGCACATCCATTTCACGGGCGGCGCGCAGGTGCGCGTACACCACGGGCTCGGCGGGCGGCCGGTGTCGATCCAGCTGTGGGTCTCGTTCGCCGAGACGGGCACCGGCGCCGGAAACGAGGCGATGCCGGCGGGCAACATGGCCGAGATCCTCTGCGTGACGTCAGACTTCATCCTCGTGCGCAACAACGGCTGCGGCGACTACTGGCTGCGCGTCGTCGCGAAGGACCCGGTCGACGACCCCGCCGCTACCTGCAACTAAGTCCCGAGTCGACTCGTCGACATCTCGGAAGCAAACACCGATCGAGCCGCTGTTCCCTGCGGGGTCGAGCGCCCCCGGACCGACCGCTCCCCGGCCTACGCACCGCGAGTCGGGTGGGCTTGACTTGTGCACTTGACCAGAGCCGCGCCGGCGTTCACCCTGAGAAGCGAGGTGCCTTCATGGCCCATCGGCTCGTGTCCCTCCGTGGTCTGGCTCTGCTGGGGCTTCTGTCCTGCGCGGCGTGTGGTGGCGAGGGCCCCAAGACACGAAGGGAGCAGGGCGACGTCGGCGTCTCTTCCGCATCCGAAGCACTCATCTACGGCTCGACGGACACCGGCGGCGCCGACATCGACTGGGTCGTAGGCGTCGAGTCCAACGATGCGGACGACCCGTTCGCCAACGCTCCCTGCTCGGGATCGCTCGTCACGCCCACCATGGTGCTCACGGCCGCGCACTGCTTCGTGAACGGTACGACGGGGAACTACGCCGCCCCGACCTGGGTGCGGCTCGGTCCAAACACGAAGACCAAAGGCGGCGCGACAGCTGAGTACCAGGTCAAGCAGTTGTACTTTCCCGACGATCTGAAGCTTGCCTACCCCTTCGGTAACAACGACTATGCGGTCGTCGAGCTGACGACGCGAGTGAAGGCCTCGGTAGCCAAGCCCAAGCGTCCCACGTACGTTTTCGATGACCCTCATCCTGCCCCGGCGAGTGCTCCAGGTTGGGGCGCCGGGTACGGCGTGCTCGATGACGGGACAGGCGGGGGGATTCGGCGCAGCGGGAATGTCCCCACGGGCCCCCTCGTCCTTCAGCAATTCTACGCATCTCCCCAACCCTTCTCCGGAGTTCACATCACTGGCGGAGATTCCGGTGGGCCTTTGCTGCGAGATCCCGGAGACGGGACTCCCCCTCGCGAGTGGCCGCAGGTGGGCGTTGCTCACTCGAGCGACGGAGTCGGTGCGAGCTACACCGGCATCTACCTCGGCCTTCGCAGCCTAGCGGTTCGCTCGTTTCTGACCGCTACGCTCGTCAACTGGAAGTACTTCAATCTGGCTACCGCCGCGCATCCGGTGTTGAAGGGGGAGAGCGTGCCCATCGAACAAGACCCGCTCGATGCCGACGGCGTGCCCGAAGAGGACGACAATTGCCCGAACGCCTACAACCCCGATCAGGCCGACGTCGACAACGATGGGATTGGCGATGCCTGTGACAGCTGCCGACTGGTGAACGATGCGACGAACGCCAACACCAACCTGGATGCCGAGCTGCGCGCCTACGACGAGAAGATCGCCGCGATCACCGGGGCGGGGGACTTCGATCTCAAGATCACCGTCACAACCCCCGACGCGACCGTCAAGAAGCGCCAGGATCACTACCAGGGCGACTCGTGCGACAAGGTCGCGCATCCGAGGGGGGCCTTGGGCTACAAGACCTGCGGCGATTTCCCTTGCCCGGGAAACACCAACGCCGACCTCGCGTACTCCGTGATTTGGGGAAACGGCGCCGACAGCGTAGCCACTGGCCGTCACGCGTACCGCTACTGCGCGTGCGATCTGCCCGAAAGCGAGCTCGCCACAGCGAGGGGGCGACGGAACTGCGAGCTTCAAGGCGGGCAGTGTAAGATGTTTGGAGCCGAGCCGGGCACCCTCGATCCGCTCGTCGACAAGCCTAGTGGAGAGTCGACCTGGCACCCGATCACGCTCGATGGCCAGAAAGGCGGCTTCTTCAACTCGAAGGTCTACTCGGCACTGCCTCCGGACGTGGGTGAGACGGGCGCGCCAGTCACGACGCGCACGTGGGACTGGGCAGCCGACCCGGAGCTCCCGAAGCCCCCGGGCCAGACCGCTCCGCGCGGAATCCTCTGGGGGCACTTCTACGCCCCGAAGACCGGGAAGCAGGGGGTCGAGCAGGGCGCCTACGACCTGGGAGGGAAGGACGTTGGTCCCGACCCAGAACTGCCAACGCCGTTCCTAGACCGGTCGGGGACGTACCTTCCGGCGGTCATCAAGACCTACCCCGCGCCCGGCGGTGAGGGCGGTGGTGCCTTTGCCGTGCCGCCAGACTTGTTCTTCCTGTGGAAGGGCCCGTTCTGCAAGGTCTGCGAGGAAGGGTTCGCCGCCTTCGGAGGCATCGCCAAGCTGCCCAACGGGTCGTCCAGGCTCGTGCTCGCGTCGGTGGCGGGGGCCCGAACGTTGGAGGACTCGGTGACCCCGGCAGTTGAAGCCCTGATGGTTCGCACCGACGGCGTTCGCGTCACCGCGGTCGAGCCCGCTGGGGTGCTCGAGGCGCGCGGCCAGGCAGCGTTCTACGCCGCCTTCCTGGCCACCGATGGCACCGTCTCCCGTGTGGTGCGCACGCCGTTCGGCCTCGACGTTCCGATTCGGCGTGAAGCGCGAACGCTTGCTGGCGACTCAGCCGGTGAGGCCCCCGATCTCATGGCGGCCGGCGTCAGGTACATCGGCCTTGCGAGCCAAGGGCGGGTCTTGCGTGTTGGAGGCCCGAGCTTGTGGACGATGCCAGTTCGGACAGGAACCTGGTCTGAGCAGCCGCTGTACGGGGGACGGATCGGCCAGGTGCTTTCGGCGACCGCGCGCTTCGGCGACGGCACCGTCTACGTCGTCGACCAAGTGCCGGGACCCGTGCCCGGTTTGAAGAAGGTCAGGCTGATTCGGCTGCGAAACGAGGTGATCGTAGAGGTCGTCGCGCAGTGGCCGCGCCTGCACAATGCGGACGTGTTCTTGGCCACGGGGGAGAACGATGACGTGCTCTTGTCGGTGTCCAAGGGCAACTCATACCTAACCGTCGCTCTTGCGCCGGACAGCCGCGGAGCTCTCACCGCGCGGGCTTGGACGACAGGTAAGGGGAAGCTGCTCGAAGCGCCGCAAGCCACGCGGGACTTCTTGGGGATCCCCATTCAGCTCCAAGGGAAGCCCCGCATCAAGCAGATGCCGCTCGCGGAGATGGATGCCTGCCCGCTCGGGTTTCTCAGCTCTGGCACGACGGGGTGGTGGTGAGGCATCGGATTCTGGCCACAGTTTCCGCCGGCCTGGGCTTGGTGCTCACGGCCTGGGCTGGTTGTGCAGGTGCGCCGGAGTCCAACACCGGGCCGGCGGCGGGGGCCGCGGTATCTGGCTCAGCTTCTGGGGGTAAAGGGGGCGGGGGAACGGGTTCGGCTGGACCTGGGGGGGGCGCGGGAGCAGGTGCAGCTGGGGGAACAGGGGGCAGCATGCCAACCAACCTATGGCCCGGCTGGGAGCGGTTGCCCAAGTTCGCGAACGATTGCGGATTGCACAGACCCATCGACATCACGGCGGCGGTTCCCAAGTTGACTTGGTCTGAGGTGCCTGGTGTTCCGGGGTGGCAGGTGATGAAGCCACCCGGTCTGGGGCTTCGAGGGAACTGGTTCTCGGTGGATCCGAAGAGCGATCGGGTGGTCGCCAACCAATACTGGTCCGACTCTAGGAGCAGCGTCGTCTATCGGTATTCTGACGGCGCGCCCCTCGCAGCGTTCCGCACACCCGGCGAGGGAAGTTGTGTGACGATGCTCGGTGGGTACGGGCGGGTGGTGGGCACCTTCTACCGGGTGCTCGAGAAGGTCGACTTCGACCACGGGTTGATTTGGTCGACCGCGGAAGACCTGGCCAAGGCTGAGGACTTCACGGGAAAGTATCAGGAGTCGGAGGTAGGCAGCATGGCCTCGCGCGAGGTCGCGCCGACGAGCATGATTTGGTCGAACATGCTGCGCCTCGATTTCGAGTCCGGGAAGATCGCACCAATCCCCCGTCCCCCCAACATGGGGTCTCCACGTGTGCAGCATACCGCAGTGATAATGACCGACAAGGCGACCCTGGGGAGCGTTGTTTCGCATTCCGACGGAACGTGGGATGTTTGGCCGACCAACGTCCGTGGCATTGGTACCGACGGAACGGTGATGGCGTGGCAGCAGGGAGAGCTCGTTGCTGACAAGCAGACCAATGGGCCGACCTTCTCCCACTGCGAGCTGTGGACGGCGCCCTACACGACCAACATCGCCGGTGTGGCGAGCAAGAAGGTGGCGCGGATGCCGACCTGCGAGGCGACGTCCCTCTCCTCCTCCACCAACACGCCGCTCGTGGCCGACGGCATGGCCGCCTTCAAGTACGAGAACCAAACCGTCGAGGTGTACCGCCTCTCCGACGGCGTGCACTACGTCTTGCCCTACGACTTGCCGCCCTCGCTTGCGCCCGTCCCCGGCTACCCGCCGAGCGTTGTGAGTCGGATCCTCCAGGTGCTTTCTGTTTCGAACATCGAGGTGATCGTGTCGATCGGCTACAACACACCCGTGACGGCTGTGCGAATTCCGCTTGCCTCGCTCACCGCAATCCCTCCGCCGCCGTGACGGGCTCCGCGTGCAGACTGAGCTTGGCCGGCGGCGTCCAGTTCATCGGCGGGAGCTCGTCGAGCCTCGACGCGGGGTGCGTCTGCACGCGGGTGAGGACGTCCGTGAGGTAGTCGATGGGGTTCCTCTCGTTCTGCCGACACGAGGCGACGAGGTAGTGGATGACGGCGAAGCTGTGGGCGTTACGCTCAGAGCCGAGGAGCATGAAGTTGCCCCGTCCCATCGCGATGCGACGCAACGCGGACTCCGCGGTGTTGTTGTCCGGCGGGATGCTCGCGTGGCGCGTGAAGCGCGTGAGGGCTTTGCGCTGGCGCAGGATGTAGCGCACTGCCTTTCCGAGCTTCGAGCGCGGCTCCTCGCCGCGCGCGACTCGACGCGCCCAGAGCAGCAGCTTCGCCAGCGCTGGTCTCGGACGAAGCTCATCCGCAGCTACTCGCAGCAACACGTGTCGGCGACGCCGCTGAGCATCCCGGAAGTCGACTGACGAAGTTGCATATATGGGTGGCGCTGTGCGCGACAAAGGCCATCGTCATGCGCTGGTTTCGCGTTGCTGCGTAGGACTTCGTCGGCGATGGGTCGGCTACATGCAACGATGTTGCAGCTTGCTGCTTGCGTCTGTCGGGGAGCCCGCTGTCCAGGACGAGGCCCGTCGCCGGGGCCTGCTGGGCGTGCCGCTTCGACGGCGCGCGTCGACGCTTCGGGCGTCACCTGCCACGAGGTCTCTGCCTCATGCCCGCTCGAGGGCGGTCGCGATGCCTTGCCCGACGCCGATGCACATCGTCGC
>CAYNEK010000031.1:13744-16466 GCA_964396175.1 uncultured Polyangiaceae bacterium | reverse complement strand
CGCGAGCCCGCGCTGGGCGCCGTGGCGCCGCATCGCCCACGCGAGCGTCGCCGCGATGCGCGCGCCCGAGCAGCCGATGGGGTGCCCGAGCGCGATCGCGCCGCCGTGCACGTTGACCCTCGCGGGGTCGAGCTCGAGCCCGCGGAGACACGCGAGGCTCTGCGCGGCGAAGGCCTCGTTCAGCTCGACGAGCTCGAAGTCGCGCGGCGCGAGCCCGAGGCGCGCGGCGAGCTTCTTCGTCGCCGGGATCGGGCCCTCACCCATGAGCCCCGGGAGGACCCCCGCGGTCGCCGAGCCCATCCAGCGCGCGAGCGGCGTCCATCCCTGACGCGTCACCACCTCCTCGGACGCGAGGAGGAGCGCCGCGGCGCCGTCGTTCAGCGGAGAAGAGTTGCCCGCCGTGACGGTGCCGCCCCTCTTGAAGGCGGGCTGGAGCCTCGCGAGCTTCTCCAGCGTCGTGTCGGGGCGCGGGCTCTCGTCTCGATCGAGGTGGCGCTCGGTGTCCGCCTTCTTCGCGGGCGGGAGCGGCACGGGGACGAGCTCGTCGGCGAAGGCGCCGTCTGCGATCGCCTTCCCGGCCTTCTCTTGCGAGGAGAGCGCGAACCGGTCCTGCTCCTCGCGGCCGATGCCCCACTTCTCGGCCACGTTCTCGGCCGTCTCGCCCATGCTCTCGAGCGGGTAGCGGGCGCGGAGCTTCGGGTTCGGGTACCGCCAGCCGATCGTGGTGTCCCAGATCTCGGGCGGGGTGCGATCGAAGGCCTCGGTCGCCTTCGGCATCGAGAAGGGCGCGCGCGTCATGCTCTCGACCCCGCCCGCGACGACGCAGCTCGCCTCGCCCGTCAGGATCATGCGGGCGGCGTCGTTCACCGCCTCGAGCCCGGAGCCGCAGAGCCGGTTGACGGTGAGGCCGGGGACCTCGTGCGAGACGCCGGCGAGGAGGAGCGCCATCCGGGCGACGTTGCGGTTGTCCTCGCCCGCCTGGTTGGTCGAGCCGAAGATGACCTGATCGAGCGCTCCGGCGGCGTCCTCATGGCGCTGAAGGAGCGCCGAGATGACGTGGGCGGCGAGATCGTCGGGGCGGACGGGGGCGAGCGCGCCTTTGTACTTGCCGATGGGGGTGCGGACGGCGTCGACGACGAAGACGGCCTTCTGAAACATGGGGCGCGGACCCTAGCAGACCGCTCGCGGCTCCGACGCCATTGCGCGCGCGAGCCCCGTGTGAGCGGAGCGCGCTCCGCTCGTCCGTCCTCCGTGCTATCTGGGCGCCGACCATGGAAGGCCCGGCCTCTTCGCGACGTGTAGGTGTGCTCTCGACGCTGCTCTCGTGTGTCGCGCTGGGGGCGCTCTCCGGGTGCGCGTCGTCCGAGGGCGCGCGCCTCGCCGACAAGGGAGACTACGCGGGGCTCCGTCGCTACCTCGACCAGAAGGGGCGGTCGCTCGACGGCGGCGAGGCGCGCGAGATCGCTCGCGCCGTCGTGCGCCACGAGGTCGGCGCCGCCGAGAAGCCCGAGGACGCGAAGGCGCGGCTCGACGAGCTCGTCCCGTGCGTCGACAAGGTCGAGGGCACGCTCGAGCAGCGCGCCGAGAGGCGCGACGACGTCGGCGCGAAGGCCGCGTACCTGCTCGTCGATCACGGGCTCGTCGGCGCGTCGCGCTGGCGCAAGGAGGCCCGGAGCGAGGACGTCGCGTGGCGCGCGGTCGGGGCGCGCTCGCTCACGGATCGAGGCGACGGGCGGCGGCGAGAGCTCTTCCTCGATCTCGACACGCGCGTGCGGACAGGCGCCTTCGCCGCGGCGCTCGACGCGCTGGATCCGGCGGACGGCGAGGACCTCCTCGAGGCGGTGCGGCTCGACCCCGATCTCGCGATCCGCGGCGTGGCGGCGCGCGCGGCTGGCGCGCTCGGCGGGGCCGCCATCGTCGACGCCCTGCGCGACCGCTGGGACCAGAACCCGGACGACGGCGTCCGCGCGTCGATCGTCACCGGCTGGGGCCGCGAGAGGAGCTACGACGCGGGCGGGCGCGATCGGCTGCTCTGGGTCGCGGAGACGACCCGCGGGGCGCCCGCGATCACCGCGGCGAGCCTGCTCTTCCGCCACGGTGGCGCCGAGGCGAGCTCGGGGCGGGCGGCGCTCGCGCGCGCCATCGAGGAGGGCCCGAGCGGCCAGCGCGTGACGGCGATCCACCTCGCGCCGATCGACGATCCCGTCCTGCAGAAGGCCATCGTCGCGGCGAGCGACTCCGAGGACGGCCAGGTGAAGAGCACGGCGCTCGGGAGGATCTCGGTCCTCCCGGAGCACAAGGCGAAGGCGCTGGAGACGCTCGGAGAGCTGGCGGCGCGAGGCGACGCGGACTCGAACCACGCGAAGCACGTGCTCGTCGTGCTCGGCGACCGCCGCGTCGTGGGTCTGCTCGTCGCGGACGCGAAGTCGAAGGAGCCGAAGGTGCGCGCCTGGGCGGCGACCGAGCTCGCGTCGATGAAGGAGTTCCCCGAGGCGTCGATCGTGATGACGGACGAGGACGCCGAGACGCGTGTCCGCGCCGCCTGCGGCGTCCTCGCGATGCGCAAATAGCCCGACGCGCGCCCGGAGGCGTGCCGCCCGAGGCGTCGATCGTGATGACGGACGAGGACGCCGAGACGTGCCGTCCGCGCCGCCACTGGCGTCCTCGCGACGCGCGCCCGGAGGCGTGCCGCCCGAGGCGTCGATCGTGATGACGGACGAGG
>CAYNEK010000031.1:0-13644 GCA_964396175.1 uncultured Polyangiaceae bacterium | reverse complement strand
GAGGCGTCGATCGTGATGACGGACGAGGACGCCGAGACGTGCCGTCCGCGCCGCCTCTGGCGTCCTCGCGAGGCGCAAAGAGCTCGACGCGCGCCCGGAGGCGTGCCGCCCGAGGCGTCGATCGTGATGACGGACGAGGACGCCGAGACGTGCCGTCCGCGCCGCCTCTGGCGTCCTCGCGAGGCGCAAGGAGCCCGACGCGCGCACGTCGAGCCTTCCCGCTTGGGCGCGGGCGCCGCTCGGTCAGCCTCGGGAGGCGCCCGAGGCGCGCGCCTCTCTCCACATCCGGTGCTCGGCCTTCAGCACGACGAAGAGGATCCCCGGGGCGCCGATCGCGCTGAGCAGGGACACCACCCACGGCACGCCGAGCAGGGCCATCACCAGCATCGAGAACACGAAGGTGTCTCGCTTCGTCAGCGGGGCGATCCACCTGTCGACGAAGCCGCCCTCTCCCTGCGAAGGGCCGACCCCGATGGGGTACTTGAGGAGATCGCCCGAGCCGATCTTCATGAGGTAGCGGTACTCGAGGAAGGCGACCGTGAGGCCGCAGGAGAGGATGCTCGCCGTCGTCGCGAGGTGCAGCGGGTTCTGGGTCGTCCGGTAGAGCCCGAGCCCGAGCGCCGTGAAGAAGGCGTAGTTGGTGAGATCGTCGCCGATCGTGTCGAGCCACTCGCCCATGACCGAGCCGCGGAAGGTGAGCCGTGACATCTCGCCGTCGCAGCCGTCGAAGATGCTCTGGAGCTGGAAGAGGAGCGCCCCCAAGGCGATCCACCCGTACGTCCCACGATACGCAAAATAGGCCCCCAGGAGGCCGATGGCGAGGATGACGATCGAGAGCTGGTTGGGCCGGATCGGCGTCGCGACGAGGAAGCGCGTGACGAACAGCGAGACGTGGCGGTTCAGGTAGGTGCTCGTCCAGCCGTCCTGGGGCTTCCGGAGCGCGCGGAGCAGCGCACGCCTCGCCGTCGCGAGCGCCCTCTTGTCCGTCACGACCAGCGGCGGGAAGCCGTAGGGCGGATCGAAGGGGTGCGGATCCGCGAGGACGTCCCAGTCGCGCTCCCCGCGCGCCTTGCGTGCGGCGGCGAAGAGCCCGCGGTGGACGACCGCGTTCTCGGGCACGCGGAAGAGGTGCGCGCCGGTCGGGCGCGCGCGGACGACCGGGATCGTGAGGCGCGCGTCGCGGAGGAGCGGCGCGAGCTCGTCCGGGCACACGACGGCGGAGGCCCCGGCGGCCTGCGCCGTCATGGCGAGGCGGAGGGCGAGGCTGAGGCCGAGGAGGCGCGTCTCGGGGCCGAGCTCGCTCGGGCCAGACTTCGGCAAGAGCTCGAGGGCGAATGCCATCCGCAGCGAGGAGTGGTACAGGATCCACGATGCGTCGTCATGTTCTTGGGGTGCTCGCCTCCGTCGTCTTGATCTCGGTCGCGTGCGGAGGTGGCGACGACGACGCTGGCCCTGGCGCCGGCGCGGCAGGGCAGGCAGGCGCGTCGGGGAGCGCGGGCAGCGGCGGCGCGACGCCCAAGGGCGCGGGCGCCATCTTCTCGGTCCTCTCGGACGTCGAGGCGTACGGCGCCGGGTGCAGCGTGGATGGTCAGACGCTCGATGGGGAGTGCTTCTCGTCCTTCTTCGATCACCCCTTTCCGAGCGATTTCCGCCGCGACAAGGACGGGATGATCCGAACGAAGGGCTACCCGAACCCGCTCTCGCTCGTCTCCATCAAGAACTACATCGACGTCGCCGATCGGCTGACCAAGGGCTTCTCTCCGCAGGGCTCGGGCTTCCTGCGCTTCTACGTCCCGCTCGATCCCGCGAGCCTCCCCAAGTCGCCGAAGGACACGCTCTCTCCCTCGTCGTCGGTGCAGCTCATCGACGTCGATCCGGCGTCTCCCGAGCGGGGACAGCGGCGGCTCGTCGACGTGTATTTTCGCGAGGCGCCCGGCGTCTACTGGCAGCCGGACACGCTGGCGTTCCACCCCGTGTTCGGCTTCCCGCTCCGCCGCGCGACCCGCTACGCGCTCGTCGTCACGAGCGCGGCGAAGAGCAAGTCTGGCGCGCCCCTCACGCGCCCGCCCGAGCTCGATCAGGTGCTCGGCCTCGCAGAGGCGAGCGGCCCTGCCGCGGCGCTCGCGGCGGACTGGGCCGGCGCCATCGCCGAGACCGGCGTCGCCAAAGAGGACATCGTCCATCTCACCGTCTTTACGACGGACGACCCGACCGAAGAGCTCTACCGTGTCCGCGACTTCGTCAAGGAGAGCTACCCCGCGCCGACGGCGAAGGACTGGAAGGTCGGCAAGAAGTCGGCGACCTCGATCGAGTTCACGGGCAACTACGGCCCCTCGCCCGATTTTCAGAAGGGCAAGATCCCCTTCCAGAACCTCGGCGACGGCGGCGCGTTCTCCTTCGCCGGGGACGGCACGCCCAAGGTGGAGCGCGAGTTCGACTTGCGCTTCTCGCTCACGGTGCCCGACGCGGCGAAGTGCCCGATGCCCGCAGCCGGCTACCCCATCGTCCTCTACGCGCACGGGACGGGCGGCGACTACGAGAGCTACAGGGACGACGGGACGGCGGACGCGCTCGCCGAGCAGTGCCTCGCCTCGATGGGGATCGACCAAATCTTCCACGGGACGCGCCCGGGCGCGCCGACGGGCCCCGACGCGGAGATGGCCATCCAGCTGCTCTTCTTCAACTTCGAGAACCCGGTCGCCGCGCGGACGAACGGTCGCCAGGCCGCGATCGACGAGGTGCAGCGGGCGCGGCTCTTCACCGAGTCGCACCTCAAGGTGCCGGCGTCGGTTTCGCCCACGGGGGCCGACATCGAGCTCGACGGGTCGAAGCTCATGTTCTTCGGGCACTCGCAGGGCGGGCTCAACGGGCCGCTCTACCTCGCGTGCGACGACAGCGCGCGCGGCGGGGTGCTCTCGGGCTCGGGGAGCGTCATCTCGATCACGCTGCTCGAGAAGACGAAGCCGTCGCCCAGCGTCGCGGCGGTCGTGCGCTCGACCTTCCTCGGGCTGAAGCCGCCCGAGTACGAGGAGCTCAACACCTTCCACCCGGCGATCTCGCTCGCGCAAGGCATCGTCGACGCGCTCGATCCCATCCACTACGTGGGCGATCTCGTGCGCCACCCGCGCGAGGGGTTCGCGCCGAAGAGCATCTACCAGACCGAGGGGGTGAACCCGGACTTCTCGGGCGACAACTACACGCCGCCGCACGCGATCGAGGTGCAGGCGACCGCGACGGGGCTCCCCCTGCAGACCCCAATCGTCCACCCCGTCCTCGAGATGTCGTACGCGCCGGGCTTCGATCCGGTGACGATCCCGCCGGGCGGCCTGTCCGGGAACCTCGCGGGAGGCCAGGCCTCGGGCGTGCTCGCGCAGTGGGCGCCTCAAGGCACGGACGGCCACTTCGTCGTCTTCCACGGCGCCGCGAGGACCCAGGCCGCCGCCTTCTGCAAGAACCTCGCGGACGATCCGAAGGGCCGCGTCCCCGCACCGTGAGGCGACGCCTCCTGGTGAATGTAGCCAATTCGCAGGGCTCGTGAGCCATCGCCCCGCGCGGCCGAGCCGACACGGACGGCTGCGCCGCCGCTCGCGACAGCGTGTGTCGAAGGGGGCCCCAATCCGTCGACACGAAGCTCGCGTGGCCATCGACGCAGCGTGCGCCATCGTCGTGACGTGCGCGCGAACTACGGCTATCCGAGACCCTATTTGCGTGGCCATCGACGCAGCGTGCGCGATCGTCGTGACGGGAGCGAGGACCAGGGCGCCAACGCCTCGCGCAGCGCGGATCTCGACGGAGCCCCGCGTCGGGCGACGCGCCGACTTGACAGAGCGGGCTCGGATGATTTCCCTCGCGACGCGCCATGTCGCAGACCGAAGAGACCCACCGCTTCCAGGCCGAGGTCGACGAGGTGCTCGCCCTCGTCATCGGCTCGCTCTACTCCCACAAAGAGATCTTCCTCCGCGAGCTCTTGTCGAACGCGTCCGACGCGCTCGACAAGCTTCGCTTCCTCGCCGTCGCGGACGCGTCGCTCCAGGGCGAGACGCCGCTCCGGGTGCGGCTCATCCCGGACGCGAAGGAGCGGACCCTCGAGATCGCCGACACGGGCGTCGGGATGTCCAAGGACGAGCTCGTGCGCCTCCTCGGCACCGTCGCGCACTCGGGGACCAAGGCCTTCGTCGAGGCCGCGAAGCAGGCGGGGAAGGCGGACGTCTCGCTCATCGGGCAGTTCGGCGTCGGCTTCTACAGCGCGTACCTCGTCGCCGACCGCGTGCGCGTCGTCTCGCGGGCCGCGGGATCGGACGAGGCGTGGGAGTGGTCGAGCGCGGGCAAGGGCGAGTTCACCGTGCGCCCCGCCGAGCGCGCGACGCACGGGACCAGCGTCTTTCTGCACCTCCGAGAGGGCGAGGAGCGATACGCTGATCCCTTCGAGCTCCGGTCGCTCGTCCGCACGTACTCGGACTTCGTCCCGCACCCCATCGAGCTCGCCGGAGAGGGCGGCGCGTGGGAGGCGGCGAACCGCGCGAGCGCGCTCTGGCAGCGCCCGCCCAAGGACGTGACGGCGAAGGAGTACGAAGAGCTCTACCGCCACACGACGCGCGACTTCGAGCCGCCGCTCGCGTGGACGCACTTTCGTGTGGAGGGCTCCTTCGTGTTCTCGGGGATCGTCTACATCCCGCGTCGCGTCCCGTTCGACATGTTCGCGCGAGAGAGCCGCAAGGCGGGGCTCCGGCTGTACGTGAAGCGCGTGTTCATCCTCGAGGACTGCGAGGAGCTGGTCGCGCCGTGGCTGCGGTTCGTCCGCGGCGTCGTCGACTCGGACGATCTCCCGCTCAACGTCTCGCGCGAGCTCTTGCAGGACTCGTCCGCCGTGCGGTCGATCAAGAAGCAGGTGACGAAGAAGGTGCTCGACCGGTTGACGGAGCTGTCGGCCGAGGCGCCCGACGACTACGCGACCTTCTGGGCGACCTTCGGCCCCATCGTGAAGGAGGGGCTCGTCGTGGACCCGGACGCGCGCGAGCGGATCGCGCGGATCGCGCGCTTCCAGTCCACCCACGAGAGCGGCGCGGCGACGCTCCCCGAGTACGTCGCGCGCATGAAGGAGGGGCAGACCGAGATCGTGTACGTGCTCGGCGAGGATCTCGCGCAGCTGAAGCGGGCTCCGCACCTCGAGTCCCTCGCGAAGCGCGGCATCGAGGTGCTCTTGCTCACCGATCCGGTGGATGAGCTCGCCGTCGACGCGCTCGGCGCCTTCGACGGCAAGAAGCTCGTCTCGGCGATGCGCGGCGATCTCGACACGGCGACCGAGGAGGAGAAGGCCAAGGCCGAGCTCGGGAAGACCGAGGCCAAGGACTTCCTCGAGAAGGCGAAGGGCATCCTGGGCGATCGCGTGACGGACGTGCGCCCGTCGGCGCGACTCGCGACGAGCCCATGCTGCCTCGTCGTCCCCGACGGGGGGCACCACGCGCAGCTCGAGGAGATGCTCCGCGCGGCCGGCCGTTCCGTCCCCGAGAGGAAGCGCATCCTCGAGCTGAACCTCGAGCACCCCATCGTCGCGGCGCTCACGCGGCGCTTCGCGGCGGATCCGGCGGACGGGCGCGTGCCCATGGCGGTCGAGACGCTCCTCGATCAGGCCGTCCTGGCCGAGGGTGGGCGCCCCGTCGATCCCGCGGGGCTCGCCGCGAGGATGACGGAGCTGCTCGCGCTCGCGCTCGGGTGAGCTGGCCGAGGGGGGGCGCCCCGCCGCTCCTGCGGGGCTTGCCGCGAGGATGACGGAGCTGCTCGCGCTCGGGTGAGCGGAGGGTGTTCGCGCTCGGGTGAGCGGAGGGTGTTCGCTCGAGCGACGCGGGGGGCGGGTCCTCAGCGCTTGCCGGTGCCGACGAGGAAGCACTCGATGCTGTTCGAGCGCACCGCCGGGGGGCGCTCGACGTCCACCTTGGCGTAGAGCGTCCGCAGCCGCGTGCGCTCGCGCTCGAAGTCGGGGCCCATGAAGAGCTTGCCGACGAAGCAGGAGCCGGGCTTGCCGAGCCGCTCGGCCACGTCCACCGCGAAGTCGAAGAGCTCCGCGCTCCGCGTCTGATCGGCGAAGCGGTTGCCGCTCGTGTTCGGCGCCATGTCCGAGAGGACCACGTCGAATGGGCCGTGCTCCGCGAGCGTCGCCGAGGACAGCTCGCGCGCGTCGCCGAGGACGAAGGTCGCGTTCGTGGGGAGCGCCTGCGCGAGCGGCTGCAGGTCGACGGCGAAGAGCCGCCCCGTCTCGCCGATGCGGCTCGCCGCGTAGAGCGACCAGGAGCCCGGGGCCGCGCCGAGATCGACCACCCGCTGCCCCCGCCGGAGGAGCCTCGCCTTCTTGTCGATCGCGTCCAGCTTGTAGACGCTCCGCGCCGGGAAGCCGCTCCGCTTCGCCTCCCGCGTGAAGTGGTCCGCGCGCTTGTAGCGGTCGTGCTTGTGGTCGCTCAAGCCTTCTTCTTTGGCCTCGGCGTGATCTTGGACGCGGCCTGGAGCACCGCGCGCCCCTCCTTGCGGGTGACCACGCCGTCGGCGAGCGCCGCGTGGAGCTTGCCCCAGACCTCGGCCGCCGCGGCGTCGAACTCGCCGCGGAGCACGCCAGCCTTCGCCGCGCCGAGCTTCTTGGCCTTGATGGTGCGCTCGAGCTTGTCGCGCTGCTTCGCGATGCGCGCGCCGACGTCGCGCTTCAGCCGCTCGGCGTCGATGCCTCGCTCCTTGGACGGGGCCTTCGCGGTCTTCCCCGGCTTGGCCGCGTGCGCCTCGCCCGCAGCGAGGAGCGGCAGCGTCGTCGCGAGCGACAGCGCGAGGCGGAAGACGAAGGATCGGACCATGGACGCTTCGTCGCTTCTCTTTGCCGACCGAGCCGGAGATCGCAAGGACTTCCCGTGCGGCGACGACGGAGGTGCGGGCGCTCGCCGTCGCGGTGGCGCTTGGGCTCGTCGGCGTGGGCGCCGGTTTGCTTCATGACGACGGCCTCCGCCACGCTCGCCGTCGCGGTGGCGCTTGGGCTCGTCGGCGTGGGCGCCGGTTTGCTTCATGACGACGGCCTCCGCCACGCTCGCCGTCGCGGTGGCGCTTGGGCTCGTCGGCGTGGGCGCCGTTGCGTACAATGACGAGGGCCTTGCAGAAGCTCGCCGCGCTCGTCGTCGCGTCCGTCGTCGTGTGCTCCTTCGCGCGCGAGGCGCGGGCGTTCTGTCGGTCTACCACCTGCGACGCGCGGACCGACGACTGCGGCTACGACGACGAGGGGTGCAAGACCGTGGGCCTGCCGCTCGCATGGCCTTCTTCGTGCGTGGGCTTCGCGTACGCCGCGAGGAGGACGGCGCTCATCGACTCGGCCGCCCTCGACCGCGTGCTCGACGCCTCGCTGCGCACCTGGAGCCTGCTCCCCTGCGGCGGCGCGAGGGCCAGCCTGAGCCTGGCGCGCCGCCCCGACGTCGCCTGCGGCGTGGGCCGCGATCCCTCGGGGCCGAACGCGAACGTCATCGTCTTTCGGGACGACGGCTGGCCGCACGCCGGCGCCTCGAACACCCTCGCCTTCACGACCGTCACCTTCGACGTGGCGACGGGCGAGATCTTCGACGCCGACATCGAGGTGAACACGGCCCAGAACGTGTTCACGACGACGGACACCGACGTCCGGTACGATCTCGAGTCCGTCTTGACCCACGAGCTCGGGCACGCGGTCGGCCTCGCGCACGCGAGCGACGCCGCGGCGACCATGAACGCGTCGTACGACAAGGGCTCGATCGCCTTTCGGACGCTGTCTTCCGACGACACGGCGGCCGTCTGCGCAGCGTATCCGCCCGATCGGGCGGTGCCGTGCAACCTCAACGGGCGCGGCGGCTTCGACACGTGTCGTCCACCCGAGGCCCCGAGGGGTGGTGGGGGCTGCGTGGTCGGACCGCCGGTACGGGACGAGATCGGGGCAGGGCTCGTGGTCCTCGTGGGCCTCGCGTGGCGCCGCGTCGCGCGTCGGAGCGTGCCTCGTGGCGCTCGTCGGTCGCGCTCGTGCTAGAGGCGGGGGCAGTCCATGACGCTCCGTCGTGCTCTCCTGTCGACGCTCGTCGCCGTCGGCCTCGCGGCCTGCGGGGGCGACGGGGACTCGAACGACCTCGGGCTCACCAAGATCTGCACGCCCGGCGACTTCGTGAATTGCCTGTGCTCGGACGGCTCGTTCGGCACGAAGCAGTGCTCCGAGGGCGGGCTCGCGTTCGGCGCGTGTGAGGATTGCCAGGGCCACACCGCGTGCGTCCCCGGAGAGACGCGCGAGTGCCTCTGTGGCGGCGGTGCGGTGGGCCTGCAGCAGTGCCGCGAAGATGGGGGGGCCTTCGACGCCTGTCACGACTGTCTCCCGGTGGAGCCAGGAGGCGCGGGCGGCACGTCGGGCGGAGCTGGAGGCTCGCCGGGCGGCGCCGGCGGCGGCACGGCCGGGCTAGGCGGCCTGGGCGGCTCGACGGGCGGCGCCGGGGGTGCGACGGGCGGCCTCGGTGGCTCGACGGGCGGCGTCGGGGGTGCGACGGCTGGTGCAGGTGGTACGGCTGGCGTGGGTCCCATCACCCCACCCAATGACACCTGCCCTGGCACCGTCGCGACGGTGACGCAGGGCAGCGACACGGTGCTGAAGGGGACGACCCTTGGGGCGAAGGACGGCTGGTCCACGTGCGGCGTCCCGGGCGGCGGCGACGTCGTCTACCAGCTGACCCCCGCCGCGAGCGGCACCCTCCTTCTGTCGCTCGAGGGGAAGAACGGCCTCGATCCGGTGCTCGGCGTGTTCGCGGGGGCCTGTGGTGTGGGGCAGCCGTCCCCGTGCGCCGACGTCGGCGCGGCCGGCGCCATGGAAGCGTTGACGATACCTGTCACGCAAGGGAAGCCCGTGTACGTCGTCGTGGACGGGCACGGCGGCGCGGGGGACTTCACGCTCACCGCGAGCCTCGCGGGCCCCGTGCCCGGCGACAAGTGCCCGGGGGAGCCCGTGTCCCTCGCGCCCGGGAAGCCCGTCACGGTGACAGGGGACACGGGCCTCGCGAAGCCCGATCTCGTGGGCGACGCTCCCTGCGACAAAACCAACTCGACGAGCGACGTCGTCTACGCCGTGACGCCGACGGCGAGCGGAAAGGTGACGGCGACGCTCACGCCAAAGGCTGGGTTCGACGGCGTCTTGTATGCGCGGTCGGGCGCGTGCACGACGGGCCCACAGATCACGTGCTCGCAGGCGTCGGCCGCGGGCGGCGTGGAGGCGGTCACCTTCGATGTGGTGGCGGGCAAGACGTACAGCGTCGTCGTCGACGGACAATCGGGGAGCCAGGGCGCATACTCGCTCGCGCTGTCGCTCGCGATCGTGACCTGCGGCGACGGCGTGGTGACGCCCGACGAGCAGTGCGACGACGGCAACGACCAGCCCAATGACGGGTGCTTCGGCTGCAAGGTCGAGCAAAATCCACCATCCGTCGATTGTCCCGGCCTCGAGGTCCACGCCTTCGGTCCGCCGACGGTCGTGTCCGGGTCGACGGCGCCGTACGCCAACGTGCGCGTCGGGAGCTGCGGCGGCGACAAGGCGAAGGATCGAGTGTACCGGGTCGTCCCCGAGGCGACGGGCACGCTCTCGGCCGAGCTCGTCACGGCGTCGTTCGACGCGGTGCTCTACGCGCGCGGCGGCGCCTGCTCTGGGACCTACACGGAGCTCGGCTGCGACGACGTCATCGGCAACGGCAAGGAGAAGCTCCTCGTCCCCGTGACGAAGGGCACGCCCGTCTGGATCGTCGTCGACGGCTACCAGACGGGGAGCGGGACCTTCTCGCTCGAGCTATCGATCTTGTGACGCCAGGCGCCCGCCCCGTGGGCGCGGCCCGGGGCATGTGTCGCGCCTCGGTGGGCGCTGTCGACCGAGCGACGTCGCTCGCCGCCGCGTGGGGCGGCTGGAGCACGTCTCGCCCGAGTGCCGCTCGCCCCCTCGCCGCCTCGCCGAGAGCCGAGCCGTCGGCCTGGGTGCGGCCGATCCTCCCGCTGTCCGTACGGTGTCCCACGGGCCACGCTTGACCGAGACCGCCTCGGGGTGAGAGAGAGTGGCTCCGCGGCGCGTCGCTCGACTTCGCGAGCGCACCTCGGCTCCCCGACGAGACCCGAGCCCACCCATGTCCTCCACGAGCACAGCCCCCGTGCCGCAGCCCGAGGACGCGACGGACGACGCCTCCGTGGCACGCCCGAGGCGCCCCGCGCACGGCACGAGCTACGGGATGATCGGCGCCGTCAGCTTCGTCCACCTGCTGAACGATCTGATGCAGTCGGTGATCGTCACGATCTACCCGCTCCTGAAGGACGAATTCCGGCTGAGCTTCATCCAAATTGGCGCCATCACGCTGACCTTTCAGCTCACCGCGTCGCTGCTCCAGCCCGTGGTCGGCCTCGTCACCGACAGGCACCCGCTGCCGTACTCGCTGCCGCTCGGCATGGGCTTCACCCTGGCGGGTCTGTACCTCCTCTCCGTCGCGCCTTCGTACCCCGTCTTGCTCGGCTCGGTCGCGCTCATCGGCTGCGGCTCGGCGGTGTTCCATCCAGAGTCTTCTCGTGTCGCCCGGATGGCGTCGGGCGGGCGCTACGGGCTCGCGCAGTCGCTCTTCCAGATCGGGGGGAACCTCGGGCAGGCGCTTGGGCCTCTGTTCGCCGCCGCCGTCATCCTGCGGCTCGGCCGGTCGCGGGCCGATGTGTTCGGGCTGGCGGCGCTGCTCGCGATCGTGGTGCTCCTCCAGGTGAGCCGCTGGTACCGCCGCCGGATCGGCGAGATCGCGGCGGCCCCCGTGCCCAAGAGGCCCGCGGCGCTCGAGCCGCGGATCATCCGGCGGACCGTGGGGGTCCTCCTCGTGCTCATGTTCTCGAAGTTCTTCTACTTGGCCAGCATCAGCAGCTACTACGAATTCTATCTGATGCACCGGTTTGGTCTGTCGGACCACGCCGCGGCGAACCTCCTCGGGGTCTTCCTCTTCGCCGTCGCCCTGGGGACGGCGCTGGGCGGACCGATCGGCGACAAGGTGGGGCGTCGGCGCGTCATCTGGCTCTCGATCCTCGGGTGCGCGCCGTTCTCGCTCGCCCTGCCGTACGTGGGCCTCCACGCGACGGTCGCCCTGAGCGTCGTCATCGGGCTCATCCTGGCGTCGGCCTTCCCGGCGATCATCGTCTACGCCCAGGACATGCTCACCCACCGGGTCGGCATGGTGTCCGGGCTGTTCTATGGGTTCAGCTTTGGGCTCGGCGGCCTCGGCGCGGCGGTGATCGGCCTCCTCGCGGACGAAATGGGGATTTCGTTCGTGTACCATGTGTGTGCCTTCTTGCCGCTGCTCGGGCTCTTCGCCGCGCTCCTGCCGGACGTGCGCCCCCCGCAGGCCACCCCGATCACGCCGACGCCGGCGAGCTGATCCACGGTGTGGGAGGGCACACGCGGTCCGCTGCCCGTGGGCGCCGCGCCGCGCCCCCCGACCGCGCTCGCTCCGTCTTGGTGTGTGACACACTTGGTGCGCCCGAGGGAGCAGCCGCACGCCGTCTCAGGGTGGCTCGTCCTGTCCGGGTGTGTGGCTCCTGCCCGTCTTGCGGGAGGGGGTTCGTGACGCTTCTGCCCGGGGGCTCGTCGTGTTCGGGTGCGGGGTGCCGTCTGCGGGGCCGGAAGGTGGCCGCGCCTCCTCGCGCAGCGTGGGTCGTCCCGTCCACGCGGATCAGACGAGTCGCCGCGCGGATGGTGACCGCGTGCGCGCGGCTAGCGGCGCCCCTTGAAGCCCATCATCCCCTGGACGACGGCCTCGCTCGCCTCGGCGATCTCTCCCTGCTCTCGGAGCCTGTCGGCGCAGTCCTCGCAGAGCTTCTTCGTCTTCTTGTCGACCTTGACCGAGACGAGCGCGTCGACCTCGTCGTCGCATCCTTTGCAGTGGGGCATCGTACCCTTGAGCCTACGGCTGCGCAGGCTCTCCGGCAAGGCGGGGCGTGCTAGGCTCGGCGGGTTGTCGCCTCGTCCCGTCCTCGGCGGTCTCCTTGCCCTCGTCGTCGGCTGTGGCGATCCCGTGACGCGCGCGCCGGCGTCCGGGCCCGTCCACGAGCCCGCGCCAGACGCCGCGCGTGCGCCCCTCGAGGCCGAATGCCCTGGGCCGACCTCTGCCTCCGCGCGGGCCTCGTCTGCCCCCGAGCGGCCCGGCCCGGCGCTCGCGTCGGCCTCAGGGGGCGCGCCGCCCGTCGCCCTCCCGCCGGGGAGCGCGAGCCATCCGTGGGAGCACGCCGCCCGGGCCGAGCGATTGGACGCACGGTTTCCCGCCCCCGCGGGGTTCTCGCGGGCCGCGGTCGAGGAGGGGAGCTTCGCGGCCTTCACGCGCAGCCTACCGCTCGCGCCCATCGACACGAAGGTGGTCTCCTTCGCAGGGAAGCCGCTCTACGCCGACGGGGCGCACCCTCGCATCGCCGCGGTCGTCGACATCGACGTGGGCGATCGCGATCTCCAGCAGTGCGCCGACGCGGTGATCCGGATGCACGCCGAGTGGCGCTACGGACGCGGCGAGCGCCCCTCGTACCGCGCCCTCTCGGGCCTCTGGATGCCCTACGCCGAGTGGATGCGGGGCGCGCGCCCGGTCGCCGAGGGCCAGACCCTCATGTGGCGGAGGGTGGCCACGCCTGCCCCGGACGAGCACGCGCTCTTCCGTAGGTACCTCGACGCGGTCTTCACGTGGGCGAACACGGCGTCGCTCGCGCGGGACTCGCGCGCGGTGTCCCTCGTCGACGTGACGGGCGGGGACTTCTTCGTCCTGGCGGACAGCCCCGTAGGGCACGCCGTCCTGGTGCTCGACGTGGCGAAGGGCGAGGGCGGCGAGGTCGCTCTGCTCCTCGGGCAGAGCTTCATGCCGGCGCAGAGCTTCCACGTGCTCCGGTCGACGGCGGCCGAGGTGTGGTTCGTCGTCCCACGGGAGGCGACCCACGTCGCGACGCCGTTCTGGCGGCCGTTCCCAATCTCGAGCCTGCGTCGATTGCCCTGAATGGCCCTGCAGCGGCCCGGGGCGCTCGGCGCGGGTCCGTCCGCTCTGCCGCGGCAAGGAGGACCCTCGCGCCGAGGGGGGCGTCCCGCGCGCTGCTGAAGCCCGCGTGGCGGTGCCGCGCTCGCTGGACCGCGCCTACCCAGCGCCCACGCCTTTTTGTGTTGAGCCGATCCTGCGCTGGGTTGCGGCGGCGCTCACCGATGCGGCACAAGGCCTTGTCCGGCTGCGCGGTCACGCCGACATGCCCAAGCTCGTCGCCGCGCTGCGTGACAGCGACGCCAAGCGCACGAGGCCCGTGGACCCCAATGAAAAGGCCGCGTGATGGAACGTCGACCGCTGCTCGATTTCAACAGCGGGCGGGACGACGCCTCACGCGGGATTCGAAGATCCCACCGCTCGAGATCGCTCCCCACCTGCGCTCAGGTATCCCGGCCTCCGCGCTCGAACACGCGCTCGCGATGCCACGGCAGGTACACTCGGTGCCCGTCGTGCAGGGCACGCACGCGCAGTGGCTCGTCGAGGCCGAGCGTCTCGCGCGCAGCGGCCTCGAGCGCGGCCGAGACGATCACCGCGCCTTCGTCGCCCACTGTGACGAACCCGCGGTCGAACGCAGCGTCGAGGTGCGGCGCGA
>CAYNEK010000030.1:33250-56465 GCA_964396175.1 uncultured Polyangiaceae bacterium | reverse complement strand
AAGTAAGAACAAACCTACATCGAGGGTCTTGTCGGAAGGCGCGCCGGCCCTGGGCGGTGGGTGCGCGTCGTTCCCTCGGGGCGGCGGGTGCGGTACGTCGTGCGGCGATGCGCTCGCCGGTCGTGATCTTCGCGCTCTCTGCCGCCCTCCTCGCCCCGGCCGCGCGGGCCGAGCGTGTCCCCTTCCAGAAGACGTCGCTCGACAACGGGCTCACGGTCATCGTCCACGAGGACCACACCCTCCCCCTCGTCGCGGTGAACCTCGTCTACCGCGTCGGCTCGCGCGACGAGGAGCCGCGGCGGACGGGCTTCGCGCACCTCTTCGAGCACCTCATGTTCATGGGGACGAAGCGCGTGCCTCCCAAGGCCTTTGACGCGTGGATGGAAGCCGCGGGCGGCTCCAACAACGCCTGGACCTCCACCGATCTCACAGACTACCACGAGACCGGCCCGACCGGGATCCTGCCGCTCCTCCTCTACCTCGAGGCCGATCGGCTGTCCGCGCTCGGCGGCGAGATCGACCAGGCGAAGCTGGATCTCCAGCGGGACGTGGTCCGCAACGAGCGCCGACAGTCCATCGAGAACGTCCCGTACGGCAAGGTCGAGCTCCGCCTCCCGGAGCTCATGTACCCCAAGGACCACCCGTACTTCCACCCGGTCATCGGATCCCACGAGGACCTCGAGGCCGCGGAGGTGAAGGACGTGCGGGCCTTCTTCGACCGGTACTACGTGCCCCGCAACGCCTCCCTCGTCGTCGCCGGTGACGTCACCTACGCCGAGGCGGTCGCCGAGGCGATGCGGCTGTTCGGCCCGATCCCCGGGGGGACGCGCGCGGCGAGGATGTCGCGCGTCACCCCGCCACCACTCGGACGGGTCGTCCGCGAGGCGCTGAGCGACGAGGTCGAGCTCCCGAAGGTCGTGATGGCCTTCCACTCTCCCGCGCACCTCGATCCGGGCGACGCCGAGCTCGATCTCGTCGCCGCGGTGCTGTCGAGCGGCAAGGCGAGCCGCCTCTACCGCGCGCTCGTCTTCGAGAAGAAGCTCGCGCAGGACGTGTCCGCGGCCCAGTCGTCGAGCGGCCTGTCGAGCCAGTTCGTGATCGAGGCTCGCGCGCGCCCGGGTGTCTCTGCCGAGGCGCTCGAGGCGGCCATCGACGAGGTGCTCCGGGATCTGCTCGCGAAGGCCCCTACGCCCGAAGAGCTCCGCCGCGCGCGCGCGGGCTACGAGCACGCCCTGTTCCGTGGGCTCCAGGCCGTCGCGGCGCGAGCACGGCTCCTCAACCTCTACGAGGTCGAGGTGGGCGATCCGGGGTATTTCGAGAAGGATCTCGCGCGCTACGAGGGCGCGACCACGCAGTCGCTCCACGACTGGGCCAAGAAGACGCTCACGCTCGATGCGCGGGTCGTCTTGCACGTCGTCCCGAAGTCCCCGAGCCGTCCCCCGGCGGCCGGGGCCAAGAAGGGAGGCGGACGATGAGCCGCCGCCTCGCCCTCGCGACCGAGCGCGTCGTCGATCGGGCCTCCGAGGGGCCGCGTCGACGGGCGATGGGCCGCCGCCTCGCCCTCGCGATCGAGCGCGTCGTCGATCGGGCCTCCGAGGGGCCGCGTCGGCGCACGATGAGCCGCTCGGTCGTGCTGGCGGCGGCGCTCACGGTGTCCTCGCTCGGCTGCTCGGGCGCGCCGGAGCCCGTCCTCGTACCCCCCCCGCCCCCGAGCGCCTCGGCAGCCGCGCCGTTGGCCTCCGCGACGGTCGACTGGCTCGCGACGCGCCCCACGGTGCCCGCGCCGCCGCCCTTCGTGCCGCCTGGGCCCAAGGTCCTCGCCGGCCCGCGCGGCTCGACGCTGTGGGTGCTCCCGCGCCGCGCGCTCCCGCTCGTGTCGATCGCGGTCGTGTCGCGCGTCGGATCTGCCCATGATCCAGAGAAGCTGCCCGGCCTGGCGCACTTCACCGTCGACATGGCCGACGAGGGCGCGGGCTCTCGGGACGCGCTCCAGCTCTCGGCGGCGCTCGACGATCTCGGCGCGAGCTACGGCTCGTCCGTGTCGCGTGAGGACGCCACGCTGTACCTCGATGTCCTCTCGTCGCACCTCGAGCCCGCGCTCGCGCTGCTCGCCGACATCGTGACCGCTCCTCGCCACGCCGAGCCCGACTTCGCGAGGGTGCGGGATCTGTGGAAGAACGCGCTCTCTGCGCGCACCGACGACCCACAGGAGGTCGCGCGTCTCGTCGCGAGCGCCGCCCTCTTCGGCCCTGACTCTCCCTACGGGCACCCGACCGACGGGACGATGGCGGCCAATCGGACCGTGACGCGCGCCGACGTCGCGGCGTGCCATGCGCGGATCTTCGATCCGGCGAACCTCACCTTCGTCGTGACGGGCGACGTCGCGGAGGAGCAGGTGAAGGGGCTCCTCGACAAGGCCTTCGACAAACTCGCCCCGTCGAAGGGACCCAAGGTGGCGCTGCGTGCGCCGCGCCTATCGACGCCTCCGCGCGTGATCGCCGTGATCCGCGACGAGGCACCCCAGGTCGTCATGACCGTGATCCGGCGCGCCCCCGCGGCGAGCGCGAAGGAGCGGCCGTTGCTCTCGCTCTTGAACGTCGCCCTCGGCGGCAGCTTCACGTCGCGGCTCAACCAGAACCTCCGCGAGGACCACGGGTGGACCTACGGCGCCGCCTCGCGCTTCGTCGGCTACCGGGAGGATGGCGTCTTCCTCGCGCGGGCGTCCATCCGCGCGGACGCGATCGCTCCCGCGCTCGGCGAGACCTTGAAGGAGCTCGATCGGATGGCGGCGCTGGGGCCGACGAGCGACGAGCTCCCCAAGATGAAGGCGCTCATGCGCGCCGACGCGGTCGGCACGTACGGCACGCTGAGGGGCATCGTCCATTCGCTCGCCACGAACGCGGCGCTCGGCCTCCCGCCCGACGTCGACGCGCTCGATCTCGAGGTCCAGTCGGGGGCGACCGAGGCCGAGCTCGCTCGGCTCGCGAAGGCGCACGTGGGCTCGGCGGAGGCGACGATCGTGCTCGTGGGTCCGATCAAGGCCATCTTCGCCGCCGCGAAGGCCCAGGGGCTCCCCGAGCCTGAGCTGTGGACGCCGGACGGGCGGCTGTTCGTGAGGGGGACGAAGGCGCGGTGAGCGCGCCCCACCACCGCCCCCGACGACGGCGTCTCCGCCCCTTCACGAGAGAGACGTAGGCGCGGTGGGTCTGTCAGGTCGTCAGTCGCGAGAGGATCTTTCGTACGTCCCTCCAAGACTCGAGGCGTAGCTTCGCGACGCTCGGCGCGGGACCAAGGTGGAAGGAGAGCGCGTCGGGGGGGAGCGCCACGAAGAGCTCCTCGTCCGTGACGTCGTCGCCGAACGCAGCGGTGAGCACTCCGGGGGTCACCAATTCTGTCGCGACGCGTCCTTTGTTCGATCCGTGGGGTCGGAGCTCGATCACCTTGTCTCCCGCGAGGAGCTCGACGGGCGCGTTGCTGAGCAGCGCCGTGAGATGCACCCGCAGCTCGTTGGCCTGCGCTGCACCAAATTCGGGGTCGCACATGCGAAAGTGCCAGGCGAGGCCGCTCTGTTTCTCCTCCACCAGAGACCCGGGCGCACGCTGGGCGAAGTCCATCAAGATGTCGAGCGCCCTATGCCGCCATGCGTTGGGCAGGGTCTCTCGACCGACCCAGCCTCCCGCGGGGCCTCGTGACCAGAAGCCATGCTCGGCGTGGAGTCCGATCGCGAGCTCACCGAGCCATGCCTCGAGGGTGTCCCGGCTGCGGCCGGAGACGACGTGCACCGAGATCCCTGGCCTCTTGGCGAGCCTCCCGAGCAGGGCGAGCAGCTCGTCGTCGGGCTGCGCTAGGTCCGGGGTCGCGACGATCGGCATCAGCGTGCCGTCGTAGTCGAGCAGGAGGAGCAAGCGCGACGCAGCCGCCATCGTGAGCACGGCGCGCTCCACCTCGCCCTCCGAGGACGCCAGGAGCGCTACGTGGTCGGGGCGACCGCTCGCCTCCTCGAGCGCCGAGAGGAACGTCCGCGCCCAGCGGTGGACGTTGTAACCGCGCACTCGGCGTCGCAGGGCGGCCATGCGGGTGCGCCGCTCGGCGCGCGGTAGCGTGAGCGCGTCGTGCATGACCTCTGCGACTCGCTCGAGATCATACGGGTTGACGTGGAGCGCCTCGGCGAGCTCCGCGGCAGCCCCGGCGAACTCCGAGATGACCAGAACCCCATCCTCGTCGAACCGCGCGGCACAGAACTCCTTGGCGACCAGGTTCATCCCATCCTTGATTGGGGTAACGAGCATCACGGCCGCCGCGCGGTAGAGGGTCATCACGTCGGCCTCCCCGATCGCGCGAACCACGTAGTGGACAGGCGTCCACTGGGGCGATCCGAAGCGGCCGTTGATTCGACCGACCAAAGCGTCCACCTGGTGCCGAAAGTCGATGTAAGCGTCGACCCGGGTGCGAGAAGGCGCGGCCACCTGCACGAGCCGCACACGCCCATGAAGCTCGGGGTGACGCTCGAGCAGTCGCTCGTATGCGAGGAGGCGCCGCGGGATCCCCTTCGTGTAGTCTAGCCGGTCGATGCCGACGAGGAACTGCTCCTCCGTCGCCCCGTGGAGCGCCTCGACCTCGGCCGTGACCTCTTGCGACCGCGCCGTTGCCTCCACGGCCTTCGCGTCCACGCCCATCGGGAAGACCCCCACGCTCGAGGTGCGCCCCTTCCACCCGATGCAATCGATGTTCGTGGATGCGCCGAGGACGAGGAGCGCCGAGGATGCGAAGTTTCTCATGTATGCCGCGGTGTGGAAGCCGATGACATCGGCGGCGAGCATCCCCTCGAGGAGCCGCTCGCGCGCCGGGAGTGTGCGAAACGACTCCGAGGGCGGGAAGGGGATATGCAGGAAGAACCCGATGCGTGCGCTCGGGATGCGCTGCCTCACGAGCTGGGGCACGAGCATCAGCTGGTAGTCATGGACCCAGATGAGATCCCCTGGGCGGTGCTCCGCCGCTACGATCTC
The DNA here is from genome assembly GCA_964396175.1 of uncultured Polyangiaceae bacterium. GTDB lineage: Bacteria > Myxococcota_A > Polyangia > Polyangiales > Polyangiaceae > CAYNEK01. The sequence goes on along the minus strand of CAYNEK010000030.1, from coordinate 51,459 downwards.
CGCGAAGCGTTGGTTGACCAGCTCGTACGTAGACCATTCGGACACGTCGAGAGGCAGCTGCCCGAGAAATCCATGGAAGAGTGGCCAGAGGAGCCCGTTGCAGTAGCCCTCGTAGTACTGTTCGGCGTCCTCTGGTGACAGGACCACCTGGACGAGGCGCTGATCGCGGAACTGGCGCTCTACCTCGGCTTGTTGCTCCTCCGAGAGGGGGCCGGTGAACCCGGACCAACCGATCCAGAGACCCTCGCCCTGTTCGTGGGTCGTGCGGAGCCCCGTCGCGACGCCTCCCGCGCTTCGCTCGACGCAAATTTTGCCTTCGTCGAGCGTGACGGTCACGGGGAGGCGGTTCGAGACGATCAGGATCCGGCTCATGCCCCAGCGGGTACCACGCGAAAATAGGAAGCAGGAAGCTCATTTTGTCCTTCCGAACCGTGACCTAGCGCGCCGGTGGCCTGCGAGCCCTCGGCTCCCCCAGGGGTCGAGGCCCGCCGGCGCGAGCCCCTGAGGCGCATGCTTTGCTCGGGTGGGTTATGTCGACTTCCGTTCAGAATCTTTGGGCCGCGAGCGACAGCTCTGCTAGGCGGGGCCCCATGAAGCGAACACTGCTCCTCTTCGCCGCGCTCCCCATCGTGCTCCACGCCGCGAGCGCCGCCGCGCAGGACACCGCGACGGGTCAGGGCACGGGCGTGAAGGGGGCGACCACGGGCTCGACCGACGTGACGTCCGAGGGCAAATTCCAGAGCGCGGGCAAGGACGCGGACGCGAAGGACGCGACCTCGCTCAGCTTGTCGGCGGGCTACCTCTCCGCGACGGGCAACTCGAAGCTCAGCGCCGCGACCCTCTCCGAAGCCTTCCGCGTCCGCCGCGAGGAGAACCAGTTCACCCAGAAGCTCGCCTTCAACCAAGCGTACGCCGGCAAGGCAGGGACGGACACGCAGGAGACGGTTCGAAACCTCCAGGCGCTCTTCCGCTACGATCGCTTCTTGGGGAACATGGCCGCGTTCTTCACCACGCAGTTCCGCCACGACAAGTTCCAGGGGTTGGACCTCCGATCCCAGGTGGACCCGGGCCTCGCCTACTACTTCATCAACCAGAAGACGAACCTGCTCTGGACCGAGTTCGGCTACGACTTCCAGTACGACATGCGGAACAAGGGCTTCTTCGAGGACGCTCGCGCCGCAGCGATCGCGGACGGGAAGGACGATCCGGGCCTCCCCGACTCGACCCGAACCCTGCACTCGACGCGGCTCTTCCTCGGCTACGAGAACGATCTCTCCCAGACCGCGAAGCTCACGCTCGGGCTCGAGTACCTCCAGGGCGTGGCTGGCAGTGAGACGACGACCAAGTATGCCTCGCGGATCAACTTCGACACGGCCCTGACGGCGAAGGTCTACAAGTCGCTGTCGATGGCGCTCTCCTTCGGCGCGCGGCTCGACACGAAGGCCATCGAGCCCGTGAAGAAGCTCGACACCCTCTCGGGCGCGAGCCTCGTCTACACCTTCCTCTGAACGACACGGAGCCGACCCCCCCATGCTCGAAGAATTCAAGAAGTTCATCATGCGCGGCAATGTCCTCGATCTCGCCGTCGGCGTGATCGTGGGCGGCGCCTTCGGGAAGATCGTCGAGTCGATGGTGAAGGACGTCATCATGCCCCCCATCGGCATGGCGCTCGGGAGCGTGTCCTTCACGAACATGTACAAGGTCCTCCGGCAGGGCGAGGTGCCCATCCCCGAGGGGATGCCGTACGAGGAGGCGCTCAAGGTGAAGGGCGCCGTGCTCCTCGGCTACGGGAATTGGATCAACCACATCGTGACGTTCCTCATCGTCGCGTTCTGTGTCTTCCTCGTGGTGAAGGCAGTGAACAAGCTCCACCCGCCTCCTCCGCCGGCAGATCCCGAGAAGCCGGCCCAAGAGAAGCTCCTCGAGGAGATCCGCGATCTCCTGAAGAAACAAGCTTCCTGATCGGCCCACGCGCGACGAAGCCGGTCCCACCGTGACGTGCGGCGCGGCGGTTCGGTGGCTGCGCGGGCGTCGGCGTGGTGACGAAGCCGAATCCCACCGCGCCGCGCGCCGCTGCAGGCGCGGTCGGGGTGCGTGTCCCAAACGAAGAGCCCGCCCGGCGACGCCGAGCGGGCTCTCTTGGATCCTGGGAGCCGCGTGGCTCAGAACGACATCCCGACGGTCCCGAACACACCCGGCGCGCTGGCCTTGCCCTTGTCGCCCTCTCCGGTGAGGACGCGGGTGTACCGGACATCCGCGCCGAAGAAGATCTTGCCGGTGGTCGTGATCGCGACGCCCGGGGACGCGTAGATCTCGGCCGTTGACTCCGCGGCTCCGCAAACGCTGCTGATGCATACCTCCGCGTGCGCCTTCGCCTGACCGAGGCCGAGGTAGGGCATCACGTTGATGCCGCCCATCGGGATCGGGTAGCCAGCCTCGACGCCGTAGTACATGACGCCAACGCTCGTCTTCATGTTTCCGACGGTCTCGGACTTCCCGAGGTGGTAGATGAAGGTGCCGCCGACGTAGAACTGGCTCACGTTCAAGCCGGCGCGAGCACCGAAGCCGAGCCCGTAGATGTTCGGGTCGGAGCCGAAGCCCATGCCGACGAGCGCCGCGGCCCGGATCCCGCCTCCGCTCGAGTCGGCGGATGCGGTGGTGGCCCCGCCGCCGGCGGCAGGGGCTTCGTCGGCGAGTGCGGCGGTGCTGAAGCCAAGGACGGAGAGGGCAACTGCGAGGGTCATGAGGTTCTTCATCGTGGTGGGTCTCCTGGGTGCGCGTTGGGCGCGCGAGATCGAGTGGATAGGAAGCGTAGATACTAGGAACTCGCGCAGTCAACTTTTCGGCGGAGCGCAGGTCGCGAAGGCCATCAGGGCATCTTGATGGGTTCGCGCGTCGTCCTACGCGCCGACCCAGCAGGGCTTCCCTCCTGCGGACGATTTCTCCTCCCCGAGGCTCAGCCGCCGCTGTCGTCGTCCACGATCCCGGGCCCCGCGTCCCGCTCGCAGACGAAGTCGGCGTTGCGTGGCTCGCACCGGTAGGTCAGCGCGCGCCCGCAGGCGTGGACGGCGTAGGCGCCCTCGGTGCGCTCGACCTCTACGGCGTGCGCCGGGCACCCGGTGTCGCGCTCGACCTGCCGCTGGACGGCCTCCCCGGCGCTCGGTCTCACGACCGCACACGCCTCGCGGCCGGTCGTGTCCGGCGCGCAGGAGTAGCCCACCGAGCGTCCGCACCCGTCGGCGCGCAGGCGACCGTCCCCAAGATCGTCGATGGACACGCTGGCCGCGGGGCACCCGAGGTCGCGCGACGCCCGCACGGTGAGGCGGCTGGGGCCGCATCCGAGGAGGGTCGGCAGGAGCACGAGGACGAGGCAGCGCACGGCCTGGCGTGGGATGATACACGAGTCCGCGCGTGCCACCCGACGCCTCGCCTCCCGATCGCGCCCCGCCGCGGGTGCTCGGTCGCGTGCTCGATCACGCTGCGCTCACGGCGCCCCGCGGTCCGGACGGTTCGTGGCAGGTGACCGTGCCGGCCTCCTGGATGGCCGGCGGGCGTCGCGTGAAGATCACGCCACCCCGCACCCTCGAGTGTGCGGCGTGCGCTGGGGGAGGGTGCGATGGGTGCGATCGGAGCGGCGCCGTCTCGCTCCGCGCCCGAGAAGAGCCTCCCGAGAGCTTCGAGCTCGCCCTCCCACGAGCGCCCGCGATCGTCCGGCTCCCCGATCGGGGCGGCTGGGATCGCGCGCGGCTCGCGCGAGGACACCTGCTGCTCGGTGTGCGTCCGGGCGCGCGTGCGTCGTCCGGCGTCGAGCTCGCCGCGTCGGACGATCTCGTCGTCTCGCGCCCGCCTTCGCGGGTGGAGTGGTCCGGGCGATGGGAGCTCGTCCTCGGGGCCGCGGTGGCCCTGCTCCTGCTCGCCGCCATGCTCGGCGTCCTCGTCGTCCGCTAGACGAGGCGGCGTCCCCCGGGTGGTCAGGTCTGCCCCCGCCGCCCGCGGGATCGACTAGCATGACCCCATGGCTTCGCACGTCGTCGTCGGTCGCTACCGGCTCGAGGAGCTCGTGCAGCCTCGGTCCGATCCGTCCACCTGGGACGCGACCGACCTCTCGACGGGTGAGCGTGTCCGCGCCTGCCTCGTGGCCACGGAGGTGGGCTCCGCCGCGCGCTCACGTCGCTCGATCGACCACCCTGGGCTCGTTCGAGTCAGGGACGTCGCGCGCGTTCACGACGGGATCGCGCCCCCGCTCGAGGGGGAGTTTCGGGGCGATCTGGTGGTGGTCCTGGAGCACGCGCCGGGGTCCACGCTCGCCGAGCGCGCCGCGGAGGGGCCCGTGCCGCTCGACGAGGTGCTCGGGGTGATCCTCTCGGTCGGCGAGGCCCTCGTGGCGCTCGAGCAGCACGGGACGGTTCATGGGACGGTCGTTCCCGCCGCGATCGTCGTGGGGGGCGGAGGTCCCGCCCGGCTCGGGCTCGTGGGGGCCTCGGACTCGCTCCTGGCCTTCGCCTCTCCGGCGCGCGTCTGTGGCGGAGGGCCGTCCACGCACGACGACGCGTGGTCCCTGCTCGCCTGCGCGTACCTCGCCGTGACTGGCGTGCCCCCCTTCGAGGCCGAGTCTCCTGCCGCGCTCTCGCGGCGCATCCTCGGGGGGCGCCCGATGCCCATCGCCGCCACGACGCCGGCGGCGGGCGCTCTGCAGGCGCTGTTCGACCGGGGCTTCTCGCGCACCGCGAGCCATCGCTATGTGACGGTGGGCGCCCTCCTCGACGATCTCCGCGGCGTCCTCGCTCGCGCCGAGGCGCCCGGCCAGCTGCGCGAGCTCTCGCCCGTGCGCCCACGCGCGACCGCGACGACCGCGCGCCGCCCCGTCGTGCTCGAGCCGCGGGACAGCGAGCCACCCGAGGGGGCCCGAGAGCGGCCGACCGTGGGGGCGATCCCCTCTGCGAGGCCCTCGGCGCCCATCGAGGACGATCGCTTGTCGCCCGAGCTCCCACGGCTCGGGATCGCGTCGGCGTCGGGTCGCGCCATGACGTTGCAGCTTGGATCGGCGTCGTCGGCCCAGGACGGGTCGCCCTCGCCGTCTTCGAGCCATGAGGTGCCGGATGGGGGCGAGCTCGCGTCAGGAGCTCGAGGCTCCGTCGATCGTTCGCTGGTGGAGCCGCCGACCCCGAGCATCCCCGCCTCGCGTCCCTCTCCTCCCGCGGAGGCCGCGGAGGCGACGCGCCGGTTCGACCGCGACCAAATCGAGCAGGTCTGGAGAGAGAACGCGCGCCGCATCTCCAGCCGCCCGCCGGCGCTCGAAGGACAAGGAAGATCAGGGCCCGGCGTGCCCGAGCACGGAGGAGGCGAGGGAGACCGGTCCGGCGGGCGCGAGGGCGGCGAGGGGCGAGCGCCCGGTGAGGGTGGGCGGGGAGGTCACGAGGGGCCGGCTCACGATGCGCTCGAGGGCTGCGAGGGGCGAGCGCCCGGTGAGGGTGGGCGGGGAGGTCACGAGGGGCCGGCTCACGATGCGCTCGAGAGCGGCGAGGGGCGAGCGCCCGGTGAGGGCGCGCGGGGAGGTCACGAGGTGCCGGCTCACGATGCGCTCGAGGGTGGCGAGGGGCGAGCGCCCGGAGACGCGTCGTCGCGGCACTGGGGATCGACCCCGACGTTCAGTCAGCCGAGCTACCATCCGGCACCTCGTCCCCCTCCTCGTGCGCCGACGCCCGCCGTGGCGAGCTCGTCTCGAGGCGCGGCGATCGGCTGGATCGGGCTCGTCCTCGCCGGCGTCGCGAGCGTGGCGGTGTGGATGGCCGCCTCCTCGAGACAGGCTCCGCCGGCGGCGTCGGCCGCCTCGCCCGGCGCATCCACCTCGACGATCGCCCCGTCGGCGTCGGTCGTCGCGCCGTCGGCACCGCCGCCGATGCCGAGCGCGGCACCGAGCGCTCCGGACCCTCCACCGAGCTCGTCCGCGGTGGACTCGACGACTCCCTCCGCATGTGTGCGCGCTCATTACGAAGAGGGGTCGTTCGATGTGAGCGCGGATCTCTCATTTGTTTGCGGCGACGCGCCGCTGTTGCGACAGCGCAACGACCTGCAGCGCGCGGTCGTCGCTGGGAGCCGGGGTCGCGGTGTCACGCCCGCCATGCACGAGTACGCGCTCTATCACTGGTTCGAGCTCCCCGCGGTCGCCTTGCTCCGAGCGGCGTGCTGCCCGCACCCGAGCGCCCCGGTCGCGCCGAGGATCAGCGGCGCGTGCTCGTCCCCCAGCGAGACGATCTGGGGTCTCGCGCTGACCGCGGCGTCGAAGGACGCCGATCTCGACCCCTCGCTGGGGCAGTACCGGCGGATGGTCACGTGTGTGCTGGGCTCTGGAGAGGCAGGGCTCTTCGGGCTGACGGACGCCATGACGGGCTCGGAGGAGGCGACGTTTCGGGCGCTGGTCCAGCGGAGCCGCGCGCGCCCGCGGTGATCGTCGAGGGACACCCCGTGCTCCAGCCTGGCGGCTGGCTCGTCGCGACTGAATGACTCTCCGGCGTTCGACCTCGGCGCACCCCTCGTGCCCCAGCCGGTCGGCGATCTCGTCGCGCTCCGTGGTCTCTCCCGCCGAGCCTGGGCTCACCTTGCTCGTGCTCACGCCACGAGGGAGCGTATAGCGTCGCGGTCATGTGGACTCCGGAGCTTCGCGCCACGTCATGAGCCGCGTCGTCGGGATCGACCTGGGCACCACGCACACGGCGCTCGCGTCCGCCTCCGTGGAGGATGGTGTGGTCGAGGTGTTCCGCATCCCGCAGCTCACCGCGGCTCGCGCCATCGAGGCGCGAGAGCTCCTGCCGTCCGTGCTCTACGCCCGCGAAGAGGGCGAGGATCTCGCCGACGAGGCGTGGCGCTGGGCGGAGCCCCCCTTCGTCACGGGCGAGCACGCGCGCAGGCGAGGTCACGAGGTCCCCGAGCGCCTCGTCGCCTCCGCGAAGTCGTGGCTCAGCCACCCACGCGTCGATCGCCGCGCCCCCATCCTCCCGTGGGGCGCAGCCGACGAGACGCCGCGGCTCTCACCGGTCGCCGCGAGCGCCGCCGTCCTTCGGCACGTCGCGCGCGCGTGGGACGCGGCTCACCCGAGCGAGCCCCTCGGGGCGCTGGACGTCGTCCTCACCGTACCGGCCTCGTTCGACGAGGTCGCGCGCGCGCTCACACTGGAGGCGGCGCGGAGCGTCGGATTGACGGTGCGGCTCTTGGAGGAGCCTCAGGCTGCGCTCCACGAGGCGCTGTCGCACGATCGCGCAGGGCTCGTCGCGCTCGCCCGTGCGCGCGCGACGGTGCTCGTCGTCGATGTCGGGGGTGGGACGACCGATCTGTCCCTGTTCACCGTCGACGATGGCCCCTCGGTGCGCCGCGTCGACGTCGGCGACCACCTGCTGCTCGGCGGAGATAACATGGATCTCGCCCTCGCGCACCTCGTCGAGCCCACGCTCTCGTCCGAGAAGCTCCCGCCGCTGCGCTTCCGGGAGCTCGTCCTCGCGTGCCGCGACGCAAAGGAAGCGCTCTTCGGGGCGGCGCCGCCCGAGCGTGTGTCGGTGACGCTCTTGGCGCGGGGAGCGCGCCTCGTGGGCGGGGCGCTCCGCGCCGAGCTCGCTGGGGAGCCGACGCGACGAGCTCTGCTCGACGGGTTCTTTCCTTCGTGTGCGCGGGACGATCGACCGCGCGTCGGCGCGTCGGCGCTCGTGTCACTCGGGCTGCCCTACGCGCGCGATGCGGCGATCACGCGCCACGTCGCCGCGTTCCTCGCGAGGAGCGGTCGGATCCCGACGCACCTCTTCGTCACGGGCGGTGTGTTCCGGTCTCGCGCGCTCGCGGAGCACCTCCGCCACGTCGTCTCTTCGTGGCACGCTCGCCCGATCGAGCTGCTGCCCAACCCGAGCCCCGATCTGTCCGTGGCGCGCGGCGCGGTCCGTCACGGCCTCGCCCGTCGGCGCGTCGGCTTCGCCATCCGAGCTGGGGCTGCGCAGAGCTACTTCGTCGGCGTCGAGGGCGATCGGTCGATCTGCGTCCTGCCGAAGGACACCGAGCCCGAGGAGCGCATCACCGTCGACGCCGGGCTCCGGCTGCTCCTCGGCGAGCGCGCGCGGTTCCCGCTGCTCTCGACCCACGAGGCGACTCGTGCGGGCGAGGTGCGCGACGCGGCGACGCTCCGGCCGCTGGGGCCCATCGAGGTCATCCTCCCGCGTGGCGGCGCCGCGAAGGAGGCCCGCGTCTCGCTCACGGCGGAGCTCCTCGCGATCGGCTCGCTCGAGGTCGCCTGCACGCTGGTCGACGGGACCCGTCACGTGCTCGCCTTCGACCTGTCGCCCGCGGTGGAGCCCGCCGCGCCCGTATCGTCGGTGACGACGCGGAGCCGCCGTCACGACGAGGCCAGCGCGAAGATCGCGGAGGCGTTCGGGGCCACGGGGCCGCGCGCGGTCAAGGACCTGCCTCGCGAGCTCGCGAAGCTCCTCGGCGAGCGCGAGGGGTGGGCGGCCGACGTCGCGCGGTCGCTCGGGGACGCCGTGCTCGCGAGGAGGAAGGATCGACGCCGCTCGGCGGAGCACGAGCGCGTCTTCTTGTCGCTCGCAGGGTACTGTCTCCGCCCTGGCCTCGGCGCGCCGCGCGATCCGGAGCGGATGCGCGCCCTCGTCGAGGTGCTCGAGCGCGGGCTCGTCCACAGCCGCGACGAGCGCGTCGCAGAGCAGTGGATCGTCGCCTTCCGGCGGGTGTGCCCGGGGCTCCCGGTGGAGGCACACGCGCGGCTCGCCGAGGCCATCGAGCCCGTCGTCACGAGCTCGACGAAGCCTGCGAAGAGCCCCTTCGCGGGCTGCGACCGCGAGTGCGTGGACCTCGCGGGGCTGCTCGAGCGTCTGCCTCCACCGCGTCGTGCGCGGCTCGGTGAAGCGCTCGTCGAGCGGGCCTTCACGCGGCGCGACGCGCGGCTGTGGGACGCGATCGGGAGGATCGGCGCGCGTCAGCCGAGCTACGCGGGCGTGGAGCACGTCGTCCCGCCGAGCGTGGTGACAGGGTGGATCGAGGAGCTGCTCCGACAGAAGTGGGAGGGCCTCGGCTCGGCGCCCCTCGCGGCGATGCGGCTCGCGCGCGCGACGGGCGATCGCGCGCGCGACGTGGCGGCCGCGCTCCGCGAGAGGGTGGCGCAGCGGCTCGAGCGAGAAGGGCACCGAGAGCACGCCGAGCGGGTGCGCTCGGTGGTCGACGATCCGCCGACCTTCGAGCTCATCGGGGAGGCGGTGCCGATCGGGCTACGGCTCGACTGACGGCGCCCGAGCGGACGAGCCGTCGGACGTGGACCCCCGCGACGGCCTCTGCCTCGAGCACACCCAAGAAATGTATCACACAAAAAAGTGAGTCAATCAATCTTCGTGGAGCCTCAAGGGTTCCAGGTGACGACGACGGAGAGCGCCTGCCGCCTCGCCAGCCCGAGGATGCCGCGGTCGGCGATCCCGGTCACTGTGCACCGGAGCAGCTCGCGGCTCACGTCGGGCGTGAGCAGCCGCGTGCGGATGCCGGTCGTCACGGTGGGTGGAGGGGGCGTCGGGGGCGGCGGTGGGGGATGCGGGGGCCTCGGGACGAAGCGGAGGGCGGCCCAGGGATCGCGGAGCCCCCCACCCGTCGCGTCGCCCAGATCGATCCCAGGGAGCTCGGCTCGTCCTGTCGTCGACGTGATGACGAAGCGCACCTGGGTGCGAGCGGGCACGGCGCGCTCGGCTGCGCCGCAACCGGCGGCGACCTCCTGGAAGATGGACCGGATGCGGAGCGCGGTGGGCTCGCTGCTCGCGGCGAGGGGGCCCTCGAGCACGATGTCGACGGGGATGCTCGCCGTGGTAGGCGGCCCAGCGGGTGGCGGCTGCCGGGCCATGACGATGGGCATGACGGCGCGCGTGGGCGCTCCCGCCGCGCCGCGCAGCTGACAGGCGCGGTCCATCAGGCAGCGCACGGCTCGTGAGGGGATCGCGCCGTCGGAGAGGCGCACTGCGGAGGGAGCGCCCGTCTCCGAGAGCTCGACATCGAGATCGTGCTCGCGGAGGTCCGCGTCGGTGGCGAGATCCGCGCACGCCTCGTACTGCGGGTTCGACAGGGCGAGCGCGGCCATGTGCGCGGCCGAGAGCGTCAGACCGGGCGCGGGTCGTGGGGCCATGGGGAGGATCGTGGTCTCTGGCGTGGGTGGCCTGCGCCGGCGCCCGTACGGGGCCGGTGCGCCGGCGCCTGGCTCGGGCGGGGGTGGCGGCGCGCGGTCTGCGAGGAGAGCGCGCTCGGTCGGCGCGACGAGCTCGGCGTCGTCCGCACGGGAGACGCTGCGTGGCTGGTCATCGACCCCGCAGCGCACGACTCGCCCATCGTCGGGCTCGAGCACCGTGTGGGTCGAAGGCGGTGGCGCCGCGGTAGGGCGCGACGTCCCGGGGACCGACGCCGGCTCGGTCGTCGACGCGGGGCCGGCGCACCCCCCGAAGAGGACCGTGGCTGCCATGAGGGAGGTCCCGAGGAGAGGACGGTGCATGCCCCGAGTGGTCATGAGGGGCGCGAGTGTGACACGCCACGCGCGTCGAGTGGGCGAACTCGAGCGTCTCCTCGCTCGGCGAGGCGGCCTCCCTCGACAGGCCGACGAGGGTGTCTGCCCCTGCGGTTCGGGTTCGCGGGCTCGAGCTCGTGCTGTCACGATCGGTGTGAGGGCCTTGCGGACCGTCCGAACGGCGGCCGTGCGCCTTCGGCGCTTGCGCCCGCCTCGTCGAGCTCACTCGGCGCACGCGCGGCGATGACGAGGTCTGCGAGGTCGACGCGCCAGGGACCGACCGCGGTGGCGTGGAGACGGCGCCGGACCGGCCGACGAGCCGGGGACGACGTACAAGCAGCGCGACGCGGTGAAGCCCGTGTGGAGACGGCGCCGGATCAGCCGACGAGCCGGGAGGGCGGGGCGATGGTCGGCTCGCGCGTCGTCGCCTCCGAGACCAGGCCCGTCTCGCGGTGCCAGCGGAAGGCGTCGACGAGCACCGGCGGCTCGCCCTCGCGGAGCGGATCGACGAGGCCGATCACGTACGCGTCGAGGGTCGCGCCGTCCTTCGCGACGACGAAGCGCACGAAGTGCTTGTACCCTCGGTGTCCGAGGGCCGTGAGGGCCTGCTGCGACTCGAGGCCGAGCACCGTCAGCAGCACGAGGTACACGCCGAAGACGAAGGCCCCGAAGAGGACGGCCAGCGCGAGCAAGAGCGAGGCGTGGAGGCTCGGCCCGAGCGAGGCCCCGAGCGCCTCGAGCGCCCGTCGCGCGCCTGCCGTCGTGAGCATCGGCACCGCGGCCATCGCCGCGCCCGCGAGGACGGAAAGCGCGGCGACCACCAGGCCGCGTCCGTGTCTCCACCCGCCGATGAGGAAGCACACGATCGCCGCGAAGACGCCCGAGACGACCGTCGCGTGATCGATGGTCCGGGTGTCCCACGCGACGAGCCCGACGGACACGGCCGGTCCGAAGAAGGCGAGCATCACGAGGTGTGGGATGAAGCCGGCCCGCCCGAGCGCGACGTGCATCGGCACCTTCTGCAGGAGCGCGAGGGTCTGCCGGCGGTTTGGCCACTCGACGACGGGGCGAGGGACGGGCCCAGGGGGGATCCGCGCGGCGTGGCAGAAGGCGCCTCCTCCTCCCGCGATGACGTGGGTCGAGCGGCCCTCGGTCCAGCGATCGAAGCGGTGCAGGTCCCCCGAGAGGACGAAGTGAGGCTCGTCGCCGAGGCGGAGCCCGAGCGCCTCGACCATGGCGGCGCCGGTGGGCGACACCTCGTGGAAGGCCCGGTACGGATCGGGCAGGAGCACCATGCGGGTCGCGTCCGGGTGCGCCTCGCGGTCGCGCTGAAAGAAGTACCGCTGTCGGAAGTCGAGGCTCCGCAGCTGCCGGTCACAGCCCCACAGGCGGAGCCCGGGTGCGAGCGGGAGCGCGAAGTAGCTCGCGCCCTGCACGGGGACGTAGCCCTTCAGGACGAGGGCCTTGCGCTGGCTGACCGAGTCCCTCCCGACGACGAAGCGCTCGACCCACTCGGCGGCGAGCCGCGCGTGCGCGCCGCGATCGGGCGTCGTGCTCGGCGCGGACTCGTCCGGGGACAGGGGCACCTCACGCCGCCGGAACATCCGCGCAAACCCGTCGAGTCCTCCGTACCAGTCGTGGTTCCCCGCGACGCCGAGAAGGACGCGCGCGCCACCGTCGTCGCCGCTCCGCCCGAGCCCGCGGTTGAAGGGCACGATCACGCGGTTGTGGATCTCGAGCGTGGTCGCGACGGGGTACGCCGTGTCGCCGCCGAAGATGAGCAGATCTCCGCGGGGCAGCGTGACGAGCTCGCCCGTCTCGACGTCGCGCACCGCGTGCTCACCGAAGACGATCCGCGAGATGGCCTCGGCGACGGCGGGATCGTCGCCCGTGTCGGCGAGGTAGTCGAGGACGAGCGAGCGACCGAGCGCCTCGGTGACGGAGCCAGCGTCCGAGGCCCCGCCCAGCGTCTCGGCGACGCGCGCGAGGAGCTCCTCGGGCGGATCGGGGGTCATCCAGTCCCGCGCGTCGATGTCCCCGGTGGCGATGGCCGACGCGGCGAGGTGCTGGAGGTGCCCCCAGAACGAGAGGACGCCGAACCACGCGATGCCCCGGAACGGCCGGAGATCCGTCGCGAACCGCAGCACCCGCGAGGTCGCGCGCTGGAGGGGCCTCTTCTCGTCGAGCGCCAAGGGGGGGAGCATAGTCAGCCGCCCGGCCCTCTCCGCGAAAAAGCGCGACCTCCGAGCGGCCGGCGAGCACGCCCCGACGCCGCCCCACCGAGCGGTCGGTCGGCGGGGACGTGCGACTTCCGTGCAGCGAGGGGCAGGGTGTGTAAGCTACCCCCTCGGGTGTCTCGTCCGTCTGACTCCGCCGTGCCCGTGGTCCTGTGGCTCTGCGCCGCGGCCGTCGTGCATTACGCGACCTACCGCAGCGCCGACGCGGTCGCGACGCTCGGGCTCGACGGGATGGACTTGCGCGGCTTCGTGTCGAGCGTGCGGTCGGGCTTCGAGAGATCGGACGTCCTGGAGGTGACCTTCGAGGCCGTGAAGGACGAGCCGCAGAAGCCCGACGAGGCGCGCTCGATCCCGGAACAGGCCGCGCCCGACCCGAACCAATCGGCGCCGCTCCGCGATCCCGACCCTACCGCACCAAAGCCCGACAGGGACAAGAAGCCCGACAAGGCCGACAAGCCACGCACCGATCCGACGAAGAAGGACGAACCCAAGGAGCCTCCCAAGCTCGAGCTCCCGAAGATCAAGCTCGATCCTCCGCCACCGACGCCGAAGCCGCTGCCCGCCGAGGAGAAGAAGCCCGAGCCCGCGCCGCCGCCGCCGGTGGAGCGGCCGAAGGCGACGGCGGTCGAGCAGCACGTCGAGGACGAGCACCAGAAGCCGAACCCGACCGCCGACAAGATCGCCGATCACGACAACCACGTGAAGGAAGAGACCCGCGCCGCGATCACCAACAACCGGGTGAACGACAAGGAGACGAGCCCCGGCGCGGCCAAGTCGGGCGACGACACGGTGAAGGAGCCGGGGAACGCCGACAAGTCGCGCATCGCGGACACCGAGGACAAGGCGGGGACGAACCGCGCGCCCGGGGACGCCGCGAGGGAGGCGCGCGCAGGGGAGTCGCGCTCCGCCGCGAAGGACAGCGACAAGGCCGACGCGAAGCACGCCGACCGCGCGAGCACCAAGGAGGGCGAGGGCGGGAAGGCCGGCCCGAAGGGCCCGCTCACGGACGCGCGCGCACCCGAGGCGCCCAAGCCGACCGAGGAGCGCGCTCCGCCGAAGGGCGCCGACGTCGTCGCGGGCGGCGACAAGGGGACCTACTCGGTGAACCCCTTCGCGCGGGACACGAAGACCATCGGCTCGGCGAGCGCGGCGAATTCGGCCGAGCCTCCGCTCGCGAAGAGGACCGCGCCGTACTCGCTCCCTCGGCTCGGCGGCGGTCCAGGGCCCAACGGGGTGAACTTCAACCTCTCGCCGGGCGGCGCGCTCGCGGTCTTCGGGGAGCGGGCGCTCAAGCGCGAGCGAGAGCTCGACGGCGAGCGGCGGCGGTCGGCGCACCGCGGGAAGTGGAGGCCCTCTGGGCTCGATCGCATCAAGCAGCAGATCGAGAACTACGTCGCGCACGTGAAGCTCGGCGACACCAACGCGCTCAATACGGCGAGCGTGCCCTTCGCGCGGTACCTCGCGCGCATTCACAACCAGCTCCACCCGATCTTCGCCGACGAGTTCCTCGCGTCGCTCGAGGCGCTCCCGTCCGATCACCCGGCGAACAACCAGAAGATCCGGACGGTGCTCGAGCTCGTCCTCGACAAGGACAGCGGCAAGATCCTCGAGTCGGGCGTCGTCCGGACGAGCGGCGTCACGATGTTCGATCTCGCCGCGCTCGACGCCATGGACCGCGCGGCGCCCTTCGGGAAGCCACCCGACGCGATCTTGTCGCCCGACGGTCGCGTGTATTTGCACTGGGAGTTCCACCGCGCTCCCGAGATCGCGTGCACGACGCACTACGCGTACCCGTTCATCCTGAAGGACGCGCCTACGCGCCCCGAGAAGCAGAAGCCGCTGCCGGGCCCTCGCGTCCCGCTCGAGCCGAGGGAGCGAGGCGTGCCCGCGCCCTCGAGAGAGGGACGCAACGACACCCCGATCCCCGCGGTCCCCTCGCGCGGCTAGGGCCTCGCTACTTCTGCCCCTCGGCGCGGAGCCGCGCAAAAAAAGCGCGGAGCAGCCGTGCGGACTCCTCCGCGAAGAGCCCCTCCTCGACGACGAGGCGGTGGTTCAGCCGGCGATCGTCGGCGATCGCGTACAGGGAGCGGACGGCACCTGCCTTCGGATCGCGCGCGCCGAAGACGAGCCTCGCGAGTCGCGCCGAGACGAGGGCGCCGGCGCACATCGCGCAGGGCTCGAGGCTCACGTAGAGCGTCGCGCCCTCGAGGCGCCAGTGGCCCTTCGCTCGTGCCGCGGCACGCAGGGCAAGCACTTCGGCGTGGGCCGTCGGATCTCCGGTGAGCTCGCGCTCGTTCTTGCCGACGCCGAGCAGCGAGCCGTCCTCGCCCACGACGATCGCGCCGACCGGGACGTCGCCGTGGGCCGCGGCGAGGCGTGCGAGCGCGAGGGCGGCTGCCATCGCGTCGTCCGGCGAGGAGACGGCGCGCGCGAGAGGGTCGCCCTCGAGGTCCGCGCCTCGGGCGGCGGTCGCGTCGTCCGGCGAGGAGATGGGGCGAGGAGGGACCACGGAGACGCTCGCGGACTTGGAGCTGTGCTCTGCGCGCCCAGGAAGATTCGAACTTCCGACAACTGGTTCCGTAGACCAGTGCTCTATCCAGCTGAGCTATGGGCGCAAGCGGGGGCGTGCAAGTAGACCGCCCCTCGCGATCTGTCAAGCCTGGGTGTGCGATCGTGACCTGCATCGAGCTGCCGGGTGCGCGCGTCTCCTTCGCTCGAGCTGCGCTTCGCGTGGCGCGGCCGCGCCTCCTCTTGTAAGCCCTCGTCATGACCCTCTCCGCCGACGCTCTCCGCGACATCGGCCTCTTCGCGGCGCTGCCCGAGGACGCCCTCGGCTTCCTCGCAGGGACGCTCGCGCTGGTCGAGCTCGGGCCGGGCGAGCTCGCCTTCCGCGAAGGCGACGAGGGGAGAGAGCTCTTCGTCCTCCTGTCGGGGGAGCTCGAGGTGATGAAACGCTCGCGGTCGGGCCTCGACGCGCGCGTGGCGATGCTCGGGCCACGCGACTGGTTCGGCGAGATGAGCGTGCTCGACGTGATGCCGCGCTCGGCGACGATCCGAGCGCTGTCGGCGTCGAAGCTGGTGCGCATCGCCTCGTCGGACCTCGACGCGCTCTACCGTCGCGACATGAAGTCCTACGCGCTCATCGTGCTCAACATGGCGCGCGAGATGTCCCGCAGGCTGCGCGTCTCGGACGGTCTGGTGGCCGAGCTCGTGGCGAACGCGGCCGAGGTGTACTCTGCGCGCCACGGCCGCGGCTGATCGCCCTTGGGTCCAACGGGTCAAAGGGTCCGGCGGCAGCCACGCGCTCTCGCTCGGTCGCATCAGGCCGCGCCCTGGGCCTCGCGCCCCGCTCCCTGCTCCGCAGATCCTGGCGCGAACACGACCGGGGTCCGGGTACGATGGCCCCTCCCCATGCGCCGCACGATCCTCTCGCTCGCCGTCGTCCTGACGCCCACGCTCGCGCGCGCCGCGACCCTCACGGTCGGGCCCTCGGGCACGTACGCGACGCCGTGCGCGGCCTTCGCGAAGGCCGCCGACGGGGACACCATCGAGATCGACGCCAAGGGCCCGTACAAGGGCGATGTCTGCGCGATCGCGCGCTCGAGCCTCCTCATCCGCGGCGTCGGCTGTCGCAGGCAACGTCCGTGACCTCCTCGTTGCGCGCGAGGGGAACGCGCTCGTCGATGCGCTGCTCCACCGGCTCGGCATCGCTGGCGATGAGGCGCGGCATCTCACGACCGCGATCGCCACGCCTCTCGGATGGCCGAAGCGAATGATCGAGCTCGTGACGACCGGCGCGGTTATCGAGGTCCCGCCGGAGGCCGACAAGAACCCGTACCTATTCCGCGCGCAGGACCTCGCCCTCTTCACGACGAAGGGACACCGGCCGCTGTCGATGGTGCGCGACATGATCGGTAGCCAGAGCACGAAGGGCATCCACTTCCTGCGGCGCGCGCAACTGCCGTCGGTCGCCACCGGGGTGTGGGGACGAGAGTCCACGGTGGCGATCGAGACGTACCCCGCTGCTGCGGTTCGGGACGTCGAAGTCGATCGGCCGCGCCGGCGAGGGCGCCATCGCGTCAGGGGGCCTTCGCGTGGGACGAGCCGGCGTGAGCCACCTGCGCCTCGCGCGGGGCGAAGGTGCGCGCGCGGGGGTGAGATGGCGGCGCCCCAGAGGGACCGCGACCGCGCTTGCGGGGTGCGCGGAGGGGGCGCAGGCTGCCGTGCGTGGCCGAGGGGCGTTCGGATTCCCTAGCCGCCGAGGTCCGTGCCCACTTCGGTCGGAGTCACGGGCACTGGGCTCGAGAGCGACGAAGCGACGGTCTCCACGGATTCGCCGGAGGGCGCGGCGGAGCGGGTGGCCGCGTTGACGACGTGCGTCGCGGTGAACTCCTCGGCACTGGACAGGATCGTCTGCGGGGAATCGCTGACCGCGGAGGAATCCTCTGCCGCGTCGGCCGTTGCCAGGGCGCAGCCGAGGGGAGAGAGCGACTGCATCATGGTCGCGGCGAGAAGGATGGGGCCCAGTACGCGGGAGCGGAAGGAGAGCTTCTTCATGACCAGTCTCCGAGGGTAACGGCCGCGAGGGGTTCTCAGCCGCGTCGAGGTGCGTCCTCGAGCTGCTGCGCGACCATCAGCATCGGTCGTGCCATCGCAGAAACCGCAACGATTCGGGCCTCCGCACGCAGCGGGTCTTGCTGGATGCAAGAACCACCGCCTGGCGCTTGCAGGATCCAAGACGGCCGCCCCTCCACCGCAGGAGGCCATGCCGACTGCTCATCCCGTCGAGGGATGCGCTGTCATCGCTTCGGACAACGGAGCCGCCGCGCGATGACGTTGCCCTGGCCCAGGATGAATCGATGAAGGGATGAGAGATGGAGGGGGGGAACGACTCGTCCTCTTCACGGTCCGACGTAGTCGAATACCCGGTATACCGTACCAAAAGACAGGACGATGCGAGGCTTGCCGCCGTTGTCCACGACCGAGTAGCTCCATGGAATGTCGACTTTGATGGCACCCTCACATATCGTCGTCTCTTCAATCGACGTTCCGCTCGGCTTCCACCTCTTGAGCTCGGTCTGCTGATCGGCGTTGCTCGAGAAGATGCTCGCGAGCTCGACCTCGTGGTAATCGCCAGTCAGCGCGGAGATGCGAATCGTGGTCGCGATGTTGAAGGAGGCGCAACCTCCGCCGATGTACTGATACTGCGTGAGGTGGTAGATGCCCGGAGTCAACGCACCTCCCTGCGGAGCTGGCACACTGGCAGTGGGCGGGCAGGCGGGGGCGGGGCCCGTGTTTGCGAGATCGGAGCAGGATGTCCCCGTATTCCCGGAGCTGCCTCCCTTGCCTGCGCCGCCGCCGGTGCCGGCCTCGCCGCCTGCCTTTCCTGCAGACCCCGCCTCGCCGCCTGCCTTCCCCGCAGACCCCGCCTCGCCGCCTGCCTT
>CAYNEK010000030.1:0-33150 GCA_964396175.1 uncultured Polyangiaceae bacterium | reverse complement strand
CAGACCCCGCCTCGCCGCCTGCCTTCCCCGCAGACCCCGCCTCGCCGCCTGCCTTCCCCGCAGACCCCGCCTCGCCGCCTGCCTTTCCTGCAGACCCCGCCTCGCCGCCTGCCTTCCCCGCAGACCCCGCCTCGCCGGCCTGCGCTCCGGCACCACCGCCGAGCGATCCGGCCGCACCCGACGTCCCCCCGGTCGGGGTGCCCGCCGCGCCTGCACCCGATGAGCCTCCGGTCGACGCGCCCGCCGAACCACCAGCGCCTGCGTGCGCGGCGGGTGCTCCAGCTCCACCGGCTTCGTCCGCGTCGTCGGATCCACCTCCGCAGGCCCCGAGGACGAAGAGCAGACACGGAACGACGACGTGGGTTGCGCGCATGCCCTCAGTAGACGGGACGTTCGTGGTACCCTACAAGACAAATCGTGAGGCCCGAGGGATCGGAGTCGCCGCGCTGCGACCGACACGCTCTCCCGCCCCCTCGCGAGTCCGACTTGGTCCGTCTTGCAGCCTCTCGCACCCATCCTGCACGTCCAACTGAGTTCGTCTTGCAGCCTCTCGAACGCGGCGACGTGCGCCAGGACACGGCCGTTCGATCGCTCGCGCCGCACGCGGTCCTGTCCTCGTCGGCGCGGACAACAGCCTCGGCATGCTCGTATCCTCCGAACCTGGCCGACCTCCCGGCCGCTCTCACACCGAGGAGTCTCATCATGGCCACGCAGAAGACCACCCCGAAGCCCACGCGCAGAGCCCCAAGACCTGCGGACGCGCCCAGGACGCGCTCTTCGTTGACACCCTCGACGAGCAGACGTCCGCGCCGTTCTTCTCGATGTGGAGCCGGACGTCGCGTGCGCTCTGCTTACGCGTCGGGCACTTCACGCTGGCGAGCGATCGGCCGGCGTTCTGCGCCAGCTGCCGGAACGCACGCACCACCTGCGGATCGCTCACCTGCTCGAGCGGGACCTCGCGGCCCCGCTCGCTCACCAAGACCGTGACGTGCACCATCGAGCGTAGGGTCGCGCGGCTCGGCGGTGAGGTCTACTTGACGGACCAGCAGGCTTTCGCCGCGGGATCGTGCTGGACGTGTCCGGGAGTGCCGCAGGCCGCCTGCCCTGCGTGATCGGTGGGCACGACGCAGGCTTGGGTCGCGCTCGGGTCCAGCTGGAACACGATGCGGTGGGACCAGTGCCCGTAGACGTTGCGTGCCGTGCCGACGTTGCAGTATGCGTACCCTTTTGGGTCGCTCTGCCACCAGCCGCTCGTGATCTCCGTCGCGCGATCGCTCGCTGCGCCTTTGACGCTAAGCTCGAAGATGGTGAAGCCGTTGCCGTTGCTCGGCCACCAGAAGTGGTCGTCGTAGTGGCCGCTGCCGTCCGCCGTGAGCTCGCTGGGCAGGGGGGTCGAACTCGCGTTCTTGATCGTGGCCGTGTCGGTCCAGTCCGGCAGCCGGACCTGGAGCAGCCGACGCCGTCCGCGCGGGGGGGCTCGCGGTCGTGAACAAGCCGCTCGACTGGGCGACGCTGCCGAAACGTGTGTACGACATCGATGCCCTCGTGTGTCCTTGTGGTGGACGGCTGCGGTGCGTGGCGCTCGTCACCAACGCCGAGCCGGTACGCGAACTCCTGGTCGCGATGGGGCTCGACCCGACCGCGCCGGCGCGGGCGCCACCGCGTCAGGAGGCGTTCGCGTGGGACGAGCCGGCGTGAGCCACGTGCGCCTCGCGCGGGGCGAAGGTGCGCGCGCGGGGTGAGATGGCGGCGCCCCAGAGGGACCGCGACCGCGCTTGCGGGGTGCGCGTAGGGGGCGTAGGCTGCCGTACGTGGCCGAGGGGCGTTCGGATTTCCTAGCCGCCTCTCCGCCGACGCTCTCCGCGACATCGGCCTCTTCGCGGCGCTGCCCGAGGACGCCCTCGGCTTCCTCGCAGGGACGCTCGCGCTGGTCGAGCTCGGGCCGGGCGAGCTCGCCTTCCGCGAAGGCGACGAGGGGAGAGAGCTCTTCGTCCTCCTGTCGGGGGAGCTCGAGGTGATGAAACGCTCGCGGTCGGGCCTCGACGCGCGCGTGGCGATGCTCGGGCCACGCGACTGGTTCGGCGAGATGAGCGTGCTCGACGTGATGCCGCGCTCGGCGACGATCCGAGCGCTGTCGGCGTCGAAGCTGGTGCGCATCGCCTCGTCGGACCTCGACGCGCTCTACCGTCGCGACATGAAGTCCTACGCGCTCATCGTGCTCAACATGGCGCGCGAGATGTCCCGCAGGCTGCGCGTCTCGGACGGTCTGGTGGCCGAGCTCGTGGCGAACGCGGCCGAGGTGTACTCTGCGCGCCACGGCCGCGGCTGATCGCCCTTGGGTCCAACGGGTCAAAGGGTCCGGCGGCAGCCACGCGCTCTCGCTCGGTCGCATCAGGCCGCGCCCTGGGCCTCGCGCCCCGCTCCCTGCTCCGCAGATCCTGGCGCGAACACGACCGGGGTCCGGGTACGATGGCCCCTCCCCATGCGCCGCACGATCCTCTCGCTCGCCGTCGTCCTGACGCCCACGCTCGCGCGCGCCGCGACCCTCACGGTCGGGCCCTCGGGCACGTACGCGACGCCGTGCGCGGCCTTCGCGAAGGCCGCCGACGGGGACACCATCGAGATCGACGCCAAGGGCACGTACAAGGGCGATGTCTGCGCGATCACGCGCTCGAGCCTCCTCATCCGCGGCGTCGGCGGCCGCCCGAAGATCGACGCCGACGGCAAGAACGCGCAGGGGAAGGCGATCTGGGTCATCCAGGGAGACGACACCGTGATCGAGGACCTCGAGATGTTCGGCGCCAAGGTCCCGGACCAGAACGGCGCAGCCATCCGTCAAGAAGGGAAGAACCTGACGGTGCGCCGCTCGTACCTCCACCACAACGAAGACGGCATCCTCGCCGGCGACAAGGACGGGAGCGAGATCCTCCTCGAGTTCACCGAGCTCTCGCACAACGGCTACGGCGACGGGCAGAGCCACAACATCTACGTGAACCACGTCGCGAAGTTCACGATGCTCGGCTGCTACTCGCACGACGCGAAGATCGGCCACCTCGTGAAGAGCCGCGCGGCCGAGACGTACATCTTGTACAGCCGCCTGACGGACGAGAAGGGGACGGCGAGCTACGAGCTCGACGTACCCAACGGCGGCACGACCGTCGTCCTGGGCACGCTCTTCCATCAGTCGCCGACGACGGACAACAAGACCATGATCTCGTACGGCGCCGAGGGCGCCCACGCGAAGAACCCCGGCACCGAGCTCTACGTCGTCCACTCGACCTTCGTGAACGGCGCGAGCGGCGGCGAGCTCGTGCGGGGCGCCGCGCTCACGACGAAGCTCGTGCTCGCGAACGACATCTTCTCGGGCCCCGGGACCCCGACGAGCTTCGCGAACGTCCTGTCCACGGGCAATTTCTCGGGTGATCCCAAGTTCGTCGACGCAGCGAGCTACGACTTCCGCCTGGCCGCCGGCTCGCCGTGCATCGACGCGGGGGCGGCGGTGCCGTCGGGGCCCATGAGCCTCGTCCCGACCTCGGAGTATCACCACCCGACAGCCATCGTCCCGCGCGCGTCGGACGGGAAGCCCGATCAGGGCGCGCACGAAGTCGGCTCGGGGAGCAGTGGCTCAGGCGGCGCGTCGGGAGCGAGCGGGGCATCGGGAGCGAGCGGCGCAGGCGGGAACGCGAGCGGCGCAGGCGGGAACGCGAGCGGTGCGTCGGGAGCGAGCGGCGCGTCGGGAGCGAGCGGCGCGTCGGGAGCGAGCGGCGCGTCCGGAGCGAGCGGTGCGGGCGGGAACGCGAGCGGCGCGGGTGGTGTGGGAGCCGGTCATGGCGGCTCGATCTCGGGCGGCGCGGGACAGCCTGGCGCCGCGCAGCCGGCGGCGGCCGCCGAGGACTCTGGCGGCTGCGGCTGCCGCGTCGTTCCTGCCGCTCCGGCCGCGCCCGCGTGGTTTGGTGTCCTCGGGCTCGCGCTCCTTGCTCGCCGCCGCCGAGATCCCTGATACCCTCACGCACCCCGATGCCCAAGATCGACGCGAAGGACCTCCTCCTCACCGCCGCGCGCTACCTGAAGGCCCACCCCACGGTCGTCACGCGGGTCGCGATCAACGCGGCGGCGTGGAAGATCACGATCCCCCTCGACGTGCTCCGGTACTTCGTGACGAGGCTGAGCGAGGGGAAGGACAAGGCGCCGAAGGACGTCATCCTCGAGGCGCGTCCGCCGGCGCTGCACGGCGCGGCGAGCATCAAGGCGATGGGGACCCCGCTCCGCGCGGGCGCGTCCATCCGCGTCGATCAGGTCACGCTCGGGCTGGAGACGCTGCGCTTCGACATCCGGCTCTCGGACGTCCAGCTCAAGCTCGAGGCGCCGAGCGACACCCCCGTGGCGATGCTCGTCGCGTCGGGCGCGCTCGATCTCTCCGCGCCAGGCAACCTCGTGAAGTTCCTCCCCAAGCGCCCGGCGATCATCGTCGACGCAGCGGACGATCACATCGCCCTCGATCTGATGAAGCACGAGAAGCTCTCGAAGAACGCGAGGCTCCGTCGCGCGCTCGAGCTGGTCTCGCCGGTCCTCGAGATCCGCGCGATCAAGACCGAGGGCGACAACCTCGTCATCGCGCTGCGCCCCATCCCGGCAGGTGTCGGAGAGGTCGTCGCGAGGGTGCGAGGAGACGCCTGAGCGAGAGGCAGACGCTCCGAGGCAGGACGATGGATCGACAGAAGCCCATGGATCGTTGGCGATCCATGGAGGGTTGTGCGTAACCAGTTGAATTGATTGTTGATTGTGGAGCTCGCCTTCTGGCACACTTGTCGCTATACGACGCACGTCGACTTACCGACACCTACATCGCCCCATGATCGATCTCCTCCGCTCCGCTCGCTGGTTGGCTCTCGCTGGGATGTTCACCTTCGCTGGGGCGCTGCCCGGCTGTGCGGTCGACGAGGACCCGGTCGACGACGAGTCGATGGACGACGGGACGGGCGCGTCGGTCGACCCCATAACCGAGGTGACGCACACGAAGGTGAAGCGTCAGTCGATCGGCAACTGCTGGCTCTACGCGACGGCGAGCTGGGTCGAGGCGCTCCACCGCCGCGCGACCGACAGGGAGATCGACGTCTCCGAGACGTACCTCACGTACTGGGATTGGTTCGACAAGATCGCGAACGGCTCCACGGTCGACGAGATCTCGACGGGCGGCAGCTTTGGTACCGCGGCCGAGCTCATCAACCGCTACGGGCTCACCCTCGAGAAGGATTTCGTCGCCAGCGAAGAGGGCAAGGACATGTCCGACGTGCAGAAGAAGGCCGAGGCGGCGATCAACGCGTCCCTGAAGACGGGCGCGCTGAGGACGGCCAAGGCTCGCCGCACGCGCTCCGTCGTCCGCGCGGAGCTCGACAAGGCCTTCGGGCTCGCCCCCGCGGTGATCGCGCAGCTCGACGCGGTCTTCGGCAAGAGCGTCACCAAGACGGTCGACAAGAGCTGGGCTCAGAAGCCCCTGCCGGCGGGCTCGACGCTCTTCCGCGCCAAGGATCTCCTCGTCAGCCTGCCCAACCCCCAGACCCACGCGAGCGAGATCAAGACGCTCCAGGACGCGATTGGCAAGAAGAGCGGCTGGTCGCGCGCGGGCGCCAGCGCGTGGAACGAGGTGGACTACGGCACGACGGCGTCCTCGCGGCGCAGCTTCCTCGCCCGGGTGCAGCGCGCGCTCCACGACGGTCAGCCGGTCATCATCTCGTGGTTCGTCGACTTCAACGCGCTCACCTCGGACGCGAAGTTCTCGAAGGCGCAGCTCGACAAGCTCGGCGTCGGATCCCAGGGCGGGCACATGACGGTGCTCTCCGACTACGAGATCGAAGGTGTCCCAGGCTTCGGCACGCTGAAGGCCGGGACCAAGGTGACGGATCCGAAGGCGCTCGAGGCCGCGCTCTCGCCCAACGCGACGATCACCTTCCTGCGCATCAAGAACTCGTGGGGCAGCTTCCGCCCCGATCGCTGGAAGGACGCGGTGCTGCCTGGCTATCACGATCTGATGATGGACTACCTGAACGGCCCCGTGCAGAAGTGTGGTGAGACGCCGGCTGGTGCCACGGACAAGACCAAGTGCTCGCCGCACACGCCGCTCTGGGACGTCGTCCTCCCCGCGGGCTACTGAGCCAGGCGCGCCGCGCCCCGCGGCGCCGTGCTATACTAGGGAGCCATGAGCCAGGGCGCGTCGTCATCGGCAGACTGCGAAGGGTGCGGGGCTCCTCGCAAGGCAGGTCGCGTGGTGTGCGAGTTCTGTCGCCACCCGTACTCGGCCGAGGCGCTCCGGAGCGCCATCCCTTGCCCCGGCTGCCGCGAGCTCAATGTGTGGGGGGCCACCCGGTGCTTCAAGGACGAGGCGTGGCTCGTCATCCAGTGCCTCTTCTGCGGCAACGTCTCGCCGCACAACCAGAGCGGCTGCCTCGCGTGCGGCGAGGCCTTCATGGGGATGCGCGAGCGGAAGGCCGCGCGCGACGCGCAGATCCAAGAGCAGAAGACGGCGAAGGCGGTGCAGGTCTGGGGTGGTGTGGGGGCGAGCTTCCTCGGATCCATGGTGAGCGGGATGGTGGTGCACGGCGTGTCGCACAGCGTCTTCTCGGTGGTCGATCTCGGGGGCGGCTGGTTCGACTGAGCCGCACGCGCCCGCGCGACAAAAGCACAGAGGCCGAGCCCTCGCGAGCTCGGCCTCCATCGGCGCGGTGCGCGACAGGCCTACGGCTCAGCCGCCGCCGCCGGCCGCCTTCTTCGTGTCGGCCTTGCCGACCATGAAGCTCACGTTGGGGTAGCCCGCCGACGCGGCCGTCTGGAACACGCTCTTCACGACGAGCGCGGGGACCTCCTTGTCGACCTGAAGGATGACGACGCCCGGGAACTCCTTGCCCGGCTGGAGCTTCTTCCAGTCGTCCTTCAGCGCCTTCAGCGCGACGTACAGCTCGTCGATGCGCGGCATCACGCGGCCCGCCTCTTCGACCGCGCGGGTCGATCCGACCGCGTGCTCGTTCACGAGGATCTGGCTTCCGTTGATGGCCACCATCGGCGCCGTGACCATGTCGATGGTGTTCTCGGCCATCGGCAGGGTGATGGTCTTGTTCGTCGGGATCTCGCCCGACGCGGAGAAGCTCATGAGCAGGAAGATGACGACCGTGACGAGGTAGTCGATCATGCTCGTCAGGTTGAGCGACGCGGCGACGCCGTGGCCGCCTCCGCCCATGACCTTCTTCTTGACGAACCGGAGGTTCACCGCGTGCATCAGGCGGCGACCGGGCTTTGCGATGGCAGGCATGGCTAGCGCGCTCCTCTCACTTCGAGGTCATGGAGAAGGTGACGTTCATGGCAGGGAACTCCTCCTTGCCGCCGCCAGGGAAGGGCCGCTTCGTCGCGTAGATGGCGTCGATGACGGCGATGATCTCCTTGTACGGGGTCTTGTTGTCGGTGTGGAGCACTGCCTGATCCATCTTCTTGTCGGTCGGGTCACGGTGCGAGCCGTTCGCCTTCCACTCCTCGCCGATCTTCGTGGCGAGATCGGGGAACCGGATCTGCGCGCTGCGGCCCTCACCGACGACGACGGGCTTGCGGGGCACGTCCACCGTGCTCACGACCGCGTTGCCCTTCTTCCACGAGAGGACGAACTTCTCCTCGCCCTCGAGGATGACGTGCAGCATCGGCGTCGGCTCCTGCGGCGTCGTCTCGGTGTCGCGCGGCGGGCCAGGCACCTGGGCGTCGGCGTTGATGCGGCTCATCGTCGACCACACGGCCGTGATGAGGAGGAAGCAGATGAGGCACATCAGCAGATCGATCATCGGGATCATGTTGATCTCCGAGTCGAGGGATCGTCGTCCGCCCTTGCCACCTTCTACGCTTACGCCACCCATGGGTCCTTGCTCCTGTGTGAGTCTTTGTCGCTTGCTGTTGAAACGGGAGGAGACTCGATCGCGGAGGCGCGCGGACCGGGGAGGCCCGCGCACCCCTCTCGGGATCGATCAGCCGGCGTGCTCGATCCCGGCCATGTTGACCTTGGAGCGGTTCTGCACGACGAGGTTGAGCACCTGGACGGACGCCTCGTTGATGTCGTCCTCGAGCGCCTGGGTCTTGCCGTTGAGGACGGCGTAGCCGAGGAGGCCGATGATGGCGACGATGAGGCCGAACGCGGTGCAGTTCATGGCCTCGGAGATGCCCTGCGCGAGGATGCGCGCCTTCTGGCTGGGGTCGACGGACTCGCCGGACACGGCGCCGAACGCGGAGATGAGGCCCGACACGGTGCCGAGGAGGCCCGAGAGCATCGCGAGGTTCGCGAGGAGGGCGAGGTAGCCGGTGCGCGAGGCGATCTTCGGGATCTCGCGGAGGGCAGCCTCGTCCATCGCGGCCTGGACCTCTTCGTCGGGGCGGTTCACCTTGAGGAGGCCCGCCTGGACGATGCGGGCGAGCGGCGCGTTGGCGGAGGAGCAGGCCTTCACGGCCTTGGCGATGTCGCCGGCGAGGATGCACTTCTGCATCGTCGAGAGGAACACCTCCTTGTTGATGCCGGAGCCGTACAGGTAGATCGAGCGCTCGACGATGACGCCGATGGTGACGATGGACCAGAAGAGGATGGGCCACATGCCCCAGCCGCCCTCTTTGAAGTGGTGAAAAAGTGCAGACATGGTCGGTGATGCCTCCGCGAGGGATTGCGTGTTGGTTGGATCGATCGCTTCTTGAGACTGCGCTCGCCCGCTCGCTTCGTGCCGTCCGCAGGGGACGCAGGAGGAGCGCGTGTGCGCTGTCCATCTTCGAGATCCCGCGTCGCCGGTCAACCAAAAATCGCCGCCCGCCCGATCTTCGAACCGCACGGGAAAAATACACGTTTTCTCGAGAGAATTGGAACTTTTCAGTGCCCCGAGAATGCGCTCTCCACCCCGGGGGCCGCGCGTCGTCGGTGAGCTCTTCGTGAGCGCGTGCGATTCGGCGGCGCGGGCGACCCTCGTCGTCCTCCGACGCGCCGAGGACGGGCCCACCGCGCGGTGGGCTCGGGGCCATGGCGACGAGGCGCGTGGAAACCCTCTTGCGCTCGCGAGGGCTTCCCCGCTACGCTCGCGGCCCTCGCGCCGGAGGTTCACTCCCGCAGCGCGAGAGACCACGAGCACCACGAGAGCGAGCACTGGGCCGAGCGCGACCCCGCAGCGGCCAGGGCACCCGAGAGACGGATCACCGAAAGGAGCACGGACCAAGATGCATCGACTATTGCTGGCGGCGGCCGAGGGCGCGAGTAGCGGCGACATTTCGTTCCTCGCCGCCATGAAGGCCAACCCGGTCTTCCTGACCGGGAACCTCATCACCTCCGCCGTCGTGCTCACGCTCGTCGTGGAGCGCTCCATCTTCCTCCTCACCAAGTACCGGGTGAACTCGAAGGAGTTCTTCGCGCAGATCAAGAAGCTCGTCTCGGCCGGGAACATCGACCGCGCGATCAAGCTCTGCGAGGCGAGCGATTTTCCGATCCTTCAGCTCGTGAAGGCGGGGCTCACCCACGCGAACAAGGGCGCCGACGAGATCGACGCCGCGCTCAGCGAGAAGCTCTCGGAGCTGAAGCCCGCCGCCGAGAAGCGCATCGCCGCGCTCTGGTCGCTCGCCAACATCGCGACCCTCATCGGCCTCCTCGGCACCGTATCCGGCCTCATCGCGACCTTCGCCGCGGTCGGCAAGCCCGGCCTCTCGGCCGCCGACAAGCAGCGCATCCTCTCGCTCGGCATCGCCGAGGCCATGTACAACACGGCGCTCGGCCTCGGCATCGCCGTGTTCTGCATGATCACCCACGTGCTCCTGCACACGAAGTCGAAGAACATCCAGCACGACCTCGAGTCGACGGTCGAGCGGACCTTCAACCTCCTCACCATCAGCAACAAGTGAGCGACGGGCTCGCCCGTGCCCCGCTCGTCCCTCTCGAGGAGCCCCGCTTAGCCGATGGCCGAGACCGAAGCGCCTCTCTCGCCCGCGCAGCGCTCGCGCATCCGTCGCCTCTCGCAGCCGAAGGAGCACGACGCGTCCGAGGCCGGCGGCGAGCTCAACATCGTCCCCTTCCTCGACATCATCATGAACGTCCTCATGTTCGTCCTCGCGACGATCCCGGCGGTCTTCACGGCGACGATCGAGTCGAACCCGCCGTCGATGGGGGGCAGCGCGACACGAGCCCAGGAGAAGCCCACGCTGAACCTCTCGATCCTCATCACGAGCGGCGGCGCGACGTTGAAGGCCATCGGCGGGAGCCTCGGCCCTGGCTGCGAGCCCGGCCCGGGCTTCACCGCCACGAAGAAGGACACGGACTACGACTGGGCCGCCATCAAGGAGTGCGCCCAGAAGGTGAAGGACGCGAAGCCCGAGTGGAAGGAGGAGACCACGGTGCAGGTCATCGCCGAGCCCGGGATCGACTACCAGACCGTCATCAAGGCGATGGACGCGCTCCGCGAGAGCACGAGCGGCGAGCCGCTCTTCCCCGACGTGAACTTCGGCGTCGCCCGCTGAGAGGACCGACATGAGCAAGCCCCAGTCCCCAGGAGCCTCGGTCGTCCACTACAAGGCCGCCCTCCGCCGCGCGATCCGCCGCAACGCGAAGGACCCCGAGGTCGACTTCCTCAACATCACGGCGATGCTGGACATGATGACCATCATCCTCGTGTTCTTGCTGAAGAACATGTCGTCGTCGAACGCGGCGCCCCCGCAGAGCGACGATCTCAAGCTGGCGGTCTCGGTCTTGTCGACCCCGCCGCGCGAAGAGGGGATCGCGGTCTTCGTGACCAAGTCGACGATCTTGGTCGGCGACGATCCGAACCCGGTGATCACGCTGCCTGGCCGCGAGGCGCTCGCGACCTCCGGCGTCGACGCGCGCCACAAGCCCAGCCCGAACTCGCTCGAGATCATCCCGCTCCGCAACGCGCTCCAGGCCGTGCGCGACGTCGACCAGAAGATCAAGAGCGCGACCGGCAAGCAAGGCGAGAAGTCCGAGGCCATCATCATCGCCGACGCGCAGACGCCGTACCGGCTCCTCCTCGAGGTGCTCTACACGCTCGGGCAGGCGCAGTTCGGCAAGTTCCACCTGATGGTGATGACGGGCTCGGCCAAGGCCGCGAGCAACTGACGGGACGCCCGGGGCGCCGCTGCGCCTCGGGACCTCATCCGCCATGGTGGAGCTCGGGCTCATCCTCGGTGTCTGCCTGCTCGGCCTCGCGGTCGCCGGCGGCCTCGCGGCCCATGTCCTCGCGAAGGGGACGGGTACGCCCGAGATGCGGCGCATCTCGGACGCGATCCGCATGGGGGCGAGCGCGTTCCTGCGCAGGCAGAACCTCACCATCGTCGTCATCGCCGTCTGCGTCGCGACCCTCATCTTCGGCGCGTACGGCTTCCTGCGCAAGCCGCAGCCCTTCGATCCGGCCGAGAAGCTCGAGCTGGCGGCGTGGATGACGGGCTCCTTCGGGGTCGGCGCGCTGTCGAGCCTGCTCGCGGGGTACGCGGGCATGTGGGTCGCCATCCGAGCGAACATCCGGACCGCCGACGGCGCGCGCTCGTCGGTGAACGCGGCGCTCCAGGTGGCGCTCCGCGCGGGAGCCATCGCGGGGCTCTTCGTCGTCGTCCTCTCCGTTCTCGGCGTCGCGGGGCTCTTCTCGGTCGTCTACGGCATGAAGGGCGGCTTCTCGTCCGTCGTCCAGACCGAGGCCGCCGCGAGGCTCCTCGCGCCGAAGATCCCGCTGCTCATCGCCGGGTACGGCTTTGGCGCCAGCTTCGTGGCGCTCTTCGCGCAGGTGGGCGGCGGCATCTACACGAAGGCGGCGGACGTCGGCGCCGACCTCGTCGGCAAGGTCGAGGCGGGGATCCCCGAGGACGATCCGCGGAACCCCGCCGTCATCGCCGATCTCGTCGGCGACAACGTCGGCGACTGCGCGGGTCGTGGCGCCGATCTCTTCGAGAGCATCAGCGCCGAGAACATCGGCGCGATGATCCTCGCCGCGACGCTCTACCAGAGCAACCCCGGGAAGTTCTCGAGCCCCCTCGCGATCTTGCTCTTCCCGCTCGTGACCAACGCGTTCGGGATCGTGGCCTCGATCTTCGGTGTCCTCGCCGTGAAGAGCGACGGCGAGGAGCCCCCGATGGCGGCGCTCTCCCGCGGGTTCTACGTGACCGCGACGCTCGTCGCGACCGCGCTCGCGGGGACGACGATCTGGGTCTTCGGGCCGTACTGGTTCGTCTTCTTCGCGTGCGGGCTCGTGGGCCTCGGGACGAGCCTCGCCTTCGTGTGGCTCACGCTCTACTACACCGAGCCGCGCTTCCGCCCGGTGCAGGGGATCGCCGACGCGAGCCGGAGCGGCCCCGCCACCAACGTCATCCAGGGCATCGCCGTCGGCATGGAGTCCACGGCGCTGCCGATCGTGGTCGTGTCGGTCGCGATCCTCGCGTCGTACAAGCTCGGCGAGATGAGCGGCTTCGCGAACGCGGGGCTCTTCGGCACGGCCGTCGCGGTGATGGGCATGCTCGGCCCGGCGGGCTACGTCCTCGCGATGGACACCTTCGGTCCCATCACCGACAACGCGGGCGGCATCGTCGAGATGTCGATCGGCGAGCAGCACCCCGAGGTCCGCGAGCGCACCGATCGGCTCGACGCGGCCGGCAACACCACGAAGGCCCTCACCAAGGGATACGCGGTCGGCTCCGCGGCGCTCGCGGCGTTCCTCTTGTTCTCGGCGGTGCTCGACGAGATCAACAACTACGCGCGCCCGCTCGCGCGCTCCCTCTCGACGATCAACCTGGGTAAGCCAGCGGTGTTCGTCGGTGCGATGCTCGGCGCGATGCTCGTCTTCTGGTTCTCGGCGATGTGCATCAAGGCCGTCGGCAAGAGCGCCGAGAGCGTCATCGCGGAGGTGCGCCGGCAGTTCGCGGGCCTCCCACGCATGCAGGGGAGGCTCGAGTTTCCGGCCGATTTCTCGCCGGACTACGGGGCGTGCGTCGACATCGTCACCAAGAACGCGCTCCGGCAGATGGTGTTGCCCGGCCTCGTCGCGCTCCTCATGCCCGTCGCGGTCGGCTTCTTCTTCAAGTGGCTCCGCCCGGCGACCGATCCGCTGCTCGCGGCGGAGGGCGTGATGGGCTTCTTGATGGTCGGGACCATCACGGGCATCTTGATGGCGCTCTTCCTCAACAACGCGGGCGGCGCCTGGGACAACGCGAAGAAGTACGTCGAGTCCGGGGCGCACGGCGGCAAGTTCCTCGTCGCGGAAGACGGCGCGAAGCTGAAGAACCCAGTGCACGGCGCGGCCGTCGTGGGCGACACCGTGGGAGATCCCTTCAAGGACACGGCCGGTCCGTCGCTGCACGTGCTCATCAAGCTCCTCGCGACCGTCACGCTCGTCGTCGCGCCGCTGTTCTTGTGAGATCCAGCAAGGGACGCCTCGGGCCCTCCCCACGCCACAAGCTCGTCTCGCTCGCAGCACGAGCGCCCCTCTCCTGGCTCCGAGGTGAGTGCGCGTGCGCTTCAGTCGGGCGTTCTTCGCGCCGGGGGCTCGAGCGTCCTCGTCGGGATCGCGGAGCGCGAGCGCACCCATCGCGGCGCGGCGCGCACCCTCGCCCGGTTGCGGCGCCGCTGTTCTTCTGAAAGCAGGCTGAACCTCGTTGCGCGCGCGCAGAGGACGCGCGTACGATGAGCCCGCGAGGTCACGACGCCATGCGAATCCTTCCTGTCATCTCTGCGCTCTCTCTCCTCTCGGGGGCACTCCTCCTCTCTCAAGGTTGCGGTGGATCGACCACCGAAGACGGGCTCAAGCCAGCCGCCAGCGGCGCCGGCGGCTCGTCCGCCGCGGGGGCTTCTGGCTCGACGACAGCGGGGACGGGGGGCGTGGGTGGACCCGCGGCGGGCAGCGCCGGCGCGGTCGGCGGGGCGCCCGCCGGCAAGGGCGGGACGTCGCAGGGCGGCACCTCGGGCGGCGCGGGCAAGGCCGGGGCGTCGGGCAAGGCTGGAGGGGGCGCGGCCGGCATGGGCGGAGGCGCGGTCGCCGAGTGCTACGGCTGCGTCCAGGACAAGTGCGAGACCGAGT
Organism: uncultured Polyangiaceae bacterium; assembly: GCA_964396175.1. Lineage (GTDB taxonomy): Bacteria > Myxococcota_A > Polyangia > Polyangiales > Polyangiaceae > CAYNEK01. The sequence continues at coordinate 19,081 of CAYNEK010000030.1, read as the reverse complement.
ACGACGCCTGCCAGGCCTCGGACGCCTGCGGCCCGCCGATGGACTGCGTGATCGAGAAGTGCGCCTCCTCGATCGGCAACATGCAGCAGCTGCTCTCCTGCGCTTCGCAGTCGGCGTGCGGCGTCGACTTCATGAACCCGGACTTCCAGAAGCTCGGGATGGCGCTCTATCAGTGCACGCAGAAGAACTGCGGGCAAGAGTGCCAGGCGGCGATCGGGCAAGGCGGCGGCGGGCAAGGTGGCGGCGGACCGGGTGGCGGTGGGCCGGGCGGCGCAGCGGGCTCCGGGACGTCGGGGAGCGGCGGCTTCGATCCGCAGGTCTGTCAGTCCAACCTCCAGAAGTGCGGGGCGTCGGCCTGCATGTCCGAGGGGATCGCGTGCTACCAGGCGCCCGGCTGCACCGCGTGCCTCCAGTCTCAGGGACAGGACGCCGCCTGCGCGACGAACGAGGCCTGGCAGAAGGTCGTCGCGTGCGCCTGCGCGCATCCGGCCGACTGCGCGGGTTGTTGCCCCAACTGACCGTCTCGCCGTAACGGCATGGTGGTCGCGGCCCCGGCTCCCGGTCCTTCCGCGGCGCTCCGCGAAGGCGAGACCGTGGCCGGACGCTACACCGTCCTCCGCGAGCTCGGGCGCGGCGGGATGGCCGCGGTGTACCTGTGCGCCGACAGCGCCTCGGGCGAGGACGTCGCCCTGAAGGTGCTCTTCTTCGAGCAGCCCGACGCGGCGGAGAAGTACGCAGTGTGGTTCCATCAGGAGGCGCGCGCCCTGGCGGCCCTCGAGCATGAGGCGATCGTCCGCGCGCGCGACTTTGGCGCGCTCCCGAGCGGCGCTCCGTACCTCGTGATGGACGCGCTCGAGGGCAGGAGCCTCCATGTCTGGAAGCACCTCTCTCCGCCCCCGTGGGACGTCGTGTGGACGCTCGGCGATCAGGTGCTCGCCGGGCTCGCCCACGCGCACGCGCGCGGCATCGTCCACGGCGACCTCAAGCCCTCGAACATCATCGTCGATCCCAGGGACGGAGAGGACACCCCGCGCTCGTACATCCTCGATCTCGGCCTCGCGTGGCTGCTCTCGGACCGGCTCGATCCTCGCCTCGGGAGCGACCACGACGCGCCGGCGATGCCGCTCGGCGGCGGCACCCCGGGCTGGCTGGCGCCCGAGCAGATCCGAAATGCGACGCCCCACGTCGGTCCGGCGACGGATCTGTACGCCTTCGGCTGCATCCTGCACGAGCTCGTCACCGGGAGGGAGGTCTTCTCCGGGACGCCCGAGGAGGTGCTCCGACAGCACCGCGACGCGCCGCTCCCCGAGCCGCAGCTCAAACCGGACGTCCCCCTCGGGGTGAGGGAGATCCTCGGCGCGATGCTCGCGAAGCGCCCGTGGCATCGCCCGCGCTTCGCCGCGGACGTGCGTCGCGCGTGGGCCAAGCTCGCGCCCTCGAGGAGCGTGCGCTGGCGGCCGCTCGGGCTCCGGCGAGAGGAGCGCAGGCCTCCGCTGCCGCTCCCGGACCGAAGCGGGGCCCGCCCCGTGAAGCGCCACGTCGCCCCGGGGATCATCGCGCTCCGCCCCTGTCCGCTCGTCGGCCGCGAGATGGAGCGCGCTGCGCTCGAGCGCATCATCGAGTCGGTGTGCGAGGGTCGGGGCCCCGCGCACGAGCTGGTCGTCCTCGGGGGGCAGGCCGGCGTCGGCAAGAGCCGGCTCGCCGAGTGGGCGTGCGAGTACGTCCATGAGCACGCGCTCATGGTGCCGCTCCGCGCGCGCTACCGTGCGACGCCGTCTCCGCTCGATGGCCTGCGAGGCGCCATCCTCGCCCACTACAACGTCATCGGCGAGCCCCGTGACGTCATCGAGCAGGCGCTGCTCAACGAGTGGGAGATCGCGAAGACGGACGACGATGGGCGCACGTGGGTCGCCGCCACGGCCGCGTGGCTCCGGCCGCCTGCCCCGGACGAGCCGCAGGTGCTTGGTCCGACCGGCAAGCGCTTCGTCATCGACGAGCCCGAGCTCGTGCGATCGATCAGCAAGACCGCGCTCCGTCGCATCGCGGGCGGACGTCCGCTCGCGCTCTGGCTCGACGACGTCCACCTCGCGCCGGCCGCGACGGCCGAGGGGCTCCTCGCGCTCCACCAGGACATCGCCGAGACCAAGCTCCTGCTCGTCGGCACGGTCCGCTCCGAGGCGCTCGACGCAGATCCCATCGCGAAGGCGCGCGCCGCGCGGCTCTCGGGCGTCTTCCCCACGACGCGCATCGATCTCGCGCCGATGAACCCAGAGCAGACGCGCGCCCTCCTCCAGGCCACGCTGCCGCTCGACGGAGCGTCCGAGGACGTCGTCATCGAGCGGAGCTGCGGCAACCCGCTCTTCGCGCTGCAGCTCGTGCATGCGTGGGCAGGTGGCGGGCATTTCCGGCTGCGCGACGGCGTGTACGCCGTGGGCCCCGAGATCGTGCGCGGCCGCGCCGCGACGACGGCCGAGCTCTGGGACGCGCGGCTCGCGGGCCTGTCGCGCGAGCATCGCGCCGCGGCGTACGCCGCCTCGGCGCTCGGCGCCGACATCCACCGCGACGTCATCGAGCAGCTCTTCACCACGATGGCGCTCCACCCCGAGCCCGTGCTCGTGACGCTCCACCGCGCGGAGCTCCTCTTTCCGGAGCCAGGAGGGCGCCTCCGCTGGGCCCACGCGCTCCTCCACGAGCACCTCCTGTCGCGGCTTCGGGAGTTCGATCACACGCGGAGCGTCTTCCGGCTCGCGGCGGACGCGCTCCTCTTCCACCCCGACGCGGGCACCGATCGGATCGTCCGCCACCGCGCGGAGAACCTCCTCCTCGCGGGCGAGCCGGAGGCCGCGGCCGAGGCTGTCTTCCACCATGTCGCGGCGCTCTTCGCGCAGGTGCGCGACGCGACGGCGGTGCGGAGCCTCATCTCGGTCCTCGAGGGGCGCGTCTCGGGGCGCTACGAGGTCCAGTACCAGCGCTGGCGCGCCGAGTGCGAGCGGCACGACGGGAACCTCACGCTCGCCCGGCGCTTCGCGGAGGCTGCACGGCAGAGATTTCAGGCGCTCGGTGAGGCGGACGACGAGGCTCACGCCGAGCGCTTGCTCGCGCAGATCGCGTGCGACGCGGGGCGCCCCGCCGAGGGACGCGCGCACGTCGAGGCTGCGTACGCGACGTTCCTCGCGTCGGGCAACGATGTCGGGCGCGCCGAGTGTGAGCTGGTGCTCGGTCAGCTCGAGTCCCTCCTCGGGAACCACGACGACGCGCGGATCCGGCTCGATCACGCGGCGCGCGGCTTCCTCGAGGTCGGAGAGCCGCTCCCCCACGCGCAGTGCATCCTCATCCTCGCGCGCAGCGAGATGGCGGCAGGTCGCTCTCGTGCGGCCCGGGAGCTGCTCGAGCGTGCTCGGGACGAGTTCGCGGAGCTGGGGCATCCGGTCGGGCTCACGCAGGTGGATCTCGCCCTCGCCCAGGCTGCGCTCGCCGAGGGGCAGGTCGACGAGGCGCTCTGGCGCGCGCTCGGCGCCAAGTCGCGATTCTTCTCCCTGGGCAGCGTCCGCGGCAAGACCGACGCCGCTCGGCTCGCCGCAATCGCGGCGCTCGTCCTCGGGTACGTCGAGCGAGGCCGAGAGGAGGCCGCCTTCGCCTACCGCCTCGCGACCGAGGGCCGGAGCGATCCGTGGGGCCAGGTCGAGGCGGCGTGCCTGCTCGCCCAGGCGTGTCTCCTGTCGGAGGACCGCGCGGGCGCGGCGAGCCAGCTCGCGCTCGCCGAGGGGGTCTCGATCGAGGACGCGGAGCCCACGCAGCACAGGCTGCTCACGGCGGCTTGGCTCGCGCTCGTCCTCGGCGACCAGGACGCGGCGCGGCAGGCCATCGTCGCGGCGCGGCGGGTGTTCTCGGATCCGCGGCGCACGGGCGACGCGACGCCGCACCTGCTCGCGCGCCTGCTGCCGCTCGCCGAGGGCACCCCGTGCGGCGTGCAGCTCGAGGCCTGGTCGAACGCGCTCGCCGATCGCTCTTCGATGGTCCCTCCGGCGCCGCGGACGGACCAGCCGGCGTGACGTCGCTGCTTGGCTGCCGAGGCGCCGCGGCGCCGCGCGTGAGCGCGCACCCTCGCGAGGCGGGCTCGTCGTGGCCTGGCCTCGTCGGAGCCGCGGTGTGAGCGAAGAGGTCCCGCGCGAGGTCTGCGCAGGCTGCGCTCGCCCGCGCTCGGTGTGCTTCTGCGAGCACGTGACGCAGCTCGCCACCCGGACCGACATCCTCGTGCTCCAGCACCCGAAGGAGGAGCACATGCCCATCGGCACCGCGCGCATGGCGTCGCTGTGCCTCCCTCGCGCGAAGATCGCCGTCGGGGTGGAGCTCGAGGGGCACCCGCTCGTGCGGGCGCTCCTCGGTGACGCGGGCGCGCGCCCTGTCCTCGTCTATCCGGCGCCGGACGCTCGCGACCTCACGACGCTCTCGCCGGACGACGTAGGGACGCTCGTCGTACTCGATGGGACCTGGGCGCTCGCGAAGAAGCTCTACCGGAAAAACCCGTGGCTCCGAGGCTTGCCGCGCGTCCGCTTCGTCCCGCCGCGCCCGAGCGGCTATGAGATCCGGCGGGAGCCGCGTCCAGACTACGTCTCCACCATCGAGGCCCTCGCATACGCGCTCGAGGCCCTGGAGGGTCGTGACTTCTCCGCGCTGCTCCGGCCGTTCTCGGCCATGGTCGAGCTGCAGAAGCGGATGCGTGACGAGCGCCGCGCGTCCCGCCACGTCCACGCGCGGCGCGGCGCGCGCCCCCGGGTCCCCGACGTGTTCCTCGCACCCGAGCGGATCGTGTGTCTCGTCGGAGAGGCCAACGCGTTCCCGCGGAAGATCCCCTTCGCCCCCAAGGACGAGCTCGTCCACGTCCTCGCCGTGCGCCTCGTGACGGGGGAGCGCTTCGAGGAGCTCATTCGACCGTCGGGGCCGCTCGCCGAGGCGACGCCCTTCCACACGCGGCTCTCGGAGGCCGAGCTCGCCGCGGGGGGAGAGGCGTCCGAGGTCGTCGCGCGGCTCGGCGAGTTCCTTCGACCCGGGGACGTCCTCGCGTCGTGGGGACACTACGCGCCGACGTTGCTTCGAGAGCTCGGGGCGCGGATCCCGGACGACCGGCTCGATCTCCGCGCCGTCACGGCGCAGGCGATCGGGCGCCGCCCCGGGACCCTCGAGGCGCACGCGGAGACGCTCGGGCCGCCGCCAGCCCCGTGTGGGCGAGGTCGCGGCGGCGTGCGGCTCGCCCTCGTCCGCGACGTCGCGAGGTCGCTCGCGGTGCTGCGCGGCTCGACGCCGCGTGCGTGAACGCGGTCGTCGGGGCCGGTGTCGCGCGGGCACCGTGGGGCGCGGCCGGTCGCGTTGACAGCCACGAGAAAGGGGGGCACGGGGGGGGCCGTGGACCTCGTCCCGCGCGGCCGCGATGCAGCAGAGGATCCGTTCGCCGGGCACCTCAACCCGGCGCAAGCCGAGGCGGTCGCGCACGTCGACGGGCCGCTCCTCGTCTTCGCTGGCGCGGGCTCCGGCAAGACGCGCGTCATCACCTTCCGCGTCGCGAACCTCGTCGCCCGGCACGGCGTACCGCCCTACCGCATCCTCGCGGTCACCTTCACCAACAAGGCGGCCGCGGAGATGCGACATCGACTCCGCGAGCTGCTCGGGGAGGCCGTCGCCGACGACCTCTGGATCGGCACGTTCCACGCCGTTTGCGCCAGGTTGCTCCGCCGCTATCACGACGAGGTCGGGCTCTCGCGAGAGTTCGTCATCTACGACGACAGCGACCAGAAGGCGGTCCTCGTGCGGTGCATGAAGGCGCTCGGGTACGACGACCGCCAGTACGCGCCGCGCGAGGTGCTCGGCCAGATCCACCGCGCCAAGCAGGTCGGTCGGACGCCCGACGAGCTGCGCGAGGACGCCCGCGTCGATCCGGTGATCGCGAGCTGCTTCGAGGCGTACGAGCAGGCGATGCGGGCGGCGAGCGCCGTCGATTTCGACGATCTCTTGCTGCACGTCATGCGCCTCGCGACCGGCGAGGGGCGCGCGAGCGAGGAGCTCCGTGCGCGCTTCTCGCACGTGCTCGTCGACGAATTCCAAGACACGAACCAGGTGCAGTACACGCTCGTCCGCGCGCTCGCGTCCTCCCGCAACCTGTGCGTCGTCGGCGATGACGACCAGAGCATCTACCGCTGGCGCGGCGCCGACGTCCGCATCATCCGAGGCTTCGCGAGGGATTTCTCGGACGCGAAGGTCGTGAAGCTCGAGGAGAACTACCGCTCCACCGCGCGCGTGGTCCGCGCCGCGCTCTCGGTCATCCAGAAGAGCTGGGAGCGCGAGCCGAAGGCGCTCTTCACGTCGAACCCCCCGGGCGACCCGATCCAGATCGTGCGCGCGCGCGACGAGCGGGACGAGGCGGCGGTCGCCGTCGGCGCGGTGCGGGACGCGCTCTCGCGGGGCGTCTCGCCGTCCGAGGTGGCCATCTTCTACCGCGTCCACGCGATGAGCCGCGTGCTCGAGGAGGCGTTCCTCTCGGCGAAGGTGCCGTTCCGGATCGTAGGGGGCACGAGGTTCTACGAGCGCGCCGAGATCAAGGACGTCCTCGCCTACGTCCGCGCGCTCTCGAACCCACGGAGCGACGTCGACGTGCTCCGCGTCATCAAGGTCCCGCCGCGGGGGATCGGTGACACGACGATCGCGCGGCTCTCGGAGGTGGCCATCGCCCGCGCCACGTCGATCTACGACGCGATCGACTGGGCGCGCTCGTCGGACGAGCTCCCGACGGCGGCGAAGAAGCGGCTCACCGCGTTCTTCGAGACCATCGAGGCGCTCCGCGCGGCGGCGGCAGAGCTCACGCCCACGGCGCTCGTCGCGCGGCTGCTCGACGACACCGGCTACCTGAAGATGCTCGCCGCGCAGGACACGGCCGAGTCGGACGCGCGACGCGAGAACCTCGAGGAGCTCCTCGGCGCCATCGAGGAGTACGAGGCCGCGGAGAGCGACGGCGAGCGCACCCCCACGCTGAGCGGTTTCCTCGAGAAGATCTCGCTCGCGACCGCTGGGGACGAGCGAGACACCGGACCCAGGGTGTCGCTCATGACGGTGCACAGCGCGAAGGGGCTCGAGTTCGACACCGTGGTCATCACCGGCCTCGAGGAGACGATCTTCCCCTACGAGCGGACCTCGACGGGCGAGATGGACGAAGAAGAGGAGCGTCGACTCGCCTACGTCGCGATCACCCGCGCCAAGCGGCGCCTCACGCTCGTCCACACGCTGCAGCGGACCCTCTTCGGCGAGCTCCGCGGGGGCCGCCCGAGCCGCTTCTTGCGAGATCTCCCGCGCGACGACGTGGACGACCTCGAGACGCGCCACGTCGGCGTCTCCTCGCCCGCGTCTCCTCGTCCGCTCGCGTCTCCCGCCTGGCGCGGCGGGCCCAGCGCTCCCAGCGCGTCGGCGCCTCTTCGCCCACCGCGCCGCGCCGCGGCGCCCGAGCCCATCCCTGCCCGCGCCCCAGGCGAGCGCTGGGTCGATCTGGACGCGCCGGAGGTGGCCACTGGGCTCGGCCCCGGCGTGATCGTGCGCCACCCCCGCTTCGGCGAGGGGGTCGTCCGGGCGTTCGAGGGGGGCAACGATCCGAGCGTCGTCGTGCGCTTCAAGGCTTGGGGCGAGAAGCGCGTGAAGGTCCGGTTCCTGGCGCCGCCGTGACCGAAGTCGTGCGCTTCAAGGCTTGGGGCGAGAAGCGCGTGAAGGTCCGGTTCCTGGCGCCGCCGTGACCAACGGAGGGCTCGTTCGCGTGCCCTCCCCGGAAATCCTTCCAACCCGACGAGAGCCCCGCTATTCTCGGCGCGCTCTGTGGTACCAGGGCTACGGACGCATCCATTCCATGCCACGACCCGCTCGCTCCGTCACCGCGCTCGCGCTGTGCCTCGCAGGACTCACGGTTCTGTCGGGATGCCGCGTCACCGAAAAGGACGTCCAGCGCTGGGAGACGACCGAGCTTGGCCCGACCAAGCTCGTCGCGGTCATCCTGCACGGCAAGTACGACTGGAAGCTCCGCGTCGACGCGGCCGTCGCGCTCGTCCGCATGAAGCCCCGCAACGGCCGTCGCGTGGGCATCGGCAAGCTGCAGGAGGCCATCGCGCAGCTCAGCCCCGGAGACCGGAAGAACCTCATGGCGGGCCTCACCCCGGTCCTCGTCGCCGAGATGGACAAGGAGCCACCGGCCCAGCAGGGCGGCGACGGCATCGCGAAGATCAGCGATCCCTCCGTGCCCTTCAAGGACGCGGCGTTCGCGCTGCTCAGCTACGACAAGGATCAGCTCGTCGCCGACGACGCCGCGCACAAGGCGCTCGCCGACGCGCTCGTCAAGTGGTGCACGCGCTCGACCGACGCCTTCGACAAGCGCGTCGGGATGTCCGGCCAGCTCTACAGCGTCGAGCAGGTCTTCCGGTTCATCAAGGCCGACGCCGCGCGCAACCTCCCGGCCCTCGTGAAGCCCGACTCGCAGTACGATCGCATGGCCTCCTTCGTGGCCGAGCTCGGCGACGACGCGACGAAGAATCAGCTGTCGATGAAGCTCGTCGAGCTCGCGCGGTACGTCGAGGGCAAGGAGTGGTACGACAAGGCGGTCGTCCGCGTGAAGGAGGCGAACGACGCGGGAGGCTACAAGCCGAGCCCAGCGCAGCTCGAGAAGCAGGTCGGAGACTACCGCGAGGAGCAGCTCACCAAGGTGTTCGCGTCGATGAAGAAGGTCGGCGGTCGCCCGTCGATCGACTACCTCCTCACCGTCGCCGCCGACGAGTCCAAGCCCGAGAAGCGCCGCGAGTTCGCCCTGGCGGCGATGGAGAACCGCCTCGATCGCAACAACGCGAACGACATCGCGACCATCCTGAAGATCGCGGGCGCCGAGAAGACCCCGCCCGCGGTGCGGCAGGGCGCCTTCCTTCGCGCGGCCGAGCTGCCACGCGCCGCCGTCGCGCCCAAGCTCTACGAGCTCTTCGCCCAGAAGGACCCGAAGAACTGGAAGATCCGCTGGGTTGCCGCGTCGACCATCCTCAAGATGTCGACCGCCGAGAACGTGCCCGAGTTCTTCTCGAAGCTCCCCCCGGGCGCGGCACCCGGGTTCGCCTCGAGCGAGGGGCTCGAGTACGGCAACCTGATGGGCCAGATGAAGCCCGCGCCCGTGAAGCGCGAGGAGATGGTCGCGAAGCTCAAGGATCCGCAGGTCGCCGGGGCGCTGACCGCGCTCGGCTACTTCTACTTCCACGGGAAGGCGGCCGACGTCGAGGCCGTGAAGGCCGCGGCGGGCGGCGACGGCCGCGCCCTGCCGAAGGTCGAGGACGAAGACGGCGCGAGGTACCGCTGCCCCGGCCCCGACGGCAAGCCCAAGGACGTCGTCAAGGTGAGTGAATTCGTGGAGCTTTGCGTGCTGCCAACCATGGCTGCGAGGAAGTGACCGATGAGCGCCGACCCGAACAAGAAGAGTGCGAGGACGTTCCAGTGTCGTGACGTGCTGTGGGAGACGTTCGAGCAGATGGCGCGGGAGCTCGAGTGCTCCATCGACTATCTGGTGAACGAGGCGATGAAACAGTACGCGAAGCAGCGCAGCTACGGCGGCGCGTCGCGGACGCCTCTCCCCGGGGGGCCTTCATCGTCGTCCGGGCAGCACGTGGCGCCGCCGCCCGCGTCGCCGATGCGCCCCTCCGCGGCTCCCCCGCCGCCTCCGATGCCGGCCTCGCGCGCGAAGCCGAGCTTCCCTCCGATGCCGGCCGGTGGCCGTCCGCCCCTGCCTCCGCCTCCGGGTGGTGGCTTGCCTCCGCCTCCGGGTGGTGGCTTGCCTCCGCCTCCGTCCCGTGGGCTGCCCCCGCCTCCGTCCCGTGGGCTGCCTCCGCCGATGCCGGGTGGGCGGGCCTCGGTGCCGCCCCCGCTCCCGCGCTCGATGCCCGGCGCTCCTCCTCCGATGCCCCCCATGGGCGCGGCCCCGGCGCCCCAGTATGGTCGGACGCTCTGGGCGATCTACGGCAGCGAGCGCGTCGCTGTGACGAAGGACCGCTTCATCATCGGTCGCGGCAAGCAGACGAGCGATCTCACCATCAAGGACCCGAACGTCTCTCGTCAGCACGCCATGATCGAGGTGCTGAACGGCCAATACTACATGGTCGACATGGGCTCGACGAACGGCGTCGAGTACATGGGGCAGCGCATCGCGCGCCGGGTCATCGGCGAGGGCGACGTCTACAAGATCTGCGACCACGAGGTCCACTTCACCTACCAATGACGGCACCGTGGAGCCATCGACGGGCTCGCTGTGCCTCGTGCGACCACGAGGTCCGCTCCACCCTTCCATGACGACTCGTGGCGTGCGGCCGAGCGCGCTCCGCGCTCCGTGGCGCGTCGCGCTCGCCGTGCTCGTGGCGTCATCCTCTGCGCACGCGCTCCCGTGGTCGCCGCCGGGCGGTGTCCCGCTCTCGGACGTGGTGGCGAGCGCCGTCGCGGTGCACGAGGACGATCCACTCCACACGCTGCCGTCGGCGTCGTCACCGCGTCGCGGGAGCGTGTACGCGGGCTCACGGCTGCCTGTCTACGCGGTCCAGGAGGGGCCTGGCTGTCCGACGGGCTGGCTGATGGTGGGCCCGATGGCGTGGATCTGCAAGGGGCGCGTCGAGCTCTCGGAGGGTCCACCCATGACCGCCACAGAGACGCCCCAGGAGCCGAGCGACGGCCTGCCTTACAGCTACTTCTTCGTCCAGCGCGGCGGAACCGCGGGCTACAAACGGCTCGAATTCGCCGAGATGGCGGAGCCGGACATGGACTACCAAGGCGGCTTCGGCGTCGCCATCGTCCACGAGACGAGCCGCCGCGGCGATCCGTTCGGCCTGTCTCACCAAGGGCTCTGGGTCCCGATGCGCGATCTCATCCCCGTGCGTCCGACGCCGTTCCGCGGGGCGGAGCTCGTCGACGGGAAGATGGACGTGGGCTGGACGATCGACGACGGGACGCCGGTGCTCGACCGACCCGGGGGGCGGCAGATCGAGAGGCTCGCTCGGCTGTCTCTCGTCCGTGTCGGAGGCGAGGACAAGACGCACTTCGTGCTGCCGGACGGCCGCGCCATCGCGAAGAAGCACCTGCGCGTCCCGTCCGCCTCCCCCGTGCCCGGCGAGGTGATGCGAGGAGAGCGCTGGATCGACGTGGATCTCGCGACGCAGACGCTCGTCGCGTACGAGGGCGAGACGCCCGTCTTCGCGACGCTGGTGTCGACGGGGAAGGGCAAGCAGGGCACGGCGCTCGCGACGCCCAAGGGGACGCACCGCATCTGGGTGAAGCTCCGCACCTCCACCATGGACAACCTCGAGGACCCGAACGCGAGCCACGTCTACGCGATCGAGGACGTGCCCTACGTGCAGTTCTTCTCGAAGGGCGTCGCGCTGCACGGCGCCTTCTGGCACTCGGGCTTCGGTCGGGTTCGGAGTCACGGCTGCGTGAACCTCTCCCCACGCGATGCGCAGCGGCTCTACGCGTTCACGGGACCCAAGGTCGCTGCAGGGTGGAGCGCTGCGCTCCCGGTCGAGTTCGATCGCGGCACGGTCGTGCGGGTGCGCTGAGCGCCGGGGCTTGCGCATCGGCGCGTGTGCGGCGGTGCGCTCTTCCGGTATGCTGCGCCGCTCCATGCTCCCTGGGCGCGCCATGAGGACGAGAGAGGGCTCTCGATGACGAGCTCCGACGCTGGACGAGAGCGGGGCTCTTTCGGGCCGTTCTTGCTCGTGCGACGCATCGCGGTCGGTGGGACGAGCGAGGTGTACCTCGCGGAGCCGAAGGACGGGTCGAGCGGCCCCATCGTCGTGAAGCGCCTGCTCCCGCACCTCCTCACCGACGAGAGCGCGCTCCGCACCTTCGACACGGAGGCGCGCCTCCACCGCGCGATCCACCACCCGAACGTCGTCGAGGTGCTGTCGTCGGGGGTCGCGGACGGTGAGCCGTACCTCGCCATGCAATACGTCGACGGCGTCGATCTGTTCCGGCTCTTTCGCCGCGCGACGAACGAGGAGCGCCCCATCCCGGCGCCCCTGGCTGCGTACGTCTGTCGTGCCGTCGCGGACGCCCTCGCGTGCATCCACGAGGCGACGGGCGACGACGGAGCGCGCCTCGTCGTCGCCCACCGGGACGTGACGCCTTCCAACATCTACTTGTCCCGGGCGGGAGAGGTCCTGCTCGGCGATTTCGGCATCGCGAAGGCGGCGACGACGCGCGCCTCGCGCGCGAGCCTCCAGGCGGGCGTCATCAAGGGGAAGTACGGCTACCTCGCGCCCGAGCAGGTCGCCTCGGAGCCGACCGACCACCGGGCCGATCTGTTCTCGCTCGGCGTCGTCTTGGCGGAGCTCTTGCTCGGCAGGCCGCTCTTCGCGGCGGCGGGGCAGCTCGCGGTGTTGCTCGCGATCCGCGACGCGCGCGTCGACGCGATCGAAGAGCTCGACGGAGCGGTCCCTCCTCAGCTGCTCGCGCTCCTCCGGCGCGCGCTCGCGCGGACCCCGGAGGACCGCGTGCAGTCGGCGACCGAGCTCGCGAGCGGCCTCCGCCCCTTCGAGGCGCCCGACGGGCGCGCCCAGCTCGCGGAGTGGGTCGAGTGGGCCGCGGACACCTCCGCGATCGCAGCCCGCATCCAGGGCGCGCTCCGTGACTCGGTCGACAAGCTGCCGGCCGTCGCGCGCCTGGGCGACGACGACGTGCCGACGCGCCCTCGCCCCGGGACGGACGAGCACCTCACGCTGCCTCGCCGGCTCCCGGACGAGGACGCGCCGCCCACCAAGCGCTTCGACGATCGACCGAGCGTCGTCCGGCTCGCCGATGGGACCGAGCTCGGGCCGAGCCCGTTCGCCGAGATCGTCGCGCGCATCGTGACCGGTGCGCTCTCGGCCGACGACGAGGTCTCGCTCCTCGGGGCTCCCTTCCGCCGGGTGGGGGACATCGAGCTCTTCGCGCGCCACCTCCCCGACGACCGCACGACGAAGAGCCTCTCGAAGCCGCCGTCACCCACCGAGCGATGGGATCTCGCGACGACCTCCGTCGCGGCCATCCTCGGCGGGCTCGCTCAGCGCGACGAGACGGGCCTCGTGACCCTCTCCGGCCCGGGCGCGGCGGGAGCGCCTCGGCGCGAGGTCTACCTGAAGGACGGGCTCCTCCTCCACGTCGGCGCCGCCGACACGAGCGAGCTGCTCGGCCAGTCGCTCGTCCGCCGTGGCCTCTTGTCCGCGGACGATCTCGATCTCGCGCTCGCGGTCCTGCCCAAGTTCGAGGGGAGGCTCGGCGACACGCTCGTGAGCCTCGGGCTCATCGACGCGGTGGACCTCTTCCGCGTCATCGAGGAGCAGGGGAAGGAGCGCCTGGTCGGGGCCTTCGCGTGGGCCGAGGGCGACGCGAGCTTCTACCGCGGCGTCGCGCCCCGTCGGGTCGAATTCCCGCTCGCCGAGGACATGGCGGGGATCCTGCTCGCGGGCGTCGCTGCGGCGCTGCCGGGGGACACGCCGCTCGAGACGTGGAGGCGCTCGCTCTCGTCCATGGTGCGCCGGGCGCGGCGCGCAACCCCCTCGAAGAAGCCGCTGCCGCGCCCTCTCGTGATCCTGCTGGACACCGTGGGGCAGGGCATGACGCTGCGGCAGGTCTTGCTCCGGCTCGGGACGAGCGGCGCCCTCGAGGCCCCCGACGCGCTCCGCACGCTCGAGGTCGCCCTCGCGCTCGGGCTCGCCGAAGTGACGTGATGTCGCGCCGGCTGGGGATCGGGCTCGCGCTCGCGCTGCTCGCCGTCGGGCCGCTCGAGCTCGCGGCGTCGCTCTTCTTCGCGTGGCGCACGCCGAAGGACGCGGACTGGGACGCCGCGCGCGCGCGCGTGCTCGAGGTCGCGAAGGACACGGACGGCGTGATCGTCGCGCCCCGTTGGGCGGAGCCGCAGGCGCGCCGGGCCTTCGGGGACGTGGCGTTCCCGCTCGAGCTCGTCGCGCGCGCGGACGAGAGCCGCCTTCGGCGCGTGACGCTCGTCTCGTCGGGTGGCGCGACGCTCCCCGAGCTCGCCCACTTCCGTGTCGTCCGCGACGAGCCGCTCGGGCACGGGCTCTCCCTGCGGATCCTCGAGCACCCCTCGCCCGCGACTGTCACCGTCGACTTCGTGCGCCGCGTCGCCGAAGGAGCGGCGGAGGTGTCCCTGCGGTTCGCCGACGTGACCTCGCCGTGCCCCTTCTCGACGCACGCGCCCGTGGTGGCACCCGGGCTCTTCGGTCACCCGACGCTCCCGCCGGTGCGCTTCCGTTGCGGCGCGCGGCCCTACCTCGGCGTGGGCGTGACGGTGCACGAGGACGAGCGCTACTTGCCACGGCGTTGCATCTGGTCGCACCCACCCGAAGGCGGCTCGACGCGCATCACGTTCCGTGACGTCCCGCTCGGCGCGGTGATCCGCGGTCACGTCTCGATCCACTGGACGCTCGAGCGGGAGCGCCGCGGCGCGCCCGTGCGGCTCGGGGTGACGGTGGACGGCGAGCGGCTCGGCACCGAGATCCACGAGGACGGCGAGGGCTGGAAGCTCTTCTCGATGCCGACCGGCGCGCACGGCGGGCGCACGGCGGCCGAGGTCGTGTTCGAGCTCGACAGCGACTCGGCGAACGAGCGGCACGTCTGCTGGGAGGCGGACAGCCGGTGACGCTTCGGACGCTCGCGCCCCGGCGCACCTCGGCGAAGGAGCGACGCGCCTGTCGGGAGGCAGAGAGCCGATGACGCTTCGGACGCTCGATCGTCGGGATCTCGCGCTCGGCCTCGGGCTCGCGGCGGGTTACGTCGCGCTCCTCCTCGCGACGGCGGGCTCGCAGGGCTACGCGCGCGACGAGGGCTTCTACTTCGCCGCCGCGGAGTCGTATGCGGCGTGGTTCCGGCAGCTCGTGTCGGAGCCCTCGGCTGCGCTCTCGCGCGCCGGCGTCGACGCGGCCTGGGCCGTCAACCACGAGCACCCAGCGCTCGTGAAGAGCCTCTTCTCGCTCTCGTGGATCGTCCTCCACCAAAAAATGCACCTCTTCGCGCAGGAGGGCACGGCCTTTCGCTTCCCGGGGATGTGCTTCGGCGGGCTCGCGGTGCTCGTCACGTACCTCTTCACGACCGAGGTGCGCGGGCGGCTCGCGGGTCTCGTCGCGGCGACGCTCTTCGCCTTCGTGCCGACGACCTTCTACCACGCGCACCTCGACTGCTTCGATGTGCCCATCGCGGCGATGTGGCTCTTGTCCGCGTGGACGTACTTTCGATCCGTGGTCGCGCCGTCGCCGCGGGCGTTCGTCGTCTTCGGCGTCGTCTATGGACTCACGCTCGACACGAAGCACAACGCCTGGTTCTTGCCCTTCTTCGTCGCGGCGCACTGGGCGCTCGCGCACGGGCGGGCGTGGCTCGCGAAGAGCGCGGCCCCTCGACCGAAGCCGTGGGCGCTCGTGTCGATGCTCACGGTGGGCCCCCTCGTCTTCGTCGCGCTCTGGCCGTGGCTCTGGCGCGACACGACCAAGCGCTTCGTCGAGTACGCGAAGTTCCACCTCCACCACGACTATTACAACATGGAGTTCTTGGGGGTGACGTACTGGCAGCCGCCGTTCCCTCGCGCGTATGCGTGGCTGATGACGCTGGGGACCGTCCCCTTCGTGACCCTCGCGCTCTTCGGCGTCGGGGTCGTCGTCGCGCTCCGCGCCGAGATCGTCCCCCTCGTGCGTGGGCTCGTCCGTCCTCGGGGCGCGCTCGGCGCGACCGTCCTTCCGGGCGCTCCGCTCGCCCTCTTCGTGCTCGGCGTCGCGACGAACTACGCCCCCTGGCTCTCGCGGAGCACGCCCATCTTCGGTGGCACCAAGCACTGGCTCGGCGCGACCACGTTCCTCGCGATGCTGGCGGGGATCGGCTTCTCCTGGGCGGTCGACATCGTGCGCGCGCGCTTCCCAGGGAGGCAGCTCCTCGGCCCGTCGCTCGCCGCGCTCGTCGCCGTGCCGTCCATCGTCATGAGCCTGCGCGCGCACCCGTGGGGGCTCTCGGCGTACACGGCGATCGTCGGGGGGACGCCGGGCGCGGCGACGCTCGGGCTGAACCGCGGCTTCTGGGGCTACACGACGGGAAGCGTCACGGACGTCCTCGACGCGCGCGTCCCGCCGAACGGCGCGGTGTACGTCCACGACACGGCGTGGGACGCCTGGCGGATGCTCCAGCGCGACGGGAGGCTGCGGCGCGATCTCCGCGCGGTGGGCTCGCCCGCCGGCGCCGACGCGGCGCTCTACCACCACGAGCAGCACATGGCAGGCGTAGAATACCAGATCTGGGTCGCGATGGGGACGGTCTCTCCAGTCGTCGTCCGCGGGCTCGACGGGGTGCCGATCGTCTGGGTGTACCTCCGGCCGAGGTAGCCGACGCTCCTCCCGAAATTCGACAGCCGCGCCGAAAGGTGCGACCCCTCGGTCCGCCATGAAGTCGCTGTCCCTCGCCGCTCGAGGAAGGCCCGCAGTCCGGCGGCCGTCGGGCACCCTCGGTCCATCATGAAGTCGCTGTCCCTCGCCGCCCTGGCCCTCGCTGGCGCGCTCTTCGCCGCGCCGCTCTCGGCGCTCGCCGAAGAGCCGGACGCGCCGGCCGCCGAGGCGCCCAAGGGGGACGCCGACGAGGTGCCGAGGACGGACGGCGGCGGCAGCCACACGCGGTGGAAGCGCGACGGCGTCAACCCGTGCATGACGCCCGATCCTGGGTTTCTCGCCTACGACAAGTGGGAAAATGTGGCGCTCGGGCAGATTGTGGCGCCGCAGCGCGGGGGGATCCGCAAGGACGGCGGCTTCGATCTCGTCGTCCACTTCCACGGGCACGAGCCCACGCGGAAGGAGTTCGTCAAGGTGGGGAGCGGGATCGTGCTCGCGGGGATCGATCTCGGCCTCGGCTCGGGGCCCTACGAGGACCGCTTCGCCGACGCGAGCCTCTTCCCCCGCATCGTCGAGAGCATCGAGCAGAAGATGAAGAAGCGCACGGGCAACGCGAGAGCCCACGTGCGCCACCTCGCGCTCTCGTCGTGGAGCGCTGGCTACGGCGCGATCTCGCGCATCCTCCGGCAAGAAGAGGGCAAGAAGGTGGAGGCCGTGATCCTCCTCGACAGCCTCCACGCGGGGCTCGACGAGAAGAAGCGGGTCCGCGGCGGCGGGATCGAGCAGTTCGTCGACTACGCGCGGCTCGCGACGAAGAAGAAGCGGTTCATGTTCCTCTCGCACTCGTCGATCATCCCGCCTGGGTACGCGTCGACGACGGACGTCGCGAAGTACATCGTGGGCGAGCTCGGCGGGACGCTGAAGAAGGCGTCGCGCAAGGACGTGCTCGGGCTGGAGATGCTGGATCGCTTCGACAAGGGCGACTTCCACGTGCGGGGCTACGACGGCAACGACAAGCCCGATCACTGCGCGCACATCGGGCTCATCCGCGACGTCGTGAAGGTGCACCTCGCGCCGCGCTGGAAGACGCCGAAGGCCCGCGAAGAGAAGCCGAGCGACGATCGGGCCACCGACAAGAAGCCGAAGGTCGAGGCGCCACGCGACAAGAAGACGAAGCGCGGCTGACCCGCGGGTGGCGTCCTCCCGGCCACGAACCACGCGCCGCCCGCGTCGCACCTGGGCGGAGCGCGTCCGACCCGCGGAGCGCGTGGATCGCGGAACGGACCAAGGGGCGCCCTGCCATACGAAGGGGAGACGCGACGGACCGTCTGGTATGGATGCCCGGATGAAGCGCTCTCTCCCCGCGATCTCCATCCTCCTGGCTGTCTCTCTGCCTCCGCTCGGCTGCGGCAAGGGGGCCGATGGACCGAAGGCCGCGCCCTTGACGCCGACCGAAGCGTACGCGCGGCACGCCGACCTCGAGGGCCGGAAGGTCACGGTCCGCGGCGTGTACGTGCAAGGGTTCTGGGACGGCGGTCGCCCTGGCGATCCGTGGGCGCTCGTCATCCAGGACGCCCCCGGCAAGCGAGAGAGCGTCAACTGCATCGTCCCAAAGGACCAGGATCGCGAGGCGCTCGACAAAGCGAGCTACCCCACCGTCGTCGTCGAGGGCGTGGTGAAGACGGAGGCCGGGGATCCTCCGCGCGTGCGGCTCATGGACTGCACCTACAAGCTGCAGTGAACGGCGCGCCCCCGTCGGGCACCCTGGGTCGCTGCGTCTCGTCCCGCGTCGTGGGTGAGGGGCGCGACGACCCCGCGGACGGACCCAGGAGCTAGTCCCCGAGATCGGAAGTTCGTTCCGTGTCGTTCGACGAGGTCAGTCCCTGGGCGCGAGCAGCCAGGGGAAGGATGCGACGAGGAGGTTCAGGACGTTGGGGATGGGGGCGCGAACACCCGGGACGGGCTCCCAGATCGTTGGACGGACGGACACGTCGAGAGCCCACCACTGCCTGGTGACTCTGCGGAGCCTGGCGTGAGCGACGGGAGCTCGCTTGGGGCCTGACTCGAGGACGATGAGCTGGCCGTGGCGCCTGAGGCGGAGGTGAGCGAGGCCGGGATGGTCGTCGAGAAAGGACTGAGCGAGGTCGAGATGGATCGGTTCGGCGGCGAGAGCGGGCATCGACCGCCGCCTGTCAGGCGGCGCGTGGAGCCTGGTCGAAGCGGCCGGAGAAGGTCCAGCGAAACGGTCGCGCGAGGCGGGCGTTCCAGTGGCGGATGAACGCGAGGACGTCGGAGCGGATGGACGCCTCGGAGTCGTGGGACGCGAGGCGGAGGACGCGGCGCTGGAGGATGGCGAACCAGATTCCGACCTGATTGACCGAGGAGGCGTGGAGCGGGGTGTGGACGAAGTGGACGCGGCCGCCGAAGCGCTCGGAGGGCTTGGACCATCTGGCGTCGCGGCCGTCGTGGTGGAGGTTGAGGTTGTCCCAGACGACGTAGACATCTCGGCCGGGGTAGCGCGCGACGCGCGCCCTCGAGGAAGGCGACGACGGTCTTTGTGTCGCGGTGGGTGACGACGCGGCCGTGCACCTTGCCGGTGCGGACGCGCGAAGGCGCCGAGGAGGCAACAGGTGCCATGCCGGCGATACTCGAACTCCTTGCGGCGCACGGCGCCG
>CAYNEK010000029.1:43480-56969 GCA_964396175.1 uncultured Polyangiaceae bacterium | reverse complement strand
ACCCGCTCGTCTGCACGGCGTTCAACGCCGACTTCGACGGCGACCAGATGGCCGTCCACGTCCCCTTGTCCATCGAGGCCCAGATGGAGGCGCGCGTGCTCATGATGAGCACGAACAACATCCTCTCGCCGGCGAACGGCAAGCCCATCATCAACCCGACGCAAGACATCGTGCTCGGGCTCTACTACGCGACGCGCGAGCGACCCTTCGACACCGGGTACCTCCCGGTCCCCGCGGACCTGAAGGAGCAGGTCCCGGCGCCCAAGTCGGTGACACGCAAGGTCAAGGTCCAGAGCTCGGGCGAGACCGTGGACGTCGTCGTCCGAGCAGCCGAGTGGCAGAGCGCCGTCTCGGCCTTCCTCACGGGGACCTTCATCCCCGACGAGAAGCTCCGGCCAGGCGAAGTCCCCGAGGTGGCCGACGAGCGCGGGCTCGAGTCCTACGCGCGCGATCACGCGAAGCGGTGCGTGCTCCAGGCCGTCAAGAAGTGGCAGCTCCAGACCTTCAAGGTGCTGCGCGGCTTCTACGCGGACGTGCCGCACGTCCGTCGCGCGCACGACGCGCGCGAGGCCGCCCTCCACGCGTACGTCTGCGTCCGTCACGAGACGGGCTACTACACGACGACCGTCGGGCGCATGCTGCTCGCGGAGATCCTTCCGCCGAAGGTGCCGTTCCACCTGCTCAACAAGACCCTCGACAAGAAGGCGCTCTCGACGCTCATCGACGCGACCTACCGGCTCCACCGCAACAAGGAGACCGTGCTCCTCGCCGATCGGATGCGGAACCTCGGCTTCGAGTACGCGACCCGCTCCGGCATGAGCATCTGCATGGATCACATGATCATCCCGGAGAAGAAGAAGGACCTCCTGGACGAGGCGTACGCGCAGGTCGAGAAGGTCGTCGATCAGTACCAGGAGGGGCTCATCACCGACGGCGAGCGCTACAACAAGATCGTCGACATCTGGGCCGGCGTCGCGGACCGCGTCACCGAGGAGATGATGAAGAAGATCGGCAACGACGTGGCGATCGACCCGGAGACCGGCGGCGAGATCTCGCACGCGAGCTTCAACCCGATCTACGTCATGGCAAACTCGGGCGCCCGAGGCTCGACGCAGCAGATCCGTCAGCTCGCCGCGATGCGAGGCCTCATGGCCAAGCCCTCCGGCGAGATCATCGAGACCCCCATCACCGCGAACTTCCGCGAGGGGCTCACGGTGCTCCAGTACTTCATCTCGACGCACGGCGCGCGCAAGGGCCTCGCCGACACGGCGCTCAAGACGGCGAACTCGGGGTACCTCACGCGTCGCCTCGTCGACGTCGCGCAGGACTGCGTCATCACGATGTTCGACTGCGGGACGCTCGAGGGTATCCGTACGCGCAAGCTCGAGGAGGGCGGCGAGACCATCCAGCCGCTCGCCGATCGCATCCTCGGCCGCGTGCTGCTCGAGGACGTCATCGATCCGCTGAACGGCGAGACCGTCATCGTCCCGGCCGGGGCGGAGCTCGACGAGGCCTCCGTGACGGCGATCGAAGAGGCCGGCGTCGAGGAGGTGGTCATCCGCTCGGTGCTGACGTGCGAGGTCCGGCGCGGCGTCTGCGCGCTCTGCTACGGGCGAGATCTCGCGCGTGGCTACCGCGTCAACATCGGCGAGGCCGTCGGGATCATCGCGGCGCAGTCGATCGGCGAGCCCGGCACGCAGCTCACCATGCGCACCTTCCACATCGGCGGCGCGGCGGGCGGCAAGATGGAGCAGTCGACGCTCGAGGCCCGCTCCGAGGGCGTCGTGCGGCTCCGCAACACCGCGCTCGCCAAGAAGAAGGACGGCGAGGTCGTGGTCATGAACCGCAACACCGAGCTCGTCCTCGTCGACGACACCGGCCGCGAGCGCGAGCACCATCGGCTCGTCTATGGCGCGTCGCTCAAGGTCACCGAGGGCCAGCGCGTGAAGGGCGGGCAGCTCCTCGCGCAGTGGGATCCCTTCATGACGCCGATCCTCGCCGACGTGGCCGCGCAGGTGCGGTACGGCGATCTCATCGACGGCGTGACGGTGCAGGAGCGCGTGGACGAGGTGACGGGCCTCGCGCGTCGCGTGGTCATCGAGTCCAAGTCCGCGGACGTCCGCCCCCGCGTCACGATGAAGGACCCCGAGACCGGGGACACGAAGAAGCTCCCCGGCTCGGAGCTCGACGCGAGGTACCTCATCCCCGTGGGCGCGCACATCATCGCGCAGGACGGGGACGTCGTCGACGTCGGCACGGTGCTCGCGAAGATGCCGCGCGACACGACGAAGGTGCAGGACATCACGGGTGGACTGCCGCGTGTCGCCGAGCTCTTCGAGGCCCGCAAGCCGAAGGACCACGCGATCGTGTCCGAGATCGACGGCGAGGTGTCCTTCGGTAAGGACACGAAGGGCAAGCGGAAGGTGCTCGTCACCCCGATCGATGCCCACGGCAAGCGCGTCGAGAACGAGCTGCGCGAGTACCTCATCCCGAAGGGCAAGCACATCCAGGTCCACCCGGGCGATCGCATCCGCGCCGGGGACGGCCTGATGGACGGACCGCAGAACCCTCACGACATCCTACGCGTGAAGGGCGAGAAGGAGCTCTCCGCCTGGCTCGTCAACGAGATCCAGCAGGTCTACCGGCTCCAGGGCGTCACCATCAACGACAAGCACATCGAGGTCATCGTGCGGCAGATGCTCCAGCGCGTCCGCGTGAAGAACGTCGGTGACACGAGCTTCCTCGCCGACGAGCACGTCCAGAAGCACCAATTCGAGAAGGAGAACGAGAAGATCATCACCCGCGGCGGCAAGCACGCCGAGGCCGAGCCGCTCCTGCTCGGGATCACGAAGGCGTCCTTGTCGACCGACTCGTTCATCAGCGCGTCGGCCTTCCAGGAGACGACCAAGGTGCTCACCGAGGCGGCGATCTCGGGCAAGGTCGACGATCTCCTGGGCATCAAGGAGAACGTCATCATGGGTCGACTCATCCCGGCCGGCACCGGGCTCGCGGCGTACAAGCGGCTGCGCATGGTGGTCGATCAGGCGGACGTGCGAGACGCCCCGCGCCCGCCGCGTCGGGCCCCGACGCCGGCGCAGCGCCTCGAGCTGACGGGCGAAGAGGAGTGATCTCCGGCGCGCGCGCCGCGGAGGGGTTGGATCCCCTGCGCGGCGTGCGCCTGCCCGTCGACGCGGCTCGCAACGCGCCCTGTGTGTCGCGCGAGGGTGAGCGGGGCGTCGCCCGTCCACTCGTCGCACATGCCGCGCCGAGGGGCCGGCAGGCCGAGGACATGTGCGGAGGCTGGCTCGAGCGGTGTCGCGCTCGACACGTCAGGAGCCGCGAGAGCCTGAGCGTCACCCGCGCGCTGGCTCGCTCTCCGTGGGCGCGACAGGAGGCTCTTGGTGGGCGCGGCAGGAGGCTCAGGCGCCGAGGTAGAGCCTCAGCGCCAGAGCCGCGGCCTTGCGATCGAAGGGGACGTCGCGGAGCTCGGCGCGGGCGCCGATCTGGCGGAAGAGCGCGTCGAGGAAGTCCTTGAAGGCGAGGGCCTCGTCGAGGGCCGAGGCGAGGCGCTCGTCGTCGAGGAGGCTCATCGACTCGACGCCCGCCATCGCGTCGAGGAAGGCGTCGAAGCGCGGATAGTCGCTCCCTCGGAGCAACGGGTAGCCCATCGCCCGGAAGTACCGCAAGAACTCGCGGACGAACTGGAAGCTCGCGCTCTGCCAGCCGGCGTCGCGCTGACCCACCGCGCGCGCCTTGTCGCAGAAGGCGCGCAGGACGTGCGAGAACATCCATACGTCTCGACGGAGCCGATCGCTCGAGAGTCGCGCCGCGTCCTCCTCGCGGAAGACCCCGCGACCATCCAGCACCTGCCCAAGGCTCTTGGCGAGAGAGAGGACCGCGTTCTGCAAGGAGGGGCGGAGGTTCCGCGCCACGCCGAGGGCCTGCTGCCGCACCTCGTCGCGTGAGGCGCCCGTCTCGGGCGGCGACACGTCGTGCTCGAAGATGCGCCGGAGCTCGAGGCGGAGCATCGATCCGATCGTCTCGAGCGCGGCCCGCAGATCGAGCAGGTGGTTGCCGAGCGCGAGCAGGCGCCGCTCCTCGGCCTCGATGTCGTCGGCGGAGACCTCGAAGATGTCGCGCTCGAAGCCCTCCGCGAGCGTCGGTCCCGAGCGCCCCCGGAGGTGGGCGGCGAGCGCCCGCGCGTCGCTCCGCAGCGAGGAAAGGACGAAATATGTCCTACCCACGATCCGTGAGGGCTCCTGGTTCGGCGCCTGCGCGATCGCCTCGAGCAGCCGGACGTAGCGCAGCATGCGAAAGAGCGAGAGAAACGCGAGCGCCACCAGCCGGTGCGCTGCGGGCGGCGCGGCGCCGATGAGATCGAGCACGGGGCGGTGCTCGATCCGATCGAACTCGGGGCGAAACTCGAGCGATCGGAGCGGGTTGAAGTACGGGGAGTGGCCGATCTCCCGCTGGGCGCCGAGCAGGACTGCGTAGAAGAGCCGAAACGGGACGCGAGGCAGGCGCCCGATGCCCTCGGCGAGCTCGACCGTGTTCGTCATGCCGTGCCGGAGCGCGACGAGCGACTCGTCGGGTGTCGCGGCGCGGAGCCCGGCGGAGAGGAGCTTGGTCCGCGCGAGATCCTCCGGCAGGATCGTCTCGAGGTAGCGGTGAAACGCGAAGGTCTTGTCTCGCTCGCCGACGAGCTGGCGGAGGAGCTGGATGATCCGGCGCAAGCCGTCCGTCGCCGAGGCGAGCGCTCCCGAGAAGTCGCTGACGACGAGGGGCGTGCGCCTCACGCCTGGGTGGTTCCGCGGGTTGGAGAAGCACGCGACGCCCTTCAGGAGCACCTCGAGCTCGAAGAGCACGTCCTCCTTTCGGTCCAGGGAGAGCGCGGCGTACCAGGCGTCGCGGGCGTCGCGCTCCGTCGCCTGGAGCCCGCGCGTCTGCTCGAGCAGCTCGCTGTAAGCGTCTCGGGGCGAGGCCAAGAGGCGCGCTCTTACCACCGTCGCTCGCCCGCGCGGAGCGTGAACGAGCAACCGACGGCGCTGCGCGAATCGCAGGGCGGGCCCCACGATCCCGGTGGAGCGCGAGAGATCGATGGACTCGTGTCCAGAGGACGCCCGGTGCGTCGTGAGGCTGCGTGGCGTTCGTGCGCCGCGAGACCCGGCGTGTCGCGAGGCCTCGATGTCGAGGTGGGGCCCGTGCGTGGCGGAGCCGCGGCGTGTCGCGGAGTCTCGATGTCGAGGTGGGCTCGTGCGTGGAGGAGGTCCGGCGTGTCGCGAGGTCTCGATGTCGAGGTGGTGCTCGTGCGCCGCGGAGGCTCGACGTGTCGCGAGGTCTCGATGTCGAGGTGGCGCGCGTGTGCGGAGGAGGCGCGGCGTGTCGCGGAGTCTCGTCGTCGACGTCCGAGCGGCCGGGTGCGTCAGGCGCGCACGTGCGCGCTGGCTTGCTTGCCGCCGAGCGTCGCGCCGGAGAGCGCCGCGAGCGCTGCGTCGCGGACGTCGATCCTCACGGACACGAGGGTCGCGTCGTCGCGCACGCGGATGTACCGCGTCTTGCTTCGACCGATACCCTTGTCCCGCAGGAGCTGCTGCACGTCCGCTGGCTTGATGTCGTCCCGTCGCCCGAGATCGAGGACGATCTCGATCCAGTCGTGCGCGCGAGCCGCGCCCTCGCCCTCCGTGGACGGCTCGTGCGCAGCCCTGGCTGGCGTCGACGCCGCGGCGGCAGCAGGCGGCGCCGGCGCGTCCGACACGGTGAACCGGATGCCCAGATCATCCGCGGCGCGGGCGGCGTCGCGCACCGGACGGGGCCCGGCGTCGCCCGCGCGCGGGGCCCCGCTCGGCGGCGTGGACGCGGCGGCAGCAGGCGGCGCCGGCGCGTCCGACACGGTGAACCGGATGCCCAGATCATCCGCGGCGCGTGCGGCGTCGCGCACCGGACGGCGTCCGACGTCGCCCGGGCGCGGGGCTCCGCTCGGCGGCGTGGACGCGGCAGGCGAGATCGGCGCATCCGACACGGTGAAGCGAATGCCCACGTCGTCCGCGTCGCGCGCGGCGTCGCGGCCCGCCCGGCGCGGAGCGCCTCCCTCGTGCTCCCGATCGTGGCGGGCGTCGTGGGGACGCGCGGCGCGCGGTAGAGGCGCGGCGTCGGGCGAGCCACCGGACGGCGCCACGACGGGCGGCCGGACGGCGCCCCCGGTCGCCGCTGCCCCTCTCGACGTGTCTGGCCGCGCGCGCTCGTCGTGGCGAGGCTCCCTTCGGTCGTGGCGAGGCTCCCTTCGGTCGTGGCGCTCTCCGCGTGGCGCCTTCGAGGGCCGCGGCTCGACAGGGGAGCGAGGCTCCTCGCCTCCGATCGGTCGAGGCGCGGGCGTCGTCGCGCGTCGCGCCTCCGCGGCCTTTTCGGCGGCGTCGTCGCGCGCGCCGAGCTGTGCGCGGAGCACCCCCGCGAGGATCGCCTCGGCGCGCTCATGGGTGAGGAGCCGCCGCGCGAGCGCGAGATCGTCCTCGTGGGGCGCCTGCGCGCCGTAGGCCTCGTCCAGCATCGCGACGAGGTCCGCCTCGCGGCGGGTCTTGAGCTCGCCCGCCGACGGCACGTGCCGCTCGATCGGCCGGATGTTGTAGGTGAGCCGCAGCATGTACAGGCTGCCGATGTCCTTGGGACGGATCAGGCTGATCGCGGTCCCCGTCTTCCCGGCGCGACCCGTGCGCCCCGTACGGTGGACGTAGCTCTCCGCCGAGTCGGGCAGATCGTAGTTGATGACGTGGGTGAGGTGCGAGATGTCGATGCCCCTCGCGGCGACGTCGGTCGCGACGAGGAAGCGGAGCTTGCCCTCGCGCGTCTTCGCCATGACGGTCTCGCGATCGGCCTGGGACATGTCGCCGTTCAGCCAGTCGGCGTCGTAGCCCGCGCGCGAGAGGGCCCCCGCGACGGCCTCGGTCTCGGCCTTCGTGTTGCAGAAGACGATGGCGCTCTCCGGGTTCTCCACCTCCACGATCTTCACGAGGGCTGCGCCCTTGTCGCCCGTCACGAAGTACGCGAGGTGCTCGATCGAGAGCGCGCCGACGCCGTCGGACGAGAGCGTCAAGAACTCGGGGCTCTTCAGCTTGTTCTTCGCCATCCGCTCGATGTCGGGCGGCAACGTCGCGGAGAAGAGGAGGGTCTGGCGCTCCTTCGGGAGCGCGTCGAGGATCGCCGAGAGCTCCTTCTCGAAGCCCATCGACAGCATCTCGTCGGCCTCGTCGAGCACCAGCATGCGCACGGTCTTCGTGTCGAAGGTCCCGCGGCGGATGTGGTCGAGCACGCGTCCCGGCGTCCCCACGACGATCTGCGCCCCGCCCTGCAGCTCGTCGATCTGCTTTCCCATCCCGGCGCCGCCGTAGACGGCCGTGACGCGCACCGCGCGCGGCTTGCCGAGGCGCTCGACCTCGGAGGAGACCTGGAGCGCGAGCTCCCGGGTCGGGCACAAGACGAGCGCCTGGACGCGCTGCTCGCTCCGTCGCACCAGCTTGTCGACGAGCGGCAGGCCGAAGGCGGTCGTCTTCCCCGTGCCCGTCCGGGCCTGCACGACCACGTCGACCCCACGCGCCGCGGGCTCGAAGACCGCGCGCTGCACCGGGGTCGGGTGCGTGTAGCCCATCTCGGTGAGCGCCGACCGCGTCTCGGACGAGAGAGGGAGGACGTCGAACGTCGCCGTGGAGGGATCTTCTGTTGGCTGGGTCATGGATGTCGCCCCCGCCGTCGAGCGAGGGCCCTATCGTCAGGCGCGTCGAGGGCGCCGCTGGGTGGGTCCGGCGCGGGCCGCGAGGTGCGCCGCGAACGCGCGTGTCAGGGCACCTCTTTGCAGGTGCCGGCGAGATCGTCACAGAGCAGGGCGCGGATGGGGTTCGCCGCGTCTCCCGCGGCGCCGATCCCGTACGCCGTGAGCACGGCGTCGGCTGGCCCGATGAGCACCTCGGCGACGAACACGGCGCTCGTCGTCCCAGCGGGCGCCGCGCCCACCGCGACGGGAGCAGGCAGCGCGGCGACGTCGGCGTAGCCGTTCGCGTCCACGGGGAACGCGGCCGCCGGGGCCGCCGCCGAGACGCCGCCGAACGGGACACCAGAGAAGACGGGCGCGACGATCGTCTTCGTCGCTGCGTCGGCGAGGCCGACGTCCACCGAGCCCGCGCCGTGGATGGCGTGCACGAAGCGGAGCGCGACCTTCCCCGGCTTGGCCGCGGTGGTCTCGGTGAGGATCGAGATCGACTCGGGCGCACCCCCGGCGCCGCCGACCTTGAGGACCGTCGTACGCCCCTCGGAGATCGTGCCGGTCCCGGTGACGCCCGTCGCGGTGCAGTCCGTCCCGGTGATGGCCTTGATCTCGACCGCACCGGCGGGCAGGTCGACGCCGAGCGCGGCGGTGACGTGCGGAGAGGCCAGCGGCCCACCCGTCGTCCCGAGGAGCGGGCCGACGAACGCGGACGCGCCCGCGGGCTTCGCGCAGAAGTCGATCGCGGCGCCACCGGGCGAGAGGTTGCCAAAGCGAACCATCGATGTCGCCCCGCCGCTGCTGCCGCCCGTGCCGCCCGTGCCAGCCGTCCCGCCGGCTCCGGCTCCGCTCGCGCCGCCCGCGCCCCCGGAGCCGCCCGCGCCCGCTGCGCTGCTTCCGCCCGACGCGATCAGCCCGGGACCAGGCAGCGGGGCGTCGTTGTCGACGACAGCGTCGTCCTTGCACGCGACCACGAGGCACGCGAAGGCGAGGAAGGTCGTCAGGCCGACAGGAGCGAAGAGCGCGCGCCTCATGTCGGCATCATGCAAGAAAAACGATGCGGCGAGAAGTCCATCTGGACGTGTCCTCACCGGAGGCTGGTCCCTGCGGGGCGCGTCGACGCGTCGCCGCGGCGAGAAGGCCATCTGGACGCGCCCTCACCGGAGGCTCGCCAGCACCCGCTCGACGACGTCGGCCTCGGACACCCCCTCGGCCTCGGCGCGGTAGCCCAAGACCACCCGGTGGCGGAGGGCGGGGAGCGCGAGGGCGCGGATGTCGTCGACGTCGACGGCTGCCTCGCCGCGCAGCGCCGCCCGCGCCTTGGCCGCGAGGACCAGCGCCTGGCTGCCTCGGGGCCCGGCGCCGAAGCGCACATACTCCCGCACCGCCTCGGGACATCCGGGCTCGGAGGGGCGGGTCGCGCGGGCGAGCCGCACGGCGAGCGAGAGGGCCTCCTCGGTGATCGGGATGCGGGGCACGAGCGCCGTCACCTGGTCGAGCTCCTCGGCCGTCAAGACGGGGGAGATCTCGGTCCGCTCCCCGGAGGTCGTGCGGCGCGCGATCTCGATCTCCTCCGCGGCCGACGGGTACCCGATGTGGATCTCGAGGAGGAAGCGATCGAGCTGCGCCTCGGGGAGCTGGTAGGTGCCCTCCTGCTCGATCGGGTTCCGCGTCGCGAAGACCTGGAACGGCGCCGGCAGCGCGTGCGTCGTGACGCCCACGGTGACCCGCCGCTCCTGCATCGCCTGGAGGAGCGCGGCCTGCGTCTTGGGCGGGGTGCGGTTGATCTCGTCCGCGAGCACCAGGTTCGCGAAGAGCGGGCCCGGCATGAAGTGGATGGTCTTCTTCGCGCGCCCCTCGGCGTCGATCTCGTCGCCCAGCACGTCGGTGCCCGTGATGTCCGCGGGGAGCAGATCCGGCGTGAACTGCACGCGCCCGAACGAGAGGTGGAGGGCGCTCGCCAGCGACGAGACGAGCAGCGTCTTCGCGAGCCCTGGCACGCCCACGAGCAGCGCGTGCCCTCGCGCGAGCAGGGTCACGAGCAGGGCCTCGACGACCTCCTCCTGGCCCACGACGGCGCGACCGATCGCCTCGCCGAGGCGCGCGCGCGCCGCGGCGAGCTTCGAGAGCAGCTCCGCGTCGTGGCTCACGCGGCGGCGGGCGGCGGGATGGATCTCGCCCCTTCGCGCGCTCTCCGGCGAGCCTCGATGGGCTGGGTGATCTCGCCCGCGCGCGGCCGGAAGGGGTTCCGCATGTACATGATCACCATGAAGACCCCGAGCACGACGAAGACGACGCTCATCGCGACGAACCGATCGTCGAACATGTCGAGCCGGATGTTGCAGACCTCCGACAGCGCGGCCGCGGCCATCAGCCCTATCTCGAGCGGCCGTCTGCCCTTGGAGAGCAGCGCCCCCAGCACGAAGAACGAGTAATAATAGTCGGTGAGCTCGATGAGGGTGATGACGGCGATGCAGCCGAGCGAGAGGATGATCCAGGGGTTCTTCAGGCGGAAGCACGCGTAGAAGAACATCCCGAGCATGAGCGCCGCGCCGCCCCACCGGACGACCGCGAGCTTCTCCTCGCGGGTCTTGCGCATCTCCTTCCACGTCTCGAAGGGATCCATCTTCCGCTGGTCGCGCGCGATGGCCATGCGGCCGTCGACGCCGTGCTTGATGATGGTGCGCCAGCCCATGTTGTTCGTGAGGTTGGTGCCCGCGTGGACGCCGATGTGGTGCTTGAAGGCGAACCACGAGCTCACGCCCGAGTTCAGGCTGCTCGCGCCGATGAGGACGACCGCGCCGAGCGCGCTCCCGAGCGCCACGCGCCGGATCGGGCCGTACGTGAGCCGCATCCAGGACGGCATGAGGCCCCCCGCGAACGCGCCCTTCGGATCCTTCTTGTACTGCGTGTACGCGTAGCCGGCGGCCGCGGCGAAGAAGCCGAGGTAGAAGCCGATGGGGAAGACGCGGAGCAAGGTGGAGTACGCGAGCGCCGCGCCCCCGAGCGCGTACCAGCGCTTCCGCATGAGGCACGCGGCGAGGATGATGTAAAAGAGCCAATCCTGCCGCAGGTACGCGCCGCCCGTCCAGTAGAAGGGGCTCGCGTCCTGCGTGCCCCAGAAGACGAGCGCGACGCAGAGCACGCGCCAGCCAAAGGCCCACGCGATGAAGCCGAACGCCGCCGTGAAGAGCAGCGGATCGATGCAGGAGAGCAGCTTCATGTTCGCCTCGGAGGCGGGCTGCACGAGCGTCGCGAAGAGCCTCCCGGTGAGCCCCCAGACCGGCGGGGGGTTGTACCCGTGGTCCTTCTGCATGTCGTTCCAGTAGTTGCCGAGCGACACGCGGCGGAAGAAGGACACGTCCTTCTTGAACATATCCCACCGCTCGGGGGAAAAGGCGCGGCTCCCGTACTTGCCTTCCTTGCACTCCTCGGGCTTCTCGACGTAGTCGCGCGCCTCGGTGATGAGGTTCACCCGGAGATCGCGGAGCTTGCGGAGCTTCGCGTTCTGCTTCGGTTTGTCGCCCTTGTTCGCGTCGCCGTCGGGCAGCTCGCTCTCGGCGACGGCGGCGCAGACGTAGATCCCCTCGTACCCGATCTCGTTGAAGTACTTCGATCCGACGTAATAGTGGAAGAACTCCCAGCGGTGATAGAAGTCCTTGTACCCGATGTCGAAGAACTGGAAGTAGCAGACGATACCGAGGACGGCGAAGAGGCCGCCGGTCATCTTCTTCCACATCCGGGGCACGGGGTTGCCGTCCGACTCGCGGATCGCCTCGTAGATGAGCGCGAAGATCGCGAAGATCGCCACGAACATCTTGATGTGCGCGAGCACCCGGTCGTCGCCGGGGTTCTCGAACATGCGGGTGAAGAGCGCGGGTTTGTTGGAGCCGGCGGCCAGAAGCAAGGAGATGAGGCCCATCGGGAGCGCCGGACCTTAGTGGCTTCCACGCGGGTTGTGCAAGCACTCCGGCTCAGGCGAGGTCGGCCGTGCGCCCGCGGGTCGCGCGCGCGAGTGGCTCGCGTCGCCTGTCGCGCGCTCGTGTCGCGGCGCGGTGGGTGTGGTGCACAGCGGCTGGGGGCGGCGGGAGCCCGCGCGCGAGGACGCCGTTTGCTATCATGACCATCCCATGCGCACCTTCTCGGTCCTCGCCCTCGCTTCCCTTGCTCTCACCGCCGCCGCGTGCGGGGGCACCGGCGGAGACGACGCCATCTCGAGCGGTGCCGCCGGCGCGGCGGCCAAGGCCGGGGCTGGGGGGAAGGCGGGCGCCGGAGGACAGGGGGCGTCGGGCGCGACCGCAGGGAAGGGTGGGGCAGGCGCGGCCGGTGGCAAGGCGGGCGCAGCCGGGCAGGCTGGCGCAGGTGCGGGCGGCATCGGCGGGGCTGGTGGCATGAGCGGAGGTGGGGCTGGCGGCGTCGCCGGGACGGGCGGCGCAGGTGGGCTCGGCGGAGCGAGCGGCACGAGCGGCGTGGCAGGACAGGCCGGAGGCCCTCCATGCGCGAAGGGCGAGATCGTCTGCCAGGGGTTCTCGTCCAAGGTCTGCGACGGCAAGGGCGGCTTCACCGACGAGACGCAGTGCCCGTCGGGCTGCCAGCCCGGGCTCGGGTGCGCGGTGTGCATGCCCGGCACCGGCGCCTGCGCCGGCGACGTGGTGAAGAAATGCCGAGCCGACGGGCAGGGCTACGACTTCGAGACGTGCGACACGGAGATCGGGCTCGCGTGCGATCCCGACACGCTCACGTGCTCTGGCCCGTGCGCGCCCAACATGCTCGGCTCGAGCTACATCGGCTGCGAGTACTGGCCGACCACGGTCGCGAACCAGGTGTGGACGAACTTCCACTTCGCCGTCGCCGTGGCGAACCCGTCGCCGAGCAAGACGGCCCACGTCAAGGTGACGCGGGGCGCGACCACGATCGCGACGGCCACCGTCGCGCCGGGTGGGCTCCAGACGATCAAGCTGCCGTGGGTCCTCGAGGTGAAGGGCCCGAGCTTCGACGCGATGACCGCCGTGACCGACGAGGGGCCCACCAAGTTCGCGCCGGGCGGAGCGTACCGTCTCCGCACCGACACGCCCGTGACCGTGTATCAATTCAATGCGCTCGAGTACACGCTCGCCGCGTCCGATCCAGACTACCCGAGCTGCCCTGGGCTCATGTCCGGCGTGGGATGCAACTCGTACTCGAACGACGCCTCGCTCCTCCTCCCGACGAACGCGCTCACCGGTACCTACCGCGCCTTCACCTACCCCGCGTGGAACCAGGCGAACCTCCCCAACTACGCGGCCATCACCGCGACCCGTGACGGCACGCAGGTGGTCTTCACGTCGTCCGGAGCGGTGCAGGCGGGCGGCCCCTTCCCGGCGCTCAGCGCGGGGGGCACCGCCACCGTCACGATGAACGCAGGCGACGTCCTCGAGGTGATGAGCAACCCGAGCGGCGCGGACGTGTCGGGCTCGCTCATCAAGGCGGACAAGCCCGTGCAGGTCATCGCGGGTCATCCTTGCCGCTTCATCCCCGACGGGACCCAGGCGTGCGATCACATCGAGGAGTCGATGCTGCCGTACGAGACGCTCGGCGCGGACTACCTCATCACGGCGCCGCGGACACCCGGAGGGAACAAGAGCTACGAGGTGCGCCTCCACGGCGTCGACGACGGCACCGAGATCACCCAAGAGCCTGGCGCGAAGAAGTATACCCTGAACGCCGGCCAGACGGTCTCGCTCGGCGTGACGACGGGGG
>CAYNEK010000029.1:17779-43470 GCA_964396175.1 uncultured Polyangiaceae bacterium | reverse complement strand
GAACAAGCGGTTCTATGTGTCGCAGTACATGGTGGGCCAGACCGCGGCCGGGGCGGGCGATCCCTCGCAGTCGAACGGCGTGCCCCTCGCGCAGTACCGCTCGTCGTACATCTTCCACGCGCCGACCTCGTACGATCAGAACTACGTGAACATCACGGCGATCGCGGGGGCGGACATCACGCTCGACGGCGCGCCGGTGACGGGCTGGGAGCCCATCGGGTCGACGGGGTACAGCGTCGCGCGGGTCCTCCTCTCGAAGAACCCCGTCCACGTCGTCGACGGCGTCACGAAGAGCTGCGGCATCGTCGTGTACGGCTACGGGGAGTACACGAGCTACATGTACCCGGGCGGCCTCGACCTGAAGAAGCTGTGAGCCCCGCCTCCACCGCTCCTGCTCGTTCTCCCTGGCCGCGCGACATCGCGTGCGTCCGTCGCACGCTCCTCACCTTCGCGTTCGGCCCGGAGCGACTCGCCGTCGACGCCTGAGTCGTGTGCGCCCATCGTGGACGCTGCCTCGGCGCGGCTGGCGCGCGCGCACGCCGTGCGTGCAGAACCGAAGGGCCTGCGCCGCGACGCGCGCCGATCGACGAAAACGCCGCTTGGCACGGGTGGTGCCTGGAGCGGCCGACGAAGAGGAAGCCCTCATGAAGATCTCCTACGCCATCCTCACCCTCGCGGTCTTCGCCGTTGGCTGCGAGAAGACCCCCGACCCATCGACCGCCGCTGCGTCCGCCGAGGCCAAGGCCGAGGCCCCCGCGGCCCCCGCCACGGCCGCCCCGCGCAAGAAGGACCCCAACGAACCGAAGGACGTCGTCGACATCGCCGTCGGCTCGAAGGACCACACGACCCTCGTCACCGCGCTCCAGAAGGCCGAGTACGTGGACTCGCTGACGAACGCCGGGCCCTTCACCGTCTTCGCTCCGACGAACGCCGCCTTCGACAAGCTGCCGAAGGGCACCGTCGAGTCGCTCGTGACGCCCGAGAAGAAGGACGATCTCAGGAACATCCTCAAGTACCACGTCACCGTCTCGGTCTATCAGCAGGCCGCGCTGAAGGACGGCATGATGCTCGGGATGGCCAACGGCGCGAAGGCCACCGTCCACGTGAAGGACGGGAAGGTGATGGTCAACGAGGCGACCATCGTCGCGAGCATCCCGGCCTCGAATGGCATCGTGCACGTGATCGATACGGTGCTCCTGCCGCCGAAGCCGTAGAGGTCAGGCGGCCTTGGCCGGCGGGGCGTCTTCGGCGAGTGCGTAGCCCCGGAGGAGACCGTGGGCGTACTCGCGGCGCTGCAGCTTGCGCTTGCGCACGCCCGCGAGGTCGATGACCTCGGCGAGCGGCGCGTCGTTCGAGCGCTCCTCCGGCGTGCGCCCATCGATGCC
Organism: uncultured Polyangiaceae bacterium; assembly: GCA_964396175.1. Taxonomy (GTDB): domain Bacteria; phylum Myxococcota_A; class Polyangia; order Polyangiales; family Polyangiaceae; genus CAYNEK01. The sequence goes on along the minus strand of CAYNEK010000029.1, from coordinate 42,085 downwards.
CTGGTGCGGGCGCTCGGTGTTGGCGTAGCGCCGGTACTCGTCGAGGAAGAACTGCAGCTCCTTCGCGTCGGCTACGCGGATGCGCCGGAGCAGCTCGCGGCGGACGGAGCCGATGGCCCGTTCGGCGTAGCAGTTCATCGATGGCAGCCCAGGCGGCGTGAGCTCGTTTTCGATCTCCAGCACGCGCATCTGGCGCTCGAACTGCCCCATGAAGTGCGCGCCGTGGTCGTGGACCACCGCCCTCGGCGCGCGCTTCTCGCGGGCGCAGACCTCGTTGAACGTGCGGATGGTCCACACCGAGTCGACGTCCCAGCCGTCGTGAACGCGCAGGTCGATCAGCTCGCGGGTGTGAACGTCGATGATGAGGAGCGCCTGTAGCCACACGCCCTTGGCCGTCTGCACGGCGAAGTGGTCGAGCGCCCAGAGCGCATCCTTCGCCGTCGAGGTCACGCGCTCGAAGTCGATCTTCCTCCCCGGCCGAGGGGAGAACCCGTTCTCCTTGAGGATGCGCGCGATGGTCGGCTGGCTCACGCGGACGCCCATGCGCCGAAGCTCCTCCTGGATGCGACGCTGGCCCCACGTCGGGTTCTCGCGCTTGAGCGTGACGATCAGCTCGACGACCTTCGCTTCGAGCGGAGGCCGCCCGCCGGTGTTCCGACGCATCCCACCCCGGGCACCCGACCACGGTGCCGAGCAGCACGAGCACGAGCACATCCGTCAGTCGGTGCCGCCGCGTCCGTTGCACGCGAGGGTCCGGGATCTCGTCGAAGAGCGTCCGCAGGTCCGTCCGAGCCATGCGCCTTCCACAGCACGCGGCCGCTTCGATGGAAAGCTACGAATGACCGGCGGAGCATCATCGCTCCCGCAAAGTAAGAACAAACCTACATCGAGGGTCTTGTCGGAAGGCGCCCCGGCCCTGCCGCGCGTTCTCGCCCCTGGACAGGCGCGGGCATCGAGACTACAGGCGCGCCCGTCCTCAGCCATGTCCGCGTACGCATCCGCAAGGGCCGTCCTCCTCCTCTCCGGGGGCAGCGCCGTCGAGGTCGACTTCAACCTCCCCCTCGTGCTCATCCAGCTCGTGGTGGTCGCAGGGCTCACCTACTTCCTGAAGCCGGTCCTCTTCGATCCGCTGCTCCAGCTCTTCGAGGAGCGCGAGCGCCGCGTCGAGGGCGCGCGCAAGGAGGCCCGCGAGATGGACGATCGGGCCGCCGATCTCCTCCTCAAGTACGAGTCCGAGCTCAAGGAGGTGCACCGGAAGGCCGCCACCGAGCGCGACAAAATCCGCGCCTCGGCGCAGGCCCTCGAGGCGAAGGAGCTCGCCGAGGCGCGCCACGACGCCCAGACGATCCTCGAGGCCGGCCGCGCCAAGCTCGCCGCCGAGCGCGCCGAGATCGAAGGCGAGCTCCGGGCCCACGAGCTCGGGCTCGCCAAGCAGATCGCCTCCGCCGTCGTCGGCCGGGAGGTCGCATGAAGCGCGCGCTCATCGCCCTGACGGCGCTCGCGGCCCTGCACGTCGGCGCCGTCGCGCTCGCCCAGGACCCGCACCCGAAGGCGGCGCCCCGCATCGCCCCGCAGACCGCGCGGCCCGTGGTCACGGCCCACGGCGCCTCCGAGGTGAAGCCTGCCGGGCCCCACGCGCCCGCGGCGGAGGGAGGCGCGCACGACGACGGCCACCACGGCCCAGGCCACATCAACTGGTTCTATGGGCTCGTCGCCGCGCGCGAGGGCGTGACCGAGCCGAGCCTCCTCTGGCGTCCGAAGGACATGCCCGCCCCGTACGCGGCGGCCGTCATCAACTTCGTGCTCTTCGGGTACATCATCATGCGGATCGGCAAGAGGCCGCTCCTCGACGGCCTGAAGAAGCGCCGCGACGATCTCATGCGCGAGGTCGACGAGGCCGCGCGGATCCGCGACGAGGCCGAGGAGCGCCTCGCCGAATACGAGGACAAGCTCGAGCACCTCGAGGGCGAGGTCGCCCGCGTCAAGGAGGAGTACGAGGAGCAGGCGCACCGCGACGAGGAGCGCCTGCTCGCCGAGGCGAAGGAGCGCCGCGAGAAGATGAAGCGGGACGCCGAGCTCACGGTCCTCGCCGAGGGGCGCGAGCTCGAGGCCGAGCTGCTCGTCGAGACGATCGCCCGCGCCTCGGCGCAGGCCACCTCGCTCGTCTCGGAGCGGCTGACGGCCGCCGATCACGACCGCCTCGCCGAGGAGCTCCTCGTCGATCTCCGGTCGCAGTCCGTCTTCGGGGGCGCGCGATGAGCCTCGAGAACGTCGCGTCCCGCTACGCCCACGCCCTCCTCGAGCTCGGCACGGAGCGTGGGGACCTCCCCGAGCTCGCTCGCCAGATCCGCGAGCTCGGCGAGACCTACGCGAAGAGCCCCGAGCTCCGCTCGGTCCTCGACAACCCGCTCGTCGACGAGCGCTCGCGCAGGGCGATCCTCGACGAGGTCGCGAGCCGGACGGGCGCGGGCCCCATCGCGAAGAACACGCTCGGCCTGCTCGCCGATCGGCGCCGCCTCGCGATCCTTCCCTACCTGGCGCGCGAGCTCGACCGGCTGAGCGACGAGCGCGCGGGGATCGTCCGCGCCGTCGTGACGGGCGCGAAGGACGTCTCCGACGCGTACGCCGAGAGGCTCCGCCAGGAGCTCGAGAAGAAGACCGGCAAGAAGATCGTCGTCGAGCGGCGCGTCGACCCGACGCTGCTCGGCGGGGTCGTCGCCCGCATCGGAGATCGCGTCCTCGACGGCTCGCTGAGGACGCGCCTCGAGCGCCTGAAGTCCTCGCTCGAGACCGCCTGATCCAGCGCGCGCCCCGCGCCACGTCCCCACCCACCGAGCGCCCGAGAAGCCCTCCGAACAGACCCGATCCCACGCAGCTCCGCGCCGAAGTCCTCGGCCCGATCCGATCCGGCGCGCGCCTCGCGCCACGCCGACCGCCCAAGTCCACGCGCCCCACGCGCGAAACGCCCCCCGAAGAGATCCGAACCATGCAGCTCCGCGCCGAAGAAATCAGCCAGATCATCAAGAAGAACATCCAGAACTTCGACAAGACCGCGCTCGTGCAGGAGACGGGCACGGTGCTGTCGACGGGGGACGGCATCGCGCGCGTCTACGGGCTCGAGGGCGCGATGGCGGGCGAGCTCGTCGAGTTCCCGGGCAACCTGATGGGCCTCGTGCTCAACCTGGAGGCCGACAACGTCGGCTGCGCGCTCTTCGGCGACGCGAGCGCGATCCGCGAGGGCGATCTCGTGAAGCGCACCGGGCGCATCATGGAGGTGCCCGTCGGCGAGGCGCTCGTCGGCCGCATCGTGAACGCGCTCGGCCTCCCCATCGACGGCAAGGGCCCCATCGAGTCGCCCCACCGCCGCCGCGTCGAGATCAAGGCGCCCGGCATCCTGCAGCGTCAGCCCGTCAAGGAGCCGATGCAGACCGGCCTGAAGGCCATCGACGCGATGGTGCCCATCGGGCGAGGGCAGCGCGAGCTCATCATCGGCGACCGCCAGACGGGCAAGACCGCCGTCGCGCTCGACGCGATCATCAACCAGAAGGGCCAGAACATGCAGTGCTTCTACGTGGCCATCGGCCAGAAGCAGAGCACGGTCGCCCAGGTCGTCGACAAGCTCCAGCGCCACGGCGCGATGGAATACACGACGATCGTCGCGACGACGGCGAGCGAGACCGCGCCGCTCCAGTTCATCGCGCCGTACACCGGCGTCACGATGGCCGAGTACTTCCGCGACAGCGGCCGCCACGCGCTCTGCGTGTACGACGACCTGTCGAAGCAGGCGGTCGCCTACCGCCAGCTCTCGCTGCTCCTGCGCCGCCCGCCGGGCCGCGAGGCGTACCCGGGCGACGTCTTCTTCATCCACTCGCGCCTCCTCGAGCGCGCGGCGAAGCTCGCCGAGGAGTGGGCCGCCCTGCCGAAGGGGAAGACCTGGGCCGATCTCGGCGCCGCGCGCGTCCACCGCGGCGAGGACGCGAAGAAGGAGGCCGAGCAGGAGGCCAAGGAGAAGGGCGGCGAGCTCGTCGCCACCAAGAACCCGGACTCGGGCGGATCGCTGACGGCGCTCCCGATCATCGAGACCCAGGCGGGCGACGTCTCGGCGTACATCCCGACCAACGTCATCTCGATCACCGACGGCCAGATCTTCCTCGAGACCGATCTCTTCTACTCGGGCGTCCGCCCGGCCATCAACGTCGGCATCTCCGTCAGCCGCGTCGGCGGCAACGCCCAGATCAAGGCGATGAAGGGCATCGCCGGCACGCTGAAGCTCGATCTCGCCCAGTTCCGCGAGATGGCGGCGTTCTCGCAGTTCGCGAGCGACCTCGACGCGGCGACGCGCAAGCAGCTCGATCGCGGCGTGCGCCTCACCGAGCTCCTGAAGCAGGGCCAGTACAAGCCGATGCCGGTCGAGCAGCAGGTGGTCGTCATCTACGCGGGCACGCAGGGCTTCGTGGACGAGCTGCCGACGGCGTCGCTCGGCCGCTACGAGGAGGAGCTCCTCAAGTTCGTCGCCGACAAGCACGCGGACATCCTCGAGGGGATCCGCACCAAGAAGAACCTCGACGACGAGCTGAAGGGCAAGCTGAAGAAGGCGCTCGAGGCGTTCGGCGAGAAGTTCTCGGCGTGAGGCGACGATGGCATCGCTGAAGACCATCAGGAAGCGGATTTCGAGCGTCAAGTCGACGCAGAAGATCACGCGCGCGATGAAGATGGTCGCCGGCGCGAGGCTGAACCGCGCGCAGACCCGCATCACCGCGCTCCGGCCCTACGCCGTGAAGACGCAGGAGATCCTGGCGAACGTCGTCGCCAAGGAGCTGAGCGACGCCGAGGCGCAGAAGGACGCGCTCCACCCGCTGCTCGTGGTCCGCCCCGAGAAGAAGGCCCTCTACCTGCTCCTGACGAGCGACCGCGGCCTCTGCGGCGCCTTCAACTCGAACCTCAACAAGCTCGCCGAGCGCACGTGGAGGGCCGCGACCGAGGACGGCAAGGAGTCCGTCTTCTACGTCGTCGGTCGGAAGGGTCGCGACCACCTCCGGCGCCGGAGCATGCCGACCGGCACCGCCTTCTCGGGCGTCTGGGAGAACCTCGGCGTCGAGAAGGCTCGCGAGATCGCCGAAGGGCTCCTGAAGCCCTACGAGGCGGGCGAAGTCGACGCGATCTACCTCGTGTTCTCGCAGTTCAAGAGCGCGATGACGCAGAGCCCGACGGTGCTCCCGCTCTTGCCGGTCCGCGCCGAGGGCGCGACGGTGTCGACGGAGTACCTCTTCGAGCCGGGCGCGGACGCCCTGCTCGGTCGGCTCGTGCCGATGTACCTCGAGATCTCGATCCTGCGCGCGCTCTACGAGTCGCAGGCCTCGGAGCTCGGGGCGCGGATGACGGCGATGGACTCGGCGACGAAGAACGCGAAGGAGATGATCGCGGACCTCACGCTCCAGTACAACCGCGCGCGCCAGGCCGCGATCACCAAGGAGCTCATGGAGATCATCGGCGGCGCCGAGGCCCTGAAGGAGTAGCGCGCCCCGCAGGGCAGCTCGAGCACGTCGTCTCGCGGCGCGCGGTGAGCCGCCCGAGTGCGAGCACGTCGATCTCGCGGCGCGCGATCGGGTCGTGACCCGCTCGTCGACGCCGAGGCCGCCCTTCGCCGGGCGCGGCGGCGCTCAAGGGAGGCCGCGCAGGACGTTCTCGAACTGCGCGCGCGGGATCGTGCCCTGCTCGTCGACCTTGTAGTCGTCCTTCTCGAGCTTCAGCGAGCGGAAGGCCGTCACGTCCGCGCGCCCCGTGAAGCGGTAGGGGATGAGCGTCGCGCCATAGGCCTCCTGCAGGATCGACCAGCCGAGCCCCGCCGGGATCTGGATCGGGACGGCGACGTAGCTCCGAGACTTCGAGCCGATCCAGAAGCCGTCGGCCTGCGGCGCGGCGTAGCTCACCGGGATCTGGTACTTCCCCGCGAGGAGCGTCGTGCCCTGCACCCGACGCACCGCGACGTCGTACGAGTTCGGGTTGTAGATCTCCATGACGACCGTGAGGCCGACGTCGATCTGCGGCGGGATCGAGATGCCGACGCGCACGCCGGTGAGCTCGGCGTGGTGCACCTTCATCTCGGGCTTCTTGACGCACCCGGTTGCGGCGAGGGACGCGAGGACCGCGGCGAGGGCGAGCGATCGGAGCTTCACGGTGCGCAGCATAGCGCGGGGATGCGCCGGCCGCTCTTCGCCCGCACGCGCCGTCAAAACGCGAGCTTCAGCGCAGCGCCCTGCGTCGTCTTGCCCACGATCGGCGCGAGCTCGAGCTTGCCCTTCTCGGACTTGCCGCCAGTCAGGAGCAGCACCGTCCCCGTCACCCCGAGCGTGAGCGCGACGCCGAACGCCACGTCGGCGATGAGCGCGTTCTTCTGCGTGCGATCGGCGGCGTCCTGCGTGGGGTGGTCCTTGAAGTCGCTCTTCGCCGAGAGCGCCTTCACGCCGAAGAAGGTGCCGACGATCGCCGCGCCTCCGGCGACGCCGATCGTCACGTAGGCGGGCGTCTTCGACTTCGGTCCCGTGGGCTCGGTCGTGGCCGGAGGGGGCGGAGGGGGCGGAGGGGGCGGAGCGGACGACGAGGCGACAGGCGGAGGAGGCGCCGCCGCGGGGAGATCGATGGCGAGCTCGACGGAGGCGCCGGCGGCGACCTCGACGTCCTTCTTGACGGCCTCGTGCCCCGCCATGGTGACCTCGACATGGTGGACGCCTGGCTTCAGGGTGAGGGTCGTCGGCGTGACGTCGAGGCTCCGCTCGCCGTCGACGACGACGGTGGCGCCGGGCGGGTTGCTGGTCAGCTTCACGACGCCGGTCTTCGGCTTGAGGCCCTCGGTGAGCTCGGCGACCCGCTTCTCGGCCGCGATCTTCTGCTCGGCCATCTTCTCGGGGAGCTCTCCCGCGAGCAGCGCCTTGTACGCCTCGAGCGCCTCCTTCGGCTTGCCGGCCTTGTCGAGCGCGAGCGCGTATTTGTACTGGGCGAGCGCCGCCGGGATGAGCTCGTTCGCCTCCTTGAACGCCGCGGCGGCCGCGTCGAACTCCCCCGCCTCCATCTTCTCGTTCCCGAGCGCGAAGGCGGCGCGCGCCTTGCCCTGCGTGGCCTTGTCCGGCTTCGCCGCTGCCGGCTTCTTGGCTTGGGCGAGGAGCGGCGCGGTCGCGGGCGTGAGCACGAACGCGGCCGCGAGCACGACGGACAACGAACGCTTCAGGTGGAGGGACGCCACACGGTTCATGAGCCGAGCGTACCAGCGCCGCGTGGAAATTGGAAAGCCTGCGCAGCGCGCGAGGCGTGCGCGCTCCTCCGCCGGGGCGTTGGGGTCTGCACGCCACCCCGCCGGATCGGCATGGTCTTCGCTTGACGCACCCCTTCGCTTGGCTATAGCCGCGCTCCCCCATGCAGGTCACCGTCCAGAAGCTCTCGCCCGTCCTCGTCGAGCTCGCCGTGGAGCTCCCCAAAGAGCGCGTCCTTCACGAGCTCGACGCCGTCTTCAAGCAGATCGCGAGGACCGCGAAGCTCCGCGGCTTCCGCCCCGGCAAGGCCCCGCGCGAGGTCATCCAGCACGTCTACGGCGGGCAGATCGAGCGCGACGCGACCCAGCGGCTCCTCGACGGGACCCTCCAGAAGGCCCTCTCCGAGCAGGGGATCACGCCGATCGCGACGCTCGAGATCGTGCCGGGCAAGCTCTTGCCGACCGAGCCGTTCGGCTACAAAGCCCGCTTCGAGATCGCGCCCGACATCGCCGAGGTGAAGTACGAGGGCTTCGCCGTCAAGAAGCCCTCGACCAAGGTGCCCGCGGAGTCGCTCGACGAGGCGCTCGAGGCCGTACGGCGCGAGCACTCGGTCTTGAGGTCGCCCGAGCCCGCGCGCCCCGCGAAGGCGGGCGACGTGGTCGCGCTCGATCTGTCGACCCTGGTCGACGGCGAGGCGGTGTCCGAGTTCGCGACCACGGATCTCGAGACGGAGCTCGGGTCGTCCACGCTGATGAAGGTCATCGAGGACGCGCTCGTCGGGCTCTCGGTCGGCGACCAGAAGGACGTCGAGACCACCTTCCCGGAGAACCACCCGATCGCCCGCGTGCGCGGCAAGAAGGGGATCTTCCACGTCACGGTGAAGTCGGTGAAGGAGCGGGAGCTGCCCGCGCTCGACGACGAGCTCGCGAAGGATGCAGGGGACTTCGCGGATCTCGCGGCGCTGCGCGCCGACGTCGAGAAGAAGCTCCAGCGGGCGCTCGATCAGCGCGCCGAGGACGCGATGGCGGAGCAGATCGTCGTCGAGCTCTGCAAGGCGAACCCGATCGACGTGCCCTCGAGCCTCGTCGCGCGACAGGCCGAGGTGACGCAGCAGGAGATGGCGCAGTCCGCGCGCCGCGGCGGCCAGCGCTTCCAGCTGACGCCCGAGATCGCCGCCGCCATCCGCACCGACGCCGAGATGAAGGTCCGCGCCGGGCTGGTGATGGCCGCCATCGCGAAGGCGCAGCAGATCACCGTCACGGACGCCGACATCGAGAAGGCCTACGAGGAGCTCGCCGTGCAGACAGGCAAGAACGTCGCCCGCGTGAAGGCCGAGTACCGTGACGCGCAGAAGCGCGAGATGCTCGTCGGGATGGTGCTCGAGGACAAGATCCTCGACATCATCGAGGCGAAGTGCGTCATCACCGAAGAAGGCGCCTGATCGGGGCAGCCCGAGCGGGCGATCGCCGCGCCTCGTCCCACCTGGGGCGGGGCGCGCGGCGTTTGTGCGTGGGCTCACGCACGCTCGTCGGGCCCGGAGAGGCCACCACGACGAGCCGCGACGGGACCGGAGGCGCTCGTCGGGCGCGCCCGCGGCGACTCCGGCTGGTCCGGCATGACATCGACGGCGCGAGGCGCTCCTCGGCCGTGCTCGCCGCCGGTCCTTGCGGCAGCGAGGGACGAGCCGCGTCCCGAGGACCCGCGCGCTCAGCTCCCCTCGCCGAGCGGCGGGATGACCAGCTCGGGCGGGACGACGCTCGCGAAGCGGTCTCGCTTGACGATGGCGTGCCCCTTGTCGGCGCGATGGCCCTCGATGCCCTGGTAGGTGAGATCGAGGGACTTCTCCTTCTCGGTGAGGATCCGGATCACGTCGCGCCTCGCGCTCGCGATGGTCGCGCCGATCACCCGAGCCTCGTCCTCGACCTTCATGATCATCGCGCCCTTGCCCACGCCCGCGAGCACGCTCACCTCCGCCATGGGCACGCCGAGCGCGTGCCCGTCGTCGGTCGCGACGAGGATCGCGTCTCGCTCGGCCACGTATGAGACGAACACGACGTCGTCCCCCTCGTTCAGCTTGGCGAACTTGCGCCCCGCCTTCGTCGAGGGCTCGCGGTGCGCCGACAGCGAGAACCGGAAGCCGAGGCCACGACGCGTGAGCGCGACGGCGTAGGGCGGGCCGGGCTCGGCGCCCTCCTCGGGCGCGGGCACGTCGAGCACGCGCGGATCGAAGCTCATCATCGCCACGATCCGCTCGCCGTCGGCGAGCTTGAAGAACCTCTGGATCGGATCGCCGTAGCCCGTCGTCGGCGGGACGTCGTGGATGCGCATCACGTACGCGGCCCCGGCGGACGAGAAGAAGGCGACCGTGCTCCGCGTCGAGCCGGCGGTCACCGCGAGGAGCCGATCGCCCTCGCGCACGCGCGTCGCCGCGAGATCCTTCACCTCGCGCGCGCGCTTCACCCAGCCCTGCTCGGTGAGGAGCACCACCTGGTCCTCCGCGGTGATGAAGTCCTCCGCCGAGTACTCTCCGGTCTGCGCGTCCGCCGAGATCTTCGTGCGGCGACGATCGCCGTACTGGCCCTTCAGCGCGAGGAGCTCCGCCTTCACGAGCTCCCAGCGCTTGGTCTCGGTCTTCAGGAGCGCGGAGAGCTTCGCCGCCTCCTTGCGCTTTTTGCCGAGCTCCTCCTCGACGAGCAAGATCTCGAGCCTCGCGAGCTTGTAGAGGCGCAGCTCGAGGATCGCGTCGACCTGCGCCTCCGAGAGCGAGAAGCGGGCCACGAGCTTCTCGGCGGCGTCCCGCTTGCCCTCGCTCTTCCGGATGATGCGGATGGTCTCGTCGAGCGCGTCGTAGATCTTCGCGTAGCCGTCGAGGATGTGGATGCGCTCCTCGAGCTTCGCGAGATCGTGGCCGACGCGGCGGGTGACGACCTCCATCCGGAAGTCGAGGAAGTGACGGATCATCCCTCCGAGCGACAGGCGCTCGGGCTGGCACGGCGCGAGCTCGTCGCGCTCGCCCCCGTCGTCGGCGGGGCGCGGCACGAGGCACGTGAGGTTGACCGCGACGGTGGTCTGGAGCGGCGTGTTCTTGTAGAGGTACGCCATCACGAGGTCGGGGTCGGTGCCCTTCTTCACCTCGAGGACGACGCGCACCTCCTCGGTCGACTCGTCGCGGACGTCGACGAGCGCCGAGAGCTTCTTGGCGATGATGATCTCGGCGATCTTCTCGACGATGGTCGCGCGCTCGACGGCGTACGGGTGCGACGTGATGACGATGTCCACGGCGCCCCCGCGCTTCTCCTCGAGCTTGTGGTCGCCCCGGAGCTTCAGCGTGCCCGAGCCCGTCTCGTAGATCGCCGCGAGCTCGTCCCGCGTCGCGAGCAGCGTGCCCCCCGTCGGGAAGTCCGGGCCCTTCACGTGCTTCATGAGCTGCTTCGCCGTGAGCGGCTCGGGCGCGTCGATCTCGGCGAGGCAGGCGTCGATGACCTCGTTCAGGTTGTGCGGGGGGATGCTCGTCGCCATGCCGACGGCGATCCCTTGCGCCCCATTCACCAACAAATGCGGGAAGCGCGCGGGCAAGACCACGGGCTCCAGCCGCGTCGCGTCGAAGCTCCCACGGAAGGCGACCGTGTCGCGGTCGAGCTCGGAGAGCAGCTCGATCGCCATGGGGAGGAGCTTCGCCTCGGTGTACCGGTACGCGGCGGCGCTGTCGCCGTCGGGCGAGCCGAAGTTGCCCTGCCCGTCGACGAGCGGGTGGCGCATGACCCACGGCTGCGCGAGCCGCACCATCGCGTCGTACGCCGCCGTGTCGCCGTGGGGGTGGTAGTTGCCGATGACCTGGCCGACGACCTTCGCGCTCTTCGAGAACTTGTGCTCGGGCAGGAGCCGCAGATCGCTCCACATCGCGTAGAGGATGCGCCGCTGCACGGGCTTCAGGCCGTCGCGCACGTCGGGCAGCGCGCGAGAGGTGACGACCGAGAGAGCGTAGGCGATGTAGCGCCTCTGGGCTTCCTCGGAGAGGGTGGCGATCTCGAAGGTCATGGGCGTCGTCGGCCCCCCACCATCGTGACCGAAGAGCCGGAGCTGACGCATCGCTCGGATCGCCTTCGGGCCGGCGGAGAGGGGTCCGCGCTCTTACCGGACGAGGCGGGCTTTCACAAGCCACCCCGCGCCGACGACCCCCGTCGCGCCTCCTCGACGCGGCGTGCCCGCGTGACCGTCACTTGCCCTTGTTGGCGTTGACGAAGCTGAACGAGCCGCTGACCGTCGCCGCCCCGCCCTCGGGCGCGTCGAACGACAGGCTGCGCAGCACGCCCTGGATGCAAGAGACGACGCCCCCCGACAGCGAGCCGGACGGGCTCGCCGAGGCGCTCGAGACCGAGCCCGACGCGCTGATCGACAGCGTGAAGCTCACGCGGCCTTCCATGTCCGGGTTCGAGTTGAGGCCGCTCTGGTAGCAGCCTCGGATGCGACCTCGCGCGCCGGCGAGGACGCGGTCTGCGCCGGAGATCTTGCCAGAGCTCACGCTGCCGCCGCCGCCGACGTTCGCCTTGGGCGCCGCGACCTGCTGCTTCGTGCCCGAGTCGTCGCCGCCGCCGCCCGCGGCCTTCCCGGTGCCGCCGAGCTTGTCGCCGAGCCCGCCGCCGCCGCCGCCGGTGCTGATCCCGCCGCCCTCGCCGCCCGTCTTCAGGCCGCCGACGCCGCCGACGCCCACGCCCGCGCCAGACTTCGCGAGCGCGTCGAGGTTGCCGGTCGGCACGTTGGAGTCCGCGAGGACGCCCTGGGTCGCGGTGCCTCGATCCGAGAGGACGCCGATGGTGCCTGCCTCCATCTGGGCGAGCTTGTCGAGGAGCGCTGCGCCCTCCTGGTTCGACATCTTCTGACCACCGCCCGCGCCCGCGCTCTTCGGACCTGCGGCGCCGCCGCCGCTCGGCTTGGCAGCTTGCTGCGTGGACTTGTCGTCCTTCGGCTTGTCCTTGTCGGGCGCGTCGGTGACCTCCTGCGGCTTCTCCGTCGGAGGAGGCGTGGGCACCTTGTTCATCGCCTGGACGAGCCCCGCGACGTCGGCCTCGTCGGGGAGCACACGATCCGCCCAGTCGCTGTAGAGGCTGCCGATGGCGCCGAAGTGGAGGAGGAACGAGAAGGCCGCGATGATGGTGAGGGACCAGTCGATCCGATCGGCGATCCCGGACTTGACGCTCGCGGGGAGCTGCGGCTTCGGCTGCACCGGCGGCGGGGCAACGAACTGGAAGAGCAGCGTCGTCTCGCCGATGACGATCTTGCCGCGCGAGTCCTCGGTGAGGCGCACCTGGTACGCGCCCTGCGGCGTCCGCTTCGCCTGGCCGCGGAGGGCCGCGAGATCGGTCGGCCCGGTGGGCAGCGCGATGCGCCCAGACATGCCGTCCAGGAAGTTGAGGTGGTAGTCGGGCCCGACGAGCTCGAAGAGCTTGAAGCTCGAGGGGAGCCCGCCGCCGAGCACCACGAAGTTGTTCCGCTCGGACGGGCCCACCGTGACCGTCGTCCGCTGCTTGACGACCCGCTCCTCGATCACCTTGCCGCCCTGGACGAGGCCGATGCGCAGGACCTTCGGGCCGGTCGCGACGGGCATCGCCCGCATGACGGCGGTCATTCGGCCGGGGCGGCCTGGCTGCTGGGATTGCGGACCTTGAGGTTGCGTCATCGCGGGGCTCGTGGGCTAGTGAGGAGAGGAACCGGACCTACGCCTGCGCCGGAGCGCCAGCGTAGCGCACTTCTGGACAGCCTAGACGGAGGAATGTTCCGCGATCGGAACGGTACCCTCGGCCGGTCGTCTCGTAAAGGCTCCTCACGCCCTCCCGGCGCGGACCCGCGTCGTCCGCGCCGAGCGCCGCCGTCCCTCGGCGGACCGGGGCGAGCTGCCGCCCGGACGGCGCGCGAGGCACGCGCGATCGTCGAGGGCTCCCACGCGGCGTGGGCATGCTGCTAGGCTCCGCGCTGCCCATGGCCAAGCGCGTCGAGACCCGCGGGAGCGTCCTCCGCGACGCGATGAGGCGGAAGATCGTCTCCAGGACCACGCAGAGCGCGAGGATGACCTTCCCGGCCGTCCCCGCGATGGTGGATCTCTATGAGGAGACCCTCGCGCAGTCGTTCGCCGCGGTGGGCCGGGGCCTCTCGAAGGATGAGAGGTCCCACCTGCGCGCGGTCCTCGTGGAGAAGCTCGACGAGGCCTTCCGCAAGTCGCCGCACTCGAAGCTCCTCGTCACGTGGGAGACGGATCCGGCCCCCGCGGCCAGCCTGAGCTGGACGGTGACGCCCGTCATCCGCACGATGGTCGAGGAGTACCGCGAGTGGACCGAGACGCGCACGCCGCCGCTCTTCGGCAAGTACCCCGACGCGAAGGTGATGGAGGTCGCGCGGTCGCTCGGCGTCCCCTCGCGCGTCCGCTGCCTCGATCTCGGGGCCGGGACGGGGCGCAACGCGATCCCGCTCGCCGAGGAGGGCTTCCCGACGACCGCCGTCGAGCTGTCGGAAGAGCTCGCCGCGATCCTCGCGCTCGAGGCCAAGCAGCGCGGCGTCACCCTCGAGGTCATCCGAGGCGACGCGCTCTCGGTCACGCTCCCGCCGGGCGCCTTCCGGCTCGCGTTCCTCTGCGAGGTGGTGACGCACTTCCGCGAGGTGCACGAGGTCGCGACCCTGCTGCATCACCTGGCGAAGGCCGTCACGGTCGGGGGCAAGCTCCTCTTCTCGGCCTTCGTCGCGATCGACGGCTACACGCCGGACAAGCAAGCGCGCGACATGTCGGAGTACGCGTGGTCGAGCCTCTTCACGCGCCGAGACCTCGCGAGCGCCGCGGAGGGCTCCGGCTTCGTGCTCGTCTCGGACGAGTCGGTGCACGACTTCGAGAAGGTGCACCTGCCGGCGGACGGGTTCCCACCGACGAGCTGGTTCGTCGACTGGACCGAGGGGCGCGACGTCTTCCCGATCGAGGGCAAGCCGCCGATCGATCTCCGCTGGCTCCTCTTCGAGCGCCGCGGATGAAGGGGCGCCAGCGCTTCCTCCGAGGGTACCCGGACGATCCGGAGCTCGCGCGGCTGGTCGCGGCCTTCGAGCGCGGCGACTACGCGACGGTGCGGGAGGGCGCACCGTCGCTGGCCCAAGGGACGCCCGACGAAGACGTCCGGCGCGCGGCGCTCGATCTCCAGCGGCGGATCGAGCCGCACCCGCTCGGCACCTTGGTCTTCGCCGGGACGGCCATCTTGCTCTTGTTCCTCGTCGTCTGGTTCTACTCACACCCCATCCACCCGTGACCACCCCGAGAAGGCGCGCGCGATGAGCAACGCCTCGAGCCGACGCGCTCTCCCACCCGCCCGATCCGTGACCGACGCCACGCAGCAGCCCTCCACGATCGCGCCGTCGCGCGGAGCCTCCTCGCCCCACGTCCACCCATGAACGATCCGCCGAGCTCCGCCGCCCCACCCGGGATCCCCACGCGACCGCTCGGCAAGACGGGCGTCGTGGTCACCGAGCTCTCCCTCGGCACCTGGGGGCTCTCGGGCGAGGGCTACGGCCCCGTCCCCGACGGCGAGGCCGAGGCGATCGTCGCGCGGGCGCTCGCGCTCGGGATCGACTCCTTCGAGACCTCGGACGCCTACGAGAAGGGCGGGACCGAGGAGCGGCTCGGGAGGCTCCTCGAGGACGTCCGAGGCTCGACCACCGTGGCGACGCGGATCGGCGTGGATCGCAGCGTCGAGCCGCCACGGAAGTGCTTCCGCCCCGCCTACCTCGAGGCGGCCATCCAGCGCTCGTGTGAGCGGCTCCGGCGGCCTCGGCTCGACGTCCTCCTCCTCCACAACCCGAAGGCCGACACGCTGAAGGACCCGGAGCTCGTGTCCTTCTTGAAGGAGACGAGGGA
The DNA here is from genome assembly GCA_964396175.1 of uncultured Polyangiaceae bacterium. Taxonomy (GTDB): domain Bacteria; phylum Myxococcota_A; class Polyangia; order Polyangiales; family Polyangiaceae; genus CAYNEK01. Next base: position 26,950 of record CAYNEK010000029.1, on the reverse strand, counting down.
GAAGGGGCTCGTGCGCGCGTGGGGGGTCGCGGCGGGCGACTCGGAGGTCGCGCGCAACGCCCTCGAGAACGGCTGCGATGTGCTCGAGCTGGCGCACAACGTGCTCGCCGACGGCGATCTCGCGGCGGTCTCGAGCGACGTCGAGGCGCGCTCGGTGGGCGTGTACGCGCGGAGCGTGCTCGCGTACGGGCTGCTCGCCGGGTTCTTGCGGCCGGATCGGGTGTTCGCCGAGGGCGACCACCGCAGGGAGCGTTGGAAGGGCGCAGACCTCGCGCACCGGATGACGCACGCCGAGTGCGCGCGGGTGCTCGTCGGGGGTGCCGTCCACACCGCGCGCGCTGCTGCCGTCCGCTTCGCGCTCGCGAACGAGCTCGTCTCGACGGTGGTGCTCGGGCCCCGGTCGGCGGCGCAGCTCGAGCAGCTCGTGCGCGAGGCCGGGCGCGGCGGGCCGTATCTCGAGCCCGAGCGGCTCGCGAAGCTGCCGAGGCGCCTCGCGGAGGCGGGGGTGTTCGGGTGACCGCGGAGCGTGACCTCGCCCGCCACCTCGCCTGCCTCGCCGAGGCCGCCGGCAGGCTCGTGCTCGAGGTGTACGCGCGCCCCTTCGCGGTGACCGAGAAGGGACCGAACGATCCGGTCACCGAGGCCGATCTACGGGCCAACGCGCTCCTCGTCGAGGCGCTGACGAAGGAGTACCCGGGGGCCGCGATCGTCGCCGAGGAGAGTGACCCCGAGACCTTCGATCACGCCGCGCCCGGGCGCGAGGCGTTCTTCGTGGACCCGCTGGACGGCACCCGTGATTTTGTCCTGAAGAACGGCGAATTCGTCGTGATGATCGGCCGGACGGTCGGCGGACGGGCGCAGACCGGGGCCGTGCACGCGCCGGCCCTCGGGCGCACCTGGATGGGGGTCGTCGGCGAGGGCGCCTGGGAGCGCACCGAGCGCGGAGAGATCCCGGTCACGGTGCGGGAGCGCTCCTTCGCGGAGGCGCGGCTCGTCGTCTCCCGCTCACGGCGCGCGCCGTCGCTCGAGCGCCTGCTCGCGAATCATCCGCCGTCGCTCGTGCGCCCGCTCGGCAGCGCGGGGCTGAAGGCCTGTGCGGTCGTCTCGGGCGACGCCGACGCGTACGTGCAGCTCGAGCGTGCGGGCTGCTTCTGGGACAGCGCGGCCCCCGAGGCCATCGTGCGCGGCGCCGGAGGCGTGCTCGTCGACCAGGACGGAGAGGCGCTCGACTACACGCGCAAGAGCGTCCAGCTGACGAACGGGCTGCTCGCGGGGAGCCCCGAGCTCGTCGCCGAGATCGTCCGCCACGTCCGCGCGTGACCTCGAGCGTCGACGCCGCGCTCAGGGCGGGGTCGCGTACTTGCCGGGGAAGGGATCGGCGTTCCTCCGCTCTTCGACGTCACGGTTGGGCCAGGGCCACATCGAGGTCCCGCGCTCATGGAAGAGCGCGACGCCGATGACGCCCACGTTGCGATCGTCGCCCTTGCGATCCGCGTACGATCCGCGCACCGAGCCGAAGCGGAAGGCGGCGACCTCCGTCTCGCTCCGCCGGAAGCCCTCGATCTCCAGCGTCGCGTTCGGGTTCAAGAGGTAGCCGCGCTTGCCGACGCTCGCCGTGCGCCCGTCGATGACGTCGAGCCCGTCCACGCTGACGACAGCCTCGAAGCGTGCGGGCGTGTGGTTCGCGAGCACGATCACGTAGCGCTCGTTGGCCTCTCCGATCGCGAAGGTCTTGCCGCCCGCCGCGTACCCGGGGAGCACCCGGCCACGCGCGTCGCGGAGCGAGATCGAGACGCCGCCGCTCGCCATGCTCACGATGGCGTGCTCGGATCGTCGATAGCCCTCGCTGTTCGCCATCGCGCGCGAGCCGGCCTCGTCGTTGTAGAAGAACGACGCGAGCGCGCTCGGCGCGTCGGGCTCCGCGCGGGAGAAGGCCGTCTCGCGGATGGTCGACCTCCGCGTCTCGCCCCAGTGCGTCGCGAGGCCCGGCCGCTCGTCGGGCATGGGCGCCTCCGCCCGCGGGGATCGGTCGCGCGCGCCGCCATCGGCCGGCATGACCGGCGCCTCCGCCCCCGCGCTCTTCGCCGCCCCTCCCTGTACCGCGGGTGAAGCCGGGGGAGGCTCGCTCTGGTATGCGGCGGGCTGTGATCGCGCGCCGGGAGCGCCCGCGCAGGCCGCGAGCGAGCCCACGGCCACGAGGGCGAGGAGCCCGGTGCGGAGCCGCCGCGCGGCGAAGAGATCCTGGAGGCAAAGGGTCGAGGAGGAGAGTCTCATGGGGTGAAGAGCCTTTCGCCACGGAGAACGGCGGTGGCGCAACCAGCTTACACCTCGCGGATGAGATCCGGCTCACCACCGCGGACGGCCACGCGCGCAGCTCGGCTGGCGTCGGTTACCCCGTCGCGGATGAAGTCCGGTTCGTCCCTGCGGACGGCCACGCGCGCATCCCACCTCACACCCCGCGAACGAAATCGGGCTTACCCCTGCGGACGACGCCATGGCGCGGCGCGGCTGGCACCCCACCGGGCACCTCGCGGACAAGACCTGGGGCCGACGTGCTAACGGGCGCTTCCCCGTGGGCTCGCTCCTCGGCCTCCTCCTCTTCGGCTTCGTGATGGGCATGCGTCACGCGACCGACGCCGACCACGTCGTCGCCGTCCACACGATCGTGGCGCGAGAGGGGCGGCTCCGGGCGGCGGCGCGCATCGGGATCCTCTGGGGCCTCGGGCACACGCTCACGATCGTGGCCGTCGGCGGCGCCATCGTCGTGCTCGGCCTCGTCATCCCCGCGCGGCTCGGGCTCTCGATGGAGATGGGCGTCGCGGTGATGCTCGTCGTCCTCGGCGGGGTGAACCTCGTCGGCGCGACGCGACACCTCCACGACGCCGCGACGGGACAGCACCCGAAGCAGGACTCGTCGTTGGGGATCGTCGGCGCGCTGCGCCCCCTCGCGGTCGGCGTCGTGCACGGACTCGCCGGCTCGGCGGCCGTCGCGCTCCTCGTCCTCGGCGCGCTGAAGGACGCGCGGTGGGCGATGGCGTACCTCCTCGTCTTCGGCGCGGGGACCCTCGCGGGGATGACCCTCCTCACGACCCTGGTCGCCTGGCCGATGCAGGCCGCGATGCGGCGCTTCCAGCGGGCCGATCTGTGGCTCGCGCGCGTCTCCGGGGCGATGTCGATCGCGTTCGGGATCTACCTCGCGTACCGTATCGGCGTCGTCGACGGGCTGTTCTCCGCGCAGCCGAGGTGGACGCCGGAGTAAGGCCTTTGCTAGAGAGGCGGTCCCCCTCCGAGGTCGTCTAATGGCAGGACAGAGGATTTTGATTCCTCTTATCGGGGTTCGAATCCCTGCCTCGGAACGGACACAGGCCACGCGCGGTCGTGGTAGGCGGGCGTCGCCATGACCCCGGTCCTGCTCGGCCGCTCGCTCTCCCTCGAGGATCTCGAAGACGTCGCGCGGCGAGCGCGGCCCGTCGCGCTCCCGGACGAGGCGCGGGCGCGGGTGCTCGCCGCCCGAGAGGCCATCGATCGGACCGCGAAGGCCGGGGACGATGCGCCCAACGTCTACGGGGTGAACACGGGCTTCGGGTTCCTCGCCGAGACGCGGATCTCCGAGGCGCAGATCCGAGAGCTCCAGCTGAACCTCGTGCGAAGCCACGCGTGCGGGGTTGGGCCCGATCTTCCGCCTGCCGAGGTGCGCGCGATGATGGTCCTCCGCGCCCAGGTGCTCGCGCTCGGGCACTCGGGCGTACGCCCCGTCGTCGTCGACAAGCTGTGCGAGCTCCTGAACGCAGGGATCACGCCGCGCATCCCCGCGCAGGGGAGCGTCGGCGCCTCGGGCGATCTCGCGCCGCTCGCCCACCTCGCGCTCTGCCTCGTCGGCGAGGGCGAGGCCCACGTCGACGGTGCGCTCCTCGATGGCAAGGCGGCGCTCGCGCGGCGCGGGATCACGCCGCTCGAGCTCGAGGCGAAGGAGGGGCTCTCGCTGATCAACGGCACGCAGCTCATGGCGGCGCTCGGCGCCCTCGCGCTCCTCGAGGCCGAGCGCCTCGCGACCGTCGCCGACATCGCCGGCGCCATGAGCCTCGAGGCGAACAAGGGCTCGGCGCGGCCCTTCGACGAGCGGGTCGTCGGGGTGAGGCCACACCCGGGCGCGCTCGTCGTCGCGAAGAACCTGAGAGCCCTCCTCGCCGAGAGCCCGCTCATGGAGAGCCACGCGCACTGCGGCCGTGTGCAGGACGCCTATTCGTTTCGGTGCATGCCGCAGGTCCACGGCGCGACGCGCGACGCGCTCGCGTGGATCCGTGGCGTCCTCGATCGCGAGCTCGGCGCGGTGACCGACAACCCGCTCGTCTTCGTGACCGGCGACGGCTCGGCCGATCTCGTCTCGGGCGGCAACTTCCACGGCCAGCCGCTCGCGCTCGCGCTCGATCTCGCGGCCATCGCGCTCGCCGAGCTCGCGAACATCTCGGAGCGGCGCGTCGAGCAGCTGGTCAACCCCGCGCTCTCGTCGGGCCTGCCTCCCTTCCTCGCCAGGGACAGCGGCCTGCAGTCGGGCTTCATGATCGCGCAGGTCGCGAGCGCGTCTCTCGTCAGCGAGAACAAGGTGCTGTGCCACCCCGCGAGCGTCGACAGCATCCCCTCGTCCGCGGGGAAGGAGGACCACGTCTCCATGGGGAGCGTGAGCGCTCGCAAGCTCATGGCCGTCCTCGACAACGTGCGCCGCGCGCTCGCCATCGAGGTCCTCACGGCCGCGGCCGGGCTCGATCTCAGGCGACCCCTCGAGCCCGCGAGGGGCGTCCGCGCGGCGCTCGGGGCCGTGCGGCGCGTCGTCCCCGAGCACGAGCACGATCGGCCGCTCTACCGCGACATCGAGGCCGTCGCCCGGCTCGTCGCGTCCGGCGAGCTCATCCGAGCCTGTGTGGAGGCCGTGGGACCGCTCTCCCCGTGACCGAAATCCCCGCACGCGGCGCCATCCTCCTGTAGCGTCCGCCTCCCCATGAGCCGAGAGGACCGACCCGCCGCGCCCGCCCCCGCGGACCTCGCCGTGCCCGCGAAGCGTGGCCTCCCGCGCGGCGTCTACCTCCTGTTCGCCACAGAGATGTGGGAGCGCATGAGCTACTACGGGATGCGCGCCCTCCTCGTCCTCTACATGAAGACGGCGACGGACCACGGCGGCTTCGGCTGGTCGAAGGAGGACGCGCTCTCGGTGTACGGCTGGTACACGGCCGCCGTCTACCTGACGCCGCTCTTCGGCGGGATCCTCGCGGACCGGCTGCTCGGCCAGCGACGGGCCGTGCTCCTCGGCGGCTTCCTCATGATGATCGGCCACTTCTTGATGGCCGTCCCGGGCGTCGCCGCCTTCTATGCTGCGCTCGGCTTCCTCGTCATCGGCAACGGCTTCTTCAAGCCGAACATCTCGGCGATGGTGGGCGGGCTCTTCAAGCCGGGGGAGCCCGGGCGCGACTCGGCGTACACCGTCTTCTACATGGGGGTGAACGTGGGCGCCGCGCTCGCGCCGCTCGTCTGCGGCACGCTCGGCGAGAAGATCGGCTTCCACTGGGGCTTCGGCTCCGCGGGCGTCGGGATGCTCCTCGGCGTGATCTTCTTCTTCTTTGGCGCGCCGCGGCTGCTCGGCGACGTCGGCAAGGCCCCGCGGCGCGGGGCGGACGCGCCGAAGAGCGACGACGAGCCGCCGCCCAAGGCCGTGGGCCCCGATCGCAGCGGCGCGAACGGCGTCGTCATCGGCGCGCTGTGGCTGGTGGGCGCGCTCGCGGTGACGGCGCTCACCTTCGCGAACGCGAGGCTGACCGGCTCGGGCAAGATCGTCGTCGCGACGGGGGCCCTCACGTTCGGACTCGCCCAGATCGCGCGCGGCGTCCTCGCGAAGAGGGCCGCGAGCCCCGCGGGTCGACCGGAGGGAGCCACACTGCCCGGAGCCGCTGCCCGAGCCGCCGCGCCGGGCCAAGAGCGCCGCGAGGAGGTGCACCGGATCGCGGTCATCAGCATCCTCGCCCTCGTGAACATCGTGTTCTGGGCCGCCTTCGAGCAGGCGGGCGGGCTCATGACGCTCTACACGGACGAGAAGGTCGACCGTCACATCCTCGGCTGGGAGCTCCCGACCACCTGGTTCCAGCTCATCAACCCGGTGTTCATCGTGACGCTCGGCCCCCTCGCCTCGGCGCTCTGGATCGCGCTCGCGAAGCGGGGGCGCGACCTCGACATCCCCTCGAAGATGTCGCTCGGGCTCTTCCTCATGGGCTCCGGGTTCCTCTTCATGATGGGCGCCGCGACCGAGAGCGCGGCGCGCGGCAAGGCGAGCCTCGCGTGGATCGTGCTTGCATACCTCTTCCATACGATCGGCGAGCTCTGCGTCTCGCCCATCGGGCTCTCGATGGTCTCGAAGCTCGCGCCGAAGCGCATGATCTCGCTCATGATGGGCGTCTTCTTCGGCTCCGTCGCCATCGGCAACAAGCTCGCCGCCGAGATCGGGAAGTACTCGGAGAAGCTCGGCGAATTCACGCTCTTCTTCGCGATCGTCGCCGCGACCTGGGCGGCGGCGATCCTGGTGCAGGCGGGCTCGAAGCCGCTCGTGCGCTGGATGCACGGGCGCAGCTAGCCCGGCGCGCGTTCTGCTAGCTTCTGGCGGTCCTCCGCACGATGCGCTCGTTCGTCCCCCTCGTCGCGCTCCTCTCGCTCGGCCTCGCCGCGACGGCGCGCGCCGACGACGAGGCCCCCGGAGCACCAGGCGCGCTTCCCGCACGCCGCGCTCCCGCCGCTCCCATCGCGCCAGGCGCTCCCGCCGCTCCCGCCGCTCCCATCGCTCCCGCCGCTCCCATCGCGCCAGGCGCTCCCGCCGCTCCCGCCGCTCCCATCGCGCCAGGCGCTCCCGCCGCTCCCGCCGCTCCCATTGCGCCAGGCGGTCCTGCTGCTCCCGTCGCTCCCACCGCGCGCGCCGCGACGACGTACACGCTCGAGGAGGCGCTCGATCTCGCCGACAAGAACCACCCCACCATCGCGCAGTACCGCGCGAGGCTCGACCAGTACCGCGCGCAGCTCTCCGAGGCCCGCTCGGCGCCCTTCTCGATCTTCACGCTCACCGCGGGAGCGGGCCCGGCGCCGACCTTCCGCGGCGGGCCCATCTACACGCAGGACCGGGAGACGAGCCTCTCGTCGAGCCTCGGCATGGCCTGGCGCGTCGGCGTCGAGGGCACGGTGCCCATCTGGACCTTCGGCAAGATCACGAACACGTGGAAGGCCGCGGAGGCGCAGATCGAGCTCGGTGAGGCCGAGATCCGGAAGGTCCGCGCGCAGATCCGCACCGACGTGCGGCGCGCGTACTATGGGCTCCTGCTCGCGCGGTCCGCGAAGGACCTCCTCTCGGACGCGGGAGAGCGGCTCGACAAGGCGCTCGACAAGCTCCGCGCCAAGGTGAAGGACGAGGAGGGAGACGAGCTCGATCTCCTCCGGCTCGAGACCGCACACGCCGAGCTCGAGGGGCGGACCTTCGAGGCGGAGAAGGGGGAGCGCGTCGCGCTCTCGGCGCTCCGGTTCCTCACGGGGCGCGAGGATTTCGACGCACCCGACGTCGCGATCAAGCCGCCCAAGCACTCGCTCCGCGAGGTCGCCGAGTACGTCGCCGTCGCGCGCGACAAGCGCCCCGAGATCGCGATGGCCCAGGCGGGGCTCCGCGCGCGGAGCGCCCAGGTCGCGCTCGCAAAGTCCCGGCGGCTCCCCGACTTTGGCGTCTCGCTCTTCTGGTCGTACGCGCGCGCGCCCGAGATCACCGATCAGTTCAACCCCTTCGTGCGCGACGACGCGAACTACGTGCGCTACGGCTTCGCCATCGGCATGCGCTGGAGCCTCGATTTCGCCCCCGCGACCGCGCGGGTCCGCTACGCCGAGGCGCAGGAGGAAGAGGTCCGTCAGCTCCACCGCTTCGCGATGAAGGGCGTCGCGTACGACGTCGAGAAGTCGTTCCGGGACGCCGAGGAGGCAAAGCGCAAGGTCGACGCCTACCAGCGCGCCCAGAAGCTCGCGAAGCAGTGGATGATGAAGGTGTCGCAGGGCATCGACGTCGGCACGCTGGAGGAGCGGGACATGGTCGACCCTGCCAGGCAGTACGCCATCCACCGGTACAACTACCTCGCCGCGCTCTCGGACCTCAACATCGCCATGGCGAACCTCGCCGAGAAGACCGGCTGGGACCAGCTCGCGGAGCCCGGCACGGAGTGAAGGCGGCCGCGTGGACCCTGGCCGCTGCGCTCGTGCTCCTCGCGGCGCCGCTCTTCGCCGCGAAGGCGTCGAAGGCCACCTCGAAGGGGTTCCCCAACGCAGGGACGCTGGTCGCGGGCACGGCGTGGACCGACACGCGGTACGTGCGGGGGCTCCCCGGCCACGCGGGGCGCTGGGGGATGCCGGATCTCGTCGCGATGGTCCGCCAGTCCGCGGAGCGCGTCGGCCGGAAGCACAAGGGCTCGATCCTGATGATCGGCGACCTCAGCGCGAAGGACGGCGGCCCGCTCCACGGGCACCAGTCGCACCAGAGCGGGCGGGACGTCGACGTGGGGTTCTACGTGACCGACGCCGCAGGGAAGCCCGTACGCGGCGGGAAGTTCGTCCGCTTCGGCGGCGACGGGAGGGCCAAGGACGGGTCCGAGCTGCGCTTCGACGACGCGCGGAACTGGGAGCTCGTCGCGTCGATGCTCGTGTCGAGCCGCGCGACCGTGCGCATGATCTTCGTCTCGGGCCCGCTGAAGATCCGGCTCATGAAGGAGGCGGCGGCGCGCGGGGCGTCGAAGGAGCTGTCCGAGAAGCTGATGACGACGCTCATGCAGCCCGGGAATTCGACCGCCCACGACGATCACTTCCACGTCCGCGTCGCGTGCGCTCCTCGACAGAAGGACGTCTGTTACGACGACAGCCGCCCGGGCGCGCCCAAGAAGACCCACGCCAGCCCGACGGACGACACCTCGGACGACTGATCGCCGCGCCCGGAGCCTACGCCCGGAGGGACACGCTCCAGCCGCGCGCGGGACCGGCCTCCGTCCGACGCGCGCGCGCGAGCCCGCCCACCTCGACGCGTCGTTGCCGCAGGCGCGCTCAGCGAAACACGCTCGAGCCGCGCGCGGGACCGGCCTCCGTCCGACGCGCGCGCGCGAGCCCGCCCACCTC
>CAYNEK010000029.1:8651-17679 GCA_964396175.1 uncultured Polyangiaceae bacterium | reverse complement strand
GACGCGTCGTTGCCGCAGGCGCGCTCAGCGAAACACGCTCGAGCCGCGCGCGGTAGCGGCCTCCGTCCGGCGACGCGCGCGCGAGCCCGCCCACCTTGGCGCGTCGTTGCCGCAGGCGCGCTCAGCGAAACACGCTCGAGACGACGCGGTAGCGGCCTCCGTCCGACGACGCGCGCGAGAGCACGAGCGTCCCCTCGGTGGGCGATCCGTCCTGGCGGGCGACGATCTCGATCGAGCCGTCCCCGTCCATGTCGAACGCCGCGAGCGGCTGGTAGCGCCGAGGAGCGCACTGCTCTGCACCCGCGACCTCGACGTGCGCGACGCTCCAGCGCCTCTTCCCGAGCGTGGCGACGACGAGCAGGTGCCCGCCGACGACCGCCGTCGTCACGCCGTCCGCGCCGCGGAACGCGAGGAGCCGCCTCGAGAGCGGGAGCCGGTCCTCCGCCTGCTTCGGGCACGGCACCTCGGGCTGCGGGACCGCCTCGGCCGTGACGGCGTCCACGAGATCGCCCAGCGAGGCTGCGGCCTCCTTCGAGAGCGAGGCGGCGACGCTCGGCGCGCGGTGCCCGCGAGGGCTCGGCAGCTCGTCTTCGAGGGTCGCCTTGGGCGGCGCCTCCACCCAGAGCTGCCCGCGCTCGCCGGCGGTGATCGAGGTCTCGAGCGCGAAGCACCCCGGCCGACCCGGGAGCGGATCCCCACCATCGACGCGGGCCTCTCCCGTGGGGTGCCCGAAGGCGTCGAGCGCGAGGAGCGACAGGCCCCTGTGCGACACCGAGCGGCAGCACGATGCCCCCTCGACCAGCCCGTCCTTCGTCGCGATGACGAGCGGCGCCGCCGGGCCGCGCGCGAGGTAGCGGAGGGCTCGCCCGTCGTTCGCCGGGCAGGTCGAGACCTTCTCGCGCGGCGGCTTATCCGGTAGCGACGTGGGCGTCCCCCCACCGCCAGAGGGCGCCGCGACCGCGGTGGCGGACAGCGCGACGAGCACGAACAGCGAGGAGAGGCGGAGGGGGTGCACGACCGCGCGGGATCGTCGGTGCTCGGAGGAGCGAGGGCCAACTTCGTGTGCTCCGAGCGTCGGAGTGACAGAAACCATGGTAACCGGGCGACCGCCGTGTCCACGGACGAGCAGCCCGCGCACCCCGCGCCCGACGACGCGCAGCCCGCGCCCCCTGCGCCCGCGCCAGCCGCGCTCGACGACGCGCCGCCCGACGACGAGCAGCCCGCGCCCGCTCCAAAGGACGCACCCGTGCACGCGGGGAGCGGCACGGCCGCGAGACCGATCCTCCCTCGATCCTGCTCTCCGAAGGGAGAGCGCGAGGACGTATCGGACGAAGCGCGCCCTCCCTCGCGTGCGGCAAGGCTCCGCGCGTTGATCCTCCCCTACGGGCCGGTCGTCATCGTCACCTTCTTGCTCGCGCGCGCGACCCTCCGCACCCTCCTCGCGAAGGCCGGAGAGCCCGCCGTCCCCCTCGACGATGCGTACATACACTTTCAGTATGCGCGATCGCTCGCCGAGGGCCGCTTCTTCTCGTTCGTGCCCGGCGAGGGCTACACTTCGGGTGCGACGAGCCTCCTCTGGCCGACGCTCCTCGCGCCGGCGTACGCGCTCGGCCTCCGCGGCACGTCCATCATCTGGGCCGCGTGGACGCTCGGCTTCGCCTTCCTCGCCCTGCTCGCCGTCGAGACCAAGCGCCTCGCCGAGCGGCTCGTCGATCCGCTCACGGCCATCGGCGCGGGGGCGTGCGTGCTCGCGTTTGGGGGGTACACCTGGTTCGCCGCGAGCGGCATGGAGGTGACGCTCCTCGCGTGGCTCCTCGCGTGGACGGCGAGGATGTCCTCGGAGTGGGCCGAAGAGCCTTCGACCCGCACCGTCGGTCGCCTGAAGCTCCTCCTCGCGCTGTCTCTCGCCGGGCCGCTCGCCCGCCCCGAGGGGGTCCTCGCGTCCGGCATCGTCCTCGGTACGCTCGTGTCCTTTCCGGGGCCCTCGCTCGGGCGGATCCCGGCGCGAGCCTTCGCCGCGCTCGCGGCGATCGGGCCGCTCGTCCCGCCGCTCCTCAACAAGGCGCTCACCGGGCACTTCTCGACCACGACCACCCAGGTCAAATGGATGATCGGGAACCCGTACTACGTGGGACCGGCCCTCTACTCCGCCATCCGATCGAACCTCGACATCTTCACGACGACTCTCCTCGACGGCCGCGAGTGGAGCGCCATCTTCGTGCCGCAGGGCGCGCGCGCCGTCGCCACCGTCGCCCTCCTCGCGATCCCGGTCGCCGGCTTCCGGACCGGGCGCGGCGTGCGCGCCCTCCTCGTCGTCACCCTGGCGCTCGCGATGGCGCTGCCGACGACGTACATCTCGTTCCTTTGGAACCGCCTGCGCTACCTCTGGCCCTTCGCCTTCGCGTGGTTCGTCGGGGTCGCGTGCCTCGGGCGGCTCCTCGCCGATCTGGCGGGCGCCTTCCGGCCACGGTTCCGGCTGGCCGCGCCGCTCGTGCCTGGGATCGCGGCTGGGCTCCTCGCGCACCATCTCTCCTGGACGATGGACGACGTCGCGACGAGCGCCTGGGCCATCCACAACCAGCAGGTCCGCCTCGGGCTCTGGGCGCGCGACCACCTCCCCGAGACGGCGAGGATCGGGCTCAACGACACGGGCGCCATCGCCTACGTCTCGGGACGAAGGACCTTCGACGTCGTGGGGCTGACGACGCCCGAGGAGGCGAAGTACTGGGTCGCGGGGCCCGGATCACGCTTCGAGCACTACGAGCGGCTCGCTCTGGAGCGCCCCGATCGATTGCCTACACACTTCTTCGTGTACCCTCATTGGATGGCCTGCGATCCCGTGCTGGGCAAGGAGCTGACGCGGGCGACCGTACGGGAGCAGAGCATCCTCGGAGGGCCGACGATGGAGGCGCGCCTCGCCCGCTGGGATCTCCTCCACTCGGGGGAGCGTCCGCGCGAGGAGGCGGGCGCTATCGTGGACGAGCTGGACGTCGCGGATCTCGAGTCCGAGGCGGCGCACGGCTACGTCGTGCTGACGGCGTGGACCTCCGAGCAGGACGATCAGGTGCGGACGAGGGAGTACCGCGACAAGACCGTCGCCGACGGGGGCAGGCTCCGCCGCTCGTCCGATCGCTTCCGCATGACCGTGCCGGCCCAAGCGCCCTCACGCCTGATCGCTCGCTGGTCCGCCGAGGACGAGGTGAGCCTGTCCGTGAGGGTGGGCCGGACGACGCTCCCTCCGATCACGATCGTGCCTTCGATCTTCGATGAGCAGGCCATCGATCTCCCGGCGCTCCCCGGCGGCTCCACCGAGATCGAGGTGACCGCGCGCGAGGGGGAGACCTTCGGCAGCTTCCACTACTGGATCGTCGGGCGCTGAGCCTCGATCGGCGCGGAAACCGAGCCCTCGCGCGCGGGCTCGTCGGACGACGACGCGAGGCCCGCGTGGGATACCAGCGCGCGTGACGCCGCGCGGCGCGCGCCTACGGATCGACCCGCCCGGCCGCCTCGGGCTGGTACAGCACGGCCACGATCTCGAGCTTCCGCACCTTCTCGGTGGGGCGACCGACGCCGCGTGGGGCGCGCCTACAGATCGAACCGCCCAGCTGCCTCGGGCTGGTACAGCACGGCCACGATCTTGAGCTTCCGTACCTTCCCGGTGGGCATGGTCCACTCGATCGTTTGGCCGACGGAGAGGCCGAGCAGCGCGGCGCCGACGGGCGCGAGCACGGACACCTTCGAGTCCGCCGCGTTCGCCTCCGTGGGGTAGACGAGCGTCACCTCGGACTCGTCGCCGGTGGCCTCGTCGCGGAAGCGGACCTTCGAGTTCATCGTCACGACGTTGGGCGGGATCTGATCGGGCGCCACGACGACCGCGCGACCGAGCTCCTCCTCGAGATCCTCGACGTTCTTCGTCGCCTGGGTGGAGGCGAGCAGCCGCTCGAGGCGCGCCATGTCCTGCTCGGTGACGTAGATGCTCCTGCTCGTGGCCATGTCCGGCCAAGGTAGGGAGCCGCGCCCCCCGCGTCAACGCGCAACGTGCCCGAACACGAGCCTCCCAGCCGCTCGCCACGAACGAGCCCGGAGCCCGCTCTGAGCCGCCGGACCGCGAGCGCCCCGCGCGACCCCCGCCCACGCGGCGGGACCGAGGGCGGCGGCGCCGGCTACTTCCCGCAGGCGGTCTTCTGCCCGAGGGTGCACGCCTTCGCGTAGTACTCCTTCGACTTCGCCGGATCGCGCGGCGCGCCGCGGCCCCTCGCGTAGAAGAGCCCCGCGTTGTCACACCCCTGGGAGGACCCGACCGTACACGCGGCCTCGAAGAGCGGCAGGCCCCGCTCGGGCTCCTTCTTCATGCCCATGCCCTCGGCGTGGATGACGCCCGCCATGTTGCACGCATAGCCCTGGATCTTCGCCTTGTCGTCCTTGCACCCCGCCTCGAGGAGCTCGGCCGCGCGGGGGTAGTCCTTCTTGCCATAGTAGAGCGCGATCCCCAGCAGGGTGCATCCGTCCTGGTACTTGGCGGCGCAGAGGCGATCCGAGATGGGAAGCGCGCCCTTCGCGTCCGGCGGCGTCTTGTCGAGCATCCGTCCGGCGACCGCGCGGCATGCGCGCATCGAGGATTTGTTGCACCCCTCCGAGAAGAGCGCGTCCGCCCGCGTCTCGTCCTTGGGGCCCCCCTGGCCCTCGAGCTCGGCGCGCCCGAGCCGCTCGCAGCCGTCTCCTTCCCCGAGGGAGCAGGCCTTCTTCGCGAACTCGCGGACCTCGGGCCACTTCTTGTCGATCTGCGAGTACTCTGCGACCCGGTCGCAAGCGCGCGCCGTCCCGTCGGCGCACGCGGTCCGGTAGAGATCGGCCGCCGCCGTCGGGAACACCTTCGCCTCCTTGTCGTAGAGCTCGTCCGCGATCTTCATGCACTCCGCGGCGGCGCCTGGCTTGCACGCGCTCAGATCCCGCTTGCAGGAGCTCTCGTAGAGCCGGCGCGAGCCGGTCAGGGTGCGCACGGCGGTCACGGTGCCCTCGCAGACCTCGTTGCCCTTCTTCCCCTCGAAGCGGAAGGAGTCTCCCTGCTTCGTGAGCTTGACGACGTCGATCCCTTGCTCCTTCAGGTAGGCGCGAGCGTCCGTCTCGCTCGCGCGAGTGCACCCAGCCGAGAGGAGGACCAGCACACCCAGGAGGAGTCGAGACATCCTGCCATGACATCATCCCGAGCGGTGGGTCGAGCCCCACGCGCCTGCCACGTCAGGACACCGTGGCCCGACGAGCTCGCCCTGCCTCTCGCAGGCCAGTGCCGGCCGGAGCGGCCCCCTCGGCAACCCGCGCGCGACACTGCGCATGGCCTGCGCGCCTGGATCGATGCCCACGCGCGCGCCGGACCAGCCTACGCCCATGGGGAGGTCGCGCGGCGAGGCCGTCCAAACCACCGCACCCCTCCCTACGGTTCGGAGTCCGTCCAGGGAGGCACGTCCATTGCACGGAGGGTCGATCTGGAGCCCCCATGTCGCGATCCCCCGTGACCCCCGCCATCAGCCTGCTCGTCGCCTGCTCGCTCGTCGTCGGAGGGCTCCCTGCGTGTGGAGGGGGCGGAGACGACCCGAGCGGAGGAGGAGGCCCGACGAGCCCCGAGGCGCTTCACGCCTCCGCCACGACGCACGCCGCGCGTGTGGAGCGGGCGACCCGCGACGCCGTGGGGGGCCTGCAGGCCGCGTGGGACGATCTCTACTTCCGGGGCGACGTGGCGTCCTTCGAGGCGGGCTGGATCCAGTCGGGCGTGAGGCTCGAGCTGCTCAGGATCGAGCTGGAGACGCTCCTCGCCGACGAGCAGAAGCTCGCCGCGAACGATCCCGACGTCGTGAAGGTGGCCACGGCCGGGGTCGGCCCGCAGCTCGAGCCCCTGACGACGACGCTGGCGGTCCTGTCCGCGCTCAGCCTCATCGCCTGGGTCAAGAGCACGCGCGACAAGGTCGCAGAGCAGGCCGCGAGCAAAGAAGCAGCGCGGAAGGCCTGTTACGACAAGGTCTACGAGGAGTGCATGGAGCTCGAGAGCAGCGCGGTCACCTGCGACACGATCGCGCACCAGTACTGCAAGGAGGCCACGTACACGGCGCAGTACGGCGCGGTCATGGAAGGCACCCAGATCGTCGTCACCGAGACCGTGAAGGAGGGCGCCAAGCGGGCCACGTCGGTCATGTTCCCCATCGGCATCGCGGGCGCGACGAACATCAAGTACGGAGACGTGAAGGCGGTGGTCGAGTACGCAGATGGCGTCAAGGACGCGTGGGACACGGGGACGATGATCGGCGCGACCCCGCAGTGCAGGACCCAGCTCGGGAACAACGCGCCCCAGCGGCTCACCGTGACCGACGGGGGTGCCATCTTGATGGACTTCGGAGGGACGTGCTCGCTCTACCTCGGGACCTCGGAGGACGGGGCCTTCGAGGATCTCCCGGAGGGCGAGTGGGATCTCACCTTGTACACGGAGGGCGAGACCCGCGCGTCGGTCGGCAAGGCCACGATCGCGGGCGGCAGCGCGACGCCCGTCACCTTCAAGAAGAAGAAGCTCGGCTCCGGGGAGAGCGCGGTCTCGGCCGCGTGCAAGGAGGCGTACGATCACCTCTGCTCGAAGGCTCCGGCGATGAGTTGCCAGATCGACCAGATGACCAACGCGACCGACAAGGTGAACAGTGCCTGCGGCGCGAGCGCCGGCAAGTTCATCGCCGACGCGACGAAGGCATGCCAAGCGGGCGAGCCGTGTCCGTCGGTGGACGGCGGATCTCCCTCGCTGCCCGCCCCCTGCCGCCATGGCCCCTCGAAGACCTTCGACTACACCGGCTCGCTCGACGTGGACGGACGCACCGCGCAGCTCACCCTGACCTTCACGGGGCGAGCGGTCACGGGCAAGCTGGTGGGTGGCCCCGTCTGTCAGCAGAACATGCAGCTCCCCAAGACAGACATCGACTTCCAGGGCGCGCTCCTCGGGACGTGGCTCGAGGGGGGGACCATCAGCGGGACCTGGACCGGCGGAGACTACGACTGCAGCGGCGGCGTCATGGTTGGCTACCCCAAGAGCGGGCGCGTCTCCCTCACCTCGAAGGACGGCAAGATCTCGCTGTCGCGCAACGTCGGCGGGGGACACTGGGGCTTCTCTGGGGGCACCGTCTACGAGCCCGTCTGTCCCTGAGCCCGAGCGCGCCGAGCGGCCCTTGACGGCGCGATCGGCGTGCCTAGCTTCTCCCCCGCGGGACCAAGAGACCGCGCCGCGCCGGCGACCGACGAGGCCCCGCCGACACGACGCACGACCTCCACCGCCGGAGACCGGTGTCATGCCGTCGTGGCCTGGCGCCGGTCGCCGCGCGGGGGTCGCCTCATGGCTCCCCACCCAACGCCCCATCGACCCCACACAACACAAGGAGTACAGATCATGTTGACCCGCTTCGATCCCTTCGCCGAGCTGAACCGCTTCCAGCGTGAGATGTCGCGCAGCGTCGGGGCCAATGCCTGGACGCCGGCCGTCGACATCTTCGAGGACAAGGACTCGATCCAGGTGCGCGCCGAGGTCCCCGGCGTGAAGAGCGAGGACGTCAAGATCGACGTCGAGAACAACATTCTCACCCTGCGCGGCGAGCGCAAGCTCGAGCACGAGGACAAGAAGGACGACTACCACCGCATCGAGCGCTTCTACGGGAGCTTCACGCGGCAGTTCGTGCTCCCTCGCACGGTCGACGCCGAGCAGATCGACGCGCAGCTGAAGGAGGGCGTCCTCACGGTGCGGCTCCCCAAGCGGGCCGAGGTCAGGCCGCGCCAGATCGCCGTGAAGGGCTGACCGGACCCAGGGCGCCGCGCCCGTTCGCCCCTCGCCGGGCGGGCGCGGTGGTGCGTCCAGCGCCGAGCGCGTCCTGGCGCGCTCGCGCTCGGGACGCGCTCGGGCGGGTTGCCGCGGAGCCCGCGGCGCGACGCGATCCGTGCCGCGGCGAGTCGGCCGGTCGAACGCGGGGTGGGCGCGGCGCCTCGCTGCGGATCGCTCGATCGCGAGAGGCGCGCGGAAGAGGGACCGAGGAGGGTGGCGTCGAGCGGCAGGCCGTGGGATAGCCTGCGTCCATGACCTGCCTTCTCTCCGGCCGCTGGCCGCTCCTCCTCGCTCTCCTCGGCGCCTCCGCCGTCTCCTGCTCGAGCCGTCAGCCGACGGCCATCGTCGTCGCGGTGTCGACCGAGGGGAAGGTGCCGACCGAGGTCGAGTCGCTGCGCGTCGTCGTGCAGCGCGGCGGCAGCCAGCGCCTCGACGAGACGTACGAGCTGCCCAAGATGGCCCGGCTCCCGGGGACCCTGGCGCTGACGCCCCGCGACGGCGAGGACGGCCCCATCGACGTCCGCGTCGAGGCGAGCAGCGCCGGCGGCGTCCGGGTGCTGCGCCGCGCGACGCTCTCGTTCGCGGCGGAGAAGACCAAGCTCCTCCGCATGCCGCTCCGGTACTCGTGCTTCGACTTCCCGGGGGCGTGCGCCGACGACGAGACCTGCAAGGGCGGGACGTGCCAGCCCGCCGCCGTCGACGTCGAGAAGCTGCCCGAGTGGACGAGCAACGCGACGGTCGTGCAGCCCGAGGGCGGCTCGTGCTTCTCGGAGCAGGCGTGCCTCGCCGGGCTCGCGCCGCAGAAGGGGTGCTCGTTCGCGACCAGCGCGAGCGAGAACGTCGCGATGGTGTGGGCGGCGAGCCCGACGCACCCGGTGGTGGTCGACGAGGACGCCGACGAGGGCTACACTTGGAAGGACGGCGTCGCGACGCTCGCCAAGCCGCTCTGCGACGCGCTCGCCGATGGACGCGCGCTCGGGATCTTCTTGGCGAAGGGGTGCCCGCGCAAGGACGACATGACGCCCGTGTGCGATGTGACGGGCACCGGGAAGTACGCCGAGTATCAAGGAGGAGGAGGCGCGGCAGGACAGGGCGGCGCGGCAGGACAGGGCGGCGCGGCGGGACAGGCGGGACAGGGCGGCGCGGCGGGACAGGCGGGACAGGGCGGCGCGGCGGGACAGGCGG
>CAYNEK010000029.1:0-8551 GCA_964396175.1 uncultured Polyangiaceae bacterium | reverse complement strand
GACAGGGCGGCGCGGCTGGGTCTGGACCCCTCACGGTCTCCGGACCCGACGGAGCGAGCGCGACGTTCGCGGACAGCGCCGACCTCGCCGGCGTCGAGCCGAAGATCTCGGTGGCCCAGGCGGCAGAATACACACCGCTGCCGTCCGACGTCGTGTCCCTGGGCACTGTGTTCGCGTTCACACCGCACGCCAAGACGTTCGCGTCTCAAGTGGCCATCCAGGTCCCGTTCAGCGGGACCGAGCTCGCTGGGCGCGCGCTCTACACGGCGGACAAGGACGGTTCGAGCTGGAGTCCGGTCCAAAACGCCACTCAGCCCACGCCCGGACAGAAGATGTTCACCGCGACCGTGGATCACTTCTCCTACTTCACGGTCGTCGCTCCGGCCGCGCCGCTCGCGGCCGGACCTGAGACGATATGCGCTCGCCACACCTTGGCCGGCAAGACCTCCGTGTCCTGCTGGGGGAGCAACTTCAACGGGGTCCTCGGGACCGGGAGCGACAAACCGTACCTCACGCCGACCCCCAAGGAGGTCTTCTCCGCGAGCGCCGTCAAGCTGGCGTTCGGCAACGCCCACGCCTGCCGGCTCGAGAGCGACGGGAGGGTCTACTGCTGGGGGGGCAGCGGCTGGGGACAGCTCGGCCGCACCGATCCTCCCCCCGTCGACCCTCCCTTCGATCCGACAACGAACCAGGAGGTCCTCGGCTTCAACGACGCGGTGGATCTCGCCGCGAGCGGGAACACGACGTGCGTCATCCGAAAGGGCGGCGGCGTCTCGTGCTGGGGGGCGACCTCGACCTACGAGGCCGGGGATCCCGAGGGTGCCCCGCTGTGCCAGGCACCCGGCCAGGACTTCCCGGCGTGTCACCCGAAGCCCGAGACGATGTCACTGCCCTCGCCGAATGGCACATGGCAGCGGATCGTGGGCGCGCGTGGCATGCCAGGGTTCTGCGCGATCTCGTCGGGGGGGGACGTCGCCTGCTGGGGCCACGCCGGGGGCGGACGGTTCGGCACCAAGGTCACCGTGACGAGCTGCCCCGCGGGACCGTGTGCGCCCCCTGGGATGGTCCCTGAATTCGCCGGGGCGCAGGCGATCGCCATCGCGGGGGCCGGCGCCTGCGCGCTGATGGACGACCGGGTCCGATGCGTCGGGGACAACACCCGAGCCCTGCTCGGCACCGGCGACACCACGGCGGTCGATCCCGGGACGTGGGCGGAGCCCATCGACAAGGACGGCGCCGACGTCGTGGCGGGCGACGACTACTTCTGTGTGCGCATGGCCAGCGGGACCGTGCGCTGCTGGGGGATGAATTTCTTCGGCGCCGTGGGGGTCGAGCCCGGCGGCCCCGTCAATTGCGATGCCGGACCGTGCCTACCGAGCCCCACCAAAGTGAGCGGGCTCACGAAGGTGACGGCCCTCATCGCGGGAGCGGCGAGCACCTGCGCGAAGACCGCCGACGGGGAGGTCTGGTGCTGGGGCGACAACATGATGGGGCAGCTGGGGAAGCCTGGCACCTCGGAGCCGTCCGCGACGCCTCTCCAGATCACCTTCTCCTCACCGTAGCCAAGCGCGCACGAGCCTCGCGGAGTCGGGGGGCTCGTCATGGCTGGGCAGCCCGGTTCGTCGGTCCGCTCCGTGGCCCGCGACAGGAGGTCCGGCCATCCCGCCAGCGCCCAGGATACGCCTGGCCGCGGCCTCGTCGCGCGGGCCATGCCCGACGAGGCTCGGCCGAGCAGGCGTGCCCGTCACATCCGTGGCGGACACCGCGGGATCGACACCCCGAGAGCTCTGGTGGCGCGCGTGAGGAGCGCCTTCGCTGGCGACGGCGGGGTGGCGTCACCGGCGCGCCGACAAAGGTCCGACGCTCGGCGCGCGTCAGAGGCTCCCGATCCCGACGATCTTCGGGCCCTGGATGGTGGGGTGCCCAGCGGGGATCAGGATGGATATGGGCGCCGGCATCCCGGCCTCACCTTGCGCCTTCGCGATCCAGATCTTGTACATGCGCCCACGGATCTGCGTCGCCCCGTACCCCTCCGTGGCGCCGTCGGTCACATCCACCCGCGTCACGATGGCCGGATCGGCGTACCGCCGCACGTCGTTGTAGTCCTTCTTGAGCGACATGTCGGGCACGTCCTGCCGCAGCCTCGTCCCGGACTCGTCGACGAGCGAGCCGCCCGCGAGGCCGATGAAGGCGCTCGCGCACTCGTCGAGCGAGCGGCTCTGGCGGAGGACGCGGAGGTATTGATCCAGCGCCTGACGCACCTCCACCGGGAGCGCGCCGTTTGCAGGAGGCGCGGCTGGTGCCCCGGTTGGGCCAGCGGGGCCAGCGGGGCCAGCGGGGCCCATGGGACCTGGCGCGCCCCGCGGCGGGGGTGCGCCGGCGGGACTCGACGTGCGTGCCGCGCCGCACGCCGATAGAGAGACGGCGAGGGCCGAGAGGGCTGCGATGGATACCAGACGGTCGAGCATACGCCCATGCTACGCGAAGCCGCCGGATCGATCTACGGCGGTTCGCTCCCCATGCTGCGGGGGCGATTTCGGGCTCCAGGTCTGGTCGCCCGACCTCCACCGAAGAGCCCCAATCCCCTGACGAGGAGCGAGCACACGGCCTCCACCCTCGTGAGGGAGCCACACGCAACGGTCGACCCAAGTCGTTCGCGCCGCACCCGCGCCCGAGCATCGGGTCTTCGGGCCTCGTCGCTTCGCCGCGCGTCCGCTGCTCGACGACCGAGCGCCGTAGGCGCCCTCACCGTCCGCGCGCAGCGCCCCCGGCCGGGAGGTGCACCGTCCCCTGCGTGGGAGGTGCGCCGGCGGCCCACGCGCGAGCCATCCGGGATGACGACGGCTCGGCGCGCGAGGCGGCACGCGCGTGAGCATGGTAGCACTCGGACATGCGCACGCTCCGCTTCGCCCCGCTCGCCGTGATCGCCCTCGCCGCATGTGGCGGCGGCGACGACTCGACCCCGCCAGCCGACGCGGGCTGGAAGCCCCCCGCCGCCGTCTGCGGGCAGGGCTCACGCTGGACCGCCGGGACGCCCGCCTTCGTCGACGCCACGTCGAAGTGGAAGCTCGACGCCCTCCACGTCGAGGGAGTCCTCCTCGCCGCCGTGGACGTCGACGGCGACGGCCGCCCCGATCTCGCCGTCCGCCGCGGGGGCGGGCTCCCGGACGACTTTGGCCAGCCCGCCACGCCGAGACAATCGTGGCTCCTCCGCAACACGGGGGCTGGCTTCGAGGACATCACCGAGTCGAGCGGCATCCGCACACGCCGCCACGACGACGGATCCGCCGTGGGTCGCCCCGGAGATGTGTGGGCCTTCGGGGACGTGGACAATGACGGCGATCTCGACGTGTTCACGGGCCACCAGGCGCCCGACGCGAAGAAGCCGGGGGAGGAGACGTCCGAAGTCTTGCTGAACGACGGAACGGGCCACTTCACCCTCGCCGGAGAAGACGCTCCGTACCGCCTGAAGCCGGGGAAGGACGCGCCGGGGGGAGCGTCCTTCGTCGACTTCGATCGAGACGGGAGCCTCGATCTGTGGGTGCCCCAGTACACCGTGGTCTACGGATCCGCCCCATACCAAGATCATCTGTACCGCGGCCTCGGCGGCGGGACCTTCGAGGACGTCACGGCCCAGCGTGGGCTCGAGACGCTGCCCTGGAGCAAGGGGATGGCCGAGGGGGATCTCTGTCACCTCCACTCGAACGCCTGGGGCGCGAACGCCTGCGATCTCGACGGCGACGGGAGCCCCGAGCTCCTCGTCCCCTCGTATGGCCGCGCGTGCAATCAGCTCTGGCGGAACACGGGGCCCAGCGGCGGCTTCTCGTTCTCCAACGAGTCCCTCGCCTCGGGGTACTCCTGGGACGACGAGAAGGACTGGCGCGACAACGAGTCGGCCCGCTGCTGGTGCAAGCTCCACCCGACGGACGACGACTGTGGTGGTGTCCCTCCCCCCGCGTACATCCCGTGCGCGGTCGACACCGACGCCTTCCGGTGGAACCACGCGACCGATCGGCACGACGCCCGCCTCGGCGGCAACAGCGGGACGACCGTGTGCGCGGATCTCGACAACGACGGACGGCTCGATCTCGTGACGACCGAGATCACGCACTGGGACGTCGGGAGCTCCTCGGACCGATCGGAGGTGCTCCTCAACGTCTCGTCGGGCACCGAGCTGCGCTTCTCGCGGCCCGGCGTCGGGGAGACGGGGCTCCTCCGCAAGTACCCCAATGGGTTCTTCGACGAGGGGATCATCACGGCGAGCGTCTTCGACTTCGACAACGACGGCTGGCTCGACGTGTACTTCGGTGGCACGGACTACCCCGACAACCGCGGCTGGCTGTTCCACCAGGTCTCCCCCGGGCACTTCGAGCCCGTGCCGCTGGCGGACGGCATCGATCAGCACCGGAGCCACGGCAGCGCGATCGCCGATCTCGACGGGGACGGCGATCTCGACGTCGTCGTGGGGCACTCGCGCGCGCGCTGCAACCAGACGACGAAGGACACGGCGGAGTGCTATCCCACGGCGCAGCTCCGCGTCTTCGAGAACCAGATGGGCGGCAACTGGGTGAAGCTCCGGCTCCACGGCGGCCCCGGGACGAACCGCGCCGCCATCGGCGCGAGGGTCCGGCTGACGACCGGGGAGCTCACACAGACACGCGAGATCGGGGGCGGACACGGGCACTCCGGGCAGCAGGACGATCTCACGGTCCATTTGGGGATGGGAGCGTCCTGCGAGGGCAAGGTGACGATCCGCTGGCCCGACGCGGCGCTCACGGAGCAGTCCTTCGCGATCACGGCGGGCCACGTCTTCGAGGTCGACCAGGGGAAGGATCCGCGGGTGGTGGAGCCTGCGCCGTGAGGGTCCTCCTCGTCGGCGCGGGCGCCGTCGGCGCGGTGTACGCACGCCATCTCCAGAAGGCTGGGGTCCTGGTCGCCTTCCTGGTCAAGCCCCACCACGTCACGGCGGTGAAGGCTGGGCTCACGCTCTACGAGCTCCACGATCGCGCGGTCCGCGAGCCTCGCTCGCTCTTCGTGGAGACCGTGCTGTCGACTTGGGACGAGGTGCGGCGCGAGCGCTTCGATCAGATCTGGTTGACGATCCCGTCCCATGCGCTCACCGAGGCCTGGCTCACCGAGCTCAACGCGGCATCCGGGGACGCGACGATCGTCGCGATGGCGCCCGGCCTCGAGGCGCAGGAGCTCACCCAGCGGCACTTCGACGCGTCCCGCGTCGTGGTCGGCATGATCGGTGTCATCGCGTACCAGGCGCCCCTCCCGGGCGAGGCGGTGCCCACCCCCGGGATCGCGTACTACACGTCCAGGTGGTCGCCGACGAGGTTCGGCGGTGAGGACGCGGAGCGAGCAGCCGACGCCCTCGAGCGAGGCGGTTGCCCCGCCGTGGTCGACGCGGGGGTGTGGGAGAAGCTCCTGCTCGGGTCCGCGCTCCTCATGCCGCAGTTGGTGGGGCTCGAGCGCGCGGGATGGTCGCTCTCGGCGTTCCGCGAGGATGGGGTGGCGCTCGCGACGCAAGCGGGCAAAGAGGCGCGCGCCGCGGTGGCGAGGCGCATCGGCGTCCGCGAGGGAAGGCTCACCGGGCTCGCCGAGCGGCTCCTCACGCCCACGGTCTTCTCCGCGATCTGGTGGCTCGGACCGCACATCCTCCCCTTCGATCTCGAGGCGTATCTTCGATATCATTTCTCCAAGGTCCACACACAGACCGCACAAATCCTGCGCGAATACGAGCGCGAGGCGCGCGCGCAGGGGCTCTCCCACGAGGCGCTCTCGAGCCTCTCGGCCTTCGTCGCCGAAGAAGGGTGAATCGCGCGGATGTCTGCGCGCGCCGGGCCATGGATCAGGGGGCGGAGGGCTTCACGAAGCGGACGCACAGCTCGTCGGCGGGCTGCCTCGGGGCGACGAGCGGGCTCGTGCCACCCGGCTCGCCCACGATGGCGAGGCGTGGGCCACCGCAGAGGTTCGCGACAGCCACGGTCTTCGGATCGTCGCGCCGCACGAAGAGGGGACCGAGCGGGAGCGTGCTCCCGTCATGGGAGATGCGGACGAGTACGCTCGGCTCGACGGCGCGGGCGGGGATGGCGTGGAGCGCGCGCACGCGGATCACGAAGAACCGGCCCGTCCCGGGCTCACGAGGGATCCGAACGACCTGCCCTGCGGCCTCCCGCGGCCCGATCGCCGCCTCCGCGTCGGAGGGCGCAGCGGGCACATGGGTCGTCACGAGCGGAGCACCATGGGCCTCGGCTCGCGCGAAGAGCGCGTCAGGCGCGACAGGCACCAGCTCCGCTTCGAACGCGCGAGGCATCCCTGGGGCCCCGTATGCCAGGAACAGCTCCCAATCGCGCGGACGATCGGTCTTCTCGAAGGACAGATCGGTGATCACCAAGATCTGGCCGCGCTTCTGGATCAGCTCGACGCGACTCACCGCGAGGGCTCGAGGCGGCGCGTCGGGCGGCTCGGGCTGGACGGGAGCCGACGAGCCGGAGGCGGTAGGCGCGGGGACCTTCAGTGGCCGAGGCGCCCGGGGGGCTCGACGCTGCGCGCCCACGGCGACGAGCAGCACGAGCCCGAGGGCCTTGATCATGCCAGCCGCTCCGAGAGCCACCGAACGAGGAGCCCGAGCCCGCGCTCGACCTCGCCCGGATCGGCCACGAGGGCCGGCGAGGAGCTCCGCCTGTGCCGCAGCTCCTCGACGGTCCGGGGATTGCGAAAACAGTCTTCGTCGAAGCGCTCTCGCAGCTCGAGCGCGAGGAGCGCGGCGAGCCCAAAGGCCGCGAGCGCCGTCGGCGCCGACGACTCGACGCGCGGCACGAGGCCGACGAGCCCCGGCGCGAGCGCCACGCCGAACACGGGGCGTGCGAGCTCCTCCCACGTCGAGCGCACCTCGCGCGGGCGGTCGTCGAGGAGATCCGGGAGGAGCGCCGCGGCGAGGGCGCACCGGAGCAGCCGATGCGCGAGGATCGTCGCGGCCTGACGGCCCGCGCGGCTCTGCTCGGCGCGCGTGAGCCCAAGGACGCGCGATTGAAACGCCCCTTCGCCGAACCAGCGCGCGAAGAGCGCCCCCGTCGTGCGATCTTCGAGCCCGTGCGGGGTCCGCGACAGCGCGAGCGGCAGGGTGCGCGAGCGGGCCGCGAGGGACCAGGCGCACCCGAGCCGGGAGAAGCCGAGCAAGAACGACGCGGGAGCGAGCGCCCGAGGCATCGCGAGGGCTCCGATCGGCTCGCCGTCCCGAAAGGGGGACGGGAGGAGAGACATCCACCGCTGCATCGACATCTCACGAGGGAACCCCACGTCGAAGCCGTGCCCGGCCCCGCGGGCGACGGTGTCCTCGAGCGTCGTCGTGGAGACCACGCGCGGCCCGAGCTCGAGGACGAGCGATCGCCCGAGGCGCGCGGCAACCGCCCGGACCAGCGGGGATCGATGGACGACGGGTTCGGGGGTCGGACTCGGAGGCGCACATCCCGCATGCGCGGGACGGTCCTGCGGGAGCCGACGGGCGGCGGGCTCGGGGGCCCCCGAGCCGAGGAGGCGCTCGATCTCACCCTCGCGCCGACGTGCGAGCCGCGCCGCATGACCGGCCGCCTCGGCGCCAGCCGGGAGCGCCGAGGCGACGAGCGCGCGATCGGGGGCACGGGCGACGAGCGCGTCGAGGGCTTCGTCGAAGGAGCAACGCCTCCCCGTGGCGTGGACGAGCACACGCGGCGCGCGGCGCGCAGCGGCGAGCGCGAGCTCGGCTTGCCGGTTGACGCGGAAGACGATCAGCTCGGCCACGTGGGCAGCGACGAGTGGCGCGGCTGGATCGTCCGCCCGCGCGAGGAGCTGCGTCAGCGTCTCACGAGAGCTGGTCCAGCGCACGGACGCGAGGGGCTCACGGGCCACGAGCTCGTCCAGCGGCTCGACGCGACGGCGCGCGAGATCGTCCTCGCCGCGGACGATGGCGGACTGGAGATCGCGAAGGAGGGCGGTGACGTCGAGATCACGCACGACGAGCGGGTGCCACGCGAGCTCGCTGCGGGTGCGACGTCCGACGACGACAGACCCCCAGCGCGAGACCGACGAGGAGCCAGGCTCCCACCGCGCCAGAGCGTGGCGCGGCGACGGAGCAGCCGCCGCTCTCTACGACGTCGGCCGCGCCGAGCTCGAGCGGCACGTCGCCCGAGCCGACCACGGGCGAGGTCCCCTCGGACTCGGGCGTCCCCGGATCGCTGCACGCGTCGCCCTTCCCATCGCCGTCGCTGTCGAGCTGATCGGGATCGGGGAAGTCCGGGCAGTCGTCCTGGGCGTTGGGGACTCCGTCGCCATCCAGATCGTCGTCGCAGGCGTCCCCTTTGCCGTCGCCGTCGGTGTCCTCCTGATCGGGATCGGCCACCAGCGCACAGACGTCGTCCACGTCCGGGACTCCATCGCCGTCCTGATCGTCGTCGCAGGCGTCGCCCTTCCCGTCCTTGTCGAGATCGCTCTGGTCCGGGTTCGACTGGAGGGGGCAATTGTCCTTCGTGTCGGGGACCCCGTCGCCGTCGTCGTCGTCGTCGCAGGC
>CAYNEK010000028.1:34991-57013 GCA_964396175.1 uncultured Polyangiaceae bacterium | reverse complement strand
GGCCGCCTCCGGGCTTCGGGGCGCCGCCTGGCGCTGGCGGGCCGCCTCCGGGCTTTGGGCCGCCTCCGGGCTTCGGGCCGCCGCCTGGCATGGGGCAAGGAGGCCCGGAAGCCTTCGCTGCGACAGGCCTGGCACCCGATCCGCAGCAGGCCCCGATGGGCGCGCCGCTGGCCCCACCGCCACCAGAAGCCGTCGCGAGCACCTCGCCGGCTGGGATCGCGACGGGCCCCGTGCTCGCCGCGTTCCTCGTGTCGTACCAGAGCGACCCCAACGGGGCGCACTGGGTCTTGAAGTCCGGGCGGCTCGTGGTCGGTCGTCAAGGCGCGGCCGATGGGCTGGACGTCGAGATCAACGACCCCACGACCTCGTCCAACCACGCCGCCTTCCACGTCGACGCGAACACCCACGCGGTCCAGCTCGAGGACCTCGGCTCCACCAACGGTACGTACGTCAACGACGAGGCGATCCCGGCGCACCAGCGGCGCGAGCTCCGCGATCACGACAAGGTCCGTTTCGGCGGGTTCACGACCGTCCTCGTCGTCGTGCCGCGGTTCTGAACGATCCCCCATGGCCAGACTCTCGCCCATGCCCAAGCATCTCCGGTTGCTCTACGTCGTTGCGCTGTCCGTCCTCGGGTGGCTCGTCGCCGCCCCCGTGGCCGCGGCGCCCGAGGCCAAGATCCTCCGCATCGATCCGCGCGCGGCGCAGACCGACGGTGCGCCGATCATCACCACCGTCATCGAGCTCGCGCAACGCAAGCGCGTGAGCGACGCGACGAGCGAGTGCGCCTACATGCGCGGGGAGGCGATGCTCGAGTGCATGGGCCAGAAGCTCGCCCAGCCCCGCGCGCTCTTCCAGCCCTTCCCGTTGCCGCAGCCCGCGAAGGACCACATGATCTTCACGGTGCAGGTCGACGGCGCCGACCAGCCCGCGACCTTCGTCGACGCGTACAAGTGGGACCAGGCACAGAACATCAAGGGCGTCGGCACGGCGTGGCTCATCGTCCTCGACGCGGCGGGCAGCATGGGACCTCGCTTCGGTGACGCACAGGCGGTCGCGCTCGCGTTCATCAACGCGATGGGCCCGCAGGACATCGCCAACGTCACCGTCCTCGGCGAGGGGAAGGTGGTCACCGACTCGAAGTGGCTCCCGGCGTCGCAGAAGGGCGCTCTCTCGGCCGCGGTGCAGAACGCACGCCTCCTGCCGAAGGAGGGTCGAGCTCGGCAGCTGATGACGAGCATCCGTCAGGCCGCGACGGACGCCTTCAAGGATCTCGGGAACGCCGGCACCAGCGTGGAGGTCCCGCTCCACCAGGCGATGGTCGTCATCTCCAACGGACAGGCCGGTGGGGACGTCGGCACCAACGGCCTCGGCGCGACGCAGCTCTCGCAGTACCTCACGAAGGGACGCTTCCCCGAGGACAACCCGGTCGCTCCGAAGATGCCGCTGCCGGTCATCTCGATCCTGACGCCCGTCGCCGGGCTGAGCGAGGAGTTCACGAAGAACTCGACCGACTTCATGACGAACCTCGCGAACCCGGACATCGGCGGGTACTTCGGGATCGTTCGGGGGAACGGCGGCTCGGTCGGTCCGCAGATCGTCGCCGCGGTGCGGGACCGCTTCAACCAGATGTACCTCACGCGCTGGCGGGTGTCGTGCGTGGCCCCGACGGTGAACCAGACCTTCAACCTGGTCTTCAAGGACGTCACGCCCGCGATCGCGCCGGACGGCTATCGAGATGTGCCGGTCGGCATCGATCCCACGGTCTGGCCCCTCGACGTGAACCGAGAGTACACGGTCCAGATCGCGAAGCGCGATCCGGTCTCGCCGGGTGGCCGGTTCAAGGTGTTCGGCAACTTCTGCTGGGGAGGCTCGAAGGACCGCGCCCAGGCCTACTTCATCCCAGCGAACATGGCGCCACCCGCGAACGTGAGCGCCGGCAACGTGGCCGAGGCGAAGAAGGTCCAGCAGCAGCTCATCGCCGCAGGGATGCAGGCGAAGGTCGTCCAGGTGAGCGACGGCTCGGCCGAATTCGAGGCGCCGGACAGCGACAAAATCATCGTCGGCAAGGGCGAGCAGGCCGTCGCGCGCATCGTCCTCTTCGACGCGCACGCGAAGCGCACGAGCGGCGTCACCGCCTCGACGATCTTGCAGGTCAAGGCGGGCGAGAAGGCGCTGCCCATCCCGTACATCGTCGCGGGTGGCTTCGGCGTCGTGATCCTGATCTTGCTGATCCTGGTCCTCGCCAAGGGCAGCGGCCGAAAGGGCCCGCCCGCGCGTCCGATGCCAGCCGGGCCCGGCGGCGGCTATGGTGCGCCTCCGCCGGTGGGTGGACCGCCCCCTGGTGCGTACGCCGCGCCGGTCCCGATCGCGCCTCCCCCCGCGGCGCCCGCGGTGCAGGGGGGCACGGCGGTGCTCGGGGCGCACGGCGCGCCGGCGACCCCGGCCGCGCCGCCCGCGCAGGCGAACCCCGAGTTCCTCTACGGAGGCAAGCCCCCTCAGTATGGCCTCACGGCGGCGCAGCCCCAGGCGGGGGGCGCCCCACCACCCAGCCCGTACGGCGGAAGCTCTGGCCACGCGACGCTCTCTGGATCCGCAGGCGTGTTCACCGTGAACGCGGGCGCCGAGGTGCGGGTGGGGCGGGACGCGACGCAGTGCGGGATCGTGCTGGGAGAAGGCCGGATCTCTTCGGTCCATGCGACCGTCAAGCTCGACGGGGGCCAATTGCTCCTTCGCGACGAGAATTCCAACAACGGCACGCACGTGAACGGGACGCGCCTGGCGCCTGGGATCTGGATGCCCGTGCCGCCAGGCTCGATGGTCCGTTTTGGTCCGGTCGAGCTCTCCGTTCGCATCGACTGAGCCCGCGCCGTGACCGCGCTCGCGCCTCGGCTGGTCGTCGCCCATCGGACCGACCCTGGCCTGGTCCCCGAGAAGCAAGAGAACGAAGACTGCGCAGGCTATCGAGAGACACCGCTCGGCCACCTGCTCGTCCTCTGCGATGGGATGGGCGGGCACGCAGCGGGGCGAGAGGCCTCGCAGCTCGCGGTGCAGGTGATCTTCGACGAGGTGGTCCGCGCGCACGCCGTCGGCGACGCGCGGGACCGAGGCATCATCCTCGCGGACGCGATGGGGGAGGCCGGGCGGCGGGTGTTCGCGCTGGGGGCGACCCACGCGCACGCCGGGCGTCCTGGGTCGACGGCGGTCGCGCTCCTCGTGCACGATGGGGGCACGGAGGTCGCGCACATCGGCGACTCGCGCGCGTACGTGGTGCGCTCGGGGCAGCTCTGGCCGCTCACGAGGGACCACTCCGTGGTGCAGGATCTCGTCGACGCGGGCGTGCTGAAGCGCGAGGACATGTCGGCCCACCCGGACAGCAACAAGATCCTCCGCGCCCTCGGGCTCTCCGAGCAGCCCGAGATCGAGCTCCGACCCGACATCATCCTCCAGGCAAAGGGCGATGTCTACCTCCTCACGAGCGACGGCATCACCGACGCGATGAGCGAGGCGGAGCTCCTCGGCCTCGTCTCTGGCGCCGCGGGGGACATGAGCCAGCTCTGCGCGCGCGCGATCGATCTCGCGAACGCCCACGGCGGCCCCGACAACGCGACGATCGTCGCGTTCCAGGTCGTCGAGGCCGGGCTCCGTGAGCGCGCGTCGAGCACGCGCGGATTCACCGAGGAGGACACGCGGGACTCGATCCTCCCTGGCGACCCTCCTCCCAAGGTGCAGAAGGGCGCCGGGTACACGCTGAAGATGCAGGCGTTCACCTCGCCGCCTGCGCCCCCCCCTCCGACCGCGCGCCCGGCGCCAGGGATCTCGGGGCGCACCGAGCCGCTGCCCGCGGCGACCCCTCGGGCTCCTGCGCCCACGATCCCGGACGACCCGCCCCCCTCGATCCACCCGACGCCGGCGAAGCGCCCGCTCGGGCTCGGCGTGGCGCTCGTGGTCGCGGGGCTCGCGCTGGTCGTCGGCTCGGTCGTCTCGCTGCTCGCGACGCACGACGAGGCGCCGGCGCCCCTGCTCCAGACCCCGCCCGCGTCGTCGAGCTGACGTGCCGAGGGCGGACGGAAGGCGCTGTCGGAGGGAGCCGCTTCACCCCTCCGCTCACCCCGGCTAAGCTCCGCGCGCTTGTCCGAGCACCGCGAGCTCCCAGCGTCGCTGTCACGGAGGTTCCGCGTGGAGCTGGAGCTTGGCCGCGGCGGGGCTGGTGTCGTGTATCGAGCCGTCGATCGGGAGACGTCGAGGCGTGTGGCGCTGAAGGTGCTCTCGCCGTCCGACCACCCGAGCGACCGCGCGCGCTTCGAGCGAGAGGTCGCCGCGCTGTCGTCGATCCGACACCCGAACGTCGTCGAGCTGCTCGGCTCGGGGCTCCTGCCCGAAGGCGGCTGCTACCTCGCGATGGAGTGGATCGACGGGCCGACCCTCGCGGAGCGCCAGCGGTCCCCGGTGTCCCTGCTCGACGCGCTCGACATCGCGCGAGGGATCGCCGTCGCGCTCGCGGCCACACACGGGGCAGGCGTCGTGCACCGCGACGTCAAGCCGGCGAACGTCCTGCTCGCTCGCGACGCGTCGGGCGCGCTCCTCCCGAAGCTCATCGACTTCGGCGTCGCGTCGACGTCCGCGGACGGGGACGGAGAGATCTCGCTCGGTGAGATGGTCGGGACCCCCGCGTACATGGCGCCCGAGCAGGCGCGCGGCGAGACCGTGGACCTGCGCGCAGATCTGTTTTCGCTTGGCGCCGTGCTCTTCGAGACCATCGCCGGGCGGCCTCCTCACGTCGGCCCCAGCACGATCGCGACACTCGCGCGGCTCGTGACGACCGAGGCTCCGCGGCTCTCCGAGGTCGTGGCGGGCGTGCCGGCGCGGCTGGACGATCTCGTGGCGAGCCTGCTCTCCGCTCCACCCTCCGGGCGCCCCGCGAGCGCCGAAATCGTCGCCGCGGAGCTTGCCGAGCTCCGTCGGGATCCGCTGCCCTCTTCGACGCTCGCGCCGCCCACGAGCGCGACCCCCTCTTCGGTCGCCCTCTCGGTCGGCTCGCGCCTCGTCACCACGATCGTCTGCCTGGATCTGCGTGACATCGAGGAGCGCTCCGCGGCCCTCCAGGACCTCGGAGCGAAGGGCGCGCTGCCCGCGCCTGTGGGTCGAACGGGGCTCGTGGCGCACCTCGGCGCGCTGCAGGCGACCGGCGACGAGGCGGGCCAGGCCGTCGAGGTGGCGCTCTCGCTCGCCAAGGCGGGCGGTCGGGTCGGGGTGGCGACGGGCCGGAGCCGCCTCCAGCACGCCAAGCCGGTGGGAGAGGTGGTCGACAGGGCTTCGACGCTCGCACGGGAGGCCGCCGCGGGGCACGTCCTCGCAGACACGACCACGGCGGAGCTCCTCCGAGGCCGCTACGATCTGACCCAGAGAGGGTCTGGATCGGCGCTCGTTCGGGGCGCGCGCGAGGGTCGACGAGAGGGTGGCGGAGCGCCCTTCATCGGTCGGGAGGCGGAGCTGGCTCGCGCGCTCGGTGCATACGAGCGCAGCGCAGAGGCCGCCACGCCCGTCGTCGCGTCCATCATCGGTCCTCCGGGCATCGGCAAGACGCGCCTCGGCCGCGAGGCGCTCGCGCGGATCTCTGCGTCCGCCGTTCAGCCCCGCGCCGTCGTCGTGCGGTGCGAGCTGTTCGCTGCGGCGCACGCGCTGTCGATCGCCGCGGAGGTGCTTCGGGGCGTCATCGGCAGCTCGAAGGGCGCGCCTCTCGCGGAGGTCCTCACGGCCATCGAGCGCCGCGCCGAAGGAGCGCCTGGGCGGAGCGATCGGCCGAGCCGCGAGCTCGTCGCCCGTCTCCTCGCGAACGAAGCGCTCGACGAGCGAGCTCGTGATGGGCTTTGGCTCGCGATGAGCGACGTGTTCCTGGCGCTCACGGAGCGCCCCCTCGCGCTCGTCATCGAGGACGCCCAGTGGGCCGACCGCGAGAGCATCGCCTGGCTCGATCACGTGCTGGAGCTCGCCGAGCACCGCGCGCTCTTCTTGTTGGTGCTCGCGCGCCCGAGCTTCTACCGTGACCATCCTCGGGCCTTCGTCGCGAGGGAGCACGTGCGTGTCGAGCTCCGTCCGGTCTCCAAGAAGGCCGCTCGCGCCATCGCGAAGGCCATGCTCGCGACGCGCGCCACAGACGAGGTCCTCGATCGCATCGCGGAGCAGGCCGACGGATCGCCGCTGTTCGCCGAGGAGCTGGCGCGGCTCACCGCGGCCGGCAGGGACGCCTCCACGGCGCCGACGATCGAGGCGGCGATCCAGGCGAGCCTCGACGCGCTCGACCCAGCCCTCCACGAGGCAGCCCTCCGCCTCTCGACGTTTGGGCTCTTCGGGTGGGATGGTGGCCTGCGCGCGCTCGGCGTCGAGCGCGCGACCGAGTGCCTGGAGGGGCTCGCGTCGTCCGAAATCGTCATCGAGCACGCCGAGACCCGCTTCGCCAGACACCGCGAGTGGGGCTTCAAGCACGCGCTGGTGCGCGAGGTCGCCTACGCCTCGCTGTCCGTCGACGCGAAGCGCGCCCTCCACGCCTCGGTCGCGCGCTGGTTGGTCGAGCAGGGCGAGGACTCGGCGACCGTCGCGCGGCACTTCGAGCTTGGGGGCGAGGACGATCTCGCGGGCGTGCACTGGGAGCGTGCCGCGAGGCGAGCCCTCGACACCAACGCGCTCTCCGACGCCGTCGCCATGAGCGAGCGCGCCCTCGCGTTCGCCTACGAGCCGGAGACGGCCTTCCCGCGCGCGCTCCTCCTCGACGAGGCGTTCTCTCGCGTGGACGCGAGGTCGAGCGAGCGGGAGACGAGCGTCCGCGCGCTCGTCGAGAACGCTCACGACGACGCGACGCAGGTGCTCGCGGACGGGGCGAGGGCGCGCTACGATGACGCGCGCGGCGCGGGGGAGCACATCTTCGAGCGGCTACAGGAGGTCCGTGACGGCGCCGCTCGCCTCGAGCTATGGGACGAGGAGGCGAGGTGCTCGGCCGCGCTCGCGGCGCGCTATGCCTTCGCGGGGCGCTTCGCGGAGGCCGAGCGGGAGGCCCGCCGCCTGCTCGAGACGGCGGAGCGACGGTCCCATGCGAGCGCCGCGGTCGACGCGTGGCAGACGTTGGGTATCGTCCGTCAGACGCGCGGGGAGCTCCTCGCGGCGCTCGCGGCGCGTCGGAGCGCCGCGGGCGCCGCTGCCGCCGGTGGGCTCAAGGTGCGCGAGGCGACGCTGACGATCAACGTCGGCTTCGCGCTCACGACCATCGGAGCGCAGCGCGAGGCACGCGCGGCCCTCGAGCAGGGGCTCGCCCTCGCCTCGGCGGTCGTCAGCGCGGGCGTCGTCGAGCTCGGCAAGATGCTCCTCTTGGGGTGGGCCGCGACCTTTGGCAGCGAGCCGACGCTCGATCGCGCCCTCGCGGACACCCGCGCGCGAGCCGACGCGGCCGCGGAGGCCCGCTGGACGCCGAACGACCGCGTGACCGTCGGGATCTCCTTCTACCGCGGCGTGGAGCTCCTCCGTCAAGGGGGCGCCGCCGCCGCTGCGCGCGCGCGGAAGCTCCTCGCCGCCGCGGCCGAGGCCTACCGGGCGACCGAGATGCGCGACGTCCTGCCAGTGGCGCTCGGCGAGTGGGCGGAGGCCGAGCGCCGCCTCGGTGACGTCGCCGCGGCCGTGCGCCTCGCCACCGAGGCGGCGGAGCTCCTCGATCACTCGGCGATGAGCTTGCTCAACGAGGCCCCCGTGTACCTCGCGCTCCACGACGCGCTCGTCGACGCTGGGCTCCCAGAGCGCGCCAAGAGCGCCATCGTGCGCGCGATGCCCGCGCTCGGCCGACGCGTCACGGGGCTGCGTGGCTCGCCCTACCAGCTCGGCTTCCTCACGCGACTCCCGCACAACGCGGCGCTCCTCACCGCCGCGGACGCTTACGGGCTCGTGCCGCGCGAGATCGAGGCCGTGCTCGAGCGTGCTGTGCGCTGAGCGCCCACGAGAGACCTGGCCCCACGCAGCTCTCGCACGACGTGGCGCTCCCCACCGCCGCGGGCTCGCGCCGCGCGAGACCGAGGCCGCTGACGGGCACGTCGCTGCCAGGTACAGTCGCGAGGCCATGCGCCCTCTCGGAAAGACGGAACGCCGGCTCGTCTTCGCGATCCTCGTCGTCGCGGTGTTCCCGCTGCTCGCGTCGCTCGCGCTCGCGAGGACGGCGCTCGACTACACGGCAGGGATCTTCTACAATCAATCGGTTGGGGCGGCGCTCGAGAGATCTCTCGGGGTCTACAGCGATCTCGCGAAGGCGATGAAGGAGGCGATGCGGGCGCGCGCGGACGCCATCTCGGAGCGAGAGCCCCTCCGCGCCGCGGCCGCGCTACGACACGAGCCGAGCCTCGACGAGGAGCTGAAGGGGATCTTCGCGACGTACCCCGACCTCGTCGAGCTCACGATCTCCGACGAGGACGGGGCGCGCATCGCCCGGCGTGACCGCGGGAGACCCGTGGATGACGCGACGGAGCGGAGCCTCCGCGTCGAGCGCGCGCTGCCGGCAGGGAAGGGCGAGCCGCTCGTCCTCTCGGCGGTCTTCGTCGCGCCGCGCGCGCGCTTCGACGAGCTCGACCAGGCCGCGACCTTGGTCCGAGACTACCGGGCCATCGAGGGCAAGCGGCTCCTCGTCGAGCGCGTGGTCTTCGCCGTCTTCGCGCTCCTCACGGCGGCGACCATCGCGCTCTCCATCACGATCGGCGCGCGCATCTCGAGGCAGGTGACGAGGCGCATCGCGGCGCTCGCCGAGGCGACCCAGGCGGTCGGGGCGGGGGATCTCTCCGTGCGCGCCCGCGTGGAGGGCGCCGACGAGCTCACCGATCTCGCCCGCGCGTTCAACGCGATGCTGGGCGAGGTGGAGGCGAGCCGTGCGCGCATCGACTTCTTGGGGCGTATGAGCGCCTGGCAAGAGATGGCGCGCCGGCTCGCCCACGAGATCAAGAACCCGCTGACCCCCATCACCCTGGCCGTCGAGGAGTGCCATCGTCGCTACCCCGGCGACGACGCACGCTTCCGCAAGCTGCTCGATACGACGCTCGAGATCGTCACCGAGGAGGTCGGGACGCTGCGGCGGCTCGTGTCCGAGTTCGCGAGCTTCGCGCGGCTCCCGGAGGCCGAGCCGACGGTGGGTGACGTCGCCGCCTTCCTCCGCGCGGAGGGAGGGCGCTTCGATCTCGGCGAGGAGGCACCCGAGGCGTCGGTCACCTCGGGGCTCCTCGGTGGGGTGCGCCTGTCCTGGAGCATCCCCGAGGGCGAGGTCCCGCTCGCCTTCGATGCGCACATGCTCCACAGGGTTCTCGCGAACCTCGTGACGAACGCGGCCCAGGCGATCCGTGGCGCGGGGAGGCCCGAGGGGACGATCGAGGTGTCGCTCCGGTGCGCCGGTCGACACGTGGAGCTCGACGTCGACGACGACGGCCCAGGGATCGCGCGGGCAGACCGCGAGCGGATGTTCGAGCCCTACGTGACGACGAAGCCGGACGGGAACGGCCTCGGGCTCGCCATCGTGAAGAAGATCGTCGTCGAGCACGGCGGCTTCGTCGAGGCGCTCGAATCGCCCCTCGGTGGCGCGAGGCTGCACCTGCGCTTCCCCGCGACGACCACCCCCGCGGGGCGCGCCGTCCTTACGCGGAAGAGTGCGTGAACCCACGGCCTCCGAGCCCGCTTCGCGTCCGCGGAGCGCGCTCGTTCTCGCGCCGAACGACGAGTGGCCGTGAGGTCCTCGAGCGCGCCGCGTCCGCGAAGCGGGCTCGTTCTCGCGCCGAACGACCAGTGGCCGCGAGGTCCTCGAGCGCTCCGCGTCCGCGAAGCGGGCTCGTTCTCGTGCCGAACGACGAGTGGCCGCGATGTCCTCGAGCGCGCCGCGTCCGCGGAGCGGGCTCGTTCTCGCGCCGAGAGAGCGCCTGCTCCTGCTCCGTGGCCACCGCGCCTCGTCGTGGAGCGTGGCCCGGACGACGCGCCGCGCGAGCGCCGGCTACTTGCCCTTGGGAGGCGCCGAGGTGGATGGACTCGGGGCTCCGCCGCCCTGGAGCGCCGCGGCGACCGCAGGATCGAGCTGGTCCTTCTTGGCCGTCGAGGCCTTCCGGAGGTTCGCCAGGTTGCCGAGCGTCGTGCGCTCCTCGCGGGCGATGACGAGGGTGCCCGACCGATCCCACATGCGCATGTGGGTGTCCTTGTCGTTCCAGTCGAAGACGTCGGCGTACTGGCCCTTGTCGGGGTTGGACGGGATGTGGCGTGGATCGGTCCCGCCGACCCCGTCGACGATCATCTTCACGGCGCCGCTGATATCGTCCCCGTACAGGCCTCCCTTCACGAAGGAGACCTCCTCGATGGTCTTCCAGAGTCGTCCACCGATGAAGAAGAACCAGATCCGGACGCCCGGGCCGCGCTGGTGCGAGATCAGCATCTCGCCGTTGCCCTTCGTGAACTCGTTTGCGAGGGGGCTCGCGTCGAGCCCGCTCGGCCCCGGGACGAGATCGATCGCGGCCTTCTTGAAGGCGGCCTTCTTCGCCGCGACCTCGTTGTCCAGATCCTTGATCTTCGTCGAGCTCGCCCCCGCGTCCTTGTACTTCTGCTTGTAGTCCTGGTCGATGAACTTATCCATCAGCTTCTCGAGCTCGCCCTTCGACATGCCCCAGCGCATCCCCTCCGGGACGAGCTTGATGGGCTTGGCCGCCATCGGCGGCTCGGCGTCGCTCGGCTTCTCGTCCTTCGCCTTCTTCTTGTCGGCGGCCGCGGGCTTCTTCGCGGGGGCGGCGAGGAGGGCAGGGGTGACAGCGAAGGCCGTGAGCAGGCAGAGAGCGGCGAGAGGGGTCCGGGATGACTTCTTGGGGAGCATGGGAGATCCTTCGAGCTTCGTGGGCGGAGTGGCGCTCGAGCGAGCGGGGCCTCGTCACGCGAAACGTGCGCAGGCTTTCGTCTGCATGATACAGCACGCGGCGACGGCTCGCACGCTTCGAGCCGCTCTTTCTCGATCGGCCCATGCCTAGCCTCCTGTCCGCTCGCCCCAGCCTCCGCTTGCTCCTCACCTCGTCCCTGCTCCTCGCGGCGTGCGGCGGTCCCCCTCGCTCCGCGGCCGAGGCCCAGATCGACGGGCTGCCGGCCTACGACGCCGAGGCGCAGGCGCGCTTCGACGACTCGATCGATCCGGTCATGGTCGGGCTCTCGCTCGACAAGCCCATCTACCGCGGGGATCTCCGGCTCCGGGACCGATCGCAGGCCGCGGACTTCATCGTCCGCGCGAAGCTCACCACCGTCACCGAGGAGCGGAGCGAGGTGAGCCGCAGCTTCGTCCTCCTCTTCAAGCCGACCGAGCGCGTCGGTGGCAAGGAGAGCGCCCCCGATCCCGTCGAGGTGCACGTGCACGATCGCACGCCGTCCTTCGGCATGATCGTCAACGTCAAGGACAAGCTCCGCGGTCGTACGGCGATCGTGCTCGGCAAGCGGTTCAAGGCGGACGGCGCGGCACGCCTCCACGTCGTGGTGCTCCCCGACGACCCCGAGGTGCTCGAGGCGGTGCGCGAGAACATCGCGCTCGAGGAGCTGAAGAAATGAGCATCGAGCTGAAATCCCCGCGCGAGATCGAGGCGCTCCGGACCGCGGGGCGCATGGCGGGCGAGACGCTGCTCCTCGTGGGCGAGGCGCTCCGGGCCGGCATGACGACCGACGAGATTGATCGCCTCGTCCACGAGGACACGCTGCGGCGCGGCGCGCGCCCCGCCCCGCTCCACTATCGCGGCTTCCCGAAGAGCGTGTGCACGAGCGTGAACCAGGTCGTCTGCCACGGGATCCCGGGGCCGCAGGTGCTCAAGGACGGCGACATCGTCAATGTGGACGTCACCACGGTGGCGCAGGGGATGCACGGCGACACGTCCGCGACGTTCTATATCGGGGCGCCCAGCGACGACGCGCGCCGCGTGACGGAGGCCGCGCGTCGCGCGCTCGAGATCGGGATCTCGGTCGTCAAGGAGGGCGCGCGCGTCGGTGACATCGGGGCGGCGATCC
Organism: uncultured Polyangiaceae bacterium; assembly: GCA_964396175.1. Lineage (GTDB taxonomy): Bacteria > Myxococcota_A > Polyangia > Polyangiales > Polyangiaceae > CAYNEK01. Next base: position 44,980 of record CAYNEK010000028.1, on the reverse strand, counting down.
AGGAGTACGTCGAGGGGCTCGGCGAGGGGTTCGGCATCGTGCGCGAGTACTGCGGGCACGGCACTGGCCGAAAGTTCCACGAAGAGCCCAACATCGCGCACTACCGCCCCGAGCCGCATGACCGCAGCGCGCGCGTGCGCATGAAGCCTGGGATGGTCTTCACCATCGAGCCGATGATCAACCTGGGCACGAGCGCGGTGTCGCTGCTCTCCGATGGTTGGACGGTGGTCACGGCCGACGGCCGACTGTCGGCGCAGTTCGAGCACACGATCGTGGTGACGCGGACGGGCTGCGAGATCCTGACGGCGCGCCCGGCCTCGCTCCAGCACAGCGAGACGCTGCCCTTCGTCGAGGCGCCGCGCTGGGGCTCGTCCCTCGAGACCCGCATCGTCTCCGTCTGACGCTCCCCCCCCCCAGGCTCGCGCCGAGAGAGAGCCGCGAGGATTTCGTGGAGGCTCCACGGCTCGCTTCGCCGACGCCCTCGCGTGGAAGAGGCCTAGGTCTCGAGGGCGCGTCGCCGACCCCCTCGCGCGGAGGCGGGCACGCGGCGCGTCCCTGGAGGAGTCGGACGATGGTCAGGGGCTTGGCCTGCGACGCCTGGTCGCGCTTCTGCCGCGGCCGGGAGCACGTCAAGCTCGAGCCCGGCGTCAGGGGCTTGGCCTGCGACGCCTGGTCGCGCTAGGGGAGCGACGATGGCGTCGCATCGGCTCCTTGGGTTCCTGTTGCTGTCCGTGCCTGTGCTGGCCTCATCGGGAGCGTGCTCTCGGAGCGAATTCGAGGACGACAACGAGCGCATCCCGCTCGGGGGTGGTCACGACGCGGGCGGCCACGCCGGGAAGAGCGGCGCGAAGTCCGGGGCCGGCGGCGGAGGCACGGCGGGGTCGCTCCCTGGCGGGAGCAGCGGCGCTGCGGCGGTCGGGGCGGATGCGGGCAACGCGGGGGACGCGGGCGCGGGCGCCGAAGCGGGCGCGGGAGGTGACGCGGGCGCGGGTGGTGATGCAGGCGTAGGCGCCGACGCGGGTGCGGGTGGTGATGCGGGGGACGCGGGCGCGGGTGCGGGTGGTGATGCGGGGGACGCGGGCGCGGGCGGCGATGCGGGTGACGCAGGCGCGGGCAACGCAGGCGACGCGGGCGCGGCTGGCGAGGGTGGCTCCGGCGGGGGCTCGTGCGTGGAGCTGGTGCTGGCGTGCGAAGGCACGACCTGCGACGCATGCGACGCGAGCGGCGCGCAGACGGGCTGCTGTGCAGCGCCAGGGCAGTGCGGGTCCTTGGATGACGAGGGAATCTGCCAGCCCACGGGCTGCGGTGTGTGCGATGAGGGGCTCTGCTGCGACACGACCACCGCGGCGTGTGGCCCCTGTGATCCCGGAGGTGGGGGTGGGGGCTTCGGGAGTGGGGGCTTCGGGAGCGGCGGGTTTGGTGCTGGCGGCCTGGGGAGCGCCGCCGCCGGCGCGCTCTGACGCCACGTCACGCCGGGGAGCTCGCCGGCAGAGCGCGGCGGTCCGCATCCGAGGGCACGAGGCGACCGCCTCCTCGATGCCCGGGCCGCTCGATCGCGACGGCGACGACGCGGGGACGTGGGCGACGGCGTGAGGCTACGGGCTCGGCGACGCTGGCTCGTCGTACAGGCTGTCGAGCAGCGCGGCGTTTCGCTCGATGATGACGCGGCGCCTCACCTTCGACGTTGGCGTGAGCTCGCCGGCGGCCTCGCTGAACGCGCGCGGCAGGATGGCGAAGCGCTTGATGGTCTCGTACTGCGCGAGCCGCTTGTTCGCTCGATCCACCTCGAGGCGGATGAGGGCTCGCACCTCCGCGTCGCGGCACAGCGCCTCGAGATCGCGCGGGCGATCGTGCTCGCGCGCCCAGCGGAACACGCTTGCCTCGTCCAGGGTGACGAGGGCCACGAGGTGCTTCCGCTTGTCGCCGTACACGACCGCGTGCGCGATGAACGGGGACTCCGCGAGGATCGCCTCGACGTTCTGCGGCGAGACGTTCTTGCCGCCGCTCGTGACGATGAGATCCTTCTTCCTGTCCGTGATCTCCAGGAAGCCTCTGGGATCGATGAAGCCCACGTCTCCGGTGCGAAAGAACCCGTCGGCGTCGAACGCATCGCGCGTCTCGTCCGGGCGGTTCCAGTAGCCCTTCATGACGTTGCGGCCCCTGACGAGGATCTCGCCGCCGTCTCCGATCTTGGCCTCGACGCCGGGGACCGCAGGGCCGACGAAGCCGAAATCGAACCTGTCCGGCCGTGAGACGTGGGTCGCGCTCGTCGTCTCGGTGAGCCCATAGCCCTCGAGGATCGTCACGCCGACCGCGTGGAACCACTCGGCCAGCTCGGGAGCGAGCGGCGCGGCGCCGGAGAGCGCGAAGCGTAGCCTCGACCCGAAGCGCTCCCGGATCGGGCGGAGCGCGAGCTTGTCCGCGTAGCGGTGCTCCGCCGCGAGCAGCGGAGGGATCGGGAGCCCCCGTCGGCGCCGGCGAGACACGTCGCGACCGCGATCGATCGACCAATCGAAGACCCTTCGCCGGATGTTCCCCTCGCGCGCGGCGCGGTGCAGGGCGAGCTCGTGGACCTTCTCGAAGAGCCTCGGGACGCTGCCGAAGAAGGTCGGCTGGATCTCCGTCATGTTGTCGACCGCCTTCCACAGGCTCTCGGCGAAGGCGGTGACGAACCCGACCTCGAGCTGTGCGATCTCGAGGATCCGGCCGAAGATGTGCGCGAGCGGGAGGAAGAGGAGCTGCTCGTCGTGCTCTCCGAGGTGCATCTGCCCCGCGAGGGCGGACACCTCGAACGCGAAATTGTCGTGCGTGAGCATGACGCCCTTCGGGGGGCCGCTCGTGCCCGACGTGTAGACGAGGGTCGATAGGTCGTCCGAGCGGAGCGCCTCGAGCCGAGCCGCGAGCGCATACTCGGCCCCGTGCTCGAGCGCCTCGGCGCCGCTCGCCACGAAGTCTGGGAAGCTCGTCACCGTGGCGCTCGTGCGCTGGCGGAGATCGTCGAGGAGCACCACCCGGCGCTCGTCGAGCCCGGGGACGTCCCGCGTCGCGCGCCCGTCGAAGCACACGATCTCCGTCACGCCGGGGTGAGCCACCAGGAGCCCTTGCGCAGGATCGTCGACGAAGACCACCTTCGATCCCGAGTCGTCGAGCACGAACCCGGCCTGCTCCTCGGTCACCGTCGGGTAGATCGGGACGGTGACGCCCGCGGCGAGCTGCACGCCCATGTCGGCCTCGAACCAGGCTCGCCGGGTCCGGCCCATGATGGCGACGCGATCGCCCGCCGCGACGCCGCGGCTCGCGAGCGCCGCCGCGACGCCGCGGCTCGTCTCGTGCCAGTCGCTCCAGGAGCGCGTCACCCACCGCCCGCCCTGCTTCTCGCGGAGGGCGGGCCGGTGACCCGAGAGGCGAACCCGGTCGAGGAACAGGCTCGCGATCGTGCTCATCGCCGCGGGGAGATCAGAAGCCCTGCACGTACCCGATGGTCTGCGCGACCGACATCCCCGACGTACCGAAGAAGAGGTTCCCCTTGAGGTCGAGGATGACCCCGCCCTTTTTGTTGATGGCGTAGACGATACCACCGCCCGCGCCGGCGAAGGTCGTCCCCATCTTGCGGTACGCGTCGACGGTGATGCCCTTGGACGCGGTGGGATCGTCGTTGGACACCGGGACGCCTGGCACCTTGCCGTCGACCTGCGCCATGCCGCCACCGGCGTAGACGTACGGGCGGACGCCGGGCCGCGACATGACGCCCTTGCCGATGTAGTAGGTGAACCGAGCTTCGGCGTGGAGCGGCTGGAACTTCGTGGCCCCGACCGCGGGCCCGCCGCCGTAGAAGGCGTAGCCGATCCGCGCGCCGAGGAGCATGTTGGGCGCGAGGAGGCGATCGTAGCCGACGAGGGCCCTCATCGTCCCGAGCGCGAAGGGCGCGCCACTCACGGTGCCGAAGTTCTTGCGGCCGGCGTCGCTCGCCGCCTTGGGGTTGTACTGCTTCTCGCCCGACTTGAAGCAGATCCAGTTGCCCGTCTTCGCGTTGTCCGCTGTGCAGACGCTGCCGCCGTTGACGAAGGCCTCGTCCACCTGGAGCGAGAAGGAGAACCAGTTCTTCTTCGCGGGGCCGTCCTCGCCGCCGGCGTCGTCGTCGGAGTCTCCCTCGGAGCCCGGCTGACAGGTGCCGTCGATGCAGGCGAGCCCGTCGCCCTTCGAGCACTGCCCGGGGCCGGTGCACTTCGAGCCGTACGACAGCGCGGAGCTCTCGCAGCCTGCCTCCTTGAGCCCTGGCGGACAGTCCCCCTTGCCCTTGCAGGCCTGTGGCGGATCCTTGCCTGGGAACGACGGGGGATCTCCGGAGATCTTGTTGGCGATCTTCACCTCGTAGGGCTGCTTCTTCGAGCCCGCGGCGCCGACTGGGCTCCCGTCCGAATCGATGGCGGTGATGTAGTACCGGAGGGTGCCGGAGACGCTCACGTCCTTGCACGGGATCTCCGCGCCGAAGCCGCGCCCGACGCGCTTCATCTCGATCTTCGTCCACTCGGCGCCGAAGGGCTTGTAGTTGAGGAAGAACTTCTTCACGCCGTCCTCGGCGCCCACCCAGATGGGGAGCGGCGTGTTGACGGGGGCCTCGGTGACGGCGTCGTGCTTGAGGTCGCTCGAGGGCTCGGCTTTGTCGTCTCCGCCCTTCGTGTCTCCGCCCTTCGTGTCTCCGCCCTTCGTGTCGTCGCCGCCCTTCTGCCCCTTCGCCTCGGCGAAGGCCTTCTCGACGTCGGGGCTCGTGAAGTCCTTCTCTGGTGTGACGCCCGAGTCGACCTTCAGCGCCGCGGCGAAGCTCTTCACGGCGTCGGCCTTCTTGCCGCCGTTCACCTGGATGATGCCGAGGTGGACGTAGATCTTGGCCTTCAGCTTGGCGTCGCAGCCGGAGTCACCGCACTCCTTGATGGCCTTGTTGAGCTTGTCCTCGGCGTCGGCGAAGCGGACGTTGAGGTAGTCCTCGTCCATGGCCTGCTTGTCGAGCTTCTGTGCCGCAGAATCCTTGGGGCCAGCGAGGGCAGGGACGGCGAGCGCGGAGGCGACGAGGAGGAGGGCGACCGAGCCGCGGAGGCGATGCGCGTGGGGCACGTGAGGGTCTCGTGGGGGGTGAGGAGGGGACGTTCTGCCGCGAGCGGCGCGGCGAGTGGCTTCTACCAAGAATCCAGCGCACAAGGAAAGTCCAGGAAGCGAAGATCGTGCAGCCTCCGCTCCGCGCGGATTTGCAGCGTGAGGACGGAATCGTCCGCGCCGCGGCGTGAGGTGTACTACGCTGTCGCCGATGTCGCTCGATCTCATCGAGCCCGCGAAGGCGGCGCTGCTCGCCCGCTTCGGGCGCGCGATCTCGCAGGGCACGACGCTCTTCCGGGAGGGCGATCCCTCGGGAGAGTGCTTCCTCGTCGTCGAAGGCAGGGTCCGGCTCCTCCGGAGGGTTCGCGCGTCCGAGCGGACGGTCGCCGTGGTCGGCCCGGGCGCGCTGCTCGGCGAGTCCGCGCTGCTCGAGCGGGCTGCGCGACCCCACACCGCGGTCGCCCTCGACGATCTCCAGCTCGTCGCGTTCCCGGGAGATCGGCTCGGCGAGCTCCTGGGGCTCGAGCCCGAGCTCGGCGCGCGGCTCTTCGCGAGGCTCGTCGCTCGCCTGCGAGAGGTGGAAGATCTCCTGGAGCTCCAGTCGCTGAAGGACGCGGACTCGAAGGTGGTCTCGGCGCTGCTCCGGTCCGCCGCCCCGGAGGCGTCGGGCTTCGTCGTCGCCCTCTCGCCGCTCGAGCTGTCGGCGAAGGTCGGCGTCGACGTGGAGACCGTCAAGCGGACCGTCAGCCGGCTCCAGGCGGCGCGATATCTTCATGTCATCGATGAAAGATTGCTCATTGATAACCTAGAATCATTGAAAAAATTGCACGGTGTCCTTGGCGTCAAGGAGCACCTGGGAGATCGGGCCCACGTCTGATCGGTCGGCCGGGCGTGCGCTCGCACAGGGCCGAAGGGGACGAACCCGGTTGACGGACGCGCCGAAGCCGCCTATGGCGTGCGCCCTGGGCACACTCCCATGACATCCGTGTCGCGGTCCTCGTGGATGATGCCCGTCCTCCTCGGTTCGATGCTCGCCGCCGCCTGCTCGCCCTCCAAGCCCAAGGACGCCTCGAAGCAGTCCCAAGCGGAGCACGATCTCGGGGTGGACATGCTATCGAAGGGGAGCTTCCGCAGCGCGCTCACGCACGCGAAGAAGGCGGTCGACCTCGATCCAGACAACGCCGACGCCCAGCTCCTCGCGGCCACCGTCTACGTCGCCTTCTGCGCGTACTCGCCGGACGAGTGCCACCTCGCCGAGGCCGAGAGGCACGCCCGCGTGGCGCTGAAGACCAAGCCCGACTTCCGCGAGGCGCGCAACACGCTCGGCAGCATCCTGGTGAACGAGCGCAAGTACGACGAGGCGATCGCGACGCTCCGCCCGCTCACGGAGGACATCCTCTACGCGACCCCCGAGATCGCCTGGGGCAACCTCGGCTGGGCGCACCTCGAGAAGGGCGACCTCGACGCCGGGATCAACGCGCTGAAGCGGGGGCTCGCCCTGCAGCCCGCCTTCTGCTGGGGGGCGAACAAGCTGGGCCTCGCCTACGAGCGGAAGGGCGATCTCTCCGCGGCCGAAGCGGCCTTCACCCAAGCCATCGAGACCGATCGGCCGCAGTGCAAGCAGTTCGCCGAGCCGTACGAGGGCCGCGCGCGGGTGCGCGAGCGCCTCGGAGACAAGCCGGGAGCCAAGGCCGATCTCGAGAAGTGCAAGGCCCTCGGCGAGGGCTCGGTCGTCGCCAAGCGCTGCGGTGCCACGCTGACCACGATGGGAGCCAACTGACGCATGGAGCCGGTCGGGGCACTCCTCAAGCGGCGGCGCGATCAGCGCGGCATGAGCATCGAGGAGGCGTCGCGCGCGACCCGTATCCCCGTGTCCTCGCTCGAGCGGCTCGAAGAGGACCGCTTCGACGACCTGCCGGGTGAGGTCTTCGTCCGGGGCTTCCTGCGCGCCTACGCGAAGTGCCTCGGCCTCCACGCCGAGGAGATCGTCGCGATGTACTCGGCGACGCGCCGCGTCGCGTACGTGACGCCCATCCCCGTCACGTCCCCCATCCAGAAGGCCACCAAGCGGCGTTTTGGCGTGGCGATCGCGTTCGTCGTCCTCCTCGTCCTCTTCACGCTGGCGCTGTCGATCGTGCTGAAGCCTCGAGGCCGCGACCTCCCGCAGACCGTGTCCGAGGCGGCGCCGGCCGGGCTGTCGCTCAGCCAGCACACCTGATCGCGGGGCGCCGTATCCGACAGACGTCGCGCACGCGGGCGCTCGTGCTGCGAGCGATCCCCGTCGGTGAGAGTGATCTCGTGCTGACGCTGCTCACCGAGAGCCGCGGGGTCGTCGGGGCCTCCGCGAGCCGGGCGCGCCGCGGATCCCGCGTCGTGGTGGAGCCGATGCACACGCTCCGCGTCACCCTCGAAGAGCGCGTCGGGGCCGAGCTCCTCCGGCTCCGCGACTCCGAGGTCGAGACGGCCCGGCTCCGCCTCACGGCGCGCCTCGACGCGCTCGCCTCCGCAGGGAAGGCGCTCCGCTGGGCGCGGGCCCTGCTCCCGCCGCTCGTCCGCGAGCCCCACGCCTGGGTTGCGCTCGTCGAACTGCTCGACAAGCTCGACGCGCCGGTCGCGGTCGACCCGACGTCCGCGCTGGCGACGGCCGGGCTCCAGCTCGTCGAGGCGGCGGGCTGGGGGTTCGAGCTGCGTGCGTGCGTGCGGTGCGGCGCGCCGTGTCCCGAGGCGCGCGCGGGGCACTTCGATCCTCGGCGCGGTGGGCTCGTCTGCCGGGCCTGTGGCGCGGCGCGCCGGGTCCTCTCTGGGGCCGAGCGCGTGGCCATCGAAGCGGCGCGCGACGGGGGGCTCGATCTCCCGTCCATCGAGCTTGCGACGGACGTCGTCGCGTGGATCGACGCGGCGCTCGAGGCGCACGCCATGGTAGCACCCCGCGCATGACAGAGGCTCTGCGCATCACCAAGATCAAGGCGCCGAGGGGGGCGCGTGTCTTCGAGATCGTCTGGTCGGACGGGCTGACGGTCAAGATCCCCCACCTCGTGTTGCGTGGGTACTGTCCGTGCGCCGCCTGCCAGGGGCACTCGGGGGAGATCCGCTTCGTTCAAGGCGGGGACCAGGAGCTCGAGTCCGTCCGCACCGTCGGCAACTACGCGCTCGAGCTCACGTGGGGGGATCGTCACGCGTCGGGGGTCTACTCGTTCCGCTACCTCCGGCTGCTCTCCGAGAAGGTGGCCGCCGACGCGCTGTCGGAGCACCCTCCGCTCCCACGATGAGCCAGGGCCCGGAGGCGAGCCGCGAAGAGGGGGCGATCGCTCGTCGGGCCGGGGTCGTCGGGCTGGGGACGCTGCTCTCGCGCGTCCTCGGGCTCCTGCGCGACGTGACGCTCGCCGCGGTGTTCCCGGCCGCGATGACGGACGCCTTCTGGGTCGCCTTCAAGATCCCGAACGCGCTGCGCCAGATCCTCGCCGAGGGCGCGATGACCTCCGCGGTCGTGCCCGTGCTCGCGGACGTGCGGGCGCGCGAGGGAGGGGAGGGCGCGCGCCGCTACTACGCGAAGGTGCGCGGCCTCTCCTTGCTCGCGCTCCTCGTCGTGACGGCGCTCGGGGTCGTGTTCGCGGAGCCCATCGTCGACGTGTGGGTGTCGAGCGCTCCGGCGCAGCGCGCGCGCACGGTCCTCCTCACCCGGTGGGTCTTCCCGTACATCCTGTTCATGGGCTCGGCGGCGCTCGGGATGGCGGCGCTCAACACCGAGCGGAGGTTCGCCGTCGCGGCCTTCTCGCCGGGGCTCCTCAACGTGGCGTTCGTCGCGACGTCGTTCGGCCTGCCGACATGGCTGGCGGCGCGTGGGGCCGATCCCGCGCTCGCGATGGCCGTCGGCGCGCTCTTCGGTGGGCTCCTCCAGGTCGTCGCGCAGCTCCCGGCGCTCCGTGCCATCGGCTACCTCGGGCTCCCGCGGCTCGATCTCCGCGACGCGGACGTACGCCGCACGCTGGTCCGCCTCGGCCCCATGGCCCTCGGCGTCGGCATCTACTACGTGGATCTGATCGTCTCGGCGCGCCTGCTCTCCGGGCTCGGCGACGGCCCGCAGAGCTGGTTCTCGTGGGCGCAGCGGCTCTGCGACTTCCCGCAGGGGATCTTCGTGATGGCGCTGCAGACAGCCGCCTTGCCGTCGCTCGCCACGCTCCACGCGCAGGGCAAGCTCGACGAGCTGCGATCGACGCTGTCCTTTGCGCTCCGCGTCTCGCTCTTCGTCGCGATCCCGGTGACGGCGCTCTTCGCCGCGGCGTCGGCGCCGATCGTCGTCGCGATGTTCCAGCGGGGGGCGTTCGACGCGACGCAGGCCAGCGAGACCGCGCGGAGCCTCGTCGCCCAGGGGCTCGGGATCTGGGCGGTCGCCGCGGTCCGCACGCTCGTGGCCGCGTTCTTCGCCGCCGGGGACACGCGGACGCCCGTCGTCGTCTCGCTGGTCGATCTCGCGGTGCTGGTCGCGCTCGCGTGGGCGCTCGTCGTCCCGCTCGGGCACGTCGGCGTCGCGCTCGCCGTGACGGGCTCGTCCATCGCGCAGATGCTCCTCCTCTGGGTCTTCCTCCACAAGAAACTCCGCGGCATCCGCACCCTCGAGGTGCTCGGCTCCGCGGCGAAGACGACGGCCGCTGCCCTCGTCGCCGGGGCGGCCGCGCTCTTCGCGGGGCGCGCGGGGGCGCTCGTGCCGCAGACCGCGCTCGGTCGGCTCGTCCCGGCGGGGGCGGCGGGGCTTGCGTTCGTCGTCGTCTTCGTCGTCGCGGCGTCGCTCCTCGGGAGCCGCGAGCTCTCGCAGCTGAAGACGGCGCTGACGAGGCGCCTCCGCCGTCGTAGAGCGCCGCGATGACGCGACGGAAGATCGCGCTGACGAGGCGCCTCCG
>CAYNEK010000028.1:18611-34891 GCA_964396175.1 uncultured Polyangiaceae bacterium | reverse complement strand
CGTCGTAGAGCGCCGCGATGACGCGACGGAAGATCGCGCTGACGAGGCGCCTCCGACGTCGTAGAGCGCCCCCATGAAGCCAGGAAAGGAAGCCCACGAGCGCGGGCGTGTCGTCGCCGCGGAGTTCTTCGCGGCGCTCGCGCCCGAGGGCACGCTCCCGCCGCCGACGCTCCCGGAGATCGCCTTCGCCGGACGATCGAACGTCGGGAAATCGAGCCTCCTGAACCTCTTGCTCGGTCGGAAGAGCCTCGTGCGCACGAGCAGCACCCCAGGCTGCACCCGCACCGTGAACCTCTTCCACGCGAAGACGGACGACGGCGTCGAGCTCATCCTCGCGGACCTGCCAGGCTACGGCTACGCGAAGCGCGCGCGGTCCGAGCGCGCGAGCTGGGGGCCGCTCATCGAGGGGTACCTCGCGCGGCGACCGAGCCTGCGAGGGGTCGTCATGCTCGTCGACGGCCGGCGCGAGATCGAGGACGAGGAGCGCGATCTCCTCGAGTTCGTTCGCGCGGCGACCGGCGCCTCCAGACCCACGCTGGGGATCACGCTGGCCATCACCAAGATCGACAAGCTCTCGCCGAGCGAGCGCCGCGTGCGCGTCGCCGCGCTCGGGAAGGCCGCTCGGGCGCGCGCTGTCGGGAGCAGCGCCGTGACCGGCGAAGGCCGCGCCGAGCTCTGGGCCCGGGTGCGCGAAATGGCCGGAATCCCCCTCTCTCCCACGGTCCAGAAAGACGCATAAGATACATTATGTAAACTAAGCAGATCAAGAGCGAGGGCTGAAGGACCTGGTGGGCTTTCCGGCCCGGGTGGTCTGGTGTCGAGCGTCGGGGCCTCGAGCTCTCGGAGCGTGCGAGCCTGCTCGGCTCAGGGGATGATGGGCGTGGATGGAGACGAGAGCGACGACGGCAGATCGAGGAACTCGATGAAGTCCGCCAGGCGGTCGACCTCGGCCACGACGATGCGCCCCGTGTCGTCTCGCGTGACGAGCCCCATGCGCTCGAGCTGACGAAGGAAGTCCTCCACGACGCTCAGCTCGACGGAGATCCCGTCGGCGAGAGCGCGGGCGTCGATTCGTAGGCGGATCCCGTCCTCTGCCAGCTCACCAAAGGAGTCCGCGTGCCGCGCGAGGCCGAGCATCATGCGGGCCCGGACGTCCTTGTGCAGGAGCACCTCGACGAGCGCGTCGGCGCTGTCGAGCCGCTTCGCGAGCTTCTTGATGAGGCGGAGCGCGATCTCGGCCGACTGGGAGATCATCTCCTCGAGCTGGAGCGAGTCGACGACGAGCGCCTCGGTGTCCTCGACCGCGGTCGCCGTCGCCGTGCGCGGCCGATCGTTCAAGATCGCGAGCTCTCCGACGAACTCCCCGGGGCCGAGGAACGCGATCGTCTTCTCTTCGCCGGCGATCCGCTTCGTGACGCGGACCGCCCCCTTCTGGATCACGAAGAGATCGTCGCCTGGATCTCCCTCGTGGAAGAGGATCTCCCCGGTGACGTACCGTCGCCCGAAGCGCTGGAGGAGCGTCGCGTGCATGAGGCCGACCTACAGGATAGCGCCCCTCGCCCGCTGCGCTCAAGAACGATGCCCGCGCTTGTGTCCTGCGCCCATTCTCGAATAAGACGCCCGCCCGAGCCGCGCGGAGGTCCGCGCGACTCCACCTCGACCGATGTCCACCGAGCCCAAAGACGAGACCACGACGACCGCCGCCCCCGCGGAGCCCGCCGAGCCCACGGCCCCTGACTCCGTGCCCGCCGAGACGGGAGACGGCGATCCCGACGACGGCGACGAGGGCGCCGGCCCCGCGGGGCCATCGGGCCCGGACACCGGCGACGGCGCGACCGCGTCCCCCGGCAAGAAGAAGCGTCGCCGCAAGAAGAAGCCCGGGGCGAGCGCCGGGCCCGAGGGGCCGCCGGTCGAGGGTGGCGCCAGAGAGGGCCGACCCGATGCGAGGGGACCGAAGGCCCCGGGAGCCCCGAAGAAGGAGCCGCCGGTCAAGCCGATGGTGCACGTCGGAGACCGCGTGCTCGGTCGCGTGACGAGCGTGCTCGAGCACGCGATCATGGTCGACGTGGCCGACAAGGCGCTCGGGATCTTCGATCGCACCGAGTTCGCGAGCGAAGATCAGGTCCCCGCCGTCGGTGACAAATTCGTCGCCGAGGTCCTCGGAGACGGCGCGCGCGGAGGCCTCGTGGTCCTCACGCACCGGCCGCTCCGCGAAGAGGAGGCGCGTCCCCAGGTCGAGCAGGCCTTCAAGGACAAATCGACAATCTTGGGGCTCGTCACGGGCATCGTCAAGGGCGGCGTCGAAGTGTACTGCGACGGCCTTCGCGCCTTCGCGCCTGCGAGCCATGTCGAGCTCCGGCCGGGTGCGAGCCTGATCCCGCTCATCGGGCAGCGGCTCCCCTTCCTCGTCGAGCAATTCGAGCAGCGGGGGCGCAACGTCGTCGTCTCGCGCAAGGCCATCCTCGAGGAGGAGCACAAGCAGCAGCGCGCCGAGGGCCTCGCCAAGCTCACCGTCGGCGAGAAGGTGAAGGGCGTCGTGCGCACGGTCGTCGCGTGGGGCTTCTTCGTCGCGATCCCGTCGGCGGACGACGTGGAGGGGCTCGTCGGGCTCTCGGAGATGTCCCACGACTTTCGCCACAAGCCGAAGGACGTCGCGAAGGCGGGCGAGGAGCTCGAGGTGCTCGTCCAGAAGATCGACGAGAACGGCAAGCTCTGGCTCTCGCGCAAGGCCTGTGTCCCGGATCCTTGGGAGGGCAAGCGCACGACCTACGCGGTGGGCACGCGCCACACCGGCAAGGTGACGAAGCTCGCGCCGTTCGGGGCCTTCGTCGAGCTCGAGCCGGGCACCGACGGGCTCATCCACATCGCGGATCTGTCGATCCGCCGGATCGATCGCGCCGAAGACGTCGTGAAGCTCGGGCAGGAGATCGACGTGGTCGTCGCGCAGCTCGATCTCCAGCAGAAGAAGATCGCCCTTCATCCCGCGCCGCCCGCAGAAGAGGCCGACCTGAAGACGAAGGTCCAGGTCGGTCGCTCGGTCCAGTGCAAGATCGTGGCGCACGACACGGGCGGTCTCGCCGCTCGAATCCTCGGCGCGACGGGACGGAACGCGCGCGGCTTCATCCCGTCCGGTCAGACCGGCACACCCCGCGGGACCGATCTGCGGAAGCTCTTCCCGCTCCACTCGCAGCACGAGGTGAAGGTGGTCGACATGGACCACCGCCGCTGGGAGGCCAAGCTCAGCATCAAGGCGCTGAAGGAGGACGGTGAGAAGCAGGCCTACAGCGACTACAAGAAGGTCGTGGCCAAGGAGGCCAAGTTCGGGACCTTCGGCGATCTGCTCCGCGCGAAGCTCGGCGGCGGCTTAGCGCCGCGCTCGCCGCGGCTCGACGACATCGTCGACGAGCCCGTGTCGCTCGCCTCGCCGCCGAGCTCACGACGAGCGGCCGAGCGCTCGGCGCGCGAGATCGGCGAGGACGTCGACCAGATCGGCCGACGCGTCGAGGCTCCGCGCGCGCACGAGATCGAGGCCGAGGCTCTGGGCCAGCGCGGCCGCCTCGACGTCCAGATCGTAGAGCGTCTCGACGTGCTCGGAGAGGAAGCCGATCGCGGCGACGACGACGTGGTGCGCGCCGTCCGCTGCGATGGCCCGGAGCGTCTCGTCGAGCCGCGGGCCGAGCCACGCACCCTCGGCGCCTTGGCTCTGGAAGGCCACGTGCGTCGGCCTCGCCTCGCCCCGCCGCTCGACGAGCGACGCGCACATCGCGCGCACGTCTCGCTCGTAGGGGTCTCCGGCGTGGAGCACGGCGAGCGGGAGCGAGTGCGCGGTCAAGACGAGCGTCGCGTCTCGCGTCGTCGCGCGCAGGGCCTCGTCGATGCGCGCCGAGAACGCGTCGAGCAGCCCGGGCTCCGTCCCCCAAGAGGGCACCTCGACGAGCGTCATCCCTTCGGGGAGCGCCGCGCGGGTCGCCGCGTGGTAGACGTGGACGCTCTGGGGCGCGAGCGGGAGCGAGACGACGCGGGTCGCTCCCCTGCCCCTCGCCTCCGCGAGGGCGTGCGCCAGGGTCGGCTCCGAGAGGCGCATCCCGACGACCACTGGGACGCCCAGCTTCGCCTCGAGCGCGGCGCCGAGCGCCCGCGTGTTGTCGAGGAGCGGCGAGCGACCGATCCGCTCGTAGCGCCGGGTGATCTCGGCGAGCAAGGCCGGCGTCGGCGGTCTCCCGCGCCCGATGCGCGTGAGGAAGCCCTCGAGCTCGGAGACGTCACGGACGGTCCCATGGGCCGAGAGCAGGATCGCGTCGGACACGCTCTCGCATACCGCGGCGGGCGCGCGGAGGGAGGGGATCGAACGGCCCGTCTCGGCCGACATGGGCGCGGGGTTTGACGCACCGAGAGCGAGCGGCCATGGCGTGCGCCGCATGCCGAGCGATCCCGCGCACGACGCCCCGTTCCTCCGAGCCTGTCGTCGCGAGCCGGCGTCCCACGTCCCGGTATGGTTGATGCGACAGGCGGGGCGCTTTCAGGCAGAGTACAGGGCGATCCGCGCCAAGGTCGGCTTCCTCGAGCTCTGCAAGACGCCTGATCTCGCCGCCGAGGTCACCGTCTTCGCGGTGCGTCAGCTCGGCGTCGACGCGGGGATCATCTTCGCGGACATCCTCTTGCCGCTCGAGCCGATGGGGGTGCCCATCCACTTCGACGGCGACGGGCCGAGCATCCCCGCACCGATCCGGAGCCTCGCGGACATCGAGCGTGTCACCGGGGAGATCGACGTCGAGCGCCTCTCCTTCGTGAGCGAGGCGATCCGCAAGGTCCGCCACGAGATCCCGACGACGCCGCTCATCGGCTTCGCGGGCGCGCCCTTCACGCTCGCGTCGTACGCCATCGAGGGCTCGGGCTCGAAGAACTACGTCGAGACGAAGCGGATGATGTTCGGCGATCCGGGGGCCTTCCGGGCGCTCCTCGCGAAGATCTCCGAGGCCACGATCCGGTACCTCCGCGCGCAGATCGACGCTGGAGCGAACGCGGTGCAGCTCTTCGACTCCTGGGTCGGCGCGCTCGGTCCGGCCGAGTACCGGACGCACGTCCTCCCGCACATGCAGCGCATCGTCGCCGGGCTCGGGCGACGCGTGCCCGTCATCGTCTTCGGGACGGGGACGGGGACCTTCTTGCCCGAGCTCCGCGCGACCGGCGCGGACGTGGTCGGCGTCGACTGGCGCGTCGAGATGTCGACGGCGCGGTCGCTCCTTCCCGACGTCGCGCTCCAGGGGAACCTCGATCCGGTCGCGCTGTTCGCGCCGGTTCCGGTCGTCCAGGAGCTGGCGCGGGGTATCGTCTCGCAGATGCGCGGCCACGACGGGTACATCTTCAACCTCGGACACGGGATCCTCCCGGGGACGCCGGTCGACAGCGTGAAGGCGCTCGTCGACTGTGTCCACGAGGCTTCGGCGCGCTGACGCTCGCGGGCTCGCGCGTGGTCTCCCCGACGCACGGGGCGACCGCCGCGCTGACGCTCGCGGGCTCGTGCGTGGTCTCCCCGACGCACGGGGCGACCGCCGCGCCGGAGGACTTGGCGCGCTGACGCTCGCGGGCTCTCGCGTGGTCTCCCCCGTCGCACGGGGCGACCGTCGCGCTGACGCTCGTGGGCCCTCGCGTGGTCTCCCCCGTCGCACGGGGCGCCCGCCGCGCCGGAGGCCTTGGCGCGCTGACGCTCGCGACCCGCTCTCCACGCTACTGGACGAAGGGCAGCGGGATGGGGAGCTGGATCCCGCCGACGCCCGGGAGCTGCATGGTGCCCTTGGGCTCGGGGGCCTTCGTGGCCGAGCGCTCGAGCTCCCGGAGCTTCTGCGCGAGCGTCTGCGCGCCCCGCTCGACCCCATCGTATGGCCAGCGCACGTACACGCGGAGGAGATCGGGTCCCTTCGTCTCGATCACCGTCTGCGCGAGCGCGCCCTCCTCCCCCGCCCTGTCGAGGCTCAGCCCGAGGATCTGCCGACGAAGCTCGGATCCGCGGCGAAGATCGGTGAGCACGCGCGAGAGCGTCGCCTTCGCGCTCTCTGCGTCGCCGACGACGCGGAGCTGCATGTCGAGGACGGGTTGGGTCGAGAGCGTGGCGAAGCCGGTCATCGCGTCGAGGTTGCGGACCGTTCGAAGGCTCTCGAGCATCTTGGCGAACGAGCTCTGCGCGACGTCCGCCCAGAGCCGCCCGGTCGAGGCGAAGGCCACGGCCTTGCCCTTCGGGATCGCCGCGCCGAGCGGATCGCCGCCCGCGAGGGCCGCCGACAGGGCTGCGCGGTCGGTCGAGAGGATCGCCACCCCGTCGTCGGCTTGTCCGACGAAGAGCCCGCCGAACTTGGACTCCAACACGCCGCCGCGCTCGACGAAGACCGTGGAGCCCTCTTGCTGCGCCGCGCGGAGGAGCCCAGGGACGAGCTTCCCTTTGGGGATGCGTCCGCCGACGAGGAGGACGATCCGATCCTCGCTGCCGAGGAAGCACACGATCACCTCGCGGAGATCGGACTTGCCGATGCCGGTCTCCTTCTGGATGCGCTCGGTGCGGCCCCGCGCCTGCGGATCGCTCGCCTCGGTGAGGAGCGGCAAGAGCTGGCGTCGCACGGGCCCGTAGGTCGCGACGTCGACGAGATCGACGCGCACCGCGAGCGTCGTGCCCGCGGGGACGTGGAGGTACGCGATCGGCGAGTAGTGGAAGAAGCCGAAGTAGACGGCGACGACGAGCAGCACCGTCAGCAGCACCCCACCTGCGGCGAAGAGCGGCCACCGTGGACGCCCGGCGCGCGGGCGTGGCGGACCGTACCCCGAGGGGTGACCATGCGGCGCGTACGCCGACGGAGCGCCGTGGACTGGCTGATCGATGAGGGTGCCCGCCACGCCGTGTCAGGGACCGCTGCAGGGCGGTGGATCCTTGGGGATGACGGCGACGTTCGCCTTCGTTGGGAGCGCCACGCGCCCCCACATCACCCCCGCGCCGAACGAGAGCGCGTTGCAGGTCAGCGCGGCGCTCGTGTAGCTCGGGGGGCTGTCGAAGATGTCCACGGTCTGGCCGATGACCGTGAGGTAGAAGGAGATGTCTCCGCAGTTCGCGACCTTCTTCAGCGACGGCGTGATGACCTGGAGGAAGGGATCCATCGGGAGGACCGCGCCGAAGGTCCCCAGGGTCGTCTGCTTTTCGTGGGCCGCGTCGAGCGGGATGATGAAGGCCATCGTCGTGGCGACGAGATCGATCGGCGTCCCCGCGGCCGGGAAGCTCACGACGCCTGGCGTGTTTTTGTAGTCGCCGGACACCCAGACGTGGTCCTTGACGTAGCCCTTCGAGAACCGGACCTTGGGCTTGTCGAGGTCGGCGTTGGCCACGGAGTCGGCGTTGATCGTGCGCACGTCCTTCTCGTCCCACGAGACCCCGTCTTTCTTGGCACCGAGGGCGTAGAGACGCGCCGGGGCGTACGGATCGTCCGGTCCGTCGTCGAGGTCGTCGATGACGAGCATCAGCGTGGACGCGCCGGCCCCCACGTCGGAATTGAGCGTCGCCTCGAACGTCGCGTTGCCGAGCGAGATGAGGCCGACGATCGCGTTGCCGAAGTTGTTGTCGCGGCAATCGTCGCCGTCCTCCACGCTCTGGCTCGGGTTGGCCTTTTTGCAGACGCCAGTCGCGTCTTCCTTCGACTGGGCGGCCGTCGTGCAGAGGTCGTCGAAGTCGAGCCCGAGCTTGCGCCAGGCCTTGCTGTCGGGGGCGCCGGTGAGGGGGTCGCTGACCCCGAGCCAGTACGATTTCGCGGCGAGGGCGATGCTCTTTCCCTTCCCGCTCGGGATCGCGTCCCCCGTCGGGCGGGGAGGCGGCTTCGCTGGGCCCGTCGCGCTCCCCGAACCGCCGGCCGTGCCAGCGGCCGCCGCTGCGCCGCTCGCGCCGCCGGTCCCCGCTCCGCCGCTGCCTCCGGCTTCTCCTCCCGCCCCTGCGTCGCCGCCGAGCCCAGCCGCGCCCGCAGCCCCCGCGGCGCCGGCCGCGGGCGCCACCTCGGTCCTCACGTGGAGGTCGTCGAGAGACAGGAGCTGGCTGCACCCGACCCCGACGAGGAGCGAGGTGGCCCACGCGGCGATCTGGAACCCTCGCGCGCTCATCGGGAGACCCTCAACGAGAGGCTCGCGCCGGTGAGCCCCGGCGAGAAGCCCAGCGCGGCCTGCGTCTCCTTGTCGGGCTTGTCGAGAGACCACCAGAGCGCGCCGCCCGCCGCCGCCGCGAGCCCGATCCCGACGAGCACCGTGGAGACGGTGGCGCGGCTCTTGGCCCTATCGACGTCGGCCTGGGAGTCACAGACCCCGCCGCGGCAGGAGTCCTTCGCACTCTTCGCGAGGACGCCGAACACCAGCCCCGCGCCAGTGAGGACACCGCCTCCCGCGACCAGGAGCTTGGGCGCCGGAGAGGCAGAGACATGGCCCTTCGAGGTCGTGTCGGCTGGCGGCGGGGCCCCGGCCGGCTCGTCGGGCGGGAGGGCCTTGGGCTTGGGGTCGGGCTTCTTGTCGAACGGGAGGAGCACGTCCCGCTTCTCCTTCTCCGCCACGGTGATCTTGACCGCCACCCTCCGGCCGTCCTTCGTCTCGCCGACGATCTCGTGCGCCCCTGGGTCCACGGCGACGGGCGTCCCGAGCAGGTGCGCGCCGAGCGGCTCGCCGTCGAGCTTCAGCGAGACCTCGTCCGACGAGGCGTTCTTCATCGTGACCGTCACGTAGGGGATCCTGGGCTCGAGCGCCTCGGCCTCCTTGTGCGCGGGCTCTGCCCACCGTCGCCGCGCCTCGGTCGATTCGAGGGGCGCGTTCCGAGCGACCTGGCGGAAGTTGCGCGCGGCGAGCGCGACGAGCCCGAGCGATTTTGCGACGAAGGCCGCGTTCCGGTAGGGGCCGAGGGCCTTGGGATAGGACCGCTGCGCCTTCAAGAAGAGATCCAGCGCCTCCTTGCAGACGGGGCGATCCGCCTCGGAGGGGACGACCTCGTCGCAGTGCTTCGAGGTCATCAGCTTCACGCCTTGATCGAAGAGATCCGTCGCGATCTTCTTCCCGGCCTCGTCGCCGTCCGCCGAAGCAGAGGACGCGGTGAGGAGCGGAAGAGCGGCCAGCGCAAGGACGAGGAAGTCGGGGAGCCGAGGGCGGCGACGCACGTCGCGCAGTCTACCTCAGCGCGGACGATGCTGCGGGGTTTCGTGTCCGCGCGGGGGCCGAGGGGACCTGACGTCGCTCGAGCAGACGTACCGAGCGCGCCGCCCTCGCGAGCGCCCGGTGTGGTCACATCTCGTCCTTCTTGCGCCAGGTGTCTTGCACGGGACCTGGGGCGTCCGGAGCTCGGCCCGGCTCCCGCCGCGCAGCGCCAGCGGGTGGCCTCTGCGGCCCCTTTGGCGCGGCCGAGGCGGCGGGCGGGGAGGACTGGCTCGCGGTCGGCGGGGCCTCGGCGACCGGCGCGACGCTCGACGCGGTCGGGGCTCCCTCGGACGACGGGGCCGTCGCCGTCGACGCCACCGAGACCGTCGCAGGCGCCGTCGTGGCGGCCGGAGCTCTACGCAGCAAGAGGAAGGCGACGACGCCTCCGGCGACGACCACGACCGCGACGAGCGGGACCCAGCCGGGGCGGCGTGTCGGCGTGCTGGGGCGCGGCGACGAACTCGTCCCCTGGCCCGCGCCGCTCGCCAGCGTGTAGACGCCGCTGTCGTGCCCTGGCGGCAGTTGCGGCCGAACGAAGGCCGCGGAGCCCGCCGCCCCCGCGAGCCGTGCGAGCTCGTCCGCGAGCTCCCTCGCCGTCTGGAAGCGCTCGTCCGGCTTCTTGGCGAGGGCCTTCATCAAGAAGGCGTCCGTGCCCGCTGGGAGCGCAGGGTTCTCCTTGGTCGGGAGCGACGGGGTCATCGAGACGATCCGCATCGCCATCTCCGAGAGGCTGCCGCGCCCGAACGCCGTCTTCCCGACGAGGCACCTGTAGATGATGCTGCCCACCGCGAAGAGATCGGCGCGCTGATCGACCGGGGCTTCGCCCGTCAGCTGCTCGGGCGCCATGTAGCTCGGCGTCCCGATGACCTGGCCGCTGAGGGTCTGCTCCCCGGCCTCCGAGAGCGCCTTCGCGACGCCGAAGTCGAGGAGCTTCACGAACGTGAGCCCGTCCTCGTCCTTCGCGAGGAACACGTTCGCCGGCTTGATGTCGCGATGGACGACGCCCTCGGCGTGGGCGGCGGCGAGGGCCTTGCAGAGCTGGCCGATGAGGTCCGCCGCCTCGGCGAGCGGCAGCGCACGATCTCGCTTGAGGCGCGTCGCGAGATCCTCGCCTCGGAGCCGCTCCATGACGAGGTAGGGCGTCCCGTCGCCGAGCACGCCGTGCTCGAGCACCTTGGTGATGTGGCGGCTCGCGTCGCCGAGCTGGGCCATGAGCCGCGCCTCCCGCTCGAAGCGGGCGCGGTGGTCCGGCGACGTCATGATGCTCCCGTGCAGCACCTTCAGCGCGACGAGGCTCCCGAGCGTCACGTGCTCCGCGGACCAGACCTGGCCCATGCCACCGCCACCGAGGGGCTCGATGAGCTTGTATTTCCCCTCGACGACGGTGCCCGCTTCGAGCGGCGTGGACTCGGTGTCGAGGGTGGTCATGCCCGGTTCCCAAGGATGGACGAAATCCCCACCCATTTCCAGCTTGCGGCGTCGCCGGTCCCCGGGGAGACGCGGCGCATGACGCAGGACGAAGCCAAGCGGCGCGCCGCCGAGCACGCGCTCTCCCTCCTCCCCGAGGCCGGGATCGTCGGGCTCGGGACCGGCTCGACCGCGCGGCTCTTCATCGACGGCGTGGGCGCGCTCGTGCGCGGAGGGCGGCGCCTCGTGGGCGTGCCGACGTCGCAGGCGAGCCGTGTCCAGGCCGAGGCGCTCGGCATCCCGCTGCTCTCGGACGATGGGCCGTGGGACATCGACGTCTGCGTCGACGGCGCCGACGAGGTGTCCGACGCGCTCGATCTCGTGAAGGGCGGCGGCGGCGCACTCACACGCGAAAAAATCGTGAACGCCTCCGCGAAGAAGAACGTGATCATCGTCGACGAGTCGAAGCTCTCCCCGACGCTCGGCCGCTCGTGGGCGGTTCCGGTCGAGGTGCTCCGCTTCGGGATGGCAGCGACCGCGCGCCACCTCGAGCGCTTCGGCGCGGTCACGCGACGGATGGCGGCGGGCGCCCCCTTCGCGACGGACGCGGGGAACGCCATCTTCGACGTCGCGACGGGCCCGATCGACGAGCCCGCGGCGCTCGAGCGCGCCCTCGACGCGATCCCCGGCGTCGTGGAGACGGGCCTCTTCGTCGCGCGCGCGGACGTCGTCATCGTGGCCGGCGCCGCGCTCCGCGTCCTCGCTCGTTCGTGATGAACCCGCGTCGATGGGCTGCTATCCTCCACGCGATGGCCTCGCCTCGCTCGCTCCCCAGGGGGCTCCGCGTCCTCGGCTTCCTCCCGCTCCTCGGCCTCGTTGCCCCGGCGTGCTCGTCGGGGGGCGAGCTCGACGGCGCGCCTTCGGGGGGCGCCGGGGCGGCCGGCTCGCCGGGCACGTGCCAGGGGCTCGACTGCTTCCCGGCGGGGGGCGACGGGCACGCGGACCCCTTCGGCGCGAAGGCCGCCGGTCAGGCGCGCGCCGGGCGCATCAAGGACGCGAGCCAGATCGTCCAAGCGCCCGACGCGCGGCAGAAGCTCGCCATCGGGGACTTCTGGCTGACGAACGACAAGGTCGCCTTCTCCATCGAGGACAAGGGGCTCTCGGACGGATACAACCGCTTCGGCGGAGAGATCCTCACCGTCGATCTGGTGGGCGCGGACGGGCGCCCGCTCGGTAGATCCCGCTACAACGAGACCCTGATGGGCTTCTCCCGCGAGGTCATCAAGCCCGACAGCGTGTCCGTCGCGGCCGATGGCTCGGACGGAAAGGAAGCGATCGTCCGCGTACGAGGGAAGCTCGCACCCATCGAGTTCCTGGGCAACCTCGCGACCATCTTCCCCAACGAGTACGGCTTCCCCGCGGTCGTCGACTACGTGCTCGCGCCCGGGGCCGAGAAGCTCCTCATCCGCGTCGCCCTCACGAACGACGGCGAAGAGGACGTCACCGTCAAGAGCGACGAGATGCACGGCTTCTTCCACTACGCGTGGTCCAGGCTCTACACGCGAGAGGGCGGCTTCGCGTCGCCCAAGGGGACGATGGACTTCGCCGCCTTCGACAACGGGCAGGTCGGCTTCGCGTGGCGCTCGCCGCGAGGGAAGCTCACCTGGGGCGTCGAGATCAGCGGCTTCCAGCTCGCGAACGGCCCCGGGTTCTCAATCGCGAAGGGCGAGACCAAGGTCCTCGATCATGCCGAGGTGATCGTCGGCGGGCCCCAGCTCGACGATCTCCTCCAGGCCATCGCGCGCACCGACGGCGACACCAGCCGTCGCGCGGTCAGCGGGAAGCTCACCGACGCCTCGGGTGCGCCGGTCGCGGGCGCGTTCGTCCACGGGGTCGATGGGTCGGGCCTCGAGCTCACGCGGACCGTCACGCAGGCCGACGGGAGCTTCACGGTGCACCTGCCGAGCGCGGGCGCGAAGCTCGTGCCGTCCGAGCAGGGCTACCCACCGCACGCGGGGACGGACGTCGGCGCGGCGACCTCCACGCAGGATCTCCAGTTTGCCCCGCACGGGACGATCGTCGTGCACGTCCGCGAGAAGGGCACCGGCGTCCACGTCCCCGCGAGGGTGCAGGTGATCCCGAAGGAGGCGCTCCCTCCGACGCCCGCGACGCGCGGCGTCCTCGACGAGGCGAACGGCAGGCTCTGGGCCGATTTTGCCGTCACGGGCGACACCACCCTCGTCGTCCCGCCGGGCGACCACCGCGTCGTCGTGACGCGCGGCCAGGAGTGGGAGCTCTTCGATCAGACGGTGACGGTCGCAGCGGGCGCGACGCAGGAGCTCACCGCCACGCTCGAGCACAGCGTCGACACGACGGGGGTCCTCTGCGCCGACTTCCACATCCACTCGTTCTACTCGGCCGACTCTGCCGATCCGGTCGTGCACAAGGTGAAGGGCGCCATCGCGGACGGGCTCGACATCCCGGTCTCGAGCGAGCACGAGTGGATCATCGATTTCCAGCCCGTGATCGAGGAGCTCGGGCTCACGGAGTGGGCGTTCGGCGCGCCGAGCGAGGAGCTCACGACCTTCACCTGGGGGCACTTCGGGGTCCTGCCGCTGCGCCCCAAGGACGACCGGGTGAACCGCGGAGCGATGGACTGGATCGGCAAGATGCCCGACCAGTTCTTCGGTGAGGTCCACGACGAGCCGGACAAGCCCATCCTCATCATCAACCACCCCTCGGGCGGCGGCTTCGGCGCGTATTTCTCCGCGACGGACTTCGATCCCAAGGTCGGCAAGGGCATGAAGTCCGACCTCTGGAGCGAGAAGTTCGAGGCCGTCGAGGTGTACAACGACAGCGACTTCGACTCGAACCGCACGAAGTCCGTGCGCGACTGGATGTCCCTGCTCGCGCGAGGCAAGCGTGTCTGGTCGGTCGGCGGCTCCGACAGCCACGCCATCCGGACGAGCCCGGTGGGGTACCCGCGCACCTGCATCTTCTTCGGGCACGACGACCCCAAGAAGCTGACGCCCGATCTCATCCGCGACGCGCTGATGACGGGCAACGCGACGGTGTCGGGCGGGCTGTATCTCACCGTGAAGGGGCCGGGCGGCGAGGCGCCTGGCGGCACCATCACGGCAGGCGACGCGGAGGTCACCCTCGACGTCACGGTGCGGGCGCCGAGCTGGCTCTCGGCCGACACGCTCGAGGTGCTCCGCGACGGCGCGACGCTCACCACCATCCCGCTCGGCGCGCCCACGGGCCCCGGCCCCGGGAAGGTCTGGTCCGTGAAGGTGCCCGTGAGCAAGCAGACCGGGAAGAGCGAGAGCTTCGTCATCTTCCACGCAAAATCCGCGAAGGACGTCGATCTCGCGCCGCTCTACCCTGGGCGCAGGCCCTTCGCGGCGTCGAACCCGATCTTCCTCCAATAGGCGGCTCGAGCCTCGCGTCCCGAGGCGCGCTCGGGTACAATGAAGCGCATGAAGCGCGCTTCTCCGTTGTCGGTGCTGTTCCCGCTCGCCCTGGCTGCCGCGGCCTTCGTCGCGTGTGGCGGCTCCGGGAGCGGAGAGGACGAAGCGAGCAACGCTCCTGCTTCGGGCAAGGGCGGGAAGTCAGGCGCCTCGGGCGCGAGCGCCGGCAGCCAGGCCGCTGGCAAGGGCGGGAGCGCCGCGGGAGGCACGAGCGCCGGCCAGGGAGGAGGCTTCGTCGATCCCAAGGTCGTGTCGCTCGAGATCTCGCCGTCCTCGGCGGACCTCGAGGTGGCGAACGGCAAGCCCGCCTCGGTCCCCCTGACGGCCAAGCCCAAGTACGACAACGGCGCGACCGGGAACGCCATCACCGCGACGTGGCAGGTCGACAAGGGCGACATCGCGCTCGTGGACAAGGCGGGCGTCGTGACCGCGTCCGGCGCCAAGGGTGGGGCCGTCGTCGTCACGGCCTCGGCGATGGGCGTCAGCGCGACCGCGACGGTCAATGTCCACCTCAAGGAGACCCAGAACCCGGGGAAGGTCTCGACCGGCGATCAGGCGCTCCTCACGGGCGCCACCCAGAGTGACGGGGGCCCGTGGATGTACCCCTACGACGGCACCGTCTTCCCGCGCGGGCTCGCGGCGCCGAAGCTGATGTGGGGCGGGGCGAAGCCAGGGGCGATGATGTTCTCCGCGAAGGGAGAGTTCTTCGAGCTGACCACCTTCTTCACGGGCAACGTCACCTCCTTCACGCCGGACGCCGCGCTCTGGACGAAGCTCACCGAGTCGGGCAACGGCGGTCCAGTCGAGATCAAGGTCGCGCGCGTCGATGGTGGCACGGGCAAGCTCCTGATGAAGCACTCTTGGCGTGTCGCCACGGCGAACCTCCGAGGGACAGTCTACTACTGGGCCCTCAGCAAGGGCGCGGTCGTGCGCATCAAGCCGGGCGCGGCGGCGCCCGACGACTTCCTCGGCGCTGCGGGCGTCAAGGATGGCTGCACCACCTGCCACGCCGTGTCGGCCAACGGGGCGGTGTTGACGCTGGGCGGTGGGTCCGAGGCAGGGGACTCGAAGGCGAGCGTCTTCGATCTCACGACGAACAAGCTCACCGCGTCGAACCGCGGCCGCTCCTGGGGCATGCTGGCCCTCACCCCCGACGGGAAGTTCGCCGCCCTGAACAACGCGCCGCTCCCCGGTGGACCCGGGAAGGACGGCGGCTTCTGGGACGTCGCGACGGGCGCAAAGGTCCCGGGGAGCGGCTTCGACACCGAGCTCTTCGACATGCCGGCCTTCGCGCCCAACGGCAAGAAGTTCGTCTACGTCGATCATGGGACCAAGGGGCTCGTCGGGCTCGACTACGATCAGTCGTCGGGCAAGCCCGTCGCGTCGAACAAAGTCGGGCTCATCGCGGGCACCGCGGACGCGAAGAACCAGATCGCGTTCCCGGTCGTCTCTCCCGACGCGAAGTGGGCAGTCTACCACCGCGGCGCGCTCGACACGCGCAATGGCCCCGGCGACCTCGTGCTCGCCGCGACGACGGCGCCGAGCAGCGAGGTCTTCCTCGACGCAACGAACGGCAAGACCTACCCGTTCGCCGCTGGGGATCGTGACCGCCACTACAACTATGAGCCCACCTTCCTGCCGGTGGCCGCGGGGGGCTACTTCTGGGTGCTCTTCACGTCGCGGCGGACGTACGGGAACCAGCTGACGGCCACGAAGGACGAGGTCAAGCAGCTCTGGGTGGCCGCGTTCGATCAGCACCCGACGCCGGGCAAGGACCCGAGCCATCCCGCGTTCTGGCTGCCAGGACAGGACGCGGGGACGCTCAACATGCGCGGCTACTGGGCGCTCGATCCGTGCCGGTCCGACGGCGCCGGGTGCAGCCTCGGCTCCGAGTGCTGCAGCGGGAGCTGCATCGACGCCTCTTCGGGGAGCGGGGGCGCCGGGGGCTCTTCGGGAGGCAAGGTCTGTGGTCAGCCTCCCGGGCAGACCTGCGTGTCGCCCGGCGGCGTGTGCAAGGCCGACGCGGACTGCTGCGGGTCGAGCGCCGGCTTTACCTGCATCAACGGCTACTGCTCCGAGCCGCCTCCTCCCTGACGGAGCGCGCGCAGACGATGGCCTCGCGGGTCGAGAAGACTCGCGCCAACACATCGCGCACGAGAGCCCGACGGGTCGCGCACGAGAGCCCGACGGGTCGCGCACGAG
>CAYNEK010000028.1:7884-18511 GCA_964396175.1 uncultured Polyangiaceae bacterium | reverse complement strand
CCCGACGGGTCGCGCACGAGAGCCCGACGGGTCGCGCACGAGAGCCCGACGGGGCGCGCACGAGAGCCCGACGGGGCGCGCACGAGAGCCCGACGGGGCCCAAGAAGAAACACGCTTGCGCTGTGGGGCGGGCTGGTGAGAGCATCGCGGGATGAACCGACTCGGCCAGCTCCCTTCGCTCCTCTCGCTCGTCGTGCTTGGCACCGTGGCCGCGTGCGGCGGCGGCAGCGACACGGACAGTGTCGCGCCCGCGGGCCAGGGGGGAGCCGGGGGCGGGAGCGCTGGCAAGGCGGGCGCCTCGGGCTCGCCGGCGGGAGCTGCTGGGGCCAGCGGATCCACGGCCGGCGGCGCGGGCACGGCAGGCGGCGCAGGCACCGCAGGTGGTGCAGGCACCGCAGGTGGTGCAGGCACCGCAGGTGGTGCAGGCACCGCAGGCGGCGCAGGCACCGCAGGTGGCGTAGGTGGCGCTGGTGCGGCCGGCGGCGCAGGGACGGCGGGTAAGGCGGGCGGCGCAGGCAACGCGGGGGGCGCGGGGGCTGCGGGCGGCGCGGGCACCGCGGGTGGTGGTGGCGCTGGCGGTGCTGCGGGTGGGGCCTTCGACTGTTCGCCTCCGAGCGGCTCCGTCCCGAAGCTCAAGCTCACCCAGATCGCGAAGGGCCTCAACAACCCGGTCCTCGTGACGCGAGCGCCCGGGGACACGTCGCGTCTCTACATCGTGCAGCAGAACGGACACATCCGCATCGTGAAGAACGGCGTCCTCGAGACCGCAGACTTCGTGAACCTCTCGTCGCGCCTCGTGTCGGGCGGCGAGCGAGGGCTCCTCGGCCTCGCGTTCCACCCCGATTTCGCGAGCAACCACCGCGTGTTCGTCCACTACTCGGCCAAGGCCTCGGCGAACCCTGGGACCGCCGACGGCGACACCGTGATCGCCGAGCTCTCGGCGACGAGCGGCGACGTCGCCGACGCGACGACGACGACCGTCCTCCTCACCGTCAAGCAACCGTACTCGAACCACAACGGCGGCTCGATCAACTTCTCGCCCAAGGACGGCCTGCTCTACATCGGCCTCGGTGACGGTGGATCCGGCGGCGATCCGGAGAAGCGAGGCCAGAACCTCAGTGTCCTCCTCGGGAAGATCCTCCGCCTCGACGTCGACGGGGCGAAGCCCTACGCGATCCCCGCCGGCAACCTCCCCGCGGCGAAGGGCAAGGAGGAGATCTGGGACTGGGGGCTCAGGAACCCGTATCGCACCGAGTTCGATCCGTGCACGGGCGACCTCTACATCGCCGACGTAGGGCAAGGGGACATCGAGGAGATCGACGTCGAGCCTGCAGGCTCGGGCCCACACAATTATGGGTGGAGCATCTGGGAAGGGAACCAATGCTTCGGCAAGCCCACGTGCGACGCGACGGGGATGACGATGCCCGTCACGACCTACACGCACAGCGGGGGCAACTGCTCGGTCTCCGGCGGCGCGGTGTATCGCGCCAGCGCGGTGCCGGGGCTGCGGGGGCGGTACTTCTACGGAGACTACTGCTCGGGCCGCGTCTGGAGCTTCCTCTACGATGGCGCAAGCGGCTCGGCGACCGCTCCGCTCGAGCACACGACCGAGCTCGGGACCGCGGGCAAGGCGATCTCGGCCCTCAGCTACGACGGGCTCGGTCACGTGTACGTCGTCTTCTACGACGGCTCGGTGTCCCGCATCGACGCGCAGTAGGCACGGGCGCGCGCAGTCCCCGCAGCGCGCGAGACGCCTGCGTTCGCTCCGGCATCGCCTCCACGCGATTGGCACGGGCGCGCGCAGTCCCCGCAGCGCGCGAGACGCCTGCGTTCGCGCCAGCATCGCCTCCACGCGATTGGCACGGGCGCGCGCAGTCCCCTCCCCGCACCGAGCGGCGCACGATACACCGCGCCGCTCGAGACGCCTGCTGCCGCGCCAACATCGCGTCCTCGCGAGACGCACGCGCTTCTGGCGCAAGATCGGGGTCGGCGTCGGCGCGGTCGCCAGGACCCCATAGAAGGATCTCTACCGATTCGACGGACACGCCACCGTGTCAGAGGCCGTCGCCGTCCCCACGGGCGGTCGGACTCCGGGCGGCGAGCACCTGATCGTGGAGGCTGCTGACGATGAGTCGGAGGTCGTGCTCCTCGACGCGCGGTTCACGAGCTATTTCGACGGAGAGCGCTCGATGTACTGCGCGGCGGTGCCGGGGCGTCGGTGGCGTGCGCTGGGGCTCCGTCGCTCTTCAGACCTCGTGCGTCACCTCGACGATCTCCTCGTAGGTCGTCGTTCCCTCCAGCATCTTCGCGACGGCGCTCTCGCGGAGCGTGCTCATCCCATCGCGCCGCGCCGCCTCCTGGATCCGTGTGTCCGGCGCCCGGGCATGGACGAGCTCGCGGATCTCCGGCGTCACCCGGAAGAGCTCCGTGATCGCTGCGCGTCCCGAGTAGCCCGTGTGGCGACAGTCGACACACCCCCTCCCGAATTCGACGAGCGGCTCTCCCTCGAGCCCGAGCAGCTCTGCCTCCTCCTCCGTCAGCACCCGTGACGTCCGGCACCCACCGCACACCTTGCGCACGAGCCGCTGCGCGAGCACCCCGGAGAGCGTCGAGGCGAGGAGGAAGCTCTCGACGCCGAGATCGAGCAGGCGGGAGATGGCGCTCGGCGCGTCGTTCGTGTGGAGCGTGGAGAAGACGAGGTGCCCCGTCAGCGCGGCCTGGATCGCGTGCCGCGCCGTCTCGAGATCTCGGATCTCACCGACCATCAAGATGTCTGGATCTTGACGGAGCAGCGTCCGCAGGCAATCGGCGAACCCGAGGTTCAGCGCCGGGTTCACGGCCGTCTGGTTGATGCCCTCGAAGACCATCTCGATGGGGTCCTCGATGGTCGAGATGTTCACGTCCTCGGTGGCGAGCTTGCGGAGCGCCGTGTAGAGCGTCGTCGTCGTGCCCGAGCCGGAGGCGCCCGGCACCAGGACGATCCCGTGCGGCAGCGCCATCAGCGCTTCGAAGAGCCGCTTGTCGCGCGCCGGAAAGCCGAGCGCCCCGAGATCGTCGTCCATGATCCCGGGGTCGAAGATGCGGAGCACCACCTTCTCGCCGAAGGCGACCGGGAGCGTCGAGACGCGGATGTCGATCCCTCGGTCCTTGTACTCGGTCTTGATCCGGCCGTCCTGCGGCCGCCGCTTCTCGGCGATGTCGAGCCGCGCGAGCATCTTCAGCCGGTTGATGACCGCGTTGTGGACGATGCGGGGGAGGTTCGACGCGCGGTGCAGCTTGCCGTCGATGCGGAAGCGGATCTGGCTCTCCAGCCGCTTCGGCTCGATGTGGATGTCGCTCGCGCGCTGCTCGAAGGCGTAGCGGAAGAGGTAGTCGACCGCGTGGACGACGTGCTCGTCCGACGAGTCGATCTCCTGCTCGCTCTTCATCCGGACGAGCTGCTCCAGGTTGCCGAGATCGATGCCCACGTTGAGCACCTCCTCGGCGCGCTGGACGCTCCTCCGGAAGCCGTAGAAGTCCACGATGAGCCGATCGATGTCGGAGCGCGAGGAGATGACGAGATCGAGCTTTTTCCCGGTCACGCGCTCGACGGACTCGTTCGCCCATGCGTCGAAGGGCTGGCTCGTCGCGAAGGTGATGACGCCGTTCTTCTCGTGGAGCGCGAGGAGGCCGTGCTTCCGTGCGAAGGGCTTGGACAGGACCGAGACGGTGAAGTCGGGATCGAGCTTCAGCGGATCGAGCTTGACGTAGGGGAAGCCGATCTCGCGCGCGTAGACCTCGGTGACGACGTCCTCCTTGATGAGCTTGCCGTCATCGCCCTTCTCGCCCACCGACAAGAACAGCTCGACCGGCGAGATGGCGGCCTTGTGCTGCTCGACGGTGCCCTTCTCGACGGACATCCGGGCCCGCACGAGAGACATCAGCGCGGCGTCCCGCCTGTCGAAGAGCGCCTTCGCGCGGGCGGGCGTGAGGAGCTGCTCGCGCACGAGCGCGCGGAGCAGCTCCTCGAACGAGATGGGGCGCGGCATGGCGACCCTCAGCGAAGCACGTCGACGCCCTGGCGGCCAAGCGTCCGCCGTGACGTCGCGGGGGATGGGCGCCGGGCCGCGCTCCCGAGGCGCCTTCGTCGTGGCCCCGATTGCGCGCCCGCGACGACGGGTTATTTTGATGAGGCCATGGTCTCGATCAAGCGTGTGTACGATCGGCCCGACGACGGCGACGGCCAGCGCGTGCTCGTGGACCGCCTGTGGCCTCGCGGGCTCAGCAAGGCGAGGGCCGCCATCGACCTCTGGCTCAAGGACATCTCCCCGTCGGCCGAGCTGCGGACCTGGTTCGATCACGACGTCGCGCGCTGGGAGGACTTCCGTCGCCGCTACGCCGCGGAGCTCGCCGCCAGCCCCGCGATGGCGACGCTCCGCGCGCTCGCGCGCGAGGGGCGCGTGACGCTCGTCTACGGCGCCAAGGACACGCTACACAACAACGCGGTCGTCCTGAAAGACCTGCTCTCGAAGCGGCGTTGATCGAGCTTGGCTTCCTCGCCAAGGGGCGTAGCATGGGTGTGCCATGGACCTTCGTGCCCTGCCCATCAACCCGACCGCACAGAGGATCAACCAGCGCATCGAGCGCGTCGCGAACCGCGCCGTCCGCCGGAAGGACGAGCTCTTCGCGCGGCTCGGCTTCGTCGGTCGCGCGGCGGCGTACGACGACGAGAAATACGAGTTCGTCGGTGGGCCAGCCGACTCGCTCCGCAAGAAGCACTACGACAAGAGCCTCCGGCTCCTGTGGAAGGGCGAGGCGGCCCTCCCGTGGTCGAGCTTCCGGGACTGCAACCAGCACGAGCGCGAGCTCCTCGGTCTCGCCGAGCAGAACCTCAGCGACGAGGAGCGCTCCCTCCGCAAGCGCATCACGAGCGCGGAGTTCCGGGCGGCGCTCGACCGTGAGTACACGCCGGAGCAGAAGCGCGCGCTCGTCGCCATCCTCTCGGCGATCGGGCACGGCGAGGCGTACGCGTGGCTCGTGTCGGCGAGCCTGCTCCCCGAGGTGAAGAGCACCGGCGCCCGCGCCGCGCTCACGATGCAGGTGCTCGAGGAGGCCAAGCACTTCGTCGTGATGCGCGAGCTCATGCAGGCCTTCGAGGTCGAGATCCCACGCCAGAGCGCGTGGGAGTACCTGATGCTCGAGGGCGCGCTGAAGGCGAAGGGGCTCGACAAATTCTTCGGGATGAACGTCCTCGTCGAGAGCATCGCGCTCAGCATCTTCGGCCTCCTGTCGACGATGCCAGGGCTCGAGGTGCTCCGCTTCTTCCACCTCGACGAGAGCCGTCACACGGCGCTCCCTGCAAACTACTTCAAGGAGTTCCCCATGTCGAAGCGCGAGCGCCGGAGCGGGCTCGCACGGATCCGTCGGCTCGGGATGGCGCTCCCTGCCCTGCCGCTCATCATGCTGCTCGAGCCCGAGCTCGCGGTGCTCGGCGTCGACGCGTTCGATTTTGCGGGAAGCATCCTCCGCAAGGTGGCCTACCTGTCCGAGCGCGCAGCCTTCCTCACGGCGGACGAGGCAGCGATGCAGGCGCGGGTCTTCAATGCGGCGTTCAACGCGTACTGCAAGGCGACCCGCAAGGACCACCGCGAGAGGGACTTCATGTCCGCGGAGACCACCGCCGGGGCGCACGAGCTCGCCGTCGAGCGCGAGGCCTTTCAGCTCTCCTGACGCGCCGCCACCGCGCGATCGTCCACACGCCCGCCACGAGGGTCGCGAGCGTCCACGCACCTCCGACCGCGAGGCCGGGCGCGCGACGGCGAAAGTGAAGGACGCGATCTCCCGCGAGGACGCTCGCCGCGACGAGGCCGGCGTGCGGCGTCACGGGCGCGCCGTCCACGGTCCAGCCGGGCGCGGCGTTCTGGTTGACGAAGACCACGGTCGGCACGTCGGCGCGGACATGCACCGTGGCCGTGCTCGGTGTCCAACCGATGAGCTCGGCCTCCCCGGCCTGGGTCGCGAGCCAGACCTCGCTGGGCGCGTTCACACGGAGGGCGGGCGATCCCGGCACGCGCACCTCGTCCCAACATGCGGGGGTCCCGAGGTTCTGCGGCGGCAGCTCGACCATACGATGAGCAGGGTGCCGGATCGTCCTCATGGCGCGCGGGCCCTCGTCGCGGGGCGCGGGCGAGGTCACCATCGCGCCACGAAAGACGGAGATCCCGTTGGTCCACACGAGATCGACGCAGGTGCCGAGCGCGAGGAGCGCCACGGCGAGCTTGGGCGCGACGCGATGGCCACGCCGGAGCAGCCGGGACAGGCCGAGCGCGACGCTCACCGCGAGGAACAGGTTCGCCACCATCCAGAAGCGGGTCGGGACGCGCAGGCTCGAGAACACCGGGAGCGATCGGAGGAGATGATACGGGGACGCGGGGCCGTGATCGCCGAAGACGAGCGCGAAGCAGAGGGCGAGCCCGATGAGCCAGGGTCGCGCACGTCGAGAGGAGGACACGAGCGAGACGGTGACGAGCGCGAGCCCGAGCCAGCCCACGTAGTTCCCGTACTCGCCCCACCACGCGTAGAGGTGCCCCCCCGCGCGATCCCAGAGCTGCGTCTCCGTCGTCCGCCGAGCGAGGAGCATCGCGGGGAGGAGCCCGGGCGAGACACGATCGTCCGCCGCGATGGGGCGTCCGGCCGTGCCCAAGAAGAGCGACATGGGGACGAGCTTCGCCGCGGCGAGGCCCACGGCGATGACCGCGCTCGAGCCGAGGACCGCGCCGCCTCGGAGCCGCGCCCCCGTGGCACCGACGACCCGCACGACGAGCGCGACAGAGGAGAGCGCCGCCGGATAGACCCCGCCCGAGAGCACCATGAGCGCCATGGCTGCGCCGGTGCACCACGGCCCGAGCGGGTGCGCGCGCCGGAGCGAGAGCTCGAGGCCGAGCATCGCCCACGGCAGGAAGCCGAACGCGGCCATCGAGAGCTGGCCGTTCAGGTGCCAACCGAGCGCGCCGGAGCACGCGAACAGCACGGCGCCGACCAGCGCGGCGAACGCGTGGGCCCGCAAGAGGCGCAGGAGCTCGAACGTGCCGCTCGCTCCGATGAAGGTCATCACGACGAGGTACGCCTTCATCGCGAGCGCCGTCGGGAGCGGCAAGAGCGCCCAGTAGACCGGCGACAGCGCGACGCTCTGTGGGTTCTCGAGGCCCACCGTCCCGCCGCAGTAATACGGGTTCCATACAGGGAGCTCGTGGAAGCCGAGGAGCGTCTTTCTCGCTGCGTCCCACGTGAAGTGGAACCAGAGCCAGTCGCCGTGGCCGAGGTGCATCGGCTTGGCGAAGAGCGGCGAGAGGAACAGCCACGACAGCGCCGCGAGCAGCGGGAGGCTCACGGCGCGCCGCGCGAGCCACCGGTGCGCGGCGCGCGCGAGCTTCACGGCGCGGGTCGGTGCCGTCTCGGCGCCGTGTCCGGGTAGAACCAGCGGAGCGCCCCGGGGAGGCGACGACGCCAGGACGACTCGGTGTGTCGACCGCGCGGATCGACGAGCGCGCGCACCCGCCCCGCGTCCCAGCCCCGCTCGAGGAGCGCCTCCCGGACGAGGTGGTTCTTGTGCGCGACCGAGCCGTGCGCCTCGTGGAGCCCGCCGTCGAGGTAGATCTGCGAGATGGCGGGCCGCTCCACGCGCCGGATGAAGTCGACGATGGCGCGCCCTCCCACCCAGAGCGACGGCGACATCGCGAGCGCGCCCCCGAAGACGTTGGGCCAGCGGAGGTGCGCGTAGAGCGCCGCGAGCCCGCCCATCGACGCGCCGCCCACGAGCACCCCCACGGGGCCCTCGATGATGGGATAGCGTCGGCGCAGCCTGGGCACGAGGTCGTGCGCGAGCCACGCGGTGAACTCCTCCGCGCGGCCCGCCTGTCCATGCACGCGCCAGGGCGCCAGCTCGCCGAGTCGGTCTTCCCCGCCGTGCTCGACCCCGACGACGATCGGGCGGTGACGGCGTCGACCGAGCCGACACGCCGCGCGGTCCGCGTGCCACCCACCGAAGGGGGCGTGCTCGTCGTCGAACACGTTCTGCCCGTCGAAGAGGATGAGCAGCGGGACCGGGAGCCCGCGTGACGGTGGGGGGAAGCACACCCGGATCGCCCGAGCGGCGAAGCTGGGGACCGTGACGTGCTCGGCGTCGATCATCCCTCTTCGACGAGCTTGCGCAGGCGCGGGGCGATCTCGCCGGCCGCCCCGGCGCCCTTGATCGAGCCCTCGATGCTGCGGAGCATCTTCCCGTCTGGGCCCGGGATGGCGAAGAGCGGGATGTAGCGCGATCGATAGCCCGCGCGCTCGATGCGATCTCCGTCTCGATCTGCGTCGAATTCGAGGAAGGTCGCGGGGGGGAGCTCCGCGTCGAGATCTCCCGACACCGCGGCCTGATGGAAGACCTTGCACGGCATGCACCAGGTGGCGCCGACGTACACGACGAGCTTGTGCCCGCGCGCCTCGGCCTGCGCCCGCTCCCGCTGGATGAGCTCGAGCATGTCGCCCGGGGGCGCGTCCTTGAACACGAGCCTCGCCTGCGCGTCGGACGCGTCCGGGTGTGCGTGCTCTTGCGTGGCCGAGGGTGCCTCCTTCTTCGAGCAGCCGCTCCCGACGAGGAGCGCCGCGGTGAGGAGCAGCAGGGAGCGCATGAACGTGAGGGCGTTGCCCAAGCGGCGGCGCGGCGTCAAACCAGCCTCACGCCGTGCCCGCGGTCACAGCCCTCCGGACCGAGGCGAGGGCCATCGGTCGTGAAGCCGCCGAGGGTCCGCGGCTCGGCGAAGAAGAGCGGGGTGTCGAGATCGACGAAGGAGAAGCCGCCGAGGCCCGCGGCGACGCAGAAGGAGGTGCTCATCGCGATGCTCGACTCCACCATACCGCCCACCATGAGCGTGAGCCCGACCGACCGCGCGGCGGCGATCGTGTCGAGGGCCTCGAGCAGCCCGGTCTTCATGATCTTCACGTTGACGATGTCCGCGGCGCCCGCGGACGCGACGGCGTGACAGTCTGCGGGGCGTGTCACGCTCTCGTCGACGCAGACGCGCACCCTCCGCCGCAACCGCGCGAGCCCCGCCAGATCGTCGGCGACGAGCGGCTGTTCGAAGAACGCGACGTGGACGTCCGCACGCGCGAGCGCGTCGACGAGGCGCGTGGCGTCGCGCTCGGAGAGCCCGCCGTTCCCGTCGAGGGTGAGGCGACAGCCTGGCGCGGCGCGCGCGACGTCGATGACCCTCGCGACGTCTTCGTCGACCGTCGCGGCGCCGACCTTGACCTTGAGCATCCGAAAGCCGCGAGCCGCCCAGCGACGAGCCTCCTCGGCCGCCGCCCCCGTGGGCAGCGTGACGTCGGTCTCGAGCTGTCGCTCGGCTCCGCCGCAGTGGGACCACATCGACATCCCGCGCGACCGCAAGAAGGCGTCGAGCACGGCCGTCTCGACCGCGCACCTCGCCGCTCCGACCGCGAGCTCGCTCGCCTCATGGGCGATCGCTCGCCATCGCGCGGCCTCCTTGCCCACGAGCCCGGGGAGGAAGCCGCTCAACGCACCGAGCGCCGCGAGCTGCGTCTCGCCGTTGTAGGCTGGCAAGGGCGCTGCCTCGCCGAGGCCGACAGAGCCGTCCTCGAGCGCGACCTCGACGACGACGTTCGACACGCGGTCCTGCACGCCGCCCGCGATGCCGAAGGGGGCCGTGAGCGGGACATCGAAGGGGCGCGCTTGGGCGGAGACGATGGTCGTCGGCGGCATCGGCTGGTCGGGGGAGGCATGGCCGATGGACACGCGGCTGGCAAGGAGGCAACCTCACGCCATGGCCAACCTCGGTGACGTCCTCGTCGCGGCGGATCCCTCGTCCCTCGCGAAGTTCGCGGCGCGGCTCCTCGCCGGCGCAGTCGCCGAGGCGATCGTCGCGCGCGGCGTCGCGCGGATCGCGCTCTCGGGCGGCTCGACGCCCACCGCGATGCTGCGCGAGCTCACGACGATGGACGTGCCGTGGGCGAAGGTGGAGGTCTTCTGGGTCGACGAGCGCGCGGTCCCCCCTTCGAGCGAGCGCTCCAACTACGGGGTCGCGAAGGCCGCGCTCTTCGGACGTCTAGCCGCCCCTCCGCGCGCCCTCTGCGCGATGCCGGGCGCCGCGCCCGATCTGGATGCGGCGGCGCGATCCTACGCCGAGGTGCTCGCGCGGAGCTTCGGCGGATCGCCGGGGTCGCTCGACCTCGTGCTCCTCGGCGTCGGAGACGACGGGCACACGGCGTCACTGTTCCCAGGCGACGGCGCGATCGACGTCGTGGACCGCTCGGTGACGCACGTCGCCGCGTGTGGTGACCGAGAGGCACGCCTCACGCTGACGCGGCCAACGATCACGGCGGCGCGACGCGTCTTCGTGCTCGCCCAGGGCGCGTCGAAGCGCGCGCCCATCGCCCGAGCGCGCTCGGCTGGCCCGCTCGAGCAGGTTCCGGCGAGGCTCACCCAAGAGGTCCGCGGCGAGCTCGTCTGGCTCCTGGACCGAGCGGCCGCCGAAGCGTAGGTTCCGGCGAGGCTCACCCAAGAGGTCCGCGGCGAGCTCGTCTGGCTCCTGGACCGAGCGGCCGCCGAAGCGTAGGTTCCGGCGAGGCTCACCCAAGA
>CAYNEK010000028.1:2983-7784 GCA_964396175.1 uncultured Polyangiaceae bacterium | reverse complement strand
CGTAGGTTCCGGCGAGGCTCACCCAAGAGGTCCGCGGCGAGCTCGTCGGGCTCCTGGACCGAGCGGCCGCCGAAGCGTAGGTTCCGGCGAGGCTCACCCAAGAGGTCCGCGGCGAGCTCGTCGGGCTCCTCGACCGAGCGGCCGCCGAAGCGTAAAATGTTGGGTCCCGATCTCCTGTCGGGAGAAGAAGCGCGCTAGGCTCACCGACCATGCGTGCACGGACGACGGCGCTGCTTGCCGCGGCCATCCTCACCGGCTCCGCCGGCTGCTTCGTGTCGTTCGACGGCTATCAGCTGGCCGAGGGCCGGGGTGGAGCCTCCGGCGCGCCGGCGTCGGGCGCCGCGGGGGCCGCCGGTACGGGAGGCGCGGCCGGCAGCGGTGGGCTCGCCGGAGGGGCCGGGACGGGCGCCGCCGGACAGGCCGGCGTCGGCGGTGCTGCTGGCACGGCGGGGGCCGCCGGGCAGGCTGGCTTCGGGGGGGACACGGCTGGAAGCTCGGGGA
Source organism: uncultured Polyangiaceae bacterium (assembly GCA_964396175.1). Classification (GTDB taxonomy): domain Bacteria; phylum Myxococcota_A; class Polyangia; order Polyangiales; family Polyangiaceae; genus CAYNEK01. The sequence goes on along the minus strand of CAYNEK010000028.1, from coordinate 7,283 downwards.
CCGCCGGCGTGGCGGCCCAAGCGGGTCAGGCCGGCGCCAACGGGGGCACTGGTGGGACTGCTGGCGGCGCGGGCAAAGCAGGTGCGGCGGCTGCCGCAGGTACGGCCGGCGCTGGGGGCGACACGAGCGGCGCGGGCGGCGCGGGCACCGGCGGCGTGGGCGGGGCAGGTGCGGCCGGCGCTGGGGGCGACGCGAGCGGCGCGGGCGGGGCAGCTGCGGCCGGCGCTGGGGGCGGTGAAGGCGGGGCAGGCGGCGCGGGAGGTTCTCCCCTTGCCTGCCCATTCGGCTTGCCTGGGCCCGCGCTCGTCAAGGTCCCCCTGGTGGGCGGGACCGGCCATCACTGCGTCGACGCGACCGAGGTCACGATGGCGGACTATCAGGACTTCCTGGACGCGGCGCCTTCGGTCGACGCGACGGGGGTCTGCGCGTTCAACACGAGCCATCTCCCCCAAGCGGACGGCTCGAATTGCACAAATCCGGACTTCGACCCCGTGAACTCAGGCGACCACCCGGTGCGCTGCGTCGACTGGTGCGACGCCCGCGACTACTGCAAGTGGGCCGGGAAGCATCTGTGCGGCGCGATCGGCGGGGGGCCGGGCGATCCGGCGTCATTTGCCGACGCCACGAAGGACGAATGGTACAATGCGTGCTCACGCAACGGGGAGCGCACCTTCGCGTGGGGCAACACCTACGACTCGACGACCTGGTCCTACTGCGCGGATCTCAACAACACGTCGGCGACGAGCCCGCTCCCGACCCAGTCCACGCCGAAGTGCGTGGGCGGCTTCCCGGGGCTCAAGGACATGTCGGGGAACGTCGACGAGTGGGTCAACACCTGCTCGGGCAACAAGGGCGCCACGGACGGCTGCCTCGTCCGCGGCGGAAACATCTATTCTGACGGGCTCAGTTACCCCTCCGTCGCCTGCCACTCGGGCCCGCTCCAGGGGCCCGGGGCCCCTGCCTCACGAAAGCGCAGCGTACGCCACGATCTCACGGGCTTCCGCTGCTGCTACACGCCCTGAGCGCGGCGCCGGACTTCGCGCCGCTCGAGCGTCCCTCGGCCCTCGCCGCGCGAGTCGAGCCGCAGGAACGACACGAGGCTCGCGCATTCGCGCCGCTCGAGCGTCCCTCGGCCCTCGCCGCGCGAGTCGAGCCGCAGGAACGACACGAGGCTCGCGCATTCGCGCCGCTCGAGCGTCCCTCGGCCCTCGCCGCTTGGGCGGCAAGGGCACGTGCGCTCCGGGAGCGTCAGGGGGTCGGGCGTGGCGCGGGGGCGTGCTTGTCTTGGAATTTCTTGGCCGCCTCGAGCTGGTTGATGGCGACGTTCATCGCTGCGAGCGCTGCCCTGCGATGGCCGCCGAAGCCCTTGGGCCCCGGCGACTCGATGGCCTTCGTGATGGCGTGGGCCTTCTTGACGAGGTCCTCGGCCTGATCGAGGCGCGCGTCGGCGGCGTACGCCATGCCCGCATAGAAGGTGCCAGCGAGGGCGAGAGAGGAGACGACGGCAGCGACAGCGTAGCGGGAGCGAGAGGTCATGGGATGGATCCTTGCCTCGCGTCTTACGCACGAGACTCGGACCTCTTCCCAACAATTCGAAAACATTTTCATCACCGACCTCGGCCCCGAGTCGTATGGTCCCCGCATGACGCAGCCTGGCGGCAAGCCGCCCGCAGCCGGACCCGGTGGGGGCGGTCTCCCCGAGATCGATCTCCGTGAGTACGGCGGGAAGAAGGACGGTGAGCGGCAGTCGATGGACCGGCGCTTGTTCATGAGCTTGACGGTCGTCGACGCCGCGTCGACGAAGGACGACGTCGCGTCCGCGCTCTCGATGCTCGCGGTCCAGTCCAAGCTCCCGCACGTCGTCTACGCGGACTCCGCCAGCCCGACGGGCGCGGCGCTCCTCTCCTGGAGCGAGGACCCCGCGCACTTCGCGACGACGGTCCGGCGGCTCTTCCGGGAGGTCCCCGCGTGCACGGTCCGCCCGGGCTGGGCGATGCTCGGCCGCACCTACGCGACGGGGCACGAGCCCGATCTCGCCTTCACGCTGCTCGAGCGCCCCATCAAGAACGTCCTCGAGGACGCGTGGCCCTGGCACGTCTGGTACCCGCTCCGGCGCACGGGCGACTTCGCTCGCCTCGACGCGGCGGCGCAGGGCGAAATCCTCCGTGAGCACGCGCAGATCGGCTTCGCGTACGGGCAGCGCGGCCTCGCGTCCGACGTGCGCCTCGCGTGCCACGGTCTCGACGCGAGCGACAACGAGTTCGTCATCGGGCTCGTCGGCCCTCGCCTGGAGAACCTCTCGCACCTCGTGCAGACGATGCGGAAGACGCGACAGACGTCCGAGTTCGTCGCGAGCATGGGCCCCTTCTTCGTGGGGAGAGTGCTGTCGCGATCACGCTGAAGGCTCGCCTCACGACGGACCCGGGCGTGCGCTCGGTCGTGCCTCGCGGAGGACCCGGTGCGCGCCGGTCTTCGCGATGGACGCTCGCCAGCGCCTCGTGGCGGATCCAGCTCGCCTCGCTCTTCGCGGTGGCGCCGCTCGGGAGACGCTGTCCTGGTCGCGGCTCGCCCGGTCGACCTCCGGGCTCAGCGAGGTCGAGGCGACGACCGCGCGGAGCACCTGTCGAGGCGCGATCGTGCGGGGGCGGCGCCCGAGTCGGTCGCTGTCACCGCGAGGACGAGCCGAGGGAGCTCTACGGCGCCATCGTGTTCGGGGGGACGGCGCTCGAGTCTATCGATCCCTCGCTGGCCCGTACGCGACGGCGAGCAGCGTGAGCTCCCGGCGGCCTCGGGGGCTCATCACCGTCACGGTGTCGCCCTCGGCCTTGCCGAGGAGCGATCGGCCGAGCGGCGACTTGTAGCTGATGATGCCGCGACCGGCGTCCACCTCGTCGACCCCGAGGATGCGGTACGACTCTTCCTCGCCGTCCTCGCCCTCGAGCGTCACCCAGGCGCCGAAGTACGCCTTCTCGGTGCCCCTCGGCGCGTCCACGTGGAGGGGGACGAGCGCGGAGAGCCGACGCTCGAGGAAGCCCATGCGCCGATCGATCTCGCGGAGCTTCTTCTTGCCGTAGATGTACTCGGCGTTCTCGGAGCGATCACCCTGCGCGGCGGCGGCGGCGACCTCCTCGACGATGCGTGGCCGGTCCACCGAGCGTAGCCGCGTGAGCTCGTCGACGAGGCGTGCGTGGCCGCTCATCGAGACGTACTCGGGCTCGCGGGGGCCGGGCGGAGGCTTCGGGCCTCGGGGTGGCTTCGGCATGGGAAGGGCTCGCGAGCCGGAGCGTACATCGGTATAAGCCCGAGCTTCACGCCATGAATTCATCCCCCGCTCAGAAGACCGTCCTCCGTCCCCTGCTCTCCCTCGCCGTCCTCGCGACGGCCCTCGTGGTCGGCTGCGGGGGGAGCGAGAAGGCGGAGCCCGCGCCAGGCCCGAAGTACCCGAGCAAGGCGGCCTTCTGCGCGGCCCTGCCCGACCAGGTGTGCTCCAAGGCGCTCACCGACGCCTGCGGGACGATCACCCCCGAGGGCTGCAAGCAGGCCGTCGCCGCGCGCTGCACGGACCTGGACATCTTCTTCGGGGTGACCGAGGGCGGCTTCAACCCGGACGCGGCCGAGGACTGCCTCCACGCGGTCGGCGCGAGCTTCGCGGACGGGAAGATCGACGCCACCGAGTACAAGAACGTCGGGTCTGCCTGCGGCAAGATGTTCTCGGCGCACCGCCCCGCGGGCGCGGCCTGCTCGGGCGATATCGACTGCGGCGACGGGCTCAACTGTGTCTACGACACGACGGCGCAGGCGGCGCAGTGCACCGCGCCGGGCAAGGCGGGCGGCGGCGAGAGCTGCAAGACCGAGGCGTGCCAAGCCGGCTTCTTCTGCGAGCCGACGGCGGCGATCTGCTTCAAGGGGCGAAACGAGGGCGAGCCCTGCAAGGCGAACGACGATCCCTGCCAGGCGACGCTCGTGTGCAACGTGGGCAAGTGCGTGAAGCGCTTCGCGGCCGGCACCGAGTGCACGCAGAACGCGCAGTGTGACTCCGGGCTCTGTGGGGACGTCTCGGACGGGAAGGTCGAGTCGCGAAAGTGTCTCAACGCGCTTGTGTTTGGCACCGACGCGCCGGTGTGCGCGCAGTTCAAGCCCTGACGTCACCGGCCCCCGCCTAGCCGCTGCCATCTGCCTGACCGCTGGCCACCCGTCTGGCCGCTGGAGCCCGCGTCGCACCGGCCGGCGAAGGGGCGCCGAACTCGACCGCTCGCTCGCCGCGGCCCACCCGTTGGCAGAGGGACGGCGTGTCGACCGA
>CAYNEK010000028.1:0-2883 GCA_964396175.1 uncultured Polyangiaceae bacterium | reverse complement strand
CGACCGCTCGCTCGCCGCGGCCCACCCGTTGGCAGAGGGACGGCGTGTCGACCGAGCGCGGCCCAGGCCCCCGCGTCAGGGCTGGCGAAGCTCCGATTGGGGGTCGAAGAGGGCTCGACTCCGCGGGGAGAAGCCGCCCCGACTTGGCCCTTGCCCCGTGGTCGGGCTCCCGGGAGGCGAGGCCGCCACCGTGCATCGCCCGAAGACCAAGGTCTCGAGCGCGGGCGGCGCGAGAGCGCGCCGAAGCTACTTGACGGCGGGGCCGATCGAGCATTCGATTCACGGCTGAGCCTGAAGACCATTCTCATTCGAACCATTCTTTTCATGACGGCGGTGATGCCGGCCCAGGCGTTGGCCGAGGGGCCGGGCGACGCGGCCTCCCCGGGCGCAGCGACGCCCGCGTCGGGCGCTCCGCCTCCTGCCGCCGCGTCGGCCGCCGCTCCAGAGGACGCTGCAGCCCCGGCTCGCCCCGTCGCCGTGGGCAATCGCTTCGCCATCGGAGGCGGCGTCGTCGATGTCCCGGGCGTCGTGAGCGTGTATTCGGTCCAGGGCGCCCTCATCTTCGCCTCGGCCGACGCCAGCCGCGACGCTCGCGTGGGCCTCCTCTACTTCACGTCGGAGGACGAGCACACGAAGGGACAGGGGGCGATCGCCTTCTTGGAGGCGAACTATTGGTGGGGCGCATACGGGCTCGGCTACGGGAGCGGACTCGGACAATCGTCCTTCACGGCGAAGAAGCCGGGCGGATGGGACGCCTCGAGCTGGCAGGTCGCTGCGTATTTCTCGCCCGTGCAGCTCCGGTTCGGGACGGCGACGCGCGTGGAGGTGAGCGTGGACGCCGGCGCCACGCGCTACTTCGATCCGCCGTCCAAGAAGCGTGACGACAATGGGGTGAAGCCCTACGGGATGTTCACCGTCGGGGTCGCGTTCTGACGCCGGCCCCGACGATGAGATAGGCCTGCCGCGCGCGCGGGGCTTCGCGAGGTCCACCGTCGGGGTCGCGTTCTGACGCCGGTGCCGACGATGAGATAGGCTTGGCGCGCGCTCGACCGACGCCCGGGGCTCACATCTTCCCGGCGTGGAACGGGTCCTTCCAGGCGGGCGGCCCGTAGACGTCGACGGGCCACGAGCCGTGGGGATCGCCGTCGGTCGGCGGCGTCGGCGGCTCGATCCTGAGCTCGCCCATCGCGCCGGGCGACGCGTGGAAGAGCGCGTGTTCCGTCAGCACCGAGTCGCCCGGCACCGGCGAGGACAGCTCCACGACGGCCGCCGCGCCCGGAGGCACGAGGAGCGTCTCCTCGTCGTGCACCGCGTCCGCGGGATCGCCTGGGTACACCCGAACGAAGATCTCGCCGATCACGTGGGAGCTCGAGGGCACGTTGGGCCCCGCGCTGGCGAAGAAGAGACGGTTGGCCCGCTTGGACTGTGCGGTGGTTGCATCGCCCGTCCAGAGGTCTGTCGAGCGCCTTCGGCTCGTCGTTCTGGGTCATGACGCCGTCCCCACCCACAGCTCGCTCAGCAGCTCGGCCTGCTGCAGCACCGTGTTCGTCGCGGCCTCCTGCTTGTCGGGCGGGTAGCCATACTTGCGCAGGATGCGCTTCACGATGACGCGCAGCTTGGCGCGGACCGATTCCTTCACGGTCCAGTCGATGGTGACGTTGTGCCTCACCGTGTCGACCAGCTCGCGCGCGATGTGCTCGTAGTAGTTGCGCTGCCAGACCGGTGCCCCGGGCGACCCTCGATGTTCGTTGATGCGTTTAGTCGCGGCCGATTTGAACGAACGCACGACGGCTCCCAGGGAGCCGGAGCGAACATTCGGTGAACCCGGTAGGGGCGCAGCATGCTGCGCCCCTACGTCGGTGGGGGCCTGCCCATCGAACACAATCACGCCATGAACGTGGTTCGGCATGACGACGAATTCGTCCACCGCAACCTGTGGGAAATGGCTCGGAATGGCACCCCAGACTTGCTCGACGAGCTGCCCGGCGACGTTCAACCGCATCACGTCATCGACGACCTCGCCGAACAGGCATGCGCGGTCAGCGGTGCAGATCGTGACGAAATACGCGGCTGCGTGCGCGTAGTCGTATCCGCGCAGGCGGATCGAACGCCGGTGGTGTCGCTGCGTGCTGGGCGTCATGCCATGCCCTCCGCTTCGCGCTCGGCGGCGTCGACCGGCAGCTCGCCGGAGAGCAGGCGCGGGAGGACGTCGTCACGCAGCCCCGCGAGCGTTTTTGCCTCGCGCTCGTTCGCCGCGATACGGCGAAGCTGGTAGGAGACCGCGTTGCCGAACCGCTGTTGGAGCTCTTCAGAAGGCCGTACGCCCAGCAGGCCACCCAAGCGCACGCGGCTGAGTTCCGTCTGTCCCGTCGACCCCTCACCAAGCGCCTCGATCTCGGGCTCCCGCTCGATGATCGAGCCCCCGAGAAACCAAGGGTCCACGTTGCTCGCGGCCCGAACGATGGTGACGTGGGAATCGACGATGGTGTTTTCGATCAGGCGGACGACGTGCTTGTACTCGGCCGCGTCCATGTTGTTGCGGAGCTTGTCCGCCATCTGCCAGAGCTTCTCTTCGAAGCCGACGACGGCGTCGGAGCCGCTCTTGGGGCGGGCCTTCTTCGCCGCAGGTGCGGCGTCGTGGGTCGCAGACTTCGGCGGTCGCCCGCGCTTCATGGCTTCACTCATGACGGCCTCCGTCGCCACCGCGCGGCTGCGCGTCGAGCTCGACGCGCTCGGTGCGCCACGGTCCGCGGAGCTCGAGCGCCGGGATCTCGCCCGTTTGCGCCGTCGCGTAGACGGCGCTCTCCGCGAGCTCGAGCAGCGCGGCGGGGTGGATATCCAACCTGGCGGGGGTGTCAGGCCGCGAGCACCGGAGCCGAGTAG
>CAYNEK010000027.1:26398-57065 GCA_964396175.1 uncultured Polyangiaceae bacterium | reverse complement strand
TCTCGGAGAAGGGCTACCCGAACCGGGCAAGAAACACAGATTTTCTGACACGCTCGGGCGTGTTGCTTGCAATGACATCAGTGATGCTACGCCGCCTCAGCGGCACGCCGGCGATGCGAGAAATCCGGACGGTTCTGTGAAACACCCTCTTAGCGCGCAGGAGGCCTCATGATCAGCATCGTACATCAAGCACCCGCGGACACCGCCGTCCGCCTCGCCGACCTCGGGCTCGACCCGGAGACCCTTCGCGATGCCATCGCGATGGGCGAGGCCGCCCGCAACTCCGGCACGCCCAACGACCCGGCCATCACCGCTGGTCATCTGGCCTGGGGGCGCTCGCGATCGAGCTGGCCCAGTGGATCGAGCAGCGCTTCGATCTGCCCCCGGCGTCCGTCCCCGACCTTCGAGGCCACCCCCCCGAGGCGGCGGCTGAGGCGCTCCGAGCCGCGTGGGGGCTCGGCGAGCGGCCCGTGAAGAACGCCGTTCACCTCCTCGAGGCGCACGGGGTACGGGTGTTCTCGCTGGCCGAGGGGTGTGCCGAAGTCGACGCGTTCGCGCTCTGGCGTCGCGCGACGCCGTACGTCTCCCTCAACACGCAGAAGAGCGCTGAGCGGAGCCGCTTTGACGCGGCCCATGAGCTGGGACACCTTGTCCTGCATCGCCACGGGCGCCCTCAGGGACGCGAGGCCGAAAAGGAAGCCGATGCGTTCGCGTCGGCCTTCCTCATGCCGCGGGCGAGCGTGCTCGCTATGCCGTGCAAGCGACGCGCCCCCGTTCGCTCCCTCAAGCCTCTCGTGTGGAGCGGAGGACGCCCGTCAGCACCTCTGGCCTTCGCCCCGAAGTCAGCGGCCCGCCCCGCGCACGCGCGAGCTCAGGCGGAGGGAAAATTCCAACCACACCGGACGGCCGGCAGGGGCAGGAAAGTCATGGATCGCGAACGCGGGACACACGCGGTCCTGGCGACGCGCCGACGGGCGATCTCCCTGCTCCCGCGAGTGACCGATTTCTGACGCAACGCGTCTCGACGTTGCTCTATCCTGAGGGAGCGCGCGCGCACGGTCATGTCGGCCGGCCGACCGCTCCGAGAGGCTCGCCATGATCCAGACCACCGCTTCCTCCGACACCGAGATCGTCGACGTCGCCATCGTGGGCGCCGGTTTCGGCGGCCTCTGCCAGGCCATCTTCCTCCAGGACGCCGGGATCACGAGCTTCGTCATCCTCGAGAAGGCGAGCGACATCGCCGGCACCTGGCGCGACAACACGTACCCCGGCTGCGCGTGCGACGTGCAGTCGCACATGTACTCCTTCTCCTTCTACGGGAAGCCCGACTGGTCGAAGCGCTACGCACCCTGGCACGAGATCCAAGCGTACATCCACGAGGTCACCGATCACTACGGCCTGCGCCCGAAGATCCGCCTCGGCTGGGAGGTGTCGGGCGCGCGCTTCGACGAGAAGAGGGGCCTCTGGACGCTCCAGGGCAAGAACGGCAAGACCGTCGTCGCGCGGCACTGGGTGCTCGCGAGCGGCCCGCTCCACGTCCCGGCCTTCCCCGACATCCCCGGCCTCTCGCGCTTCAAGGGCAAGGTCATGCACTCGGCCGAGTGGGACCACGGCTACGAGCTCCGCGGCAAGCGCGTCGCGTCCATCGGCACGGGCGGGAGCGCCATCCAGTACGCGCCCGAGATCGCGCCCGACGTCTCGAAGCTCCACGTCTTCCAGCGCACGCCGGCCTGGGTGATCCCGCGCGACGAGCGCCCCTACCTCGCGCTCGAGAAGAGCATGTTTCGCCGCTTCCCGGCGCTCCGCAAGCTCCACCGCGCGCGCCTCTACTGGACGAACGAGTCGCGCGTGTGGCCGATCTTCAAGCCCTCGCTCGCGAGCACCCTGCAGAACCTCGCGAAGCTCTCGATCCGTCTCCAGGTGAAGGACCGCGAGATCGCGAAGAAGCTCACGCCAGAGTACACGATCGGCTGCAAGCGCGTCCTCATCTCGAACAAATGGTACCCGATGTTCAACCGGGACAACGTCGAGCTCGTGACCGACGGCATCCGCGAGATCACCGAGACCTCCGTCATCACGAAGGACGGCCGAGAGCGGCCCGTCGACTGCATCATCTTGGGGACGGGGTTCGTCGTCGATCCGCGGATCTACATGCGGGACTTCGAGTTCGTCGGCGTGGGCGGGCGGAGGCTGCAGGACGACTGGAAGGACAGCGCGGAGGCGTACTACGGCATCACCGTCCACGGGTACCCCAACTTCTACATGCTCGTCGGGCCCAACACGGGCCTCGGGCACAACTCGATCCTCTTCATGATCGAGTGCCAGGCGCGCTACGTCGTGAAGCTCATCGAGCTCGCCCGCTCGCGAGGCGCCGACTACGTCGACGTCAAGGAGAGCGCGCAGCGGACGTTCAACGACGAGCTCCAGAAGGAGTTCGACGGCACCGTGTGGACGACGGGCTGCGCGAGCTGGTACCAGCAGGCCGACGGCAAGAACATCGCCCTCTGGCCGTCCTCCACGTGGCGCTACTGGAGGGAGACGCGCGACGTCGCCCGTGAGGCGTACGAGTTCGTCACCTGCGCGACGGAGCACGCCCAGCCGAGCCCCGAGTCCACCGCCGCCCCTTGAGCGCGGCCGCGACCAGCGCCTCGCGGAGCTCGCGCCCGAGGCCCTCCGCGATCGCCCTCACGTCGCGCTCGGCTCAATCGCCGCTCGCGGCGCGGCTCCACGCGACCAGCGCCTCGCGGAGCTCGCGCCGGAGGTTCTGCGGGCGCCCCTCGATGACGAAGACGTCCCCGTCGCGCTTCGAGCCTCGCACCTTGAGCTCGAGCACCTCGCCCGACTCGAGCACACCTCGGAGCGGCGTCCCCGGGGCCGCGGGCACCGTCGAGCGCACGACGACCGTGGTCCCGTCGAACGCGACCAGATCCCCCCCCTCACCGCGTTCCCAGCGGAGCTTCACGCGGGCCTCCTTGGGCGGCGCGACGGCCGAGGCGCGGCGCGCTCGCCGAGGACCTCGCGCACCCTCACCCTCGCCTCCCGCGCTGCATCGCGGCACGCGCCTCGCGATCGAGCTCTCGCGCCTTGATGCTCTCGCGCTTGTCCGCGAGCTTCTTGCCCTTCGCGAACGCGATCTCCACCTTCGCGCGGCCGTCCTTCCAGTAGAGCTGGGTCGGGATGAGCGTCACCTTGTGCTCCTTCACCGCCTTCTCGAGGGCCTCGATCTCGCGCGCGTGGAGCAGGAGCTTCCGGTCTCGTCGCTCGGCGTGTGGCACCGCCGCGTGCGCGAGCGGCGGGAGATAGACCCCCTTCAAGAAGGCCTCGCCCCGGCGCACGTCCACCCAGCCGTCGGTGAGATCTCCGCCCCCGTTCCGCAGGATCTTCACCTCGCTCCCGACGAGCGCGAGCCCGGCCTCGAACTTCTCGCCGAGCTCGTAATGGAAGCGCGCGCGACGGTTGTCGAGGATGGGCTTCTGCCCCTTCGGTCGCGGCACGGCTCAGAGCTCCGCGGAGATCATCGCCTCGAGCGACGCCTCGTCGACGATGCCGGTCTTCACCGCGCGCACCGTGCCGTCCTTGCCGACGAGGACGAGGGTCGGGAGCGACGAGACGCCGTAGCGCTCGCCCACGTCGCTGCCCTCGTCGAACACGATCGGGTAGCTGAGCTTCTTGTCCGCCGCGAAGGCCCGCGCGAGCCCGGGCTTGTCGTTGGTGTTCACGCCGACGACGACGAGCCCGCGATCCTTGTACCGCTCGGCGACGCGGCTCAAGATGGGCGCCTCGACGCGGCACGGGCCGCACCAGGTCGCCCAGAAGTCGAGGATCACCGGGTGTCCCTTGAACTTCTCGAGGTCGAGCCTCGCGCCAGCCTCGCCGTTGTGCACGACCTCGAGCGAGAAGGCAGGCGCGGCCTTGCCCATCAGCGGATGCCGGCCGATCGAGAGCCGCGGCAAGAGCGCGAAGGCCGCGAGGACGAGCGCCGCGACCAGCGCGAAATAGAACGTGGACTGGGGCTTGTCGTCGTCGCGAGCGTCCGAGGAGGCCATGTCAGGGACCGACGCGATCGAGGACGAGCGGCGGCAACGGGAAGGTAGCATCCGCGAGCGTGAAGGCTCGCTTGACGCGCAGCTCGACGCCCTTGGCCGCCGGCTTCGAGCGCGCGTGGATGCGGGCGAGCACGCTCCCCTTCTTCACGCGGGCACCGCGCGGCGCGACGAGCTCGAGGCCGACGTCCGGGAAGACGGCCTGATCTGCGCGCGTCCTGCCGGCGCCGAGCGCCACCGACGAGAGCCCGAGCTCGAGCGGATCGATCGCCGTCACCCAGCCCGCGCGGTCGGACGAGACGTCGACCACGACGGGCGCCCGAGGGAGGCGATCGGGCTCCTCGGCGACGCGGGCGTCCCCACCCTGCGCGTCCACCATCTTGCGGAAGACGGCGAGCGCCTTGCCCTGCTGGATGGCGCGCTCGAGCTTCTCGGTCGCGTCGTCGACCGATCTTGCCTTCTTGCCGAGCAGGAGCATCTCGGCGCCGAGCGCCAGCGTGAGCGCACGCGTGTCCGCCGGGCCCTTGTCGTGGAGGATCTCGATCGCCTCTCGGGTCTCGAGGGCGTTGCCGATGGCGAGCCCGATGGGCGCGCTCATGTCCGTGAGGAGCGCGGTCACCGTCTTGCCGGCCTGGGTCCCGACGCGGACGAGCGCCTCGGCGAGCGCGCGCGCGTCGGACTCGGTCTTCATGAAGGCGCCGCGTCCGACCTTCACGTCGAGCACGAGGCCGTCGATGCCCTCGGCGAGCTTCTTCGAGAGGATGCTCGCGACGATGAGCGGCACGCACTCGACCGTGGCGGTGACGTCGCGGAGCGCGTAGATCCGCTTGTCGGCGGGGGCGATGCGATCGGTCTGGCCGATCATCGCCGTCCCGACTGTGCCGACCGCCTTCGCGAAGGCACGGGCGTCGAGCGTGACCGAGAAGCCCGGGATCGCCTCGAGTTTGTCGAGGGTGCCGCCCGTGTGCCCGAGCCCGCGGCCCGACACCATCGGCACCGGGACCCCGCAGGCCGCCACGAGCGGCGCGAGGCAGATCGAGATCTTGTCGCCCACGCCGCCGGTCGAGTGCTTGTCGACCTTGGTGCCCGGGACCTTGGAGAGATCGAGGACGTCGCCCGAGTGGAGCATGGCCTGGGTGAGCGCCTTGGTCTCCGTGTCGGTCATGCCACGGAAGAAGACGGCCATGAGCCACGCCGAGAGCTGATAGTCCGCGAGGTCGCCGCGGACGAAGGCGTCGATGAGCCCCTGGATCTCCTCGGTCGAGTGCTCCAGGCCGTCCCGCTTCTTCGCGATGAGTTCGACGACGCTCTTCATATCTTCTTGTACTCCTCGACGAACTCCCAGTCCGCGATGAGGTGCTTGCGCAGTAGCACGGAGAGGAGCGCCGCGACGAGCGCCTCCCACCGCGCGCTCTCGCCGAGGATGTCCTTTGCGTCCGCGCCATGGCACGCCGCGCGGAGCGCCGCGACGATGTCCCTCGCGGTGAACAGCCCGTCCTCCGGGATCTCGTCGTCCTCCGAGAGCCCCTCGGCCCCCTGCGGCTCAGCCGCCGCCGACGGGGGCGGGGGCACCGACGGGGCCTTGGGGGAGCGCCTCCGCGCCGCGGGGAGCGACAAGGTCGTGCCATCGAGGAGCGTGAGCGAGAGCATGCGCGGCATCGCCTTCTTCGTCCGCTCGGGCTTCGGCTGTGGGATCTCGTGGGGGAGCACGGCGGGGCCCTCGTCGTCGAAGACGACGGGCACGCTGCGGAGCTCCTGACGCGCCGCGGGGGGTGCGGGGACGCTCGGGGTGCGCGTCGGGCGATCGATGGCCACGGGCGCGTCGTCACCGACCTCGACGACGGAGGGCGGCGCGCCGGCAGCGCGTTGGACGAGCGGGATGGGCTCGCTGGGCAGCGGCGCACGCGGGGGGCTCGACTCGTCTGGGAGCATGGGCTCAGGCGCGTCGGGGGCGCGCGCGGCGGCGACGGCCTCGAGGCTCGGCTCGGACTCACGACCGCCGCGGTAGTAGACACGGATCGCGTTGCGGATGTCGGACGGCGGCGCGATCATGGCGCGGACGGGCAGCCCCGAGGACGCGCGGCACGCGTCGAGGGCCTCCTCGTTCGTCGGGTCGTCCATGGCCACGTAGAGGGTCTCGCCTTGGCCGCGGACGTGACGCACATAGATGGGGACGAGGCAGAACTGCTCGACGACGGCGCGCGGGACCAGGTTGAGGAGCTGTCGCGAGAAATCGATGTGATAGAGCGACACCCACGGGGCGTTGAGCTGCTGGGAGAGGATCTGCGTGAGCTGGGTCTCGTTGACGAGCCCCGCGTCGACGAGCAAAGACCCTAGCTTTCGTCCATCCTTCTTCTGGCGGAGGAGCACGACCTCCAGCTCCTCGGGCATGACGATGCCCGCGTCGATGAGGAGCTGGCCCAGTCGGAGCCGTTCTGCCATGGGTGGACAGGGTAGGCGATCTTCCCCTCGCGAGGCGCGTTTTCGGCGTATTCGACGCGTTCGTGCGAGTCCATGACGCGCCACCGGCGCCGCGCCCACGGCACCGCGTCCACTCCTCGCGGCGCCGCGCCCACGGCGCGACAGGTGCGCTTCATCTACCGCCGCCGCGCCCGCACCGGAGCGACGTGCTAGCGTCCGCCTCCCGCGTGAAAGCCCTCATCAAGGTCGGGTACGCGTGCAATGACAACTGCACCTTCTGCCACACGCAGGAGGTGCGCCACATCGACGACACGGCCAGGGAGGTGACGCGAAAGATCGCGCGCGCCAGGCAGCTCGGCCACACCATGGTCGTCTTCTCGGGCGGGGAGGCCACGATCCGCCCCGAGATCGTCCAGTGGGCGAGCGAGGTCCGGCACCTCGGCATGAAGCTCGGCTTCGTCACGAACGGGCGACGCTTCTCCGATCCGGCCTTCGTCCGCGCGATGCTCGAGCGCGGGCTCGCGTACGCGTACGTGTCCTTGCACGGCGGCGAGGCGAGGCTCCACAACAGCCTCGTGCGCTCGAGCGCGTTCGACGAGACCCTCGCCGGCATCCGCGCCCTCCACGGGAAGGTGCCCGATCTCCGCGTCAACTGCGTCGTCACCAAGACGAACGTCTCGCGGCTCCGAGGCGTCGTCGACCTCCTCCTCCCGCTCGAGCACCTCACGCTCAAATTCTCCATGATCGCCCCGAAGGGCGGCGGGGATCGCAGCTTCGATCACATCGTCGCGCCCGTCGAGGAGGTCGCGCGCGCGATCGAGGGCGCGATCCGGTACGGCGAGGCGCAGCGTGGCGAGCGCCCGGGGCCCCTCTTCGGCCACGACAGCATCCCCCTGTGCCTGCTCCCAGGGCTCGGGCACCTCTACGACGATCTCCGGACCAACGACTTCCGGACGATGAGCGAGGTCGGCGAGGCGGACTTCTTCCCGATCGACCACGCGCTGAACGTCCAGCCCGACGAGCCCTGCTCTCGGTGCGCGGTGCGCGGTCAGTGCCCCGGGCTCTTCCGCGGGTACGTCGATCGCTTCCCCGAGAGCGCGCGGCTCCTCCGCCCCCAGCCCGGCGCCCGCGCGAACTCGTACAACCTCGTCCCGACGCGCGACGTCTTCCGCAAGCCCGGCGAGCCCTGCCCGATCCTCGAGGACGGCACCACGAGCTACGACCGAGGACGGTCCGTGTTCTTGCGCCTGCGCGATCGGATGCGACTCTACGAGACGACGACGCTCGACTTCGCCGACACCGAGCTCCTCGAGACCAAAGAGGCGCGGGGGCAGCTCTACCTCGACGTCTCGAAGAAGCTCGCGCCCGACGATTTTGCCGTCGATCTCCGCAAGCTCACCCTCTCTGCCGAGTGCCGATCCTGCCCGGCGCGGGCGTCTTGCACGGGGTCTTGGACGGCCGTCCCGGGCGACGTCTTCACGCGCGACGACGCCCGCGTCCACGCGCTGCTCGGGGCGATGCGCGGCGACGTGCTCGACGTCGGCGCGGGCGAGGGGCGCTACCTCGCGAGCCTCGCAGCGAGCGACGTCACGTACACCGCGATCGAGCCCGACGGCGTCTCGGCCTCGGCGATCCAGGGGCGGCTCCCCGGGGCGACCGTGCTCCTCTCGCCGCTCGAGGAGACCCCCCTCCCCGAGGCAGGCTACGATCACGTCCTCGTGCTCCGCAGCTACAACCACCTGCCCGATCCCCGCGCGGCCATGGCGAGGCTCGTCGGCGCGCTCCGATCCGGCGGCACGCTCACGGTCGTCGACAACGTCGCCTTCGGCCTCCTCCGCGACCAGGCGCACGCGCGCTCCGCCGAGGCAGGCCCCGCTCGGCGAGAGCACCACCGGAACGACGGCGCCGCCGACGCCGAGGCCGCGCTCGCCGGCCTCCCGCTCGTCCTCCGAGAGCGACACGACACGACCCCGGAGACCAGCAACCAGTGGCTCCTTCACTACGAGAAGACAAGATGACCCAAGCCTCGAGCGCGAAGCGCTCGCTCACCGTGCTCTCGGCCGCGGACGTGGACACCTCGCTCGCCGACGGGCAGCAGCGCCTGGAGGCGCACGAGGACGCGGCGCACGAGAAGCGCAACTGGGTCCGCCTCGCCTTCGACTGCAACAACCACTGCACCTTCTGCCTCGACTCGCACGCGCACGACGGCCTCATGCGCGAGGATCGCGAGGTGCGTGTGCAGATCGTCGAGGGCAGGAAGAAGGGCGCCACGCGGCTCATCCTCTCGGGCGGCGAGCCCACGATGAACCCCTACTTCCTCGAGTACGTGAAGCTCGGCAGACGCGCCGGGTACCCCAAGATCCAGACCGTGACCAACGGCCGGATGTTCGCGTACCCCGAGTTCTTGGACACCGCCCTCCAGAACGGCCTCTCGGAGATCACCTTCTCGCTCCACGGTCACACGCCGAAGCTCCACGACAGGCTCGTCGGGGTGCCGGGCGCCTTCGTCGAGGAGACCGCGGGGCTGAGGGCCGCGCTCGCCACCGGGCGCGTCATCGTCAACGTCGACATCGTCATCAACAAGATGAACGTCCGGCACCTGCCCGAGATGCTCGACACCTTCTATGGCTGGGGCGTCCGCGAGTTCGACCTCCTGCAGGTCATCCCCTTTGGCAACGCGTGGTCCAAGGCGAAGGATCACCTCTTCTACGATCTCGACGATCCCGAGATCGCCGCGCGCATCCGGGAGGCGCTCGCCTACGCCCGAAAGCCCGACGTCCACGTCTGGCTGAACCGCTTCCCCCCAGCGTACACCGAGGGCTACGAGGAGCTCATCCAGGACCCGTACAAGCTGAACGACGAGGTCCGCGGACGACGCGAGGAGTTCGACCGCTACCTCTCCATCGGTCAGAAGCTCATGTGCCGCGAGCCAGAGCGCTGCAAGCACTGCTACCTGCAAGGGCTCTGCGACACCCTGGACGTCGTCCTCGAGGATCGCAAGGCCGATCAGCTCCCCGCCATCCGGCTCGATCGCGCCGGCCCGAGGCCCGGCTCGCTCCCCAGGGCTCACCTCGCGCACCTCGTCGCGAAGGACGTCGAGGCGGCCCGCGAGCTGCTCCAAGCGGTCGAGGCGACGGAGCTCGCGCTGGAGCTCGACGAATACGAGGGCTTCGAGGGAGCCTTCTCGCTGCCCGTGCGGCGCCTCGTCGCGAAGACCAAGACGCAGCTCGACGCGCTCCATGCCCTTCCGGGGGACTGGGATCTCCATGTCTGGCTCACGAGGGAGACGGCCGAGGCGCTGCGTGCGCTCCCGTCCGTGTCACCGCGTGTCGTCCTCGTGCAGCCGACCTACGGGCGTGCGAGCGAGAACCGCGATCTCGACGTCCTCGACGTGCGCGCGCTCCTCGACGAGGTCGGGCCGCTGCGCACCGCGGGGCTCGCTGCGTGCCTCTCGGGGCAAGATCCGGAGCCCGCCCAGCGGACCCTCGACGCGGCGATGCTGGGCACCGACGGCCGCATCGACATGCCCAAGTACGCCGCCCGCTACGCCGAGTCGCGCTTCTTCTCGAAGAGCATCCGCTGCCGCGACTGCGCGAAGGCGAGCACCTGTGACGGCATGCACATCAACTGGATCCGCGCCCATGGCTACGGTCGGCTCTCGCCCATCCGGTGAGCCGTCGACCCCGCGACGCGCATCCCCGCGTGACACTCGGACCGCGCGCGGGTAAGCGCCGTCCCGCCTGCGATGTCGACCCCCAGCGGACACGCCTCCGAAGCCGCACTCATCGCCGCCCGCCGCGACAAGGCCGCGGCGCTCCGCGCCCGCGGTGAGAACCCCTTCGCCAACGATCTGGGCGGACCGCCACGGACCCTGGCGTCGCTCCGAGACGCGGCCGCTGGCGCGCTCGGCGCGGACGGCAAGTACGCCAAGGAACAGGTGGACGCCCTCGGCGTCCGCGGCGTGCGCGTGGTCGGGCGCGTCGTCTTCCAGCGCGGCTTCGGCAAGGCGACCTTCCTCCGGCTGAGGGACCGCTCGGGCGAGCTGCAGCTCTTCCTGCGCGCCGACGCACTCGGAGACGCCTTCGAGCGCGTGTCCGACATCGACGTGGCCGACCACGTCGAGGCCACCGGAGAGCTCACCGTCACCAAGACCGGCGAGCTCACCATCGACGCGACGAGCGTCCGCATCCTCACGAAGGCGCTCCGGCCCCTCCCGGACAAGTGGCACGGCCTCTCGGACGTCGAGACCCGCTACCGTCAGCGCTACGTCGATCTCGTCGCCACCGAAGAGACCCGCAAGGTCGCGATCGCCCGGAGCCGCATCGTGCGCGCGCTCCGACGCTACCTCGACGACGAGGGCTTCCTCGAGGTCGAGACCCCGACGCTCCACTCGCTCATCGGCGGCGCGGCGGCGAAGCCCTTCTCGACGCACCACAACGCGCTCGACCTGGATCTCTTCCTGCGCATCGCGCCCGAGCTCTACCTGAAGCGCCTGCTCGTCGGCGGGCTCGAGCGGGTCTACGAGATCGGCCGATCGTACCGCAACGAGGGGATCAGCACGCGGCACAACCCCGAGTTCACGATGATCGAATTCTACGAGGCGTACGCGACCTACGAGACGCTCATGGGGCGGACGGAGGCGATCCTCCGCTTCATCGACGCGGAGCTCGCGCGCGCGATGCCCGACGATCACGCGCGCTGGAGCGCCGCGAGGCCCTTCACGCTGAGCGAGCCCTTCGCGCGGGTGCCCATGAAGGAGGCGGTCCGTCGCGCGCTCGACGAGGCGGGGCTCCCCGGCGACGTCCCCGAGCGCGTCCGGACCCCCGACGCGCCGATCAAGGCGTGGGCGGCGGCGTCTCCTCGCGCGAAGAAGCAGATCGACTGGAGCAACTACCGCAAGGGCGCCGAGAAGTGCGAGACGGACGGCGAGGCGCTGTTCGCCGCGTACGAGTACCTGGCCGAGCCCTTCCTCGCCGAGGACTTCCGCAGCCAGGACGGCTCGAAGTCCGTGCCCGTCTTCATCGTCGACTACCCCTTCGAGGTGAGCCCGCTCGCGCGGAAGAAGGACCACGACCCGGCGCTCGTCGATCGGTTCGAGCTCTTCGTGCACGGCCGCGAGGTGTGCAACGCCTTCAGCGAGCTCAACGATCCCGACGATCAGGCCGCTCGCTTCCGCGCGCAGGTCGAGAAGAAGTCGCGCGGCGCGGAGGAGACGATGGACTACGACGAGGACTACGTCCGCGCGCTCGAGCACGGGATGCCGCCCGCAGCGGGCTTCGGCATGGGCATCGATCGCCTCGTGATGGCGCTCACGCACCAGGAGAGCATCCGAGACGTCATCCTCTTCCCGCTGCTCCGGCCCGAAGGATGAGCCCCTGGCTCGCGGCCCTCGTCCTCGTGTGCCTGGGCCTCGGGGTGGTCGTCGTGCGGCGTGGGCTCCAGCGCTTCGCCGAACCTGAGCCGCTCGTCCTCCGCGCGCGCTCGTCCACGCTCGTGGGCATCATCGGCACGCCCCTCTCCGTGGGGCTGGGCCTCCTCGTCGCGCGGCTCACCCGCAGGCTCGCGCCGAGCCTCACGCTGTCGTCGCTGGCGCCCACCGTCGGCGTCGTCGCCTTCTTCCTCTGCCTCGTCACCTCGCTGGGCCTTGCCTTCCTCGTGCGCGCGCGCAGCCTGCGGGCCGGGCCAGACGCCGGGCTCGCGTCGCTCCGGCTCCCGGGCAAGATCCGCGGCGTGCCGTGGTTCTTCGCGGCGCTCTTGGGCGCCCTGTTCCTCGCGCTCACCTTCGTGACGCTGCGGCTCCCCGTGCTCCCGGGCACCCAGTACAACCTGGGGCACGAGCTCATCCGGCTCTCGGCGCTGCTGTCGGGCCTCGGCTTCCTCCTCGGCGGGCTGGGGGCGCTCCTCCCCGTCAGCCTCGATCTCCTCGAGCGCCAGACCTTCGTCCCTTGCGTGGCGGCACGCCACGTCCGCGCGTCGAAGGGCGGGTTTTTGACCGTCATCAGCTTTTTGTCGATCTTCGGCGTGTTCGTGAGCTCGTGCGCGCTCTGCAACGTCGTGTCGGTGATGGGCGGCTTCGGCCAGGACTTGAAGCGAAAGATCCTCGGCAACAACGCCCACCTCGTCGTCGACATGCCCGCGCAGCTCACGGGCTTCTCGGACTACGCCCCGATGGTCGAGCGCGTGCGGAAGGTCCCGGGCGTCGAGGCGGCGACCCCCATCGTGGCCGGCGAGGCGATGGCGTCGTCCAACGCGAACACCGCTGGGGCGCTCGTGCGCGGCATCGATCCGGCCACCATCGGCGGCGTCCTCGACGTGGTCCACAACGTCGAGTACGGCTCTCTGTCGAACCTCGTCGACGAGGAGGCGCTCCTCCACCTCCCGCCCGACGCGGTGATCGGCGCAGGGCCGCGCGGCGAGCTCATCCGGAAAGGCCCCGATCTCTCCGCGCTCTACCCGGGCCTCACGATCAGAAGACCCGAGAAGTTGCCCGGGATCGTCATCGGGCGCGAGCTCGCGAAGAGCCTGCACCTGCTCGTCGGCGACGAGCTCACCCTGGTCTCGCCGCTCGGCGATCTCGGTCCGATGGGGGTGCTCCCGCGGGCGCGGCGCTTCCGCGTGGCGGCGATCTTCTACAGCGGGATGTACGAGTTCGACGCCTCACACGTCTACCTCCGCATGGACGTGGCGCAGGCGTTCTTCAGCCTCGAGCACAAGATCACGGGCATCGAGATCCGCTCGGTGGACCCCGAGACCACCGAGGCGCTCGTACCGCGCGTGACCGCCGCCGTCGGCGACGCGAGCCTGCGCGTCCGCGACTGGCGCGAGATGAACAAGAACCTCTTCTCGGCCCTCAAGCTCGAGCGCTACGTCACCTTCATCATCCTCTCGCTCGCGGTGATCATCGCGAGCTTCTGCATCGTGTGCACGCTGCTCCTCATGGTGACCGAGAAGAGCAAGGAGATCGCGATCCTGAAGGCGCTCGGCGCGACCGATCGCTCGATCCTATCCATCTTCCTCGGCGAGGGGGTCATCATCGGCACGATCGGGACGGCCTTCGGCGTCGCGACGGGCGTCGCGATGTGCGTGGGGCTCAAGTGGTTCGGCGTGCGCCTCGACCCCGACGTCTATTACATCGATCGGCTGCCCGTCGCGACCAACCCCTCCGACTACGCGACGATCGCCGTCAGCGCGATCCTCATCTGCACCGTCGTCACCATCTTCCCCGCGACGGCGGCGGCGGGCCTGCGACCCGTCGACGGCCTGCGCCACGAGTGACCATGCCTCTCGTCCGCATCCACGATCTCCACAAGACCTACGACCACCACGGCGCCCAGCTCGACGTGCTCCGCGGCATCGATCTCGACATCGACGAGGGCGAGGTGATGGCCATCGTGGGGCCGTCCGGCGCGGGCAAGAGCACGCTCCTCCACTGCATCGGGACGCTCGATCTGCCCACCCGCGGGGAGATCGCGGTCGACGGCCGCAGCGTCACCCGCATGACGAGCGCCGAGCTCGCGAGGCTCCGCAACGAGACGATCGGCTTCGTCTTCCAGTTTCACCACCTGCTCCCCGAGTTCACTGCGCTGGAGAACGTAGCGATGCCGGGGATGATCCGCGGCGCGCACCTCTCGGAGGTGCGCCCCAAGGCGGAGGCCTTGCTCGCGAGCGTCGGCCTCGACCACAGGATGAGCCACCGCCCAGGCGAGCTCTCGGGCGGCGAGCAGCAGCGGGTCGCGCTCGCGAGGGCGCTCCTGCTCGAGCCGAAGCTGCTCCTCGCCGACGAGCCGACCGGGAACCTCGACAGCGCCACGAGCCACGCGATCCACGAGCTCTTCTTCCAGGCCAACGCCGAGCGCGGGACGACGGTCATCGTCGTCACGCACAACCCGAGCTTCGCCGAGCAGATGCCGCGCGTCGTGACGCTCAAGGACGGCCGCGTCGATCGCGACGAGAAGCGGACGTAGTCGAGCGACACGCGCACGACCGACCCAAGGCGCGCATCGACCCAGCTCGATCGCAGGCCGCCACCCTGACGCCAGCACGAGAGAGGACGAGCCTCCCCGCGACGAGCCGGGCGTCGATCAGCTGAGCGGGCGCGTCTCGGACGGATCGGTCGAGTCCTCGACGAGCCGCCCCGCGACGAACCTCTGGACCGACCGCGCCCGCGGGAGCAGCACGTCGGGATCGCGACGCGCCGGGCGTCGATCAGCTGAGCGGGCGCGTCTCGGACGGATCGGTCGAGTCCTCGACGAGCCGCCCCGCGACGAACCTGCGGACCGACCGCGCCCGCGGGAGCAGCACGTCGGGATCGCGCACGAGGAGCGCCGCGCGGAGGACGTCGTCCGCGTGCTCGACCGACAGGATCTCGATCTCCGCGAGCACCCGCCCGGGCACGTCGGCGAGATCCTTCTCGTTGTCCCGCGGGATGAGCGCGTGGGTCACGCCGGCTCGCGCCGCAGCGAGGAGCTTCTCCTTCAGCCCGCCGATTGGGAGCACGCGCCCGCGGAGCGTGATCTCGCCCGTCATCGCGACGTCGCGCCGCACGGGGATGCCCTTCACCGCCGAGACGAGCGACGTCGCGATCGTGATCCCGGCGCTCGGCCCGTCCTTCGGGATCGCGCCCTCGGGGAAGTGGATGTGGACGTCGTGCTTGCCAAAATAGCCGTCCGGGATCCCGAGCTCGTCGCTGCGCGAGCGCACGTAGCTCACCGCGGCCTGGGCCGACTCCTTCATCACGTCGCCGAGCTTGCCCGTGATGTGGAGCTTGCCCTTCCCCCGGACGATCGAGACCTCGCACGCGAGCAGCTCGCCGCCGTAGCTCGTCACCGACAGCCCCTGCGTGAGCCCGATCTCGCTGCGCTCCTCCGCCTTGCCGGAGCGGAAGCGCGGCGGCCCGAGCAGCGGCTCGACGTCCTTCGCGTCGACGACGAGCGGCCCCGCGAGCCCGCCCTTCAGCACCCTCCGCGCGATCTTGCGGCACACGCCGCCGATCTCGCGCTCGAGCGTGCGGACACCGGCCTCGCGCGTGTACCGATCGCGGATCTCGGCGAGCGCGGCGTCCGTCATCGAGATCTCGTGGCGCCCGAGCCCGGACTCCTCGAGCTGCCGCGGCAAGAGGTAGCGGCGCGCGATGTGGAGCTTCTCGTCATCGGTGTAGCCCGAGAGCTCGATCGTCTCCATGCGATCGGCGAGCGGCAGGGGGATCCCGGAGAGCGAATTGGCCGTCGTCACGAAGAGGATCTTCGAGAGATCGAAGTCGAGGTCGAGGTAGTGATCGGCGAACGTCGAGTTCTGCTCCGGATCGAGCACCTCGAGGAGCGCCGACGCCGGATCGCCGCGGAAGTCGCTCGACATCTTGTCGACCTCGTCGAGCAAGAAGAGCGGCGCCATCGTCTTCGCGCGCTTCAGCGACTGGATGATCTTGCCGGGCATCGCGCCGATGTAGGTGCGCCGGTGGCCCCGAATCTCGGCCTCGTCGCGCACCCCTCCGAGCGAGAGCCGCACGAAGGCCCGGCCCGTCGCCCGCGCGATGCTCCGCCCGAGGCTCGTCTTGCCGACGCCGGGCGGCCCGACGAAGCAGAGGATCGGCCCCTTGTTCTCCTTGGTGAGCGCCTCGACCGCGAGGTGCTCGAGGATGCGCTCCTTGATCTTGGCGAGGCCGTGGTGGTCCTCCTCGAGCACCGCCTCGGCCTTCTCGAGATCGAGCTCCTCCGTCGAGGTCTCACCCCACGGGAGGCACAGGATCCAGTCGAGGTAGTTGCGCACGACGGTCGCCTCGGCGCTCGTCGGGTGCATCATCTTGAGCTTGCGGAGCTCCTTGTCGCAGCGCTCTCTCGCCTCCTTGGAGAGCTGCTTCTTCTGGATGAGATCCTCGAGCTCCTGCAGCTCGGTCTTGGCCTCGTCACGACCCTCACCGAGCTCCTTCTGGATCGCCTGCATCTGCTCGTTGAGGTAGTATTCCTTCTGCGTTCGCTCCATCTGGCGCTTCACGCGGGAGCGGATCTTCTTCTCGACCTGGAGGATCTCGATCTCGGCCTCGAGCAGCTCGAGCAGCCGAGAGAGGCGCGCCTTGGGATCGAAGGACTCGAGCATCGCCTGGCGGTCGGACAGCTTCACGCTGGGCATGTGCGCGAGGATCGCGTCAGCGACGTGCGCTGGGCCGTCGATGGCCCCGAGGGTGATGAGCACCTCGGGCTCGATCTTCTTGTGGAGCTTCGCGTACGCCTCGAAGGCCGCCTGCAGCGATCGGACGAGCGCGTCGATCTCGAGCCCCTCAGGGTCCTTCTCGTCGATCGGGAGCACCTCCGCGAGAAAGTACGGATCGGTCTTCGACAGCTCGACCAGGCGCGCGCGCCGGCGCCCCTCGACCTGGACCTTCACGGTCCCGTCCGGGAGCCGGAGCATCTGCGACACGAAGCCGATGGTGCCGACGGTGTGGAGGTCCTCCGGGGCCGGGTCGTTGATCTTGGCGCTCCGTTGCACGACGAGGAAGACCTCCTTGTCCGAGACCGCGGCCGCCTCGAGCGCGAGGATGCTGCGCTCTCGCCCCACGAAGAGCTGCGACAGCATGTGAGGAAAGACCACGATGTCCCGGAGCGGGAGGACCGGGAGCGCGCGCGGCGTCGCCATGGACGGCGGGGCGTAGCTCAACCGCGCGGCGACGCAAACCACGCCTCGGCCCGCCCGTCGAGGGCGACGACCGGCTCGCCGCCCCCTCGCACACACCCGGCGACGCAAACCACGCCTCTGCCCGCCCTTCGAAGCCGACGACCGGCTCGCCGCCCCCTCGCGCACACCCGGCGACGCGAGCCACGCCTCGGCCCGCCCTTCGAGGGCGATAACCGGCTCGCCGCCCCCTCGCGCACACGCGGCGACGCGAGCCACGCCTCTGCCCACCCTTCGAGGGCGACGACCGGCTCGCCGCCCCCTCGCGCGCACGCGGCGACGCAAGCCACGCCTCGGCCCGCCCGTCGAGGGCGAGAACCGGCTCGCCGCCCCCTCGCGCACACGCGGCGACGCGAGCCACGCCTCGGCCCGCCCGTCGAGGGCGATAACCGGCTCGCCGCCCCCTCGCGCGCACGCGGCGACGCAAGCCACACCTCTGCCCACGGCGCCTCACCCCACGCGGTGACACTCGGACGAATGGGCTGCTCCCGCCGCACGCGCGGCGCAGGAACGTCGACGCTCCGGCGCCCGATCCGCCGCTGCCACACACGAAGCGCGACCGCGGCCTGCGCGGATCGCGATCCAGGCGCGGCGCTCGGAGGCGCTCACGCGCGCGAGGGAGCTCCGAGTCACCTGCGACGGCGCGACGCCAGGGCGACACCCGCCACCGCCAGCGCCCACCACCCCGCGCGCTCGGCTCGCGGCACCGAGCAACCGCACCCACCGGACTCCTCGTCCGTCCCCGAGGGGGCCGCAGCCGGAGGCCCGCTGCCCGAGGGGGAGCCACCCACACCTGTTCCGCCAGCCCCGGACCCGACGGCGGAGCCACCCATCCCCGAGGGCGCCGCACCGGAGCCACCCATGGAGGTCCCGCCCGTGGCAGCCCCCGCGGCCCCCGACCCTCCCGTCCCAGCCCCGCCCAGCCCCGAGCCTCCGGCCCCAGCGCCCCCCGTCCCGGAAGGGACCTTGCAGAGCCCCCCGAGGCACACATATCCATGAGCGCCGTCACAGTCTGTGGCCGACGCGCAGGTCGTCTTGCACATGCCCGCCTGGCCGTCGCACGCGAACGGCGCACAGCTCTCTCCCTGCTGCGGCACGCACGAGCCCTCTCCTCCGCACCTCGAGAAGACGAGGCTCGCCCCCTGGCATGTCGAGCCACACAGCGTCGCTACCCCAGGGTACACACAGGCGCTCCCCTTGATTCCATCGCAGACGCCCTGACACGCGCCGCTCCCTGCGCACGCCGGCTTCCCGCCATGCGGCGAGTCACCCTTGCCCACGGACGCACAGGAGCCCTCCTTCCCCTCGACGTCACACGCCTGGCACTGCCCCGTACAGGACGAGTCGCAGCACACCCCGTCCACACAGAACCCCGATTTGCATTCGTCTGGGCCACTGCAGGCCTTCCCGTTTCCTTTGACCCCGGTGCAGATGCCCGCGACGCAGGCGCTCCCCGGGACACAGTCGGCCATGGACTGGCAGATCGTGAGGCAGGCCGCCCCCTTGCACGAAAAGGGCGCACAGTCCACGATCGGGGCAGGGCTCGAGGAGCAGGTCCCCACCGCGTCGCAGACGTTCCCAGGAGCCAGGGTCGTCGAGGACACGCAGGCCGGCGCGCTGCACGCCTGTCCTGCGTTGTCCCCGCAGCTCCCCTTCCCATCACAGAACCCCGTGGTCCTGCAGACACCCGCGCCCAACACGGTGCATTCATCGTCTGGGTCCGTCCCCGCCGAGACAGGGGCGCAGGTCCCGTCGGGCTGGCCCGTCTTGCTCGCTCGGCAGGCCTCGCAGACGTCTGCACACGCCGTCTCGCAACACACGCCGTCCACGCAGTGATGGGACGCACAGTCATCGGAGGAGGCGCAGGCGCCACCTTGCGCGACCTGCGCCCACAGCTCCACAGACGAGAGCGCGTCGCCGGACCCATTCACGCCACCGACGACGAGCAGCTCGCCGCCGGGCAGCCCGGTCACGGTGTGATGGTGACGCGCGACCTGGAGGGATGGGGCCGGGGACCAGGCGCCCGGCGTCGGCGCGTAGAGGACGCTCGTCCCGAGGGTCACGGTGCTGGACGCGCCGCCCGCGACGAGGACCTCCCCGCTGGGGAGGAGCGACGCCGTGTGCGCGGATCGCCCCGTCGCGAGGGCGACGCCAGGCGTCCACGAGCCTTGACCTGGATCGTAGAGCGCGATCGACGGAGAGTACCCGCCGTCCCCGAAGCCACCGACGACGAGCACCTCGCCACTCCCGAGCACCGTCGCGGTGTGCCCGGCGAGCCCAGCGCCGAGGCTCCCCGCCGCCGACCAGGTCTTCTGTGCCACATCGTACGACTCGGCGGTCCCGAGGTAGGCGCCCGCTCCCGTCCGCCCCCCGACGACGAGCACGTGTCCGTTCGGGAGGACCGACGCGGTGTGTTCGTCGCGGGCATTCGAGAGGGGTGCTGACGACGCCCACAGGTCTTGGGATGGATTGTAGACCTCGGTCAGCGCCACGTCGGTGTTCAGCCCGCTCCTGCCGCCCACGACGAGTACCTCACCCGACGAGAGGACGCTCGCCGTGTGGTTGTAGCGAGCCTGCGCGAGCGGCGCCCCCGCCTTCCACAGGCCGGTGGAGAGCTCGTACACCTCGGACGACGCGAGGGCCCCGCCTTGCCCAGTCCCGCCCGCGACGATCGCCCGATCGCCAGAGAGCTCGCCGGCCACGTGACGCTGGCGTGCCGTCGCGAGGGAGCCCGTCACCGCCCAGGTCCGCGTCGCCGGATCGTAGAGCTCTGCGGTCGAGATCGCCTTCGACGTATAGCCACCCGAGACGAGCACCTTCCCCGACGAGAGCCGGGTGGCCCCGTGCAGATACCGCGGACCGGCGAGGCTCGCCGTCGTCGTCCACGCCGGATCGACCACGATCGGGTACGTCTCGGCGGCAAAGCCGATGACCACCTGACATCGGTCCCTTCCAGGGGCAATGGGCGCTCGCCCCCACGGCGCGGCGAGGCTCACATCGACCGCACAGCCCTCGACGCGCACGGTGGGCTCCGTGGACCTCCCCGCCGCGTCCTTCACCCAAGGGGCCACCATCCGAAGGCGCGGCGCGCCGCCTTCGTCCACGAGCTCGAGGACGCCCGCGACGAGACGGAGCCCGGCGCGCGCAGGGATCGCGAGGTCGTAGCGCAGCTCTTCGATCGCTGGGCGGTCGTCGAAGACGACGTAGTCCTCGACACCCTCCGCGCCAGGCCGATGGACCACGTGACGCCCTGCCCCGAGTCCCTCGTCGTACACGACGAGCCCGCGCTCGAGGACACGCCCCTGGGCAGGCTTCGCCCCGGGCATCTTGACGTCGAGAGAGAGCCCCGTGCCAGGGTCCTTCACGACGAAGCCGTCCGACAGGCGCCTGGGGAGGGTCACGGCGGTCGGGGTCGTCGCGCGCGCGCTGCCACGGACGGTGACCTCGAGGCTCGTCACCCCGGGGCGCACGGAGATCCCCGCTGCAGGCGGTGGGATGAGCCGGACGTCATGCGGCCACGGCCCCGGCGCGCGGGACGCTCCCGGGGCGTGGGTGGCTCCATGGATCGCCAGCTCGAGCGGCGAGGGAGCGCCGCTCGTCCCCTGCAGCGACGACGACGCGTCCGTGCCGGCGCACGACGCGAGGACGACCGGAAGGGGCGCGAGGACGAGGGCGAGCTTGGAGCGAAGGATGGTGACCATGGAAACGGTCTACGTCGCCGACGTAGGAGCAGGGACCGCACCGCGCCTCGACGTGCGCGTCAAGCCGGAAGCGGCAGCCGAGAACCACTGACGCGCGCGAGCGCGATCGGGTACACTCGCAAAGTTGTGACCCTCTCGATGACTCCGCGCGCTGTACGTTCATGGCGCGAGCTGCGATGAGCGAGCCCCGCGTGAAGGGGGTCGCCTTCCGGTCCGTGATGGCGGCCGTCGACGCGATCTGCCCCGCGGGGACTCGCGAGAGGGCCCTCGGACAGATGGATCGCGAGCTCGGGGAGGCGCTCCGCTACGGGACCATCCTGCCGAGCGGCTGGTACCCCATCTCATCATACAAGACGATGTGGTCCGCGATCCTCGCTGCCTCGGGGGGCGGCCCCGAGCTCGTGCGCAAGATCGCCCACGAGTGCATGCGCATCGACACGGCGGGGGTGTACCGCTTCGTGATGAGGATGCTCTCCCCGGAGACGGTGTTCGCGGCGTCTTCTCGGTTCTTCTCTGGGTACTATGACACGGGCTCGCTCGAGGTCGTCGAGCGACGCCGGGGGCGCGCCCGCGCCGAGTGGCGCGGCTGCGTGGGCTTCGACCGCACGATGTGGATGGAGGTGATGGCGAGCGGCGAGGCCTTGGTCGAGATGGCGGGAGGCAAGGACGTCCGTCATCGCATCGTCCTCGGGGGCCGAGACGGCGACACGGACACGGTGTCGGAGCTGTTCTGGACCTAGCCAGGGCACGACCGGATGGGCGCGCGCGGCGCTGTAAGGGTGACGCCTCACGCGCTCATGAGTTCGCCGCCCCCCCGAGCCGAGACGCTATCTCTTCCGCACCCACACGCCCATCGCGCCGTGGTCCGTCGCCTTCATGAAACGCTGGGTAAAGTCCGGGTCCTTCAGGCAATGGGGATCTGTGACGACGTAGGCCGCCTCCGCCCACCCGCGCGCGTCCTCGGGCTGAGACGGCGCGCCACCTTCCGTCGCGAGCGCCCCGAGCGCGTACCAACCGCTCGCCGGCCAGCCCGCGACGCAACGCTTCACGAACACGGCGTCCCCCGGGAGCCCGTCGTCGATCGACGCCACCTCGATCCGGTCCCACGCGCCTCGCTGCACCGTCGTGCCCCGGGCGACGGTCGACCAGAACACGATGTCCCCTGCGAGGGAGTCCTCTCCGCCGTTCTTTCGCTGGTGCACGAGGTGCGTCACACCCATCTGCTGGAGCATCGTCTTCGCCCCCGGGACCCCGCCGAGCCGACCGTAGCTGATCCCCATGCTGAGCGGGATCGAGTCCGAGAGCGTCTCGTGCCCAAAGCCCAGGTGCAGGTGCACCTGGTGGAGCAGGAGCCGGCTCCCATTCGGGAGATCCTCTCCGACGATCTCGTAGTCCGCGTACGGCCGCAGGCGACCGGCGCGCCCAGGCGGGTAGCCTCCGGCGAGGTACTCGACCGCGCTCGAGAGCCCCGAGCCGCCGGCCATGCGATGGATGGGGAAGAAGATCGCGCCGCACGTCCAGATCGCCTGCACCCCCGCGAGCGCGATCACCCCCAGCCGGGCCACGCTCCCGAGTCGAGCTACGAGGACCCCGAGCGCGACGGTCGACGCCACCATCAGGGGCAAGAGCACCTGCAGGTACCGCTCCTGGTGCGACAGAATGTACCAAAGCCCAACGCCCACGTGGATCGTCGCGACGAGCCCGAGGAGCCGCCGCCGCGGGGGGACGAAGAGGAGCGCCGGCAGCGAGAAGGTGAAGAGGGAGCCGAAGACAGGGGTCTTCCCGTGCATCATCTCCCAGTTGTAGAGCGAGAACGAGTGATCCATCATGGCGCGGACGGCCCCCCAGAGCCGCCCGGCCCAAGGCCCCGTCGCCGCGAAGTTGGTCGCCTGAAATTGTGTGTACCGGGCCGCCGAGTCCGCCGTCCATGGGTGCACCGGGAGGACCCGCGCGAAGGTCGGGTAGACAGGATCTCCGTAGAAGACGAGGTTCTTCAGCCAATGAGGGGTCGTGAGCAACACGCCCGCGAGGAGCACGTGACCGAGCGCGCCACGAGCCGCCGGCTGGCGTAGGGAGAGGAAGGCGAGCCGCGCGAGCACGACGACGACGATGGGGACATACGCGATGAGCCCCGTGTACTTCGACAGCGCCAGCCCCGCGACCGAGAGCGCGAAGAGCCAGGCGTGGGCCCGCGTCGGGAGCCGCCAGAGCCGGAGCGCCGTCAGGTAGACCGGAACGGTCCAGCACGTCGCGATGTGATCGCCCGCCGTCACCAGGGACGAGTCGTAGACGAGCACCGAGGGCCACAGGAAGATCGCGACCCACGCGAGCCGTACCCGGCTCTCGGGCAACAGCTCGCGCACGAGCGCCGTGATCCCGGGCAAGGTCCCCAAGAACACCAGCGCCTCCAGGTGCGCGCAGATCTGGACCTTCGTGAACAGGGACGCCGGCGCGAGGAAGGCCCACGCGTACAGCACCGACGGAAGGTGCGGGATCGCGTTGGCGAGCACCCCGTCCGGCGACGCACGGATCGCCCCCCTCGCGGCGTAGTTCTCCGCGAGGCCGAGGTGGTACCAGCGCGCGTCGTAGGCGATGTTGCCTGGGTTCAGGATGGGGAGGTACGCCGCGACCAACCCCACCACCCCCACCGAGAGGACGACCGCGGTGACCGGCGAGAGATCGAGGCGCTGACCCTCGAGATCCTCACGGATCGCGCGGAGGAGCGAGGGCAGCCCCAGCGCCAAGAGCGCCGCCGGCAGGACAAAGAACGTCGCGGTCCGGAGCAGCCCGAGCAACCCGAGCGAGAAGATCGCGTAGAAGGAGCACAGCACGCCCGTCGCGAACGCGAGCGTATAGTGACCCGGGACGCGTCGATGGGGTGACAACGCCTGGACCACGCGGTGCCCGACGCCGAGCGACGCCACACCGAACACGAGGGCGGCGAGCGCCCCCTCGAGGTAGACCCAGGCGACCCAATCCTTGATGGGGGTGTGCTGCCCAAAGACCCGGAGCAGCGCGACGGCGGCCGCGAGGAGGGTCGCGCCGGCGAGCCAGGCACGGAGGCGACCCGTCGCGCCCGCGCCCATGTCAGCGGATCTCGACGGTCTCGAGGTGGAGATAGGTCCGCTTGGTGACGCGGAGGCGGACGTAGCGGGCATCCGTCGAGGCGAATTGGGCCGTCCACGTGTCGAAAGGCTCGCTCATCTTCCCGACCTCGACCCACTTCTTCCGATCGGTGGACAGCTCGACGACGAGCGGGACGGCGCGCTCGCGACCAAAGTCCTCGCGGTTGCGGACGAAGACCCGGGAGATCCGCTTGGCGCTCCCGAGATCGTACTCGATCCATGGGGAGTCTTCCTCGGCCGTATGGAAGAAGATCGCGGTCCGCGTCCCGCCACAATCCATCTTCTCGGGGTGACAGACGATGAGGCTGCTGCTCGCCTTCCACTTGGCGGAGGCCGCGAGGTTCGGTCCCGTCGCTAGGCGCTGCCCGAGCGCGAGCAGTCCGAGGAGGACGAGCGCCCCACCGGCGGCGACGAGCCCGAGGCGCAGCCAGCGGCTGACGAGCAGATCGCCTCGGCGCCGGAGCGGCTCGAGCCTGCGCGCGACCTCGTCGGAGACCACGCGCAGATCGTCCATGACGGTCGCCTCGTCGGTCGGTCCCTCGGGTAGCGAGAGGAGCGCTCGCGCCTCGCGGAGCAGGTGGTGCGCCGGATAGGCGCCCGAGAGCCCTCCCGGGAGCGGCTCGATCGGGCTCGTCAGCCGCGCGGCGGCCTCGGTGAGCGCGCGAGCTCGCTCGAGGCGGCGCTGCTCCTCGCTCGTGAGGGATGCCCACGCCGCGTCCGCGTCCGCGAGCGCGCGCCTGCGCCCCAGCGCCTCGCGGACCCACGAGAAGATCCCCTCGCCCTTTGGGCTCGCGAGCACGGCCGGGGCCACGACACCCGCTCCGTCACCTGGCGCCCCGAGCGCCTCGCCGGACACTCCTCCAGGTACGCGCGCTCCATCGCCCGGCGCCGCCAGCGCCCCCCCGGACACTCCTTCGGACGCGCCCATCGACGTGTGGGGCGCCGTCACCGAGCCAGAAGGCACGCCCGGGCCCGCGGCCGGGTCGGGGGAGGCAGGCTCGGCGGGCGCGATCGGGGCTTCGTCGTGTTCGGTCATCGTCGTCGATCTCGGGTCACCAGACGCGCAGCCCGCGGAGGTGGAGGATGGTCACACGCAAGGCCCTCGCACGGACGAAGCGGGCCTCACGCGGGGGAAATTGAGCCGTCCATTCGAAGAAGCTGTCCGTGCGGCGGCCAACCTCGATCCATTGCGCCCCGTCGAGGCTCGTCTCGACGACGAGCGGGATCGCGCGGTCGGGGCAGCAGTCACGGCGGTTCCGGATCTCGACCTTCGTGATGCGCCGAGCGGCCCCGAGGTCGACCTGGAACCAGGGATTGTCCTCCTCTTTGGTGTGAAAGAGGATGTCCGTCGACGCCGTCCCGCAGCGGTGCCGAGCCGGCTCGCAGGTCATCGCGCTCGAGCTCGTCGACCAGGGCTTGCCCCTCGCGAGATCCCTCCACGCACGGTACCCATGCGCGGCGAAGATCCCCCCGACGATCACGGAGACCAAGAGCGCAAAGACCCCCCCCAATCGCACGCGCGCGTGCGTGCGGAGCCGCGAGATCGCCGCGACCCCAGACTCGTCCGCGAGCGTCGCGCGGATCGCCCGCTCGAGGAGCTGCGGAGAGGCGCCCGTGGGGAGCCCGAGCGCCGAGAGGGCCTCCTCGAACGTCGGCGTGGGGGCGGACTCGTCCCGCGCCGCGATGGCCTCGCGCGCGGCCTCGTGGAGGAGAGCCTCGGCGATGTCGCCCTGGGCTCGCGCGACGACGGCGGGCGTCGCGAAGCGATCGGATGCGGCGAGGAGCGCGGCCGCACGCGCACGCCGGGCAGCGCCCGGGCGCTCGGCGCTCGCCGTCGTCGCGGCCGCGATCGCGCGGCGGGCGAACAGCCACTCGCTCACCCGCTCAAGGAGCGGCATGAGGCGGCGCCTTCCTCGCCGAGAAGCCCAGCGTCGAGAGGGCGCGCTCGGTCTCCGGCGTGCTCGGCCCCCGCTTGAAGAGGTACAGATCGTGGCCCGAGGTCACGAGCTGGTAGTCGTGCTTCGAGAGCGCGTCCTGGACGTTCTTCTTCGCGCCGGCGCTCATGGATGGGCCGCGGACGAGCAGGTACTCCGCGTCGCCGTGCGCGTAATTCAGGGTGTAGGCGTTCATGCGCGCGGCGATGTGGGGGTTCTCGTTCTCGGTCGCCGCGACGCTCGCACCGGGCGGGATGAGCGCCTTCATCCGCTGGAGCTCACGGTACCTGTCCTCTTCGTACTGCGTCATCGAGAACTCGATCCGGCTGAAGCCGCCGACGAAGGTGTTGTGCAAGAAGAACGCCCCGAACACGAAGCTGTGCGCGACCATGGCCCCGCTCATCGCGCCCACGGCGGCGCCGCGACGGATGCGCCCCAGCCGGTCCGCCCCCATCGTCCGCAGCATGAGCACGACGGCCGCGAAGAGGTACGGGACCCAGTGCGTCGTGTACTGAAAGGAGATCGACACCGTCGGCGGGTACGCCGTCGTGAGGAGACTGAAGAAGAAGCCCGGGATCGCGAGCAGCAAGAACGCAGGCTTCCGGAGCGGCAAGAAGAGCAGCGGCGCGAACAGATGGAGCGCGTAGACCGCCTTCACCTCCTTCAGCAGCGTATGGACGAAGTACGAGGGGTTGATGAGGACCGTCTGGACCACGCTCCCGTAGCCGTGGTCCCCCGGGGCCTGCAGCTCCTTGTAGATGTCGGCGAACCACGAGGTCCAGAGGCGCGGCATGATGACGAACTTGATCGTCACGAACCAGACGACGCTCACCGTCGCCAGGATGAGCCCGAGCCGCCTCCGCGTCCCCGTGAGCGCGAGGAAGACCCCCAGCACCGCGACCCCCACGGCGACGTCCTCGCGGTGCGCGAAGATGATCGGCAAGAGCAGCGGGAGGAGCTTGTACCGTCGCTCCGCGATCGCCCAGTACAGGGTAAAATGCCAGAACATCGCTGGCAAGAGCTCGTGGTAGTCGTAGAAGTTGGGCCCGTGGACGGGCGCGTAGAAGAGGTACGCGCACGCGACGATCGCCGCGAGGGGCCGAGAGAGCTGGGTCTTCGCGAAGAAGTAGAGCGGCACCGCGGCGAAGCCGACGATGAAGGCCTGCCACCAGAGGAGCGTCTCGGCGCCGGGCTTCACCGCGAAGATGGGCAACCAATAGAGCATCGCGAAGATCGCGTGGTTGCCGATGAAGTGGCCGCCGTCGGACCCGAACAGCGTGGGGCAGCGCCAGAGCTGCCCGTGCATCGCGTTGAAGCACCAGTTGACGTTGATCCCGAGATCGAAGCCCGAGGTGCCGAGCCGACGGTGGTTTAGCACCGTGAAGTGCCCGATCCACGCGGTGTAGAAGATCGCTCCGCCCAGGACGACCACGAGCGGGAGGACGTGCCCGAGTCGTGACGTCTCCCCCACCTGGCCCAGGCGCTCGAAGAGCTCGGCCGGGAGCGCCGCGAACGACCGCCGCAGCGACCACTCGAGCAGCAACCCGAAGACCCCGAGCGTGACGAGGTACGGGAGCGGATCGCTCGCCCAGGTTCGCCAGGAGAAGAGCGCGGGGAGCAAGCCCGTGACGACGAGCGGCGAGAGCAGATCGGCCGCGCGGGGGACCGCTTCGCGCGCGGTCGCGGGTCGCCACAGGTACGCGACGACCCCGAAGAGCACCGGGACGATGACCCCCAGCCCGAGCGCCACGCTGAAGGACAACCGGAGCGCCGCGCCGCCCTCGTTGGACGCCGCGAAGCCGTCGTAGACCGCGCGGGCGCGCAGCCCCTGCACGAAGAGCCCGAAGGAGCCGCCGCTCGCGGCGAGGAGCGTGAGCGCGCGGAGAGCGCGCGGGTGCAGCGGCGAGGAGGTGCCCGTGACTCCGTCTTGGAAGCCATCGACCGTGTCGGCCGTGGTCACGGCGGCTCAGTCCTTCCGGGCCACGCAGAGGATCGACACGCCGAAGGGCAGCCTGACGCGCGACAAGAGGCCCGCCTCGGCGGCGAAGATCGTCTCGAGCGTCCGGTTGACGGCTGCTGGCGGCACGTGCGCCGCGTCGTCGCCTCCACGGCCGAGCACCTTCTCGACCGCGCGGCCGGCGAGGACCGTGCCGAAGAGGAGCGTGTTGAAGTACGTGACGCGCTCGACGCGGAAGCGGCGCGCGATCACGCGCTCGAGCTGGCCTGCCGTGTAGCGGCGCCTGTGGTGGTTGAGATCGTCGGCGGGGCTCCACAGCCACTCGTAGGCGGGGACCGTCACGAGGAGCGCGCCCCCGCGCGCGAGGAGCCGGTGCGCCGCGGCGAGACAGGGGCCCTCGTCGTCCAGGTGCTCGATGACATCGGCGAGCACGACCAGCTTCGCGGCGCCGTCCTGGATCCCCGAGAGCGCGTCGAGATCCTCTTGACGGACGGAGGTGTAGCCGCGCTCGTGACAGAAGCGGACCGCCTCGGGGGATCCGTCGACGCCCACGACCTCGCCGAAGCGCCCGAGCACGTCGAGGTTTGCCCCCACGCCGCAGCCGAGATCGTAGATCTTGCCCTCCGGGAGCCCATCGCGGGCGATCGACTCGATGACGGAGGCGAGGATCTTGCGCCGCGCGGCGTACCACCAGTGCTGCTGCTGCGCGTGATGAAGGACAGTATAATAGCGGGAATCCATGGGACCGAGGGGGGAGCCCACGCCGCCGCCCGCTCGGTCCCTCCGGTCCGGCCGACGCGCCCTCGAGGGGCAGCATGGGCCGTGTCGACGGGGCGGTGCGCGTGGCTGCGGGCCACCAAGTCGCGCGGACGCTACACGTCGAAGCCGCTCGGCGTCAAGGCCACGTCCGCGACGCCCGCGGACCCTCAGCGGAGAGGTCCTCGCCCAACGAGCCGGCGAGGATGCCGCCCCATGCGCTCGGGGCCGCGACGCTGCGGCTCGGGGCCGCGACGCTGCGATGCGCGCGCGGCGCTCGCGGAGCGCCCGAGCGGCGGCCGATCGCCTGAGCGCGCGCATCGTCGAGATCCCTCGCCGCGCGGTCGCGGTGACGCGACCTGACGGATCGACGCACCAGCGACCGACGAGCCCTTGGCTCCCCTCGACGCCTGCCCGCGCGCAGCCCCGGCGCGCGCGGCCTGGCGGCGCGTCGAGGGCGCAGCCTCCCGACGCGCGTGGGGCCGTCATTTCCGGCGGTGACCTCGCAGCGGAAGGCGCCGCGCCGACGCCTCGTGGGACGCAAGGCAGTCGACGCCGACACCCGGCGCCTCACCTCGCGTCAGGGCCAGGGCGCCGGACAGCCGGGCAGATCCACGAGAGAGAAATCGCCGGGCGGAGGGTTCCCGTCGACGAGCGCGAAGGGGCTCCCGCTCTTCGTCGACGGCCAGGCGAGGACCCCGTGGAACGCGACGCTCACGCCCGGCGCGACGACGATCGCTGGCTGGGGGCTCTGGAGCGTGTACGCGTTGTTCTTAGGGTCTGCCTTCTGCGCCCATGCCTCGGGGCCGCCACAGCCTTCGACGTTGGTCACTTGAATGCTCTTGAACCCGCCGGCGGCCTCCGGCTTCGCGATGGCGGCGAGGTGCGCCATCATGCGGCCTCGGAGCTCGCTCACCGTGAGATCGTCGCTCGCGAGACAGTGTGGTGTCGCCGCGAAGACGTTGTTCCCGAGCTCGCCCTCGATGTGGTGGGCGACGAGGCCCTTCACCTTCGAGTAGCTCGCGAAGACCGCGCCCGGGCTCGCGCAATCACACTTGACGCCGCCGCAGGTCGTCGGGATCCCGTCCGTCTCGACGCGGAGCGCCGTCCCGCCGTGGCTGTAGACGTGATCGAACGAGCAGTCCACGCAGCCCCGGATCTGGTTCGGCCCCCACCCCGAGGGCGAGAGGATGTTGTAGTGATAGGACACGCGCAGGCCGTGCGCGATCTGCATGTCCGCGTCGGCGACGACGGGCGCGCCCTTCGGGGGCAAGATCATGAAGACCGTCGACTGGCTCGTCGCGCCCTGGACCTCCCCGCCGATCGGTCCAGGCTGCTCCTCGGCGTTCTGGATGCTGAAGAGGTACTCGAAGCGGAGATCGTAGCCGTTCTGTACGAGGAACGCCGCGCCCTTCGGGTCCGCGCCCGTGCGTCGCGGATCGAGGTCGACGACCCACATGCGAGCGAGCGGATCCTTCCAGAAGGCATTGGCCGGGATCGGCGCGTTCGCCATGCCGCGCGTCCCGTGGGGGGTCGCGCCAGGCACATTGCCCCGAAAGCCCGTGCTCGTCGGCTTCACGTCCTCGAACCCAGGTGCGCCAGGGGGGACCGGGAGGCCGTGCCCGCCACAGCCGTCCCCCTCGGTGAACGTGACGCCGTGGACCGCGGCGTCTGCAGCGCCGAGCTGGAACATCCCCCAGAAGCCCTTCGTCGGAGGCGCGTAGCCTTGCTTCGGGCGGAGGACCGTCCCCGGATCGAGCTCGAAGCGGACATACGACGCGACCTGGACCTGCCGGAGCGCGTAGGTGCCCTTCTTGAGATGGACACGGACCTGACCGTCGACGTCCTTCACCGGATCCTTCGACGCCGCGGACATGGCAGCGACGAGGGCGTCCGTCGCGTCCACCGGATCGGGCTCCACCTCGTAGCGCGGGACGCAGACCGTCCCGCTTCCCGCGCCTCCGCCCGCTCCAGCGCCCGCCGCTCCCCCCGCTCCAGCGCCCGACCCGCCGCCCATTCCAGCGCCGCCGCCCGCGCCCGCCGCGCCGCCCATTCCAGCGCCGCC